>NZ_DALYXB010000003.1:0-107900 GCF_031982545.1 Lacrimispora sp.
GTTGGGCCGGTATCTCCCGTCGGGCCTGTTGGACCAGTATCTCCCGTTGGGCCGGTATCTCCCGTCGGGCCTGTTGGACCTGTTGGGCCGGTATCTCCTGTTGGGCCGGTATCTCCCGTTGGACCGGTGGCTCCTGTAGGACCGGTATCTCCTGTTGGACCGGTATCTCCCGTCGGGCCGGTATCTCCTGTTGGACCGGTATCTCCGGTTGGGCCGGTGGCTCCCGTTGGACCGGTATCTCCTGTCGGGCCGGTATCTCCCGTTGGACCGGTGGCTCCCGTTGGACCAGTATCTCCTGTTGGACCGGTATCTCCGGTTGGGCCGGTGGCTCCGGTTGGACCGGTATCTCCCGTTGGGCCGGTGTCACCTGTTGGACCAGTATCTCCTGTCGGGCCGGTATCTCCCGTTGGGCCTGTCGCTCCCGTTGGACCGGTATCTCCCGTTGGGCCTGTGTCACCTGTCGGACCAGTATCTCCCGTTGGACCAGTATCTCCCGTTGGACCAGTATCTCCCGTTGGACCAGTATCTCCCGTTGGGCCTGTGTCGCCTGTAGGACCAGTATCTCCTGTCGGGCCGTTATCTCCGGTTGGGCCTGTCGCTCCCGTTGGACCGGTATCTCCGGTTGGGCCGGTATCTCCGGTTGGGCCCGTGTCTCCTGTAGGACCGGTATCTCCCGTTGGGCCTGTGTCACCTGTCGGACCGGTATCTCCGGTTGGGCCTGTGTCTCCTGTCGGTCCAGTATCTCCCGTTGGACCAGTATCTCCTGTCGTACCGGTATCTCCGGTTGGACCGGTATCTCCTGTCGGACCTGTGTCACCTGTCGGGCCGGTATCTCCGGTTGGACCGGTATCTCCTGTCGGGCCGGTATCTCCTGTCGGGCCTGTCGCTCCTGTCGGACCCGTATCTCCGGTTGGGCCGGTATCTCCTGTCGGGCCTGTTGCTCCTGTCGGGCCTGTTGCTCCAGTCGGACCAGTATCCCCCGTAGGGCCGGTTGCTCCCGTCGGACCTGTTGCTCCAGTTGGGCCCGTATCTCCCGTTGGACCAGTTCCGCTTAAATCATCCTGAACCACTACCAGGGTACCTTTTAACGGAACTATCTGTGAAAAGAATACGGTAGCATTGCTGTTATTCACGAGAGAAACCGTAACAGGGGCAACGGCTACTTCAATAATACTAACACCTACTACCTCCCCCGTTTTTATAGGAGAAGCTCCTTCTAAAACATCTCCCTGAGAAGAGGTTAAGGCAAAGGATGTCCCATTTGTTGATTGGGATGATTGTGTTGCCAGCCACCAATCAAACACATATCTTCCAGCTTCAAGGAATGTAATGATTCCCGTAGCCGGATTGTAAGTGATATTGCCAGATAAATAAACAATTGTATCAAAAAGTACATTTGCACCGGAAGCTACGCTTATCGCTGCATTTAATTCTATCTGAAGAGCATTGTTAGCCATATAGAATCCTCCAATCGTATCAATAAGGCGTCCTTAGAAATACGCCTATTAATAATGTATGTTGCTTAAATGAATTTCGATACTATGGGCTTTGATCCTCCAAAAACAGAAATAGCAGGTAAGTTCTATCCAAAACGGAGGACTTTCCAACTGCATTTTATATTATGTATGGCACCAAATAGATTCTGTCCGAATAATAGAATAAACTTTTTTTTGTCTTGTGACGCAATCTATATAAGATTGGATTATTTATTATATATTTTTTATCTAGAAACCGTTGTTTTAAAGATTTTATATATCCAAGTGCAACAATCTCTTTAGAAAAACGGACAAAATAAATAAGAAAAAACAAACCCGTTTCATAGATGTAATTCTTAAGGCCCCCTGAAGGTGTCATACCACCTGGGAAGTAGCAGCGAGCGTATAATTTATGCTTCCGAACTTGTAACCATTGCGTATATACCCAGGGGCAAAGTAATCAATATGACTGTCACGTCACGCTCCTCCGGGGTTGTCCCAGTCCATGCAAGTGCAATCACTGCAAAAGAGATAAGTATCAGGGCAAGCCCTAAAAGTCGTTGTATTGTCGTTTTTATTGTCCCTCCTCTTTAGTGCGTCATCATAGAGGACGCCTGATCAATGAGCTTGAATGTAATCGTCCCTGTCACGTTCCTCCATAATACGTAATACATTGGAGAGGATGCGGTGTAGATAATGTTATAAGACCCATTTTTGCACTCAAAAAAAATGATTCAATTCAACTCAACCCTTGACCGTACTATAACAGAGGACACTATAACAATCAAAAACAGGAGGAAAGTCCTATCCGAAACGGATAGCTTTCCTCCTGCCTCTTTATACTATATTATAACAAAATCTTTTCCGTCTGATTATAAAGAAAACGGGTTTTCAGTCTTGTAAAGCATTCCCTTAGGCTGGTTAAATCCAATCTCTTCCACACCAAGGTATTTAAATATTTCAAATAAAGCCTTACCATAATGCCCGAACGCAACCGCACCATGATGAGGATAATTCTTCTCGATCAGCACATGGCGGTAGAATCTTCCCATCTCTGGAATGGCAAAAATTCCAATGGAACCGAAGGAGCGGGTTGCTACAGGAAGTACTTCACCCTGGGCAACATAAGCGCGAAGAATATTATCTGCAGTGCTCTGTAAACGGAAGAATGTGATATCTCCTGGAAGAATATCTCCCTCCAATGTTCCCTGAGTCACCTCTTCTGGAAGGGTTCTTGCCATAATCATCTGATATTTCATAGAGCATGAGGAAAGCTTTCTGGAGCAGGTATTTCCGCAGTGGAATCCCATAAAAGTATCCTGGTGTGTATAGTTGTGCTTTCCTTTGATATCGCCTTCATACATATCATCCGGAACCGTATTGTTAATATCAAGAAGGGTTACAGCATCTAAGCTCACACAGGTGCCGATAAACTCACTGAGCGCTCCGTAGATATCAACTTCACAGGATACAGGAATCCCCATTCCGGTTAAACGGCTGTTTACATAGCAGGGAACAAATCCAAACTGAGTCTGGAATGCAGGCCAGCATTTTCCGGCAATGGCAACATACTTACGATATCCTCTGTGCTGCTCTACCCAGTCTAATAAAGTAAGCTCATACTGAGCAAGCTTTGGAAGAATATCCGGTTTTTTATTTCCCCCTCCTAATTCTGCTTCCATATCTTTTACTACATCAGGAATTCTGGGATCTCCTGCATGCTTATTAAACGCTTCAAATAAATCAAGTTCTGAGTTTTCCTCAATCTCAACGCCCAGATTATAAAGCTGCTTGATTGGAGCATTGCAAGCCAGGAAGTTTAATGGGCGCGGTCCAAAGCTGATGATCTTTAAGCTGGAAAGACCTACTAAAGATCTGGCGATTGGAAGGAATTCTTCTATCATATCTGCACATTCTGCGGCAGTTCCAACCGGATATTCCGGGATATATGCTTTAATATTTCTCAGCTTTAAATTATAGCTTGCGTTTAACATTCCACAGTAAGCATCTCCTCTGCCCTGGGTTAAACTGTCTCCGCTTTCCTCTGCAGCTGCAATAAACATAACCGGTCCGTCAAAATGCTTGGCAAGAAGGGTTTCGGAAATCTCCGGTCCAAAGTTACCAAGATAAACAACCAGTGCATTACAGCCTGCGTTTTTAACATCTTCCAATGCCTGTACCATATGTATTTCGCTTTCTACGATACATACTGGACACTCATAAATATTGGCTGCATCATACTTTGTTCCATAAGCTTCAACCAGAGCTTTCCTTCTGTTTACAGACAATGTTTCCGGGAAACAATCTCTGCTGACTGCAACGATACCTACTTTTAATTCCGGGATATTATTCATATTATGACTCCTCCTGTTATCTTAAGGCTTTCTTATAAGCCCATCCTTTTTTATCATTCTTTAAATAGTAAGATTTTCTCCTGTGATACCAATATAGGCTTCTTTAGGAAGACCGCCCTCTTCATGTCCGATCAGCCATTTGTTCTTTGCAAACAACAGCGTATCCTCTTTGTTTACTGTCTTATCAAGAGGTGATAAATCAGTATTGGTTCCCTTGGGAAGAATTACCACACAACGGAAACCGCCTTCCTCTGTATGGCAGGGTGCATAATGAAGCGTAGTCGCATAAACCTCCACTACCGTTCCCTTTGGAATAAGAAATGCTTCCATATTACCTGAATCATAGGTGTATTCCGGTGTAATATCCTGCTGTTTTCCAAGAATCAGCACCAGATCAGTGGCAGCAATGTTAATCTCGGAATTCCTGTGATACTCCGCAGCATTTAATTTCTTATTGTGACCGTTGCAAAACCCAACCTGTATCGGCATCTGTCCGTATAAATTCTTCTCCATCTCTTTGCAGACAGAAAGTGCTTCCAGTTCCTGTACGGAGGCAACGTATGTCACATCATCCGGAAGGGGAGTATGCTCCATCTTCTCCAGAAGATCACCAATTTCATAACCCGTTACAACCTTTCCATAAGCACGAAAGGCCGGATCCGTTACTGGTTTTATGTCTAAGCCCATAATAATCCCTCTCTTTTCATTTATTCTCCGAAAACTGCCAGATAATCCTTCTTAAACTTCTCAATTCCCTGATCTGTTAACGGATGACCGGTCATCTGCAGAAGTACCTTATAAGGAACTGTAGCAATGTCCGCTCCAGCCTTTGCACAGTCTATGACATGAATGGGGTTGCGCACACTGGCCGCGATAATCTCGGTCTCAATTCCATGAATCTGAAAAATCTCCATAATATCACTGATCAAATCAATTCCAGGCATGGAAATATCATCAAGACGGCCTAAAAATGGTGATACATAAGTAGCACCTGCTCTTGCAGCAAGTAGAGCCTGGGCGCAGGAAAATACAAGAGTAACATTGGTTTTGATTCCTTCGGAATGAAGAACCTTAACGGCCTTTAAACCTTCCGGAGTCATGGGAATCTTCACTACCATATTGGGATGGATTGCCGCAATATCCCTTCCTTCTTCAATCATGCCCTTTGCATCCGTAGTTGTCGCTTTCACTTCCCCACTGATGGGACCGTCTACGATAGAAGCAATTTCTCCGATTACTTCTTTAAAAATACGTCCTTCCTTTGCGATCAGAGATGGATTGGTGGTTACTCCGCATATAATTCCCATCTCATCTGCCATTCTGATTTCTTCCACATTTGCCGTATCAATAAAAAAACGCATATTTTAGTCCTCCTGCTTTCTGTTGGTAAACCTGTGATTTATAAACCTGCCAGTATCTTATAACTGCCTTTTAAATCCTCATAAAGCTTCTTGTAAAGCTGGTGATAATTTTTATATATCTCTGCTTTTTCTGCATCAGGCTCCGTTGACTTGTCTTCACAGATCAGCGCTTCACAGGCAGATTCCACACTCTCATATATGCCGCAGCCCACTCCTGCAAGAATCGCCACCCCTAAGGCTGGTCCTTCTGTCTGAGCCACTGTTTTTACACTGCACTCATACATATCTGCAAGCATCTGACGCCATACCGGACTTTTACCTCCGCCTCCGCACGCCATCATCTGCTCCACATCAATTCCCATCTCTTTTAAAATGTCATTGCAGTCGCTTAAGGAATAGGAAACTCCCTCCATAACGGCACGCAGCATATTCGCTCTTGTGTGTATGGCGGAAAGACCGAAAAATACGCCTCTGCAGTCCGGATCAAGATGGGGTGTCCTCTCTCCCATCAGATAAGGGAGATATAAGAGCCGCCCACTGCCGGCTTCCACCTGTGCAACTTCTTTATTGATAATGTCATAGACATCAATCTTCTCTTTCTCAGCTTCCTTCACATAATCACCGCAGAACTGATCCTTAAACCACTTCAAAGAAAGACCTGCTCCCTGGGTAACCCCCATCACATGCCAGGCACCTGGTACGGCGCAGCAACAGGTATGAACTCTTCCCTTGGGATCAATGGTAACCTGGCTGCTGTGGGCAAATACTACACCAGAGGTTCCGATTGTCGTAAAGGCAGTTCCATCCTTAACTACTCCGGTACCCACTGCCGCTGCAGCATTATCTCCAGCTCCGCCGACTACCTTGGTTTCCTCAGATAAACCTGTCTTCTCTGCAATCTCAGGAAGAACCGTGCCAGTCACTTCACAGGATTCATATACCTTACCCAAAAGTGCCGGATCAATATCCAGCTTTTCAAGCACTTCTTCTGACCAGCATCTGCCCGGTACATCAAGAAGCTGCATACCGCTGGCATCAGACACCTCTGTAGCGTAGTCTCCAGTGAGTACAAACCTTATGTAATCCTTGGGCAGAAGAATGTGTCTGCACCGGCTGTAATTCTCCGGCTCATTCTTCTTAACCCATAAGATCTTGGCTGCTGTCCAGCCGGTTAACGGCGGGTTTGCCGTAATCTCAATCCACCGTTCTCTGGGCATAATGGAACGCATATCTTCTACCTCCGCACCAGTTCTCTGGTCGCACCAGATAATGGAGGGGCGAATCACTTCATTCTTCTCATCAAGCATGACAAGGCCATGCATCTGACCGGATAAACCAATTCCCTTAATATCCTCTTTTGAAACTTTGGATTCCTTTACTACCTGGGAAATCGTCTCCAGAACTGCATCCCGCCAATCCTCCGGCTTCTGCTCCGCCCAGCCATTCTCCGGCTGGTAAAGCGGATACTCTCTGGAGGCTGAAACCACTACCTGTCCTTTCTCATCAAACAGAACGGTCTTTGTTGCCGATGTTCCCACATCGATCCCTATCAGATAATTCATCCTCTTACCTCCTGGTAAAATCTCTTACCCTGATTATAATATAAATGACGTAAAAAAGCGTGCTTTTATTTGTCCAAGTAATAGCACTTTCTTGCCTTTTTTTATTTTTCCATTTTTCTGCTTTCAAAATATACGAACCGGTCCGTAGCATCCAGTATATCTTTAAAATCCTCTCTCGGAGCCAGATCAATATATCTTCTTAAAATCTCTCCTTCCTGCTTCTTATAGGGTCCGTAGAAGATGTCAAACAGATTGTGTCCACGCATATATAGTTTGAATTCCTCCATATGCTCCTTTAATTCTTCCGGACTTTCCATGTTCTTTCCCACTGCCTCCAAAAACTGTTTTCCGCTTTTTAGCCGGTGAAGATACTCGTTCCATTTTTCAAATAATATCCGGTAAAATGCCTCCTCACTCTCCACGATTCCCAGCTGTTCCATGATCTTTGGATTAAAGAAATAGTTTTCAAAGGAATAATATTTTAATATAAGCACATTCCTTCTGGTTACCTTAGGGAGCCGGTCTATCTCGTCCCTGCCCCTCTCATCGTAATACCGGCACAGCTCCCCCGCAAGCTCCTCCGGATCTTTTCCATCCCCATCCCGGATCATTAAAAACTGATCCCTTAAATAAACCTGATTCATATATTTTAAATTGGCATAGGTTTTGATATTGGTACAGCTGTTGGTGGTGATGATGGAAATTCTGGACAGATTTCCTTCTTTGTCATAGATCTCCGAATAGTACTTCTCAAGTAATAGGGGAAGTCTGCTCTTGTCCTGCTTTCCTTCCACTATAAATACAAAGCTTACACCTAAAAGATCAATGGCACCGTACCCCAGATCATCTAAAATCACATCAATATCCGTTTTCTCCTTTACCACCGAGTATCCTCCCCTGTCAAGAACCACCTGCCGGATCTGCCGTCTGGTGAAATTAAACAGCATATTGGGTGAATGAGTGGTGAAAATCACCTGGTTCTTTTTGGACAAACGGTACAGGATCTCACTGGAAGCCTTCTGAAGCTGTGGGTGAAGAAAAATTTCAGGATCCTCTACAATGATAATATTGGGAATTCTCTTTCCATCCTCTGTATATGCTTCCAGAAGGGACAACATGTATAAACTTCTCATGCCGTTGCTTAAATTGCTGATGGGACTTGTTTTCTCCCGTTCCTCATGATAGGTCTCTGCCGTCACCTTAAACATCTCATTGGGATCGCAGACCAGGGAAAAACGGATTTCTTCATACCCACCGTTCTTTCTGTAATTCTCATTGACTCTGGCAGCAAAATCATTTAAATTCAGCTGGTACATCTTATACTCCAAAAGCTTGGCTGTTTCATACACTGCCAGTTCTTCCGGCTTCTTCTGATTAATCAGTCCGATACACTGAAAACACTGGCTGCATGCTCTGGCACTGTCAAAGATACAGACATGATTTCTTAGCCTGGACAGCTGGTCATCTTCCTGAAAAAGCAGAAGATCATTCTGAAACTGATTCAGCTCTCTCTGGGAATCAATGTAGTACAGTCTGGGGATGACCTCTTTGATATACCGGTTGTTTTTATGATAACCGTCAAAGAACCTGGTCTCTCCGTTCCAGCTAGCCTGAAAGGTAAAGGATAACTTCCCCTCCTCATAAGAAGGAAGCTTTGTCATAAAATCGTGGAGCCAGGTATCAAACCGCTTATACTGACTGACAATTCCCGCGCGGTGAAATAATTCTAAATCCTCCTGGGTGATTGCCAGAGTCATAATAATCTCGATTTTCTGTTTTTTCTCGTTAAAATCCTCTTTTGTTACATCATACCCATTGGCTGCAGCCCTTATGGCATCCAGGATTCCTGTTTTTCCGGTATTGTTCTTTCCCACCAGGATCAGGGCATTTTCTATGTCCGTAATCTCCATGTCCTCAATTGACTTAAAATTCTTAATATGAACCGAAATAATCTGCATAAGATATCTCCTTTATAGAATCCAGTATAAAAGCCTGAACTGAAAAATTCAAGTTCCTCTTAAAAAATCACACTGGCCGTTCCCTTACTTCATACAATAGATTATATTATTTCCCAGGAGTGATTCCTATGATTGATACCAATCTGGTGCTTACGCCCTTGCATTACCTTTACCTGGCAGGCGTTCTTACAATACTCACAGTGATGATTTTACGGCGGGATACTCCTTTGGTCTGCATCGCCTTTTTATTCCTGATTGGCGTCGTAGGGCTCGGAACCATAACCGGCGGTATTATGACCGTATTTAAAGCCATTGTATTTGCAGCAAAGGAATTTACGGAGATTATTGCAACCATTGCTTTAATTACCGCTTTGTCAAAATGCTTAAAGGATTTAGGCAGTGACTACATCATGATGATTCCCATGTCTAAGGTGATGAAATCGCCTTCGGTTACCTGGTGGATTCTGGGCTTTACCATGTTTCTTTTTTCCCTGTTTCTCTGGCCCTCTCCTTCTGTGGCATTAATCGGCGCTATTATGCTTCCTTTTGCCTTAAAAGCCGGACTGGACCCACTGGCAGCCGCCATGGCAATGAATTTATTCGGACACGGTTTTGCCTTAAGCTATGACCTGGTCATTCAGGGTGCTCCTTCCATTTCCGCAGGAGCTGCTTCGATCTCCGCTTCTGATATTTTAACAAAAGGCCGCCCCCTTTTCCTGGTAATGGGCATTGTCACCGCAGTCAGCGCATATCTGTTAAACAGGAAACAAATCTCCGCCTGCTGCAGCCAGGTAAGCATACAGGATACACAAACCCACCACAAGCCGGGACTTTCCGGCATTATCATGGCATTTGTCACCCCCCTGCTCTTTGCTGCCGATATCATTCTGATGCTTGTCTTTGATTTAAAGGGAGGCGATGCTACCAGTCTGGTTTCAGGAACTGCAGTCCTTATTATGTGCATCGGCGCTTTCTCAGGTTTTGGAAGTCATGCGCTGGAAAAGGTCACCCTCTATGTAACCGACGGTTTTCTTTTCGCAATACGGATATTTGCTCCCGTTATTATCATCGGGGCATTTTTCTTTTTAGGAGGAGACGGAATTTCTCATATTCTGGGTGATCAGTTCCAAAGGGGCATATTAAATGACTGGGCGATCTGGCTGGCCCGCAATACGCCTCTTAATAAATATATGGCCGCAGTCCTGCAGATGGCCGTTGGAAGTCTGACCGGTCTTGACGGATCCGGCTTTTCCGGTCTTCCCTTAACCGGCGCTCTTGCAGGAACCCTGGGCTCTGCTGTTAATGCCTCTGTACCCATTTTAGCCTCTTTGGGACAGATCACCGCAATTTATGTTGGAGGCGGCACCATCGTTCCCTGGGGACTGATACCGGTCGCAGCCATATGCAGCGTCAATCCTCTGGAACTTGCCAGAAAAAATCTGCTGCCCGTTTTCATCGGATTTGCCGCGACGTTCCTTGTAGCCTGTTTTCTCTTATAAACGATTCACCCAAAGGAGGAATCATTATGTGTGGAATTTCCGGATTCTATAACCCAAACCGGGATTACTTAAAAGATAAATCCTATTACACCCACGTGCTGGAGGATATGGCTGCCATTCAAAGGCACCGGGGGCCGGATGCGTCCGGCACCTGGCTGTTTGAGCATGGAGGACTGTCCCATGCCCGTTTATCCATCATTGACTTGACAAACGGCAGCCAGCCTATGAAAAAAACGGAAGCAGGGAAAACGTTTTGCATTGTATATAACGGAGAAATCTATAATACAGAAGAGCTTCGCAATGATTTAATCGAAAAAGGCCACTCTTTTGACACTACCTGCGACACGGAAGTCATCCTTACCGGCTACATGGAATATGGTCCTGATTTTGCCAGACAGCTAAATGGGATCTTCGCATACGCCATACAGGATCCATACCGGGAATGCCTCTGCTTATGCAGGGATCGTGCCGGTGTAAAGCCCTTGTTTTATACTGTGCGGGATGATGAAATTATCTTTGCCTCCGAACTGAAGGGGATTTTTGCCTATCCCGGTATCCGTCCTTACCTGGATAAAAAGGGATTAAACGAAGTATTTTCCATCGGACCTGCCCGCACTCCTGGCTGCGGAGTTTTCAAAGACATGAAGGAACTGCTGCCAGGGCATATGCTTCTTTGCTCTCAGCAAGGCTTCCATTTAAAATCCTATTGGAAACTGGAAAGCCATCCCCACGAGGACAGCTATGAGGAAACCATTGAAAAAACTTCGTTTTTAGTCACAGACTCTATTAAACGGCAGATGGTTTCTGACGTGCCCATTTGCACCTTCTTGTCCGGAGGCGTGGATTCCAGCATTGTCTCCGCAGTCTGTGCCGCAGAGCTGAAAAAACAGGGCAGAAGGCTTAATACCTTTTCCTTTGATTTTGTAAATAACGATCAGTATTTTAAAGCCAGTGCTTTTCAGCCCTCACAGGACCGGCCTTTTGTGGATCTGATGGTTAAGTTTCTGGATTCTGATCATCACTATCTGGAGTGTGACAATCTGACCCAGGCAGACCGGCTTTACGATTCCGTTATGGCCCACGATTTGCCTGCTATGGGAGATATTGATTCCTCCATGCTTCATTTCTGCTCCATGGTGAAACCTCATAATAAAGTGACTTTAACAGGAGAATGCGCCGATGAAATCTTTGGCGGTTATCCATGGTTTCACAGAGAAGACTGTTTCAAAGCCCATGCGTTCCCCTGGACCATGGATTTGCAGCCCCGTAAGTCCTTGCTCAATGACGAATTTTTAAATTATTTAAATATGGATGAATATGTAATGGAAACCTATGAAAAATCAGTTGCTGAGACACCCTTACTGTCAGAAGACAGTCCCACAGAAGCCAGAAGGCGGGAGATTTCCTATCTGAACCTGCGCTGGTTTATGCAGACACTGTTAAATCGTATGGACCGGGACAGCATGTATTCCGGGCTGGAAGCCAGAGTTCCCTTTGCAGACCACAGGATTATTGAATACGTATGGAACGTTCCCTGGGATATGAAGACAAGAGACGGGGTGGTGAAGAACCTCCTCCGTCAGGCAGGCAAGGGACTTCTACCAGATGAAATTCTTTTCCGCAGAAAATCTCCTTACCCCAAAACCTATGATACCAATTACGAAGCGCTTCTCATAACCAGAGTGCGGGAAATGATGTCTGACAGCAAAGCGCCGGTTATGGAATTCCTTGATAAGAATAAGCTGGAGCATTTTCTGGCAAAGCCTTCCGATTATGGAAAGCCCTGGTATGGACAGCTAATGGCAGGACCTCAGATGCTTGCCTACCTTCTCCAGATTAATTACTGGCTGGAGATCTACTCCATTGGAATTGTATAGATTCTGTTAGTATTTTGTAAGCATAGAAAGAAAACCGTAAGGGAAATTTGTCACAATTTGTGATAGAATAACAGTGGCAATAAAACAGACTGAACGCGAGGAAATAGCATGAAGAAGTACAGCATTGGAGAAGTCTCCCTTCGGTTAGGTTTAAGCCGCGATACCCTTCGCTTTTATGAAAGAAAGGGTATCATACAGCCGAAAAAAGAGGAAAATGGTTACCGAAGCTATACCTATGATGACATCAGCAGGCTGTTAAGCATTATGTATTACCGAAGACTTAATTTCAGCCTGGAAGACATTGAGCGGATTCTTTATAAAAGTTCCATTCATTCAAGCCGCTCCATGATTCAGAAAAAAATTACAGAAGAAAAACAACAGCTGGAACTTCACCGGCAGTCGCTGGTGCATTTAAATCTGTTGAGAATCACTTACGATAACGTGAAGCAGGGTCTGGACCAATACCAAACCAAACCGCTTCTCACCCATTACAGGATCAAGGACTGCGAAGAGATCAACCGTCTTGGAATCCCTGACTTATGTGCTCCATTCCAGGAATACATAATTAAGGATAAACACGCGAAACTCCGGGACGAATTTTTTCTTCTATCAGAAGGAACTTCCTCAGTGATGAGGATGAATCCTGATTTAAAACGCTTTCCTGTCCTGAAATGGGAAACCTGTGTTTACACCGTTCTTGCGTCCGACTCTCTTGTTCCTGATGAAGGGAAGATGCTAAAGGCAGCTGAGTGGGCTAAAGAACAGGGTTATTCTCTCACAGGAACTGCTTACTGCGGCCCTGTCATGGGCTGCGCGCCAGAACAGCAAAAAGAAGAGGAAACAGAAGGGGATTCAGATAAAACCATTCATTATCTGGAACTGTATCTTCCTGTTTCCAAGTAATTCATACAAAAAGTCCCGTTTGGCTATTGGCCGGACCGGGACTTTCTGTATGATAACGTTGAAATTTCAAAAGGAGAAACAGGCAGACCCGCTTCATTGTATAAAAGGCCTTTCTTTGGAGCATTGGACCAGCAGTACCGGAAGAATACCGGCTGCTTTACCTCACTGCTGCAGATACGAACCTGATTTTCTTTTATTTCTCCTGTCACAGAATAATAGACTCCGTCTGCACCTGCGATCTCAAACTCTTCCAGTCCTGTTCCTCCGCGGATAACAAGACCTTTTTTGTCTTCTGTCTCAAAAATAAGAGTAATCCATTGCTCTGACACATCGAAATCCGAGAGCCATGGCCCCCGAAAGATCACACGCTCCCCGTATATCATGGCCCTTACTGCCAACGACATACGATAAGCTACCTCTCGTTTGTTAAGCGGGTGAAGGTCGTTATCTTCCCCTAAATCCAGATTTACCGTAACTGCCACATTCTTTAATCCGCCCGCTTTTCTCTGTGCTTCCCTGATCCTTGGCCAGGCATCTTTCTTGTCATCCAAATCAATGGAGAAATTCGGAAGCTGGGCAATTACAAAGGGCAGACTCTCTTCCTTCCACATCTTTCTCCAAAGAAGAATCATCTGTTTCAGCCGTTCCTCATAGGAATCCGATCTCTCATCATTGCTCTCTCCCTGATACCACAAAACGCCTTTTACCAGATAGGGAAAACAGGGTGCCAGCATCCCGTTATAAAGCCCGGTTGGTTTCTGGGACATTAAGTCCACTCTGGGCGCAGATTCACCCACCGCCCTGCTTTGGTATTCCCATCCGCCATCTAAGACAATGACTTCTTGCTCTGCAAATAAGGCGTAAATCTTATCAGGAGTCACTCTTCCTGCCCCATTCTCACACACCAGGCAGATGCGGATCTCATTTTCCCCCGCTTTTAGCACGCCTTCCGGAATGTTGTATTTCCTGGGCGGATACTGGTATCCGGTCTCTCCCACCAGAACGCCGTTTACATAGGTTCTATCGCTGTCTACCATGGTTCCCAGCCAGAGTCCTGCCTTTTTTCCTTCCAGATGACCGGGCAGCATAATCCGTTTGCGAAACCAGATAACTCCATTAAAATGATCCAGTCCGAAATCCTTCAAAAAGGCCGGAAGAGTCACTTCCTTCCAGCTGTCATCGTTCCAGTCCATGCTTTTTTCCAGGTCTCTTATGGTTTTATACCAGTCCTCATGAGCCTTTGTCTGCCCTGCCATTTTTTCCCCTAAAAGCTTCTGATTCTGGCATAGCTCCAGCTCTTTCTTCATATCGGAATACTGACTGACCTCTTCTTCTCCCATCCAGGCTTCTACAGAAGACCCACCAAGGCTTACATTAATAAGCCCAATGGGTACATTTCTATTCTCCCGCATAAATTTTCCGAAGAAATAAGAGACAGCGGAAAATTCTCCCATGGTATCAGGAGAACATTCCTTCCACGAAGCTTCCACGTGATCCTTTAAAGACTCCTGAAATTCAAAATTTTCTTTTACTTTATACAGCCGGAATCTGGCATCCCCCTGTTTTTCAAACTCGATGGGATACCGGTCCTTTACCCGGTTCATGGGCAGTTCCATATTGGACTGGCCGCTGCAGATGAATACCTCCCCCAGATAAACATCTGTCACCCGAATTGTCTCACCGGATTCCCCGGACAATTCCATGATAAAGGGTCCTCCTGGCTGTAAGTGATTAAAGTAAGCTTCCCAGTTTCCGTCTCCATCTGCCTTGCAGCTGATTTCCTGGTCTGAGAGCCGCAAAGAGACACCTTCTCCCGGAGCCGCAAGACCCCAGATTCTTGTTCTCTCTCCAGTCTGCAGGACACAGCCGTGGCTGATCAGTTTGGGAAGCATAAGCCGTTTTTCCTTATTTTGCATAGACACCTATCCTTTCGCACCGGTAGAAGTGATTCCTTCCACAAAATACTTCTGAGCTGCAAAAAACAGGATCAGAGCAGGAAGCAGGGCAAGAAATGACATGGCAAGAATCTGATTCCATTCCACAATTCCGCTGCTTTGATCGATCGACATCTTTAGAGCCAGCGCAACCGGATATTTGGATAAGCTGGTAACGTAAATAAGGGGCCCGAGAAAATCGTTAAAACTCCAGATAAACTGGAAAATGGTACAGCTGACGATTGCCGGTTTTAAGGCAGGCAGCAGAATGCGAATCAGGATCTCAAAGGAATTGCATCCATCCACAGTAGCCGCCTCATCAAGATAGGTGGGAATGGACCGGAGAAACTGAATCAGCATGAAAACAAAGAATGGTTCATTGGCAAATATAGTAGGTGCAATTAATGGAACATAGGTATCTAAAAGTCCAAGATTCTTCCAAAGCAGATAAAGAGGTATTCTTGTTACCACTGCCGGGAGAAACATGGTTGCCATAAGTAAAGAAAAGAAAAATTTCTTAAATGGAAACTGAAATCTGGCAAACCCATAAGCAACCAGGGTGCTGGATATCAGGCAGAACAGAATCTTTGGTATTACGTACTGAAACGTATTGAGAAAGAAGGTTGTAAATGTAAACTGGGTTCTTGTCTTCCAGCCTTCTATGTACGGAGTAAAGTCTATTCTTTTGGGAATAAAATTGACCGTCGTAAATATTTCATTATTGGTTTTAAAAGTTGCTCCTACCAGCCAGAGAATGGGATAGATCATGACAAGAGCTACTGCTGTTAATATCCCATAACGTATGAATGCACTGACTAAATTCCTGCGGCGCCTGCGTCTTTCTAACTTACTTAACCCGTTCATGTGTCCCCTCCTTAGTTCCCTTCGTCAGAATAAAATACCCATTTGTTCTGTGTGGCGAAGAGAATTGCTGTTACAGCCATGATAATGATAAATAAGAGCCAGCTGGCCGCGCTTGCATACCCCATGTTAAAAAACTTAAAGGCATTGTCATAAATATACATGGAGGTCAGATAAGTCGCATTTAGCGGACCTCTTCCGGTTACCAGATAGGGACCGTTAAATTCCTGGAAGGCATTTACCATCTGCATGACCAGATTAAAGAAAATGGTGGGTGTGATAAGCGGAATGGTAATCCGGAAAAAAGAATAAAGCCGGGTAGATCCATCCACACTTGCCGCCTCATACAGTTCCTGGGGCACATCTTTTAATGCCGCCAGAAAGATCAGCATGGAAGACCCAAACTGCCAGACTTTCAATAAAATAATGACAGACATTGCTCCATTTGGTGAAGACAACCATTGTATGGGAGCTGCTCCGAAAATACCAATAAAGCGGTTGATAAAACCATCTTGTTGAAATAAAAACCGCCAAAGCACGGCTACTGCAACATTTCCTCCCAGCAAAGACGGAATATAATAAGCAGTACGATAAAAATTAATGCCCTTCAGCTGAAAGTTCAAGATATAGGCAATAAACAAAGCAAAGGAAAGCTGAAGTGGTACCGTAAATATTGTATACTTTATAGTGGCGGTCAGGGTTGACCGAAAATCAGCATTCCGGAACAGATCTATATAATTTTGAAATCCTACAAAGTTGGGTTGACCTACAAGATTATAATCAGTAAAGCTGATAACAAGTGCATTCACAAAAGGATATAATGTTAAAAATATTATACCTGCCAGCCATGGAAGAATATATAACAATCCGATTTTACTATGTTTCAAAAAGCTCCCTCCTTCGATTCAGTCACGCAGAAGAATCCCATTCCTCTGCGTGACGACTTAACCAGCAGTTTTTTCTGCTATTATTTGTATTGCTGTTTCAGCTTGGCATTTTCCTCGCTGATGGCATCAAAGATTGCTTTCGCAGCATCATCTGCACTGCTCTGTCCAAATTCGAATTTCTCGTAATTTTTGTCATATGCGTCTGTAAATTTGGCATTCTCAAAAATCGGAGAGTTATTGATTACTTTTGCATTCGCAGTAAAGTCATAAGCATCTTTTACAACACCGGTAATCTGACCATCTGCTTCCAGGGAGGCTTTTGCTGCCTTAGAAGCAACCATTCCTCTGGTGGAGCCCATTAATTTTGTTCCTTCCGGATCATTTAAGATGTACTGTAAGAATTCTGCGGCAGCCTTTGGATTCTTGGAATCCTTGGAAATTGCAAAGGTTAAAGATGGCTTTGCCATAGTTCCCTCAAATTTTGCACCATCAATTACTGGAAGCGGTGCAATCGCCAGCTGATCACCTTTATCCGATAAGGTCTTGGCATTGGAAGCAATTCCGCCGGTCCATTCTAAGACGCCGGCATAACCTCCGTTGATAAACTTAGCATTCTGAGCAATGCTTACAGGCTCATTGCCTACATTTTCAATATAATCTTTTCTGGAGCAGAATACATGGGCATCTGCCAGATCTTTATACCAGATCAGAGCATCTTTATAGTCTTCCTGTGTATAATTCATGCTTAAATCGTCGGCAAACTCTCCCTTGCCTGTCTTCTGCTGCAGATAGTAGATGGCAGCAAAACGAAATGTGGGGCTGACAATTAAATAAGAGTTGGGATCTGCTTTTGTAAATGCTTCTGCCGCTTTCTTATATTCGTCAAAGGTCTTTGGCAGCTCCTTGATTCCTGCTCTTTCAAATGCAGACTTGTTCAAATAAAATCCCAGGGTATTCTGACCATATGGAATAGCCTGCATCTTACCTGCTCTCTGACCAAATTTTAAAAACTCCGGATCATACTGGCTGAAATCAAAGATGTCCTTTACCTGATCCAGATCATAAAAGCCATTGCCATCAGGGCTGTACTGAAGAACCCATGGATAGTTTACTGTCATGACGTCCGCTGCAGTCCCTCCTGCGTAACGGGTGGCAAATGTCTCTTCCAGATTGCCAAAGCCTGATGGCTCTCCTGTTACTTTGATCTTTCCTGCATGAGCGGTATTAAACGCATCAATTGCTTTCTGGGTTGCCTGATGACGGTCATCATTTCCCCACCAGGAAAAGCTTAAAGCTACCTCTCCCCCTGCATCTTTTCCTGCTGTTTCACCTTTGGCCGGCTCTGCAGTCTTGCTGCTGCATCCTGTTGCCAGCATACTGGCCGCAAGTATCGCAGCACACATCATACCTGTTGTTTTCCTCATACCCATTTCTAAACTCCTCCTTCTCATTAATCATTGATTTATTATGAATAAACTAAGATGACTGCTAATTGTAGATCGTTCTTCCTGCTTCATCCCCAATACCGGATTTCCGGAAGAAGTAAGTATTGACCTGATCCCGCCACTCCACTGCATTTTTAAGCTGCAGATTCAGACGGTCTCTCACATTTTTATAACTGTCTTCATCAAGCTCATCTCGGATGCTCTCCCACTTGGCCTGGTATTCTTTTACCTTCTCCACACCATCAAAATGGGTATCGTAGATATGCTGAATCACCGTTTTCCCCGACTGAAGCACATGGGTATAAGGTACATGATGGAAAAACAGCAATAACTGGTCAGGACATGTATGAATATCTTCATACTCTTTAAATTTAAGAGGTGAATACTGCTTTGTATAACCAGTTCCTGTTGCTGCAGTCCGGTCTCTTCCCACTCCGTCTCTGTCGGCGTAATGATAAGTCCCCCAGCAGTCGTATTCATAGCCATCGATATCACATCCATAATGAATTCCCGGCTTACACATAAATCCTACAGCCAGAGGGCAGGTATAATCCTCATACGTATCTCTGGAGGTAATGAGAATGGACAATGCTTTTTTCATTGCATCTTCCGTTAAATCAAAGCTTAAATGAAGCCACTCCCGGGCAATTTCCTCTGAAGTCAGATCATTGTCCCAGGCAAGCCGTCCATATCCATACCAGTTGGCCTGTGCCATCTTATTTCCGGTCCAGTTCCGGTCCATTCCCACATTTCCTACTGCACAGATCCCGGAAAGCTTTTGATTGGGAGAATACTCTCTGACCGCTTTTTTAACCAGACTTAACGCTCCATGTCTGGTGTCAAAATCCAGCACTTCCTTCCACATGGGAACCAGATAGCAGATATCTTTCTGGTGTCCGGTGTACTCCTGGGTAATCTGGAACTCCAGTATCTGATTGGTCTCTTTCAGGGTGCCAAACAAAGGAGACACCGGTTCCCTGATCTGGAAATCAATGGGTCCGTTTTTAATCTGCAAAATAACATTCTCATCAAAACTGCCGTCTAATTCATGAAAGAGATCGTAAGCGGCCCGTGCCCGGTCAAGACTTCGGTCTCTCCAGTCCTGGGTACAGTCATAGACAAAGCTTCTCCAGACGATAATTCCTCCAAAAGGCCGGATTGCTTTTGCCAGCATATTGGCTCCATCCCCGTGACTTCTTCCATAGGTAAACGGACCTGGTTCATGTTCTGAATCGGCCTTTACAACAAATCCGCCAAAATCCGGGATTATGCTGTATAGTTCCTCTACCGCATGTCTCCACCAGGACGCTACCTCCGGGCACAAAGGATCTGCCGTAGAAAGCTTCCCTACTGAGATTGGTGCTGCAAAATCAATGGCAAGAAATATCCTGATTCCATATGCAGTAAAGATATCTCCTATTTTTTTTATTTCCTTTAAGTACTCCCCAGTGATGAAAGAGCGTTCGTATTTCCTAACGTTAACGTTGTTAATGGAAACTGCATTAATCCCTACTGATGCCAGCAGCCTTGCATATTGACGGATCAGATCCATATCACCGCGAAACTTATTATGATCAAAAAAAATCGAGTTTCCAGAATACCCACGTTCAATGGTTCCGTCAAAATTATCCCAGTGATTAATCATCCGGTAATTTTGATCGGGAATACTGATGTAAGGGAAACTTCCATTCTTCCCCACCAGCAGACGATGCAGACCGAAGATTCCGTAAAGAAGACTTTTTTGTGTCCTTCCTCTGATCTCATATCCCGATTCTGTTTTATCTATGGAATATCCCTCATCTCCCAGGCTGGCTTCCTCTGTAAGGCTTAATACAATTGAGGCATCTTCCTTTTGTGATCGTGAAATTCCACCAAACAGAAGGGGCATCTCCCGTTCAATTGTCCGGGCTGTCACTGACGGGGCCCTGTCTTCCATAAACCAGGTTACAATTTGTTTTTTGCTTACCGGCTTGAGCAACCAGCATAAATCTCGTTTTTCAAACATCCCTATTCCTTCCTGTACTCAGTCCGACAATTATCATTTTTTACCATGTAAAACATTACAAACAAAGCTTCGTCCGGTAGGTGTATCATAGCAAATTGCACAAAATATTAGAATGGAATGATTTAAGATTTTTGTAATTATTAAAGATTATTTTTTGTTAAAATAGACTTGTATTGTGATTATCAATGCCATATAATACGATTAAGCGCATAAATCGACAATTTTTTAAAAATATTTACTTGTATTAATTTAATAATTATTTTAAATAGGATTTTTCCATAGAAAAAGGAGTGTTCCATATGACCGAGGAACTGGATTTTAACAATCTGATACCGGAACTTCATTACTACATTCACAGAAAACCTACTCCCGGCTGGAAGATTGAACCCTGCATTACATCTTTTATTGATATCACCTATGTAATGGACGGGAAAGCCGAATATACCATTAATGATCAGACCTATATTGTGAATAAAGGCGATTTAATCTGCATTCCTCAAAACAGCTACCGGGCAGCCACCAGTATCCCCGATGATCTGATTGAGTGCTATGCCACCAACTTTCGTCTCAGAAACCAGACCGGTGAGTATGTTTCGCTGCCTTTGCCGTTTATCAGCCACATCGGAAGCAATCCACAGCTGATCGCGCTGTATAATGAGATGCACAGTGAGTGGCTGCAGCAGAATTTCGGTTATATGCTAAAGGTAAGAGCCATTCTGTGCATGATACTTCACCTGATTTTAGACCAGCTCTTAAACAAGAATCATGCCAGTCAGGATGACCCCCGCATCAAAAGCAGCATCCACTATATGAGTGCTCATTACTGGGAGAACTTGACCACGGAAGAGATGGCAAAAAGATATCATCTTCACCCGGCATACTACGGGAATCTCTTTCAAAAAGTCACTGGAATGACATTTAAGCAGTATCTCATTTCCATACGCTTAAACTATGCGGAAAACTTATTAAAAAGCGGGGAATACAGTGTGGGGGAAGTGGCTCTGCAATGTGGATTTTCTGATATTTTTTATTTCAGCAAGCTGTTTAAGGCGAAAAAGGGAATTCCTCCCTCTGCCTGCTTTCATGAAGTTAAAAAGTTATAAAAATCGGCCGGGACTGCGGCAGTACTCCGCAACCCGGCTCAGGCTCTGTTATCTTATTATATCGTTCTGTTGATTCGTCTTATGGTTTCTATTATTACATATGGATTATCGGAATTGTAACAACATATCGAGTAATATATTCTCCTTCTCGTCCTGATTTCTCTACTGTATCTACATAAAATCTAATCATGTAATTCGTGTATTAACTCTGCCAATAAACTATTATAGATTTTGCTATGACATATCCCTATTCTCCTGAAAATTTTTATTCCTATGAATCCTTTATACCATATTATTTATCCTTATATTTAGATAATTTATTTAGCAAAGAGCTATATACATTTCTATAATTCTTTTCAGCCTTTAAGCAATCTCCTTCATTCATAAGATCCTCATGGTCAATACCAATTTTTTTCTTTAATTTCTTACCTTGCTGTGTAATTTCCAACATATTTGTCTTGTTATTTTCATAAAAATAATTAAAATTATATACTTCATCATATATTTCATAAACAAATTTAATTTCTTCATCATTTAAAAATGTACAGTTAGAAACCATATCTTGCCATTTATCAGAGTACCTAAGATTTACAGATATATCATAACTAAAGTAATTTTCAATGCTCTTTAAATCATAATACAAATTAGAAGCTGCATTTTTTTCTGATTCTTGTTTTTGCTTTTTTATAGCCCTTTCAGTACTAAACCATGTAATAAATCCCCCTATAAGTGCTCCAATTATAGCTCCCACTAAACCATCAGTCATACTCTTCCCCATCACTTTTTCATCATTATTTTGCTCAGCCTCAATAGCTTGATTTTCTTTGTTTGTTTTCCCCTCTTTAAAAATATTTTTAGAATATATTGTTTCAACATTAATTTTTGATATTATTTTTTGACGATTTTTATCAATTTTTCTATTTCCGTCTTCTTTATATAAGTAAGCAATGATATAATTATCTTTATCTTCAAATAAAACTGCATATTCCTTAAATGATTTGTTATTATATGTAAAGAAATAAGGACTATGAATATTTTCTATATCCTTAATATCCACTTGTTCATAAATTAATTTATAATCCGTTTTTTGATTTCCTGATCGTATTCCAATTCCAAAAATATAGACACCTTCAATTAGTAGAATTATAAAAAATCCAATTATCCAATTTAATATATCATTATTTACTTTTATTTTTTTTATATCTTGTATGTTTTCTTCATCTGTATTACTTAATTTTTTATTTTTACCTTTCTTGTATAAAATACTATTTGCAATTGTAGAATATATTCCACCTGTATTAATGACTAGAATAAGAAAAAAACTCTTTATTATTAATTTTAAGTATTCCATTTCTTGATTAAGAAATAACATTTCTTTTATTACTAATGTTATTTGTATATTACTCGATTCTAATACTATTCCTAAAAGACAAATTGTTTGGGCGACACAAAATGAAAGTAAAAATATAATCTTTTTTCTAATCAACAAAACATATACAAAATAGTTTGATACAATTAATAAAGTTGCAATACCCATATACCCAATGATCTCATACAGGGAACTCATTGTATTTACTTCAATATAAATTTCATTCACACCAATTGCTTTATAAAAACCTAATTTGTAAAAATACCAAAACCCTCTTATTAAGAATACGGCAGTTGTTTCCAGCATAGTCAATATTGCTATTAATTTTAATGATTCTTTATACCAAACATTTTTTTTAATATTCTTTATATCTATCATATGCCCCCCGATAAAACCATTCCCTATAATTATTAGATAACTTCTGTTTTTGATATAATTATAATATATTCCATTATTTTCTACAACCAAAAAGAGACCTTTGATCATGAAAGCCCCTATTTTAAAGCATAGTCAATAGCTAGTTATAGCGTGCTTAAACTTGTTTTTGTATACAGGTACTTCAATATTCCTTCCAAAAACAATTTTCTGTTCACTCACACATTCTTTTACAAGGTTTTCTTCATTGAAAAAGACCTCATACAAAGAATAAATTTCTCTGCACAAGGTCCGTAAAATTTCTTTTATTTAAAATAATTTACTCCAGATTCAAATACCTTCATATCCTGTTCCCCATAGATATTCATTGCAACGCCGTCTCCCCGCCGCTCGGAATGAGCCATTTTACCAAGGATTCTTCCGTCAGGGCTTGTAATTCCTTCAATCGCCATATAAGAGCCGTTTGGATTCCAGTCCTCAATCATGGTCGGGCAGCCAGATGCATCCACATATTGTGTTGCCACCTGTCCGTTTTGAATCAATTTCTCCAACCATTCCTCATTGGCAACAAACCTTCCCTCGCCATGAGAAGCGGGATTGCAGTAAACACCGCCTAATTGTGCGCCGGAAAGCCATGGAGACTTGTTGGAAACCACTTTTGTATAAACCATCTTGGAAATATGGCGTCCGATAGTATTCATGGCAAGAGTGGGGGAATCCTCTCTTTGCTTTGTAACAGCGCCTTCCGGTACCAGCCCCAGCTTAATCAGCGCCTGGAAACCGTTGCAGATGCCTAACATCAGTCCATCTCTTTCTTCCATAAGCTTAGTGATTTCTTCTTTGATTGCCTCATTTCTAAACACTGCAGCAAAGAATTTGGCAGAACCGTCGGGCTCATCACCTGCGGAAAACCCAC
Organism: Lacrimispora sp.; assembly: GCF_031982545.1. Lineage (GTDB taxonomy): Bacteria > Bacillota > Clostridia > Lachnospirales > Lachnospiraceae > Lacrimispora. The sequence goes on from NZ_DALYXB010000003.1 coordinate 23,885, forward strand.
CTGGGAACATCACGATCTGGGATTTGCTGATCTGTGATTTATAGCACTCGATTGATTCCCGGATGTCACTGGCAGTTAAGTTTCTAAATACACGGGTAACCACGCTGGCACCTGCTTTTTCAAAGGCTTTTGTGCTGTCGTATTCGCAGTTGGTTCCCGGAAATACCGGAATAAATACGGTCGGCTTTGCAACCTTGTTCTTGCAGACATAGACATTTGATGTCTCATATAATTTCTCAGCTGCCGTTTCCTCTTTTGCACCGGAATTGGTAGGGAATACCTCCTCAAGAGTCTTTGTCCATGCGTGAATTGCCTCCTCTACAGAGATTGCAACTGTTCCATATTCAAATACTCCCTGATCAGTTACTGTACCGATTATGGTATGAGGAATGAAAAGTTCCGGGATCTTACCAGCTGGAATTTCACAAACCAGATTTCCCCAGCCGGCCTCAAAAAGCTGTTCTGGTTTCACAGTATCTTCCAGCTTAACACCAAGCTTGTTTCCAAATGCCATCTTGCTCACTGCCTCGCAGATACCATTGCTTTCCACTGCATAGGCCGAAATTACGCGCTTCGCCTTAATATCTTCAAATAATTTTCCGTAAAGATCCATCACCTGTTCATATACCGGAAGATCATATTCGTCCTTTTGTATTTCAATCAGCACAAGACTGCTTCCCGGCTGTTTCAGTTCAGGTGTAATAATGTGCTTATGGCTGGCAATATCCACTGCAAAAGAAACAAGGGTTGGAGGAACATCCACATCCTGGAATGTACCCGACATACTGTCCTTTCCACCAATAGACGGCAGACCAAAGCCCATCTGGGCATGGTAAGCGCCTAAGAGAGCTGCAAATGGCTGACTCCAGCGTGCAGGATCTTCTGACATGCGGCGGAAATATTCCTGGAAGGTGAAACGGATCTTTTTATAATCACCGCCTGCTGCCACGATTTTAGCTACTGATGACAAAACTGCATAGATTGCACCGTGATAAGGACTCCAGCTGGATAAATAGGGATCAAAGCCATAGCTCATCATGGTGACCGTATCGGTGGTTCCCTGTTCCAGAGGAAGTTTGGCTACCATGGACTGTGTCTCAGTCAGCTGATATCTGCCTCCATAAGGCATAAAGACACTACCTGCACCAATGGAACCGTCAAACATCTCCACCAGTCCCTTCTGGGAACATACATTTAAACCGGAAAGCAGATTAAGCCAGGTACTCTTAACATCTCCAACTTCCTTCTTACCAAATGCACTGCCTTCTTTTGACGGAACTTCCACGATAACCGATGCTTCCTGATGAGCCCCGTTGGTATCTAAAAAGCCACGGCTGATATCAACAATGGTTTTCCCTCTCCAGCTCATCACCAGCCTTGGTTCTTCCGTTACAACCGCAACTTCAACCGCCTCTAAATTCTCCTCTGCTGCATAGGAAAGGAACTGATCCACTTCTTTTGGATCAATCACCACTGCCATACGCTCCTGGGACTCAGAAATAGCGATTTCTGTGCCGTCAAGTCCGGCATACTTTTTGGGGACCTTGTCCAGATCAATTTTAAGTCCCTCTGCCAGTTCTCCGATTGCGACAGAAACGCCACCGGCACCAAAATCGTTGCATTTTTTAATGATACGGCTGACTTCTGCCCTGCGAAATAATCTCTGAATCTTTCTTTCTGTTGGAGCATTTCCCTTCTGAACTTCTGCACCGCAGGTTTCAATGGAATCCTCTGTATGAACCTTGGAGGAACCGGTCGCACCACCGCAGCCGTCACGTCCCGTTCTTCCACCAAGAAGGATAATAATATCTCCCGGATCGGAAGTTTCCCGGATTACATTTTTTCTGGGAGCTGCGCCCATAACCGCTCCGATTTCCATTCTCTTTGCCACGTAATTGGGGTGATATATTTCCTTTACATAACCGGTTGCAAGACCGATCTGATTTCCATAAGAACTGTATCCCCTTGCTGCTCCAGTCACGATCTTTCTCTGCGGCAGCTTTCCCTTTAATGTTTCCTTTAATGATCTTGTAGGATCAGCAGCGCCGGTTACGCGCATGGCCTGATACACGTAGGTACGTCCGGAAAGGGGATCCCTGATGGCACCGCCAAGACAGGTTGCCGCTCCTCCGAAGGGCTCGATTTCAGTGGGATGGTTGTGAGTCTCATTTTTAAAGTTTACCAGCCACTCTTCTTCTTTTCCATCAATCTCCACCGGAACTACAATGCTGCATGCATTGATTTCATCCGATACTTCCAGATCCTCAAGCTTTCCTTCCAGACGCAGCTTTTTCATAGCCATCAAAGCCAGATCCATGAGACAGACAAACTTTCCGCTCTTTCCCTTTAATACTTCCTCCCGGTCTGAAAGATAGCGCTGGTAGGTTGCTTCCATTGGCTTTTTATAGTCCCCAGCCGTAAATTCCACGTCCTTTAACTCGGTCTGAAACGTGGTATGGCGGCAATGATCTGACCAGTAAGTATCAAGTACCCTGATTTCCGTCATGGTCGGATCTCTGTGCTCTTCATCCCTGTAATAGTTCTGAATGTGGAGGAAATCCTGAAATGTCATGGCAAGGTTTAACGATTGATATAATTCCTTCAGCTTCGACTCTTCCAGCTTTTTAAATCCGTCAAAAACAATAACATCCTCTGGTATGTCAAATACAGTAACCAGCGTCTGTGGTTTTGTCTCTTCTGCCTGCCTGGAATCCACTGGATTAATACAAAAGGATTTCACTTCCTCGGTCTGAGCGTTAGTAAGATCGCCGGAAATGACATAAGTAACAGCCGATTTAATTACCGGCTCCTCATCTTCTTTGAGAATTTTCACACACTGCTCTGCAGAATCCGCTCTCTGGTCAAACTGTCCGGGAAGATATTCTACCGTAAAAACGGTATCTCCTTCCTTAACCGGAACTTCCTCTTCATAAACCAGGTCAAGCGCAGGTTCTGAAAAAACAGTAGTGAGAGCCAGTTTATAGGTCTCCTCCGAAATATTTTCCACATCATACCGAATCAGAACCCGCACATCTGTTACTGTACCAATTCCCAGATAATTTGCGATTTCCTCTTTCAGTTCTCCTGCTTTTACGGCATAAGCTGGTTTTTTCTCAACGTATACTCTTCTTACACTCATAATTTCCTCCTTGTAAAGAATCCTTATGATCTATCAGGTCAGACTTCCCTGTTATTATCGTACAAATATCATACCATAAAACATATCGATTAGAGAAATTAATATATCTTATGTCATTGATCACTTTTATTAATAAAACGGTGCCGAAATCATCTGGTTTCGGCACCGCTTCTTTATTGATTCTTATTATTTTTGCAATACAGATGCCTTGGCAGGCCATCGGTCATGATAGGAGTCAGCTCTGCCTGAATCAGAGGCCGGAGATAGTTTAAAAATTCTTCTGTCACATAATCACCTGCTTCATTGATCCACTCTCTTGGAACCTTTTTCTCAATGTTTGCAACCTTATGGACATCGTAAATATCGGTCACACAGATATAAGGATCATCCGAGATCCGTTTTAAAATTACCATTTTACCTGTCTCACCCTCAAATGCCGCTTTCACAGCTGCTCCTCCTACCTGATAGGCCTCTGTAATATCCACTCTGGATACCATATGGGAAGCACATCGCTGCAGAGAACTGAATTCAATGGCTCTGGTCTTACAGCCGGTTTCTCTTGCAATACGGCTTGCAAGATATCTGGCTGTACCGGTAAGCTGCCGGTGTCCAAACGCATCTACATAATCCACGTTATCTGTGAGTTCACAGACATATCTGCCGTCTTCCACCCGGATCCCTTCCGAAATGGCAACTACCACTGATTTTTTCTGTTTGTGAAGTCCGGCTATCTTTTTCATAAAATCTTCGATATCAAACGGAATCTCCGGAAGAAAGATCATATCTGGTCCTTCACAGTCCTCGCACTTAGCCAGCGCTGCTGCACCGGTAAGCCATCCTGCATTCCGCCCCATAATTTCAATCAGAGTCACATTCTGCTGGTCATACACCAGACCATCCCGGATTACTTCCTTTGTAATGGAACCGATATACTTTGCAGCGCTTCCATACCCAGGCGTATGATCGGTGGCTGCCAAATCATTGTCAATGGTTTTTGGAACTCCCATAAAACGGATCCGGCTTCCGTTTAAAATAGAGTAATCAGACAGCTTCTTAATGGTATCCATGGAATCATTGCCGCCTATGTAGAAGAAATATTCAATCTCCATGTCATCAAGAATGTGAAATATCTTCTTGTAAATCTCCTGATCTTCATGGATCTCCGGCAGTTTAAATCTGCAGGAGCCAAGATAAGAGGAGGGCGTCCGCTTTAACAATTCAATATCCAGATCACTTTTTATATGTTGGGACAGGTCTACTACCCGGTCTTCAAGCAATCCCTGGATTCCATGAAGCATTCCATATACAATCTTTGCCCCTCTGTCCTTAGCCGTTTTATAGACACCCACAAGGCTGGAATTAATCACTGCGGTGGGTCCTCCCGACTGACCGACAATTACATTACCCCTGATTTCCTTCATTATTAACTGATTCCTCCCTGATACTCTTTTTTGTAAGTACTTACATTTTTCTCATAATCATATCATAATATAGAGGCATGATTAAATCAACCTAAGATAAATGATTCACAATTTTTCATTGTCTTACAACAGGAACAAAATCTTCCATATCCTTTTGCAGAATTACAAAACGACATATTTCGACAATTATTGTCATTTTTCATAATACCGCTTGAAAAAAAACAGTTTTTACAATATAGTAGTAAAGGATTTTTTTACGAAGGAGCGTTAATTGAATGGAACTTGATCAGCAGTTAAAAGATTTATCTCAGAAATACTTATTTGAAAGCACTCAGTATCAGACCGACGGACAAAGCCCTAATCTGGAAGTTTGCCTACAGCTTAGTGAAAACCACATTGATACCTTTATTCAGAAGGCTGGACAGCTTAATTCCATTGTGGAATCCTGCGCCAATATGGTTGGTATCTTTGATACCGCCGCGGCGAAAGAGGAAATGCTCAAGACGTCCATCCGCTGCAGCGGACGTGATAAGCTTTTTATCCGTACTACCCCTTCCATGATGAAAATTCTGGTTGAAACATTGTTTGATTAAAGATCAGGGAAAGCTTTAAAAGGCTTCCCCTTTTTTTATAGGCAGCTTTATAATGACGTTAAATGGGATACATCATTCTTTTCCAGCACAGTAAAAATTTCAGTAAGAGGACTATAATGAACGGTGGTGATGCTGGCATTCTCCACTATAATGCTCTCATCTTCTTCATCCGGCCCCAGCATGACAGAAACCAGACAGGCAAGAGTCGCTCCATGGGAAACCACTGCAATATCTTCTCTTCCACCGGTTTGTCTGATAATTTCGCTGACTGCAGTCTTACATCGCCGGGAGATCTCTTTCTGGCTTTCTCCTCCGGGGGGTGCAGCGTGAGAAGGATCCATGACCCAGTGTCTGTATTCGCCTGGATAACTTTCCTCAATCTCTTTCCATGTCAGGCCTTCCCATACACCAAACTCCACTTCCATAAGCCGGGGCATGGGGATAATTTCTGCCTCCTGTCTGCCAGCAAGAGCCTCTGCCGTTGCCATAGCACGTTTCAGTGTACTGGAAAATATTTTTTTTACCGGTCTGGATTCCATACCTGCCGCCAGTAACTTTGCCTGCATCAGTCCTGTTTCATTGAGAGGGATGTCATGGCTTCCCTGAATCTTCCCCTGTATATTCCAATCTGTCTGCCCATGGCGTATCAGATATATCCTCATCATTTTTCTCCTGGTATCTTAAACTTCGTAGTCGTAGTCTTCTGAGTCGGTAATTTCCATCTCACTCACCTCTGCCAATGCCTCTAAATCCGCATTCTCCGCATTCAGACTCACTGCATCGATTGCCATCTTCATGATTCCACGAATCTCATCCACGCTCATCTTCATCTTGTCCGCCAGTTCCTCTACCGTTGCCTCACGTCCAAGCTCTGCTGCAAGAGTCTGGGCGATTTGCTGAAGTACATTGACTCTGGCCGCCAGTTCCTCTCCAGTCTGGTCTGCAGATACTTCCTCTTCGACAGCCAGTTCCAGTGCCTTCTTTATCTTTTCTGCCACATAGCTGTCAAATCCGTTCTCTCCGCCCGCTTTTGCATATTCTTCCACTGCCATTAAAAGTGCCATATTGGCTTCCTGTACAAGATCTGATAACAGCACGCCTTTTCCGTCATACTCCTTGGCATACTCCAGAGCGGTTCTTAAATTTCCTTCTATCAGTCTCTTTTTCGCTTCCTGATTTCCTTCTCTTAAATCCGAAATCAGCTTTAACTGTTCTTCTCCGGTACAGGGAGTGATCTCTCCCATCTCGTCTAAATACATCTGGTAAAAATTATCATGCATATTTTTTCACTCCTTTATTTATCATCACTTAAATCCTGTGCCCGTTACTATACCGCAGTCCAATTAATTTGTCAATTTCCTTTACAAATCATTCAATATTGTGATAGAATATCCTTATATTTATAAGGAGGGCTAATGATGGATATTAATTATGAACTGTACAAGGTTTTTTATCATGTTGCCGCTACACTTAGCTTTTCTGAGGCCTCCAAACAGCTCTTTATTTCCCAGTCTGCAGTCAGCCAGTCAGTCAAGGTACTGGAGAAGAAATTAAACCAGACACTCTTTATCAGAAGCACCAAGAAGGTTCAGCTCACTCCCGAAGGGGAGATTCTTTTAAAGCATATCGAACCTGCTATTAATCTGATACAAAAGGGAGAAAATCAGCTATTGGAAGCCAATACCTTAAACGGAGGCCAGCTGCGCATCGGAGCCAGTGATACCATCTGCCGCTACTTTCTGGTTCCCTATTTAAACAGATTCCACAAAGCTTACCCCAATGTGCACATTAAGGTTACCAACCAGACATCCATTGAATGCGCTCATCTGCTGGCCAATGGTCAGGTAGATTTCATCATCACCAATTATCCCAACTCCGGTCTTCTCAGTTCCCAGAAGTTCCGGGTGATCAATGAATTTTCAGATGTATTTGTGGCAAATCAGGAATACTTTCCATTAAAAGGAGAGACGGTTAATCTTCAGAAGCTTCAGACCTATCCCATTCTTATGCTGGACCGAAAAAGCACCACAAGTGAATTTCTCCACCATATGTTCCAGAAGGAGCAGCTGGATTTAGTTCCTGAAATTGAATTAAGCAGCAACGATCTTTTAATTGATCTGGCTCGGATCGGACTTGGAATCGCTTTCGTTCCTGATTTCTGCATTCCTAATAATGACAGGGACTTATTTCAGGTAAGGCTGACAGAAAAACTGCCCACACGCCAGATGGTCGTGGCCTATAATGAAAATATACCCGTTTCTCAGGCTTCCAGACAATTTATGGACATGCTCTGATACAAAACCCGGCTGCCGACTGATCCTTCCGGCAGCTTTTTATTTTCATTTCATCTATCATAAACCATCAGGTAGATCCCCCACTTTTCCTCTTCATAGGCAAAATCTTCTTTTTTAAACTGCTCTTCGTGAAATCCCACTTTCTCATAGCACCGTTTTGCTCCCGGATTGCAGTCAAATACATTTAGCGTGATTCGTTCCATTCCCAGGAATTCCTTCGCATAACCCACTGCAAGAGAAACCATCTGTCCTCCCAGTCCCTGCCCCCGCAGACTCTGGTCAATTACGATGAAACCAAGGTGAACGCTCTTCTTTTCATAATCCACTCTGGACATACGGAAACTCCCCACCGGAATTCCCTTTTCATTTAACGCGGTAAAACCAAAGGAACGGGAATCCTTCTCCAGTTCATTGTGATACCGCTCCAGCTGATCAGCTGACAGTGGAAATGAAAAATGATCTCTGCACCACATACCAAGCATACGGCGGTCTGTGAGCCAGTTTAGCAGATACGTTCCATCTTCTTTTTTATACGGTCTTAATCTAAGTGTGTTTTTCATTCTCTTTCTCCTCCACTAACCGGCTGTCCCAGAACTGACTGGCAACCTCTTTTGCACTCTTTAATTTCACTTCATAAAAGCTGTCCCATTCCCGGGGAAACAACGCCTGATATTCAGGCCGGGTAAAACGTTCGTCTAAAAGGGCAATGATCCCCTCATCCCTGGCTGTACGGATCACTCTTCCGGCAGCCTGCATGACCTTGTTCATGCCAGGATACTGATAAGCATAATCAAAACCTTTCGATGACTTTTCTTCAAAGTAATTTTTCAAAATCTCCTGTTCCGTACAGACCATAGGGAGTCCGGTTCCCACGATGATCACCCCAATCAGTCTCTCCTCCTTTAAATCAATTCCTTCGGAGAAGACACCTCCCATCACACAAAGGCCTACAAAGGAATCGTCCCGCTCTCTGGAAAATTCCATTAAGAACGCCTCTCTTTCCTGCTCATTCATATGAGATGCCTGTGCATAACAGGTAACAGAGTCCCCATCGCAGATCCGTTCCGGCAAAATAGTCTCTATTTCTTTTAAATACTGATAAGATGGAAGAAAAACCATATAATTTCCTTTTCTCGCAGATACAATCTTACTGATGTAATCTGCCACCTTCCGGTATTCATTGCGGTTTCTTCTTGTGTAACGGCTGCTCACATCGGTTCCTACCATCAAGAGACGATTATCCTGATCAAAGGGTGAATGGGAATAGACCGCATATTCCTCCTGATCTCCGCTTAGCAGTTCCTTATAATAGGAAACCGGAAGAAGGGTTGCTGAAAAAAACACGGTGCTGTTTCCCTTTTTCAGACACTCCTGAAGATTCTTAGACGGGTTTACGCAAAAAAACCTTAGCATAAAGCGCCCGTCGGACATGAGTTCCGTATAGATTCTGTAATTCTCATCAAGCCGGTCATAAATGTTAAGAAGCTTCCTCAAATCAAAGAAGAAATCCAGTACCAGATCCCGGTCTCCAAATTCGGAAGTTTTCTCCATAAACAGTTCCATTTCCCCAAATAAACTCATGACACTGGTGATGAAGAAACGGACGTCTTCCAGAATGTGATACCCCTCACACTGGCGTTTCATTTCCAGCAGTTCTTTGTTGCACCGGTCAAGCAAACGGCCTATTTTTTCGTTCATGGGCTTTATAATCTTTTTAATAAGAAGAAAGTCCTCTTTCCAGATGGCCGCACTGTACATTTCCCTGGCTCTTGGCACCAGATTATGCGCCTCATCCACCAAAAATAGATACTCTCCGGTAACCCCTTCTGAGAAATATCGTTTCAACCGGACATCAGGGTCAAAAACATAATTATAATCACAGATCACCCCATCCACCCAGTTACTGATATCCAGGCACAATTCAAAAGGACAGACCCGAAATTCTGTGGCATAACGCAATATTACATCTCTGGTAATACCAAATTCATTGTGAATGATATCATAGACACAATCACCTACACGGTCAAAATGTCCCTTGGCATAGGGACAGGCATCGGGATTGCAGTCCGGCTTATCCAGAAAGCAGAGTTTTTCTTTGGCTGTAAGGGTGACGGTACTGAAATAAAGGCCTTTTTTTCTTAGAATATCAAAGGATTCTTCCGCAACTCCCCTTGTAATGGTTTTTGCGGTCAAATAAAAGAGCTTATTCCCCAGTCCCTCTCCAATGGACTTTACAGCCGGAAAAACGGTGGAAAGCGTCTTCCCGATTCCGGTGGGAGCCTGAATGAACAAATTCCGTTTTCTTTGGATGCTGCGAAATACCGATACCGCCAACTCCCGCTGTCCCTGGCGGTAGGGATAAGGAAACTCCAGTTCCCGGATTGACTCATCTCTCCTGATTCCATGACTGTATAAATACCTGGCCCATTTCACATATTCATGGATCAGTCCCAAAAACCAGGCTTCCAGCTCTTCAAAGGACTTCTCTGTCTGAAAGCGGCGGATCTCTTCTGTCTCTATATTGCAGTAGGTCACCTGCATGACTGCCCCGTCCCTCTGCTTATCAAAACAGTAAAAGTATCCGTAACACATGACCTGGGCCAGATGAACAGGAAAGGGCTCCTCCAGATAAGACAAATCCATATAGATTCCTTTGATTTCATCTATGATCAGCTCATCCGGCTTATCAATGATCCCATCCGCTCTTCCTTCCACCAGAATCTGAAACTGATCTTCCTCTACCACATGTTTTAATGTTACCTCGGCTTTATAATCCGCTCCCATACGGCGCTGAATCTTTCTGTGAATCCGGCTGCCTTCCTGCATGGCATTCTTCTCCGCAGCAAAATTATGGCGGTTATCCAGATCTCCGGAACGCAGCACAAATTCCACCAGATTCCTGACGGATATGCTTAAGACCTTTTTTTCTTCCTGCTCCATTCCGGTTCCTCCTTCTTACAATCGATATAACACGTCCACCGATGAAAAAAGGGAACTGCATACCATATGGCTGCAATTCCCTCTTTCTCGTTGCTTTATCGTTTATGCTGCTGAGCTGTTTTCCGGAGTTAATTTTTTTAAGTATTTTTCAAATTCTGCATCTGCTCCGTTTAACTGGACAGTAAGAATCTGGGATAAATCCAAGCTTAAAACACCTAATATAGACTTTGCGTCAATAATCACTCGATTGTAAAATACGTCTATGTCGAAATTACACCTGGAAGCAGCAGCAACAAACATTTTGGCCTCAGCAACTGTTGGCAATATAATCTTAAACTGTTTCATGAGCAGACTCCCTTTTCTATAATAGCTATGAAGTACTTATAACATGTTTGACGTCATTTGTCAAATTCTGTTTCATATAAGATTATATTGCATGTTTTTGTGCATTACTTGTAATTCCCACAATAAAAACCTGTGAGAATTAAGCATCTTTTTACTAAGACAAATTATTTAGAAGGAATTTTCTTTGCATCGCCCTTTTTTCATAATTCAATTTCACTATTTTTATGATATATTTTTATCAAAATCGCCAAACAAACCACCTGTAATTTAAGCGGATTTATAGATTCATTTTACCACAAACTATTATTTATGAACAGCAGAATAAAATTTTATTTTGCTGACTATCAAATTTTTTATTTTTTTCAAAAAACTGTTGCAATATAAAATGTTCTATGCTATACTTTCAAAGTGCTCGGGTGAGCAGGTAATTTAACCATATAGGGGAATAGTTCAATGGTAGAGCAACGGTCTCCAAAACCGTAAATGGGGGTTCGAGCCCCTCTTCCCCTGCTACTTTTAAGGAGTGTTGCAAAGTGATGTTGAAATCTTTATGATTTCACTTCAGGAGCAACACTCCTGTTTTTTTTAATAAAAATGCAAATCAAACATATTAATAAAGTCAGAAACTCTGCAATGGGAATCGACAGGAACACTTTCTCATCCATAAATATAGAATTCAATATCAAAATGAACAGTATGGGGAATAATAATGACCGTAGCGCGGAGAAGATAAATGATAATCCTGGTTTTAAGGTACTTGTAAAATACCCCGTAATCACTATATTCAATCCACTGACTAAGAAAGCAGGCCATAACAGCCCAATATATGTAACTGCAAGCTCACTGATATGAGCCGCTTTGTTCTTTAAAAAAATACTGACCCATAAATCATCGAAGAAATATAATGCAGCAGCAATTAACGCCCCCATAATCAGATTGAACAAAATAGAAACTTTTAGGAACCCATTTACTCTTTTTGAATTTCTGGCACCAAAGTTAATACTAATGGGACCATTCATGGAAGCTACTACTCCATAACTGACAAGGCAGCCGCTATACAAAAAAAAGTTAATCGTGGTAAAAGCCGCTACCCCATCCACGCCGGACTGGCTCATAAGAACATGATTGAATACAAATGCAACAATTCCACTTGAAGTTTCATTTAAGAATTCTGAAATACCATTAAAAACTGAGAACAAAATATCCTTTGTGAATTTAACGGGTTTTACCAGCTTAAGAGCACTGTTTTTATTAAAAAATGTAGGTAACAGAATAAAAAATGTCATGGATTGTGATAAACCAGTAGCAAATGCAGCGCCTCTTATTCCAAGACCTAATAAAACCACAAATATAAAATCAAGAAACACATTCATTCCTGCACTTAACAGCAATGCAAAGGAAGTTAAGCCGGGTCTGCCATTGACTCTTGAAAAAAAACTGAGCCCGATCCCCATGAGCTGAAATGGTAAAAAATAAGTATAATTTATTAAATATGTAACAGTATTTTCAGCAACACTGCTATCTGCACCAAGCAGATAAGCGATATGATACGGGAACAGTAAAACGAGTATCCAGGGGATCAGTATCAATAGTAACATGATCTGAATAAATTTTGAAAATGTTCTGGAGGCATCTTCAGATTTTTTCTCACCCATAAGTTTGCCGCAAAGAACGCACCCCCCAGATCCCAGCATAGTTATAACACCTAATAGCAAAGATACATATGGAACAATTAAATTAATAACAGCCAATGCATTAGAACCAATAAAGCGTCCTACAAATATACCATCTACGATGGATGCGGATGAAATTGCCACCATTCCAAGTATTGTAGGTATGGCATATTTAATAAATATCTTTATGATACTACCTGATGTCACATCTAAATCGTTTTCCACCTTGATTTTCCTCCAACTTATCAATATCTGTATTTTAAATAAACTTTATCTCTTATATCTTACAGTCTTAAATCTGTTATTTTTATCACTTTCACTATCGTACTACCTATTACTAAAATGTAAAGCGTTTTTAGATCGCAATATTCGACTCTTATCATTAATATTCCATATAAGAAATCTCAGTCTGTTTGCTGTTGTAATAAATTTGCTATTTTAGTCGTAATTCTTTCCTTTCCATTCAGTGGGCGGTATGATATAAATAATAGAGACAAGGGGCAATGGTTAAAGGGTGGGTATGTATGAGTAAGAAACGGTTCATGGATATTTTTACAAAAATCCGGGTGCAGAAGCAATTGTACCTGTTCTTTTTTATTGCCATTTTTATTCCCATAACAACGGTAGGCAGTTATCTCATCTATCTTACCCGAACCCAATTGTTTGACCACTATTCCAAACAGACTTATTCCGATAATCTCCGGGTAAAATCCCTGATTCTGGATTTAACAGAAAACATCTACAACAAATCCCAGATCCTGGTCTCTGACCAGAATTTAATTACACTTTTAACCACCAGATACTCTGCCGACAGCGAAAGCAAATCAGCCATAAGCACTTATAAAGGGATTGATACACTTCTTTCCGGTGATGCCTCTCTCCATGGCATTTCTGTGTATACCTTTAATTCCACCATTGCAGACAGCCCCCACATCCATCCCATTACGGACAATCTCCAGAACCAGCCCTGGTATAAACGCGCTTCCTCGTCCGTCACCCCTTTCTGGACAGTGGAGTTGGAGAAAAGTGAACGATACAACACCGAAGTGCAAAATCTCTGCCTTTATACCCGCATCTTCCTGCCCCAGGTTCACAGCTATGCCATCTTAAAGCTTACCGTCAGCAATAACCACATCCGAAGCCGCATTGAAAACAGCTCCATGCATACAGTCATATGGCTCAATGACAGCAGCATATTTTATACCAGTGACAGGCAGGTGAGAACCCCCGGATTGGAACGATACGCGGGTGGAGGCGGAAGCAGCTGTACAGGCACTTATCAAGGAAAAATAGCGTTAGAAAACGGAACCGTTATCGGTTGTGTCTCCTCCCTCTCTCCCGCCTACTGCGAAGACAGCTTTTACATGGCCTCCCTAAGCTATGACGGATACCCATATTTAAACCGGATCAGCAGTACTTATCTGGCCATCCTGGCATTGGTGCTGATTATCACCAGCATGTTTATCTGCGTATTTTCCCATTACTTCAGTCTTCGTATCATTACTCTTCGGGAATGCATGCACAGGGCCAGTCAGGGTAATTATGAAATTGCGGACAACTTTCACGGCGAAGATGAAATTTCTGATGTATTTTCTGATTTAAAGCTGATGATCCATGAGATTCTGGAGAAAGAAACTTCCGTCTATCAGGCACAGCTTAAAACCCGGGACTTAATCAATAAGCAACAACAGATGGAATTTAAGATGCTTTCCAGTCAGATCAATCCTCATTTTCTCTACAATACACTGGAGACCATACGTATGCGTTCATTAAAAGCTGGCAACTTAGAAGTGGCTAATGCAATAAAGCTCTTAGGCAAATCCATGCGCTATGTACTGGAAAACACTTCCACTTCAGCAACCTCCCTTTCCCGGGAACTGGACTATATTGAAACCTACTTAAGTATTCAAAAGCTGAGATTTCACGATCGCGTCAATTATTCCCTGAAAATAAGCCCTCAGTTAGATCCTGAGGATTACCAGATTATGCCCCTGCTTTTACAGCCCATTGTTGAAAATGCGCTCCTCCACGGACTGGAGGAGGTAGAACAAAACGGTAAAATCATCCTGAAAATCCTCCTGATAAACGAAACACTCTGCATCTATATATATGATAATGGCTGCGGTATGACGCCTGAGGAGCTGAAGCTGTTAAACCAGTCAATTCACCGTCCCCCCAATAACTCCTCCCACGGAATCGGACTTTATAATATCAACCAGAGAATCCAGCTATACTATGGATTTGAATACGGTCTTACTATCAAATGTAAAAAATCAATGGGAACCCTGGTAACCATGGTGATTCCTGTACAAAACCATACAGGAGGTAATTAAACATGAAACTCTTAATTGCTGATGATGAAATAGATGTTAGAGAAGGCATCCGATATCTGTTAAACTGGTCTTCTCTTGACTATACCATCTGCGGAGAATGTAAAAACGGTCAGGATACTCTGGACCAAATCATAAGATTACAGCCTGACGTTGTGCTGATTGATCTGCGTATGCCCCACTTAAACGGACTGGAGGTAGTAAAACTTGCCAGAGAGAATGGCTTTACCGGTGTATTTATTATAATCAGCGGTCTTTCTGATTTTTCTTTTGCACAGGAAGCCATGCGTTTTGGAGTTACCTGCTATCTCACAAAGCCGATTGATGAGCAGGAACTGGAAAAAGCGGTCCTGGATGCCAGACACCTGCTTTTAGAAGAACAGGAAAAACAAAAAAGGATGAACCAGTACCGGGATCGGGCAAGGGAATCGATTCTATATGATATTCTTCTCAATCAAGCCGGTTATTCCTTGCTGGACTGCCATGATCTGCAGTTAGATGCCGAAGTTTATCAGGTTGTACTTTATACCAGCTACAATCAGGAGTCTTTTCAGGCAACCTGGGATTTTGCCGGAATCCTGCGTCTGGCGAACCACAACCACAATTCCCTGGACCATATCCGGATCGGAAACCACAACGTTATTATTTTAAAAGGCGATTTTGCTATTAAACGCTTTGAAGAGCTTGCGGACCATTATATAAGCCAGCCACAAAAAGGTTCCCCTCTGGACGGATTATTTCTTACTTACGGTGGCCCGGTCTGTTCCATTGAACAGATTCATAAATCATACAACGATGCACAGAGGCTTATGAAACGACGCTTCTTTTGCAGTTTTAACCAGCATGTGCTGTGTTATAAAGATATGCCGGTGGGATTTCAGCCACAGGGAACGGATTTCGTCATGGAAAATACATATTCCCAGCAACTGTCGGATTATATTCAGTCTGGAAACCGTCATATGATTGTTGATCTTTTGGAAAAGCTTCGCCAGGCACTCTACTGTTCCAGTCTGGAGATTTCAAAAATCAGACATTACCTGGCAGATATCATGATCCAGGTAAAATCCAGTATTATTTACGGTTATGGCAATCTTGATACTCTGTTTCCCAATAATGCAGCTATTATTTATACAATAGAAGAGAAATATTATCTCTACGAAATTCTGGACTTTTTCAATCTTCAGTTTGAGATGTGTATGAATGCCATCGGCTCTCCCACCCGTACCAGCGTATTGGATAATATCCTTCAGTATATCCGTCACAATTATCAGGAAGATTTAAAGCTGGGTACCATTGCGGAGCTGTTTGGCTATAACAGCTCCTATCTGGGAAAAGTTTTCACCAAAACTACAGGAAGGAATTTCAATGTCTACTTAGATGAAGTGCGGATTGAAAACTCCAGGCGTCTCTTAATAAACGATCATTATAAAGTCTATGAAATCGCGCAAATGGTGGGATATGGAAATGTGGACTATTTTCATAAAAAATTCAGGAAATATACCGGTATCAGCCCAGCAGAATATCGGAGATCCCACGCCGAAGCGGACATGAAAATGTCCGCTCCGTGAGCCATACTGCTCTTTGCAATTATCTTATTTGCTGCGGCGGGCATACTCATCCATTGCCGTTTTTCTGGCTGCAGCGCGCTCTTTTGCATTCTTTAAATCCACTTCCAGCACCCGGTCATAGCCAAGACCGTGCACAGTATCCTGCATATGCTGCAATGACGAATCAAACTCAGCCTCATCTGCTGCAAAAACCATTTTCCAGGAGTCATCCACAATGACTGCTTTACACTGACCCCGTAGCGTTGTGATATCGGAGTCTTCCTTCGGCTGAATATAGGAAGTACCTGGTGCTACCGAAAGAGCCCCTTTCTTTTCCAGTAATTCGATGGTTGTTTTCGCTCCCTGTGCATACTTCTGCCAGTCAGTATCCAGCGGTGTATGATTCATCTCAAGCACAGAACTCCACATCGTGGTTAAATAAGGCTCATTCGTTATAGGGTCCGTATCCACCATTGCTAACGGTTTATAATTCAAAGCGCTTATCCCATCCTTCCAGCTGCCGCCGCCCCACTCCTCCGGTACTGGCACATCATTGTTGGGAAGAGCCTTCCAGCCATAATCCGTATAAACTGCCTTTTCGCCTTTCATCTCCCAGGTCAGTCCCATAGGACCCGCTGCACCATTGGCCTGACTTACCAGTTCCATTCCTTCCGGAGAATACATCCAGTCGATAAAAGCGGCAAGACGCTGCGGTTCTTTTGCCTGACTGCCAATGGCAATAACGGCCTTACCGTTTCCCATGGAATAACAGCCATCGGTATAGGGTGCCATATCTTCAATGAAAGCAGGCATGATGCCTTTTCCTTCTTCCTTTCGTTCCCGTGTATTATAGTAGCTTTGCCCCTGCCAGGACCATAAGGATGTAAGCACCTGTCCATCACGGTATTTATCCGATAAAATATCATAGTTCTGAGTTGTGGATTCCGGATCGATCAGCCCTTCCTGATTGGCATTAAAGAGAAAATGCAGCGCTTTTACATAATAACTGTCTGAATCAACAATATTCTGGAAATCACTTCCATCGTATTTTTCCATTACAAAACCAATTTCCTGATAACCATATAAGGAAGCATAATTCTTGGCAATCATCATCATGCTATCATCCCAATCCTTAAACAGAGAAAGGGCATAAGTCTTTTTACCGGAATCACTCTTAGGGATCTGCTCCTGCAGCTGCTTCATCACAGGGATCATATCTTCCAGTGTTTTCATTTCAGGATAACCGATTGCCTTGTATCCGTCCCAGCGAAGATAGGGTGCTACCAGCGGCTCGATTCCATCTGCAGATACGTTGGGAGATTGACTGGAAATCTCACTGGGAATGGCATAAACGCCCTCCTTCACCAATCCCTTATTCATATTTAAAATCGCATCTTCATAATTTTTATATACATTTTTATCTTTTAAAAGCGGAGCCATATCCATTAAAAGTCCGGCTTTTACCATATTTTCAAAACGGCCGCTCTCGGTTTTTGTAATTATTAAATCTCCTAAATTACCAGCTGCAGAACGTGTCTGGAACAACGTATCTCCACCGCCTGCCACATTGGGAGCAATGATATTTAATTCCATATTGAATTTATCTTTTACAACTTTTGCAAACCATCCGCTCTGAATTCCCTGATAATTAGCCAGCGTATCAAATACATCCACTGTAATTAATTTATCATAGCTGCTGTTGCCTGTCGTATTTTCTACAGACGCTTCTTTTTTGCACCCGGCTATAACAGCGGTGACAGCCAGGACTGCGCACAGGATCACACTGATCTGTTTCTTTCTCATCTTACCTTTCCTCCTTAACCTTTTATAGAACCAATCATGATTCCTTTTACAAAAAACCTCTGGAATATGGGATAAATAAATAAAATCGGAAGCACTACAATCACCGAAACCGTCATTCGTATGGAGGATGGTGTCTGCCTGCTGGCAAGAACTGCCCCGCTGATTGCACCTGTCCCTCCGCTTCTCACCATTGCCGCCAGAGAGCTGGCCTGATTAATGTATGTATATAACAGATACTGCAGAGAATACAGTCTTTGATCCGTTACATAGATTAGCGTATCCTGAAACGAATTCCATTGGGTAACCGCTGCAAAAATGGCGACAGTCGCCATAATCGGCTGAGCTGCTGGCAGAATGATCCTTGCAAATACAGTAAGAATACCAGCCCCGTCAATTTCTGCTGCTTCCTGCAGTGATTTTGGAATTGACTCAATATAAGTTTTTACCAGTATAATATAAAACGGCTGTATGATGGTGGGGATCACATACACCCAGAATGAATTGGTCAGATGCAGTGTCTTCATGGTAATGAACAAGGGAATCAGACCTGCATTAAAGTACATGGTAACCACAAAAAAACGATACCAGAATTTCCGGTGCCACATTTTCTCCTGTGTAAACAGAAAGCCTAAATAAGCCGAGGCAAACACGGTACATGCCGTTCCTAAAATCGTCCTGGCAATAGAAATCCCGGCAGCTGCAGAAAGCCCACGAAGCCTCATCACCTGTTTGTAGTTTTCCAGATGGAATCCTTTTGGCATGAAATTAATAAATCCGTTGGCACTTAAATCATTGGCGCTGATGGTATTGATAATCATGTAATAAAACGGATATGCACAAATCAGTGTGATGATTCCGAACATCAGATAATTGACAATGTGAAAGATTTTTTCTCTTACCATTCCTGTTTTTCCCTCCTAAATAATGGCTTCACCTCTGGTCTTTTTTGATACTGAATTTACGATCAGCAACAGGGTGACACTGACCAGACTCTTAAGCATACTGATGGCAGTTGCCAGTGATAAGCTGCTACCTGTCATACCTACGTTATATACGTAAAGATCCAGTACCTGGATATGCGCCTTATTAAAAGAATTCTGGAATACGTAATACTGATCCATACCGTTATTTAAAAAATTGGCGATTGACAGCATTAACAATACAAAGAACGTGGGAAGCAGACATGGAATCGTAATGCGTCTCATCAGCTGGAACCGATTGGCACCATCTACACGGGCCGCATCGTAAAGCTCGAGATCAATCCCAGCTATTGCAGCCAGATACATAATGGCTCCCCAGCCAAGGCCTTTCCAAAGATTCCACATCGTCATCCACAGATACGTATGGGTATCACTGTCAAGAAATTTAACCGGTGCCTGAATCAAACCGTGACTAAACAAAAAATTATTGACCATTCCGCTATCGGTAAACAGGCAAAACGCCACCGAGTATACCAGCACCCAGCTGATGAAATTCGGCAGTGTCGTCAGTGTCTGCACCAGATTTTTAAACCACTTGCATTGTATTTCGTTTAAAAAAACAGCAAATCCCATGGGCAGAATAGAAGTCGCAATGCCAAGAAGACTCATTGCAAAGGTATTCTTCATAACCTGGATCATCTGTCCAATCTGTGTCTTGTTAGCAAACAGTGTTTTGAACCATTTCCAGCCGACAAAGTCACATTGTGACAGCTTTAACGGAGGCTTGTAGTCAAAAAATGCGTAAATCCACCCATAAAGCGGGAAATAAGAAAATAGAAAACATAGAATGATAAATGGCAGAATGCAATAGAACAACCTGCGGCTCTGGACCGTGCTTCTTGGAGTTTTTCCAGCTGATAATGATCTCATAGTCCATATTTCCTCCTGCTTCTTACTTTAATAATACTATTATAGTAGAAGGAAGTCTTGGGGTTAACCATCATAATCAGAGTAAAACTGCCCCACATATTAGAGATTTGATCATAAATATTTTAATAATCAAAAAAACAGAGCGAAAATCCATTGAATCAGATTTCCACTCTGTATTTTATTTGCTGCTTATTAAAGATGAATATCCGCATAATTTAAATAACAATTCCAGTCATATTCATCCATATCGTGATTTCCTGTCTTATAATGATGCCCGATCCTTCCCTGATAAAGCGGCTGCTCCGGCAAAGGCTTTTTATTGGTCTCCAGTCCCTCAATTCCAAACAGGCCATAAACTGGGTCTGCCTGTACCAGAGACTCAAACTGTCCCTCCGGGTCTGCCCATTTATCAAAGGTCTTGGAAGAGGTATAGATCAGCCTTGGCGCGATTAACCCCAGCAGCATATGCTGGTCAAAGGGAAGTGTTTCTTCCTTATCTATATACCTTTGATAATTTTTGCAGAACCAGTATGGAAAACGGGTTAAAATATCTTTAATTCTCTCGCCCTTCGCTCCTCTGGACAGCGCATCTCCGCTGTTTCCTGCACAGCTGCTGACAGCCATGGCAAAGCGTTCATCCTGGGCAGCACCCCAAAGAGCCGTTTTTCCGCCCCTGGAGTGTCCCACTAATGCCACTCTTCTCTCATCGATCAAAGGCTCTGTCTCAAAGTAATCCATGATCCGGCTTGCCGCCCAGGACCAGGCGGTAATTGCTCCCCATGCATCGTCAGGCCTGTTGGTTGCATACTCAGGAAACAGCCTTGAAAATCCAGTTGTAAAGCCTTCTTCATAATCAGGGGATACCTCCTGGGTACGGAAGGCAGCACAGGCATATCCCCTGGAAATTATGGTCTCAACCGGATAAAAGGGGCTTAAAAAATGCCTTGCAGGGTCGCTGTCCTTGATCCCGCGATTGCATACGGTCACAAAAGCAGGCACTGGCTTTATGGCACCTGTAGGAATGAATACAACGAAACAGAAGCTAAAATGAATTCCCTTGCGGACAGCTAAAACCTCAACGGTTTTTCTCACCGCCCTGCCCTGAAGAATCTCCTCAGACTGCCTGGAGTCAGCAACCAGGATATGAAGTTCCATATCGCTTAAATCCGGCAAATGACCGTATTCCTCTTTCTTAAACAGCTCAAGCAGCTCTGGTCTGCGTTTTGTCATCCATATTTCCCAATCTGTCACCTCTGTTCCATCCAAACAAGTCAGAACAGAGGGTATGTTTCTTTTATTTTCAGGCATTTTCATTGGCATCTCCTTCTTTCTCACTTATTGTAAAGTTTGATATCACTTGGTGCATAACCGAATTGTTTCTTAAACACCTGAAAAAAATAGGAGTAATCACGGTATCCCAGCATATGTGCCACCTCATTTACCCGGTTCTGGGGGTTCTTAAGAAGAATTCTGGCATTTTCCATTTTTACCATGGTGACGTAATTAACAAATCCAACCCCGGTCTCTTTCTTAAAACACTTGCTGAAATAAGAGGTGGATATTAACAGCTCCCGGCAAATATTTCCCAGAGAAATATTATGATTAATATGCTTATCAACGTAATCCAGTGCCTCTGAAACTGCAGTGGAATACTCCTGGCTTTTCTGCCTGATAAAGCGGATCCGTTCTTCCAGAGTATCCGGCGTTTTTTCTGCTGCAAACCGTTCTTTCTTCATAAGTGCCCCCACTGCCTTTTCAAGCGCCTGTTCCATCTCTTCCGTCATCACTGGTTTTAAGAGAAAATCGCTGGCTCCATACCGGATCGCCCGCTGCGCATACTCAAACTGATTGTATCCGGATATAATAATAAACTGCATGTCCTGTCTTTGCTGCTTGATCTTTTCTATAATATCCAGCCCGTTAAATCCCGGCATCTGTATGTCGATGATTACAATATCCGGATTCTTTTTATGAATCAGCTCCAGACCTGCAATCCCGTCATAAGCCACTCCTGTCACCTGGCAATGAAACGATTCCCAATTGGTGGCTTTCACAATAGCTGTTACTGCTATTTTATTATCATCTATCACTACTACCGAGTACATAACGTTCCCCCTCCCCTTACTATACCAAAGGAAACTCCAGTCTGACTTCTGTATAATGAAGATACTCTGATTCGATCCATACACCGTAATCAGGCCCATACATCAGCTGAATGCGATCCTTTACATTCTTAATTCCGATCCGTTTTTTGGCTTCATTGCTCTCAAACAGAGTTGAAAGCTTTTCCCCAGGAATGCCAAGACCATTATCCCATACTTTTATAACGAGCCTTTCTTCCTCACTATAAACGGAAATACGGATTGTACAAAGTCCAATCTTGGGCTCCATCCCATGAACAAGTGAATTTTCTACAATTGGCTGTAAAATACAACTGGGCACCATCATATCAAGAAGTAAATCATCTACCTCCCACTCCACTTCCAGCCTGTCCGGATAAATATTCTTATAAAGCTCCGTATAATTTTTTATGTATTCCATCTCTGCATTTAACGTGCAGGTATTCTTGCTTCGTTCTATGTTTCTCCTGAAAAATCTCGCCAGCAGACCGATCAGCCTGCTTACCTGCTTATCTCCGTTAATTTGCGCGATTCCATGAATGGACTGAAGTATATTAAACAGGAAATGAGGATTGATCTGAGCCTGCAGCTCATGATATTGAAACTCCAGCAGTTTATATTCATTCTGCTGCTGTATCTCCTTTGCACTGCTGATCTGATCCATCAAAGACTGTATGTTGCCAGCCATCTGACTGATATGTTCAGAGATGAGATCCATCTGATCGCCTTTTGAAAACGATGTGGACTCCAGTTTAAAGTCCCCTCTGGATACCCGCGTAATGTTGCTCAGCAGAATCCGGAGATTGCCTGCCATATTACCAAACATCAGCCACAAAAAGATGATAATCAATACAAAGATAAAGAGTCCGATGAACGATACAAAATAAAGCAAATCGGAAAACCGGCTGTTCTTTGCCTTTAGATCTACCTCGTGGGCAATCTTAATTCTTCCCCGGCTGACCTGATATTCGGCATATAAATAATTGTCCTTTTTTTCTCTGTGGACTACTGCTTTTAGATGATCTCTTTCATTGGTGGTAAATAAAAGATTTCCGTTAATATCATAAAGTGCAAAATTTCCTACTTTACTGCAGTCTATATCCTGAAAGATCTCTTTTAAAACGGTGTTTTTCAGCTCTGCAATCACACAGCCGCTGAATCTCATGGTAGTCTCATCGAATAAATAACGCATCAGGACAATTCCATCATCACTGGCACTCCTGGTCCAGATAGTATTGCCCGGGCGATGAGACACATCCTCTTTGTTATCATAAAACAGCTTCAGAACTGATTCTTCACTGGGTCTTCCCTCCCGGGGTCTGCCGTCCCTGCATGCCAGATAAACGGTATCGGAACGATCAATTACAGACACCCAGTTGATGTCATAATTGGTGCTAAGCATTTCTTCCAGCTGTTTTCTCAATCTGGGCTTTAAAAACGGGTCATCTGCTTTATCCGGTCCTGTAACCGTCCGAAGCATGGGAGTCAGGCGCTGATTCGTTGCCGTTAAAGGAATGGTACCCTCCATCAGTTCCGTTAAAGAGATGTCAACATTCCTGCAAATCTGTTCCGTTAATGTGTCGGACTGATAGGTCAGTTCTGTCTTAAACCATTTGCATGTCACGTGGTAAATACAAATGAGAGCAACCAGAAATGTAAGTCCCAGCAGCGCCGTCACTGCAATCATTTTAAAATAAAGCGTCTTCCCAAACCGGATGCGTTCTTTGGCAGATTCCATCATATAACCCCCTCGTCTTTTCCCACTATAGCAACTTGGCAAAAGAATGTCAACGCCCGATCAGGGGCAGATTTTCCCAGCTCAGCCTTTCACCGCACCCTGAGTAATGCCCCCGATAATATATTTTTGCAGCGTTAAATATAACGCTAATATAGGTATGACCGAAAGAATAAAGAGTGCAAATGCCAGCCCCAGTTCAATACTGTTCTCACCAAAGAAGAAATACTGGGTCAGGGGGATGTTGCGCACCTGTTTCTGCTGAAGTAATGTCAAAGACATCTGAAAATCATTCCATACATTCAGTGCGTTTAATACAATGGATGTTAAAACAATGGGCTTCATCAGAGGAAATACAATCTGAAAGAAGACTGCATACATGCCTGCACCGTCAATGGAAGCAGCTTCCTCTAATTCCTTTGGAATACTTTTAACAAAACCTGATACCAGCAGTACCGTAAATGCAATCTGAAAACCGATCTTTGCAAAAATAAAGCCGTGAAGCGTATTTAGCAGCTTCCATCTGGTCATATCAATGTAGAGCGGGGTCATAATTGACTGAAACGGAATAATCATGGCACCTACGAAAAGATAATAGATCAGATTATAAAAACGGTTGTTTTTTCTGGCAATGATATAAGAAGCCATGGTGCAGATCAGTGTTATAAATAGTACTGCCAGTACAGTCGTAACCAGACTGTTTTTCAGTGCCATTCCAAAATTAGATGTTTCAATGGCTCTGGTAAAATTGTCCCAGTGGATGGTTTTTGGAAATGCCAGGCGGTCTGTCACCATCTCCTGCTTGGATTTTGCAGAATAGATCAACGCTATATAAAATGGGCTGATCACAAGCAGTGTCATAGCCAGTTTTACAATGACCGACAAAAAATTCAATTGTTTTTTATTCATCAGATCTCCACCTCCCTGGCTCTTAAAGTTTTTGAAACCAGCGTACTGACTACAAAAATGGATATGGTAAATACCACCGCAATTGCCTGGCCGTAGCCTGCTTTAAAGTATGTAAACAAGTTGTTGTAAATTAACATTGCCACGGTTTCCGACGCTCTCCCGGGGCCGCCAGCCGTGGCTGCCATGGGATAATCAAATACCTTCATTCCCCATGCAAGTAAAAGAGTAAAATTAGCTGTGACTGCCGGAGCAATCATGGGGAAAGTAATTGCTTTGAATTTCTGCCAGGATGTGGCTCCCTCTAACTCTGCCGCCTCATAATAATCTTTCGATACTCCCTGAATTGCTGCGATGTAAACCACCATGCAGTATCCTGCATCCCGCCATACAGATATCATTGCAAGACCAATCATAACCCACGTTGTGCTTCCAAGAGGGCTGGCTATTCCAAATTTGTCATAAAACACATCACTGTACACATACCGCCAGATATAAGAGGAAAGCACAAGACTGAGGCAGTAAGGCAGAAAGATACAGGTTCTCAAAACATGATTCAGTTTTGATTTCTTTGATATCATCAGGGCAAACAGCAGACCGAGCAAATTGGAAAAAACCATTGTAACGGCCGTAAACAGCAATGTATTCTTAACGGCATTCATTACATTTGCATCTTTAAAAATTCTGATGTAATTTTTAAGTCCCACATATGCCTTGTTTGGACTCATTCCATCCCATTTGGTAAAAGAGATGGGAAACCCCTGCAGGAACGGATACGCTACAAAGATTGCAAACATAACCAGGGCTGGCATAATAAAAGTAAACTCCTGAAGCTGTTTTTTCATTTTTCGGTTCATACTGCCTCCAACTTGGATATAGAAAAGTCAGGGAGTCATATAGCTCCCGCTACACTGCCACCCTGACTTACTGATTTTATGTCATCACTTCAAAAAACTATTGTCGAATGGATGCGATCTCATAATCAATGTCCTGGAGTAACTTGGTAACATCACGCTTGCTGTCATCTAATGTGACAAATTCCTGAAGTTTGGTGCGGAACGCGGTGCTGTACTCAGATGTATAATCCGGAACCTGACTCTTAGATACTATCATATCGTTATCGATATAAGATTTGATTTCCTTAATGAATTCATCGGAATCATCCGTTGACACATTTACATTGCTTGTCATAAGCTTTGCTGTTTCCATCCAGATCTTGGAAGACTGCTCATTGGCAAAGAAGCTTAGTAACGCCATTACTTCTTCCTTATGCTCGGTCTGGGAAGATACAACAAATACATCGTCAATACCAACCCAGAGTTTATTATCCTCCGGTTTATCGGACCATGGGGTTGGGAACATACCGAATTCTCCGTCAGGGCTAGCAGCCATTACATCGCCCATAAGCCATCCGCCGTTCATGTACATGGGTCTCTGACCTGCTGCGAAGTTCTGAATTCCCTGTGTCTGGTCAACAGCAGTATCTCCCGCATCTTTATAGGATGCAAACTTGGAGAACATCTCCATTGCGTCTTTCACAACTGCATTATCAGATAATTCTCTGGTTCCCTCCTGGGAATCACTCCAGACTGTCTTATTATCAGTCCCAACAGCCATAGAAGTAAAGAAGGAATCTAACTCATGGAATACTCCATGAATGAAATTGTATGGATGAATAAAGGGGTTAATTCCTTTTTCTTTAAAAGTATCAGCAACTTTAAAGAATTCTTCTCTGGTCTTTGGAACCTCAACACCCGCTTCTTTAAACATCTTTTTATTATAGAAGCATGCCTTTACCTGAGCATCCAGAGGGAATCCATAAACGCCTCCGTTTACAGTACATTCATCTTTTAACATAGGAAGTACATTTTTCATACACTCTTCATTGGAAAGGTCCATGAAATATCCACCATCTACGAATTCTTTCATGGTCTGGGGTTTTCCAAACATGATGTCAGGAGCTTCTCCTGCTGCTATGTAGTTTTTATAAGTTGCAACATAGGAAGAGGAGGCTACTACCTCTACTTCAACGTTGATGCTGGGGTATTCTGCTTTAAATGCTTCCAGCATGGCATCCAGTGCATCTCGTTTGGACTGCTCTCCCATATAATGCACCAGTCGCAGTGTTACAGCATCCCCTCCCGCGGTCTGCTTGCTCTGGCCTTCTGTTTCCTTTACCTCCGCTTTTGCGGTCTGCTCCGCTGCAGCCACGGTGGTCTCATCCTTGCTGCCTTTTGAACATCCGGTGGCAGTTGCAGCCATCAGACCAGCGAGTAATAGAGCAGAAAACCGCTTCAAATACATTTTTCTCATAATACATCCTCCTTGTAGACTATCATTTTGATGTTGCATGATAGTTATATTTTAGCAGACCAAAGCGTCTGGTTATATAGGAATATTTGGCTGTATTATTATATTTTTTGTCATTTTCTGTTATTATGTGACAAAAAAGGGCAGATTTTAGTAACTGCAATGCAGATACAAACGCTGCCCTTAACGCCTTTTTCTCTTTAATTGGAAATTCCAGCAATCGCTTCTCTTACATTATCTACACCTATCAGCTTAATCCCATCAATAGCCCCCATCTTATCCAGGGAAATCCTTGGCAGGATACAGGTATGAAATCCCAGTTTCTTCGCTTCATTTACCCTCTGCTGTGCCATGGAAACGGCCCTCACTTCTCCGGATAATCCCACCTCACCAAATATGATGGTTTTGGAATCAATGGCCCGGTCCTTCATACTGGAGACAATCGCCATAAGAATTGCCAGATCCAGCGCAGGCTCATTCATTCGGAGTCCGCCGGTGATATTGACATAAGCATCAAAATGAGACAGATCATAATGTCCTCTCTTTTCCAGAACTGCCATCAGAAGATTCACCCGGTTATAATCTGTGCCGGCAGCCGTTCGTCTTGGCATACCGAAGGCTGTTGGGGTAATCAGCGCCTGTACCTCAATCATAATTGGCCTGGTTCCCTCCATGGAACAGGCCACCACTGCTCCCGAAGCATCCTCCGGTCTTCCGCTTAACATGAATTCAGAGGGATTTTTTACTTCCGCCAGTCCGCTTTCTATCATTTCAAACACACCGATTTCATTGGTAGAGCCGAACCGGTTTTTTACTCCCCGGATGATCCGGTAGGATGCACTTCTCTCTCCTTCAAAATAAAGAACGGTATCCACCATGTGTTCCAGCACTCTTGGACCTGCAACAACCCCTTCTTTTGTTACATGTCCCACGATAAATATGGCGATTCCTTTTCCCTTGGCGATCTGCATCAGCAGATTGGTGGATTCCCTTACCTGGCTTACACTGCCTGGAGCGGATGATATTTCTTCCCGGAACATGGTCTGAATGGAGTCAATAATCACCACATCCGGTTGTTCCTCCTGTATGGCAGCTTCTATAAGGTCTAAATTCGTCTCACATAAAAACAGCAGATCCCCCTTTACTTCCCCGATGCGGTTTGCCCGCAGTTTAATCTGTTTTAAGGATTCTTCTCCTGATATGTATAAAACCTTCTTCTCTGCTAATGCCAGATTTCTGCATACCTGCAAAAGAAGAGTGGATTTTCCGATACCCGGGTCTCCTCCAACTAAAACCAGGGACCCTCTTACCACGCCGCCGCCCAATACCCGGTCCAGCTCCTCGTATCCCGTTTTCATACGGTCCTGTTCGTCAAGCTGGATTTCAGACAGTCTTGCAGGTTTTATTTTTACGCCTGTCACTCCGCCAGACCCAGTGCTTGAAATTCCCCGTTTTCCGGAAGCCTCCGTTTTAGCCACAGGTTCCTCCACAAATGAATTCCATTCCCGGCAGCCCGGACACTGGCCAAGCCATTTTGCTGATTCAAAACCACATTCCTTGCAAAAAAATGCTGTTGTTTTCCCTTTTGCCATAGGTTCCTCCTGGTCAGACAAAAAATCCGGATCCGAATCTCTTTTGAAAAAAGAGCCGGACCCGGATTTCAGTTACATTACTTTCTTCTGATCGTTACCTTCACTGGTGTTCCTTCATTCAGTTCTACACTGGCTGACAGCTTCCCGCTCATGTTAGTTCTCATGCCGCCTGCTGCTGCACCATTGACAAACACTTCATATTCGGTATCTTCTGCCAGCTGAACGGTCAGCTGGGCATCCTTATCGCCTTCTACTTCAAATTCCACGCCGTCATCAGATACTGCAAACATCTCCACTGCAGTTCCTGGTACAGATTCGTATACAAACATGCCGTTACGTTCAAGCTTGGTTATCTCATAAAATGTCTTTACTTTATATAAATCACCCTCGTGCTCAAAATCCTGTAATTTTGACTTTGTTTCTAATTTGTAATTACCAAAGCTAATTGTACCGTCCTGTTCTGTGCGGATTAATTCTTCAATTACCGGCATTGGTTTGCCCTCCTAGTATTTTCTTTACTTATCCCTGTTGGCGAAGAAAAAGATCCTTTCGCTTGTAGCTATTATACACGAATTGCTGAGAAATGGCTAGCTGTTTATCAGCTCTCTCACAGAAAATTTAAGTCCATCCTCACCAGCCGTGATCATAACCGTATCACCTGTTTTTACCGTTCCGGAAAGGATTTCTTCCGCAAGCTTATCCTCTAAGCTGCTTTGAATGGTACGCCGTAAGGGTCTCGCGCCGTATTTTTCATCGTAACCTTTCTGAATCAGATAGTCTTTCGCAGTCTCATCAATTTCAATTGTAATGCTCATCTGTTCGGAAGTACGTTTCATGATATCCTTCATCATAATCGTTACTATATCTTTCATATGAGTCTTGTTTAACGGATGGAACACAATAATTTCATCGATTCGGTTAATAAACTCCGGTTTGAACAGCTTCTTGACTTCCTCCATAACCCGGTCCTTCATAAGCTTGTAATCCGCCTTTTCATCGGCTACAGCACCAAAGCCCAGACGTTTCGGGGATATGATATTTTCTGCTCCTGCATTGGAAGTCATAATAATTACAGTATTTTTAAAGTCAATCTTTCTTCCCTGTGCATCCGTAATATGACCGTCATCAAGGACCTGAAGAAGAATATTGAATACATCGGGGTGAGCCTTCTCAATCTCGTCAAAGAGAATTACGGAGTAGGGGTTTCTTCTGACCTTTTCACTTAACTGACCGCCTTCATCATATCCTACGTATCCTGGCGGAGAGCCGATAATCTTGGAAACGCTGTGCTTCTCCATATATTCAGACATATCAACACGGATCAAAGCACTGTCCATGCCAAACATGGCTTCTGCAAGGGCTTTGGAAAGTTCTGTTTTTCCCACTCCGGTGGGTCCGAGGAACAGGAACGATCCAATGGGGCGTTTGGGATCTTTAAGCCCTACTCTGCCTCTTCTTATGGCTTTTGCCACCGCAGTTACAGCCTCTTCCTGACCAATTACCCGTTCATGAAGGATGGACTCTAAATTTCTCAGACGCTCACTTTCTCCCTCTTCCAGTTTCTTTACCGGAATCTTTGTCCAGGTTGATACAACATCTGCAATCTCCCCTTCATCAACAGTGGGAGTATTAGAGATTTTTTCCTTCTGCCATTTATCACGGATTTTATCAATCTTTTCCCGCTTTTTCTCCTGCTTTTTCTTAATTACGCCAGCCTTTTCATAGGCCTCTGACTTAATGGCAGCTTCCTTCTGATCCTCTAACAGTTCAATTTCTGCCTCCAGTTCCTTGATCTCAGAGGGTTCTGTGAAGGTAGCAAGGCGGACTTTGGAAGAGGCTTCATCAATTACATCAATGGCCTTATCCGGAAGAAAACGGTCATTGATATAGCGGGAAGACAATTTCACGGCTGCTTTGATGGCGTCATCTGTGATCATAACCTTATGATGATCCTCATATCTTCCTTTTAAGCCTCTTAAAATGCCCACTGCCGCTTCTTCGGAAGGCTCTTCCACCTTGACTGGCTGAAAACGTCGTTCCAGGGCGGAATCCTTTTCAATATATTTGCGGTATTCTTCAATGGTAGTCGCACCGATTAACTGTAATTCTCCTCTTGCCAGAGACGGCTTTAATATATTGGAGGCATCAATGGCTCCCTCTGCCCCTCCTGCTCCGATGATGGTATGAATCTCATCGATAAACAGAAGCACTTCGCCGTCTTCAATTACTTCTGCAATTACTTTTTTAATTCTTTCTTCAAATTCCCCGCGGTATTTCGAACCAGCCACCATACCGGATAAATCCAGAGTGAGAAGCCTTTTCCCTGCAATTGTCTCCGGCACTTCTCCAGATGTGATCATCTGGGCAAGTCCTTCCACGACTGCAGTCTTACCAACTCCTGGTTCTCCGATCAGACATGGATTGTTCTTGGTTCTGCGGCTTAATATCTGAATGAGACGTGTAATCTCGGATTCTCTTCCGATTACAGGATCTAATTTTCCTTTTACTGCAAGCTCTGTTAAGTCACGGCTATAGCTGTCCAGAGTCGGAGTACTTCCCTTTCCTTTGGGGGACTTCATAAGCTCTTCCTTATTGGCAGGTGCATCCTCTCCCATGGCAGCTAATACGTCAATGTACAGCTTCTGTACGCTGACACCGATGGTATTAAGCAGTCTGGAAGCAACGCAGTCATTGTCCCGGATAATTGAAATAAGAAGATGCTCCGTTCCGATTAAATTGGCTTTAAAACGGACTGCTTCCCGGTAGCTGTTTTCCAGAACTCTTCTGGCTCCTGGCGTATAGCCACCGTCTTCCCTTACTCTCACTGCCTGGTCCGGTGCAATCAGCTGGCTGATCAGACCAAGAACCTTATCTTCTCTGACACCGTTTTCAATGAGTACTCTGGCTGCAACACCGCTGCCTTCTTCTAACAGTCCAAGAAGCAGATGCTCTGTTCCCACATAGCTGTGTCCCAACCGCTCTGCTGCCTGCTCTGCCAGATTAATGGCCGTTCTGGCCTTTGTCGTAAATCTGTCTATCATAAATGCAATCCTCCTGTCAATTTAATTCCGGCAGTTCCTCCCGGATGAATTCCGCCCTTGCCATATCAAGCTCTTCCTTATTCAGAGGACGGTCAGAACTCTTTTGTAAACCTGCCGGCCAGATGCCAAGCATCAGGCGATAAACGTTAAACTCTTCCTTTGTATGAATCAGATCATCCTCCAGTCCTGCCATCATCTGTGACAAAAATATCATGGCATCTCTGGAAGTAAGCCTTCTTGCATATTTTAACACACCATAAGACTTGTAGATCTCATCTTCCCGTTCCACTTTACGCCGCTGCAGGGATAACTTTCTTACCTGCATTTCCTGATTAGTCAGCTGAATGGCGGCCTTTGTAACTGTATCTATAATTTCCCGTTCTGTCTGTCCCAGTGTTTTCTGATTGGATACTTCATATAAAGCTCCGAAGTTATCGTCTCCTTCGCCATAAACGCCTCGGACAGCCGCTCCAAAACGGCCCATCTCTCCAATGAGACTGGAAAATTTGCGTCCCTGGGACAACATGGGAAGATGTACCACGACCGATGCTCTCATGCCTGTTCCCACATTGGTGGGAAACGCTGTCAGATAACCGTACCGGTCATCAAATGCATATGGAAAACGTTCATTCAGGTAATCATCAATGCTGCTTGCCTGTTCCCACAGCTCTTCCAGATGAAGACCTGTCTTTAAAGCCTGAATCCGGATATGATCATCTCCGTTAAAAATGATCCCTGTATCTTCATTTTCTGAAAGCAGGATACCTACCGGGGTCTTTTTGTCAGCAATGGAAGAATTAATTGCCCTTCTTTCTTTCAGTGCCACCCGGTCCAGTTCGTTTAAATCACCCAGCATGGAAAAAGTAAGGGGGCTTGGAAGTTCCTCTCCCAAATCCTTTAAACCGAATTCCAGGCGGTGAATCATCTCGCTGCTTTCCTTTTCGTCCAGTTTGGAAGGAAATTTATATTCCTTCCAGTTTCTGACCAGGCGGATCCGGCTGCTTATTACGCCAGATCTGCCGTTGTCAGTCTGCTCATACCATTTAAGCATTGCCTTCATTCCCTTTCCTCAGTTCTTTTATCCGGTCTCTGCAAACTGCTGCAGTCTCATAATCCTCAAACCGGAGCGCTTCTTTTAACCTGGTATCAAGTTCGTAGAGTTCGTTTCTGCTGCTGTCAGATCCGTCTTCATCCAAATCTTCATTCTGGCTTTCATGATCCATCCTTTGAAAAGCCGGTGTTTTTCCTGTATGCATCAGGCTGCCCTGCAGCTGTTTGATGCTATCCTCCATAAGCGGGCCAAAGACACTGTAACAGTCTGCACAACCAAAACGGCTGTCTTTTACAAACTCGCTGTAGCTTGTGCCGCAGGTAGGACAGGCGATCTGCTGTAGTTTATCCGGTCCTTTTTCGGTATCTTCAATTCCAAGAAGACCTGATAACAGCTTACCAAGAGGAAATTCCCCGTCAAAAATAGCTGCATACACACCAAAATCCATCTCTTTTGCACATTGGGCACAAAAATGGTGTTCTTTCTTCACACCATTGACTACTTCCGTATATTGAATATTTGCTTCGCGAATCTTACACTTCTCGCACAACATATAGAACCTCCAATCCAGGGAATCACTGTTATCTCTGGCTTTTTATAAATGACTGAAAAATTTCATCAACCAGCTGGTGAACCTCATCACACGAAATATTTTTACAGATGCCTCTTGCTAATACAACGCTTAAATCCCTGCGCATCTCATCAAGAACCTGTATTTTATCTACATCAAGGGAAACAACCGCTCCTTTCCGGCGGTCCAGTTTCACAAATCCCTCCTGTTTTAAAACAGAGTACGCCTTATTTACCGTATGCATATTAATGCCTATATTATCGGCCATCTGGCGAACGGAAGGCAAGGGGTCTCCTTCTCTTATACTTTCCGTGGCGATTCCTATGATTATCTGGTTCCGAAGCTGAATGTAAATGGCTTCCTCACTGTTAAAATCAATTTGCAATATCATCTTTTCACCATCTTTCGTTATATCTGTTATACACATAATAGCACACGATAATGCATTTTTCAATATATAATATGTGCCAGCATATAAAACTCTGTATTCATATGGCAAATTTTCTTTTCATCTCAGAAATTTATTATAACAAACCAATTTAGTCTTTTCAATAGAAGAGACTTTACAGGAACCTAGCTTTTTTCCTTTTCTAGAAAAAAATATCTAAAATTTTATCATAAATAAAACGAAAGCACCTGTAAAACCTGGCGCTCTCGTTGGTATTTTCACTTATTTTATTATTTAGTCGTTAAGATCCATGAACTCAAAGTCATCATCGTCATTTTCATTCACTTCTCTGCTTCTTTTGGTATCGACTGTCCGTTCCTCTGGCTGGGTCTGATGAACTCTTTTTTTCGGCATTAAGTTCTGTTCCATCTCTTCCAGACTGGACTCTTCCATAAAGTCATCCTCTTCCTCATAGGCAGGGGTTTTGGGGATGAATGTGTCCGGCCTGTCCATACCATTTTCTTCAAAATCGGAATAAAGACTTCCTGTCCGTTCTTTTTCGTCAAATTCCTCCCGGCTGTAACGCTTTACGTTTGCAGGCGGAGCGGCCTGTGCTCTGCTTTCCCTGCGGCTTACGGGCTCGTCCTTCTTCTTTGTGTCATGGAACGGTTCTCCGGAATCATATGGCCTTACATCCGATCCGCCGCCTCTTTTGATCAGGAAAATTACAATGATCAGTAATGCCAGTGCCAGCACGCTGATAGCGATTAATATATAGAACTGCAAATGATAATCCTTAAGCAAATCGCTATAGGTTTTGGCAAGTTCCACATATTTATCATTGGTAACTCCGGAAGCAAAATATCTCTGAACGGTCTTCTCGGTAAGATCATACCGGTAGAAATTCTTTTCTCCATTCCAGTTCATACCATAGAACAGACAGTATTCCGGCTTTGATTCCGAATCGGCAACCCAACCGGTTACCTTTATTCCATCAATTTCGATCTGCTGCTCTTTAAAGCCTTCCGGAGCTGCAGTGTCTGTATCAAGAGGCATAATTACAACTGCTTTTTCTGTGGTTTTTACCTCAACAAACTGAGACCAGCTGTCTGCTGCTTCATTATAGATAAAGAATCCGCCGTTACCGCCCTCATCTTTTAAATACAGTAAGAGGATGTCTTTTTCAAGACCTTTTCCAGCCATCACCTCAGTACCTTTATACTGATAGGTTTTCGCTTCAAATCCCTCTGGCAGTGTGGCTTCGTCAAAGGATGAGGCAATGCTGTACACAACATCATGAATGGTTACGGAAGCAGAGCCAAACTGAGCTTCACCAGTTTCTCCGCCCTCATTGGATGCAGGAGTGGTTTCTCCCCCTTCCGGCTTGGTGACTTTAATCGTATAATTCTTAACCGTCTGACCGTCCTCTGCCGTTACTTTCACAACTACCTGATTCTCTCCGGCCTTTAATCCCTTTTCACCCTGAAGGGTTACATTGGCTCCCGCATTGGAAGCAACTGCGTTGACTACAAGGTCTGCTGTGTCTTTATCAACCTCTGCCGTATAGCTGTCCACTGCTGCAGAAAAAGCAGGAGTTAAGGTTCCGGGTGAAATCTTCAAGGATTTTAATGAGGCATCCTTTGAGGTTGTTGCAGGAGATGTGACTTTAACAGTGGCGCTTCCCTGCTTTGATAATGATATGGCAGCGGAATTCACATCATAAATTTCCTGGGATGTGACACTTATTTTCGCGTTACCTGCCTTTAATGATTTAAACTTCAAAGTAAAATTAAAGGCTTTCTGATCAGCAGAATTCATGGTTCCAAGTATTTTAATCGCTCCGGCTCCGCCGTTGGCGCTGGTTCCACTTACAAATTCCAAAATTCCCGGGTCATAAGACAGCATGATTTCTGCTGTCCCCAGGGGTGTATCGCTGGTGACTTTCATATTCACAGTTACATCATTTCCCACCATGACGGATGGGTCAGAAAATGAAATCTTTGCATCCGATGCCAAGGATACCATGCAACCCCAGGGACTTGCAACTGCCATCATACAAACCAGCATAAGGCTGGTGATCAATCTTTTCAGTTTCCTATTCATATAGTCTCCTATTTCCTAAACTTACATTCCGAGTACTTTCTTCTGTAACAGAAGAAGATCCTGGGAATTTACTTTTCCGTCTCCATTTAAATCGGCTGCTGCTTTCCCAGCATCTGATAGTTGTTCCAGACCCAGAAGATATCTCTGCAGCTTTAAGACATCCAGACTGTTAACTTTTCCGTCACCGTTCACATCACCACTTCCTTTTGAGGCGGTGTTTGCAGAGGTTGCCTGTGTCTGGGCTGGCTGTGTCTGGGTTTGTGCCTGGGTTTGTGCCTCTGTCTGGGCAGGGCTTCCCGGTCCCTGTGAAGCCCCGGAAGATGCCTGAACCGATATATTAGAGGCTCCTTCGGGTGCTATGGTAATATTGCTGCCGCCTGGTGTTCCGGAACTGGTTTCTGAGGATGGATTGGAAACTCCAGGTCCCCTGCTGCCGGAAGAACTGTTACTGCCGGAGGAGCTGTTACTGCCGGAAGAACTGTTACTGCCGGATGAGCTGTTGCCGCCGGATGAGCTGTTACCACCGGTAGAACCGGGGTTACTTGGAGTACTGCTTCCTGAATTATAGGTCGGTCCGTTTGCCTGTCTGACTACATGAAGAATATACTCCCTCACATTACCGTTCTGGGCAGTAACGGTTACTTTAATATCATTATTACCATTTTGAAGTGCAATAGTCCCGGTTCCGCTTACATTAGAAGCGGAATACAGTGCAGAAGCATTCACTTTAATACTGGTCACGCCAGAATCCACAATCAGATTAAATTCTTTTGTATCCCGGTCAAAGCTTGGTGTCATAACAAATCCATCTACACTAAGACCTGAGAGCTTGTTATTTGGATTACCATCACCAGTTGGCTGGCTGCAGGGATTTTCAGGCATATTATTATAAACCGGAATTTTAAATTCCAAACCGGTCTGTTTCATATCATTATTATAAGCTTTTGAATACACCGCAGCTTCGGATGCCGCACCCTGCACATTGGTCATATACTGATGTTTATACAGATTCGCCCCCTGTACATTAAATTTCTTCAGATAAAATGTATCCTGCCCAACTTTTACGTAGTTATTACCATAATATAATGCGCCGCCTAAAATTGATTTTTCCGGCGAATTCCAGGGACGTTCATAATTGCCTGCCTGAGACGCCCACCATAATCCTCTTTGCACAGCAGTCATGTTTCCAGACTGATATGCTTCAATATTAAAGAAATTGTAAAACCCGGCATAGCCTGATTCTGTGCCGGAAATACTTTTGCCGGTACCTGCAGAACCCTGCTCCTGAATGATCATCGCTGCCAGAACATAAGGATTAACGCCGGACTGCGTGGCTGCATTCATAATCATATTGGCATAAGCACCGCTTCCAGTGGTAGTCCCAGTAGAAGGCGCAGAAGCAGAAGGTCCGGTGAGACTTGCTCCGGGCCCATAATCCATAAGAACGGCCGCATGGTTGGGTGTAATGGATGCATGGGGTGATTCCTGGCTTACATTACCGGAAGAAGTACCCTGTGTTTCGGTTTTTCCGCCAGGGCCAATATTGGCTCCGGGGCCTGCAGGGCTGCCTGACTCCGTAGACGTACTGCTTTCCGGTGAGGTGGTTGCACCTGACTGGGAAGTATCTGTATTAACGGTACCTCCTGACAGGAAGCTGCCCTTAACCATGGTATTTAATCCTTCCATTGTATGCTTGTTGCTGTCATAGGTATGTGTTAAAAACTGAAATACATTGGTTTCGTCCAGAAAATTCCTGGGATCCATATAATACTTTACAATATCCTCTGATGCGGTAACCCAGCTGCTTCCGTCAAATCCTACCCAGGTACTGTTGTTCCAGTCATAAGCACCGGTTTCCGTGGATTTCCAGGAAGACATACTGTTTGTGTGTACCAGTGTCTTTCCCACCAGACTCTCTTCTTTAACTGCAGTATTCCAGTCTATATTGGTTTTCTGAGCAGTAAACACCCAATTGGGGTATTGGGCATGAAGCGCCCTTAAGCGCGTCTTATAGCTTTCAGGGAACCCCTGCGCAGACAGTCTTGACTCAAAATCAGCATTGCTGGTATATACTGCGGCAAATTTTAAATAGCTTTTTGTAACGTAACCTGACACGGTTTGTCCGTTGGAATTGTTAAAGCGTATCTCATACCAGAGGGCTCCATCCGATCCGTTCTTTTCATTGACCACAGTGACCGCTGCACCATTGGTCAGTTTTGTAACGATTGAATAGGAAGTACCCGGTCCGCTTCTCACATTCAGTGTTGAAGCATTCACCGTTGCCGACTTATTCGTATAAGCATACGTATCTATGTAAGGCGATATCGGTCCTACAAAAGAATCGATCACCATAATACTGGCAAGAACTGCTGCCATCCTGCCAGCTTTTTTATACTTTCTCATCTGTTTCTCCCATAATACCCTTAAGTATTTTAATTTCCAGTTATATGTAAATCATACATTATTTTATTATAATGACAAATGATACCATGTGTCAACACAATCAGTTAATCTTCAATTAATTGGAAATATTTGTAAGAAAATCTTTCATTTTATCCACTGAAGAAAAACAGCGGAATGCATAAGCACTCCGCTGCCCAAAAAACTGCTTTCACTTCTATTAATTATGCTATTCTTCACTACCACTGACATTATAACGTTCCAGATTGTCACACATGTTTTCCATAACTCTGTAAAATACATCCATATCTGCCTGAGAGATTCCCTCACCAGCAATCTCTTCAAACTGTTCGAATACTTTTCGTATTTCTCCTGCTTCCTGATATCCCTTTTCTGTCAGGCAGATGGAAAACGATCTTCTGCAATCGGGATTGCTTTCCCGGACAAGAAGCCCCAGTCCTTCCAGCTTATCGATGTTTCTGGACATGGCTGCTGCATCGATTCTGCATCGGTCTGCCAGCTCTTTCTGGGTAATGCGGTCCTCTTGCTGAAGATGATACAGTATTTTCGCCTGCCCCTGACCAGGCGTCAGTCCTAAATCAGACAACAGAGGGAAAAAGATCTGTTTTCTTGCTTTTTCACCCCGCACCATCAATTCCCTGATACTTTGTTTCTTCACAGTCTGCCTCCTTCTTTCTTATTTATTCCAATTCAAACTGCCCTGTATAGAGCTGATAATACTTGCCCTGCTCTTCAAGAAGTTCTTCATGGTTTCCACGTTCAATAATCTCTCCCCGCTCCAGTACTAAAATGGCATGTGAGTTTCGGACGGTTGAAAGCCTGTGGGCGATAACAAACACGGTCCGCCCTTTCATCAGCGTATCCATCCCTTTCTCAATCAGCTTTTCCGTACGGGTATCAATGGAACTGGTGGCCTCATCCATGGCCAGCACCGGCGGACGGGAGATGGCAGCTCTGGCAATGGCAATTAGCTGTCTTTGTCCCTGGGATAAATTACTTCCATCATTTTCAAGCAGTGTATCATATCCGGCAGGAAGTCTTCTGATAAAGGAATCTGCATTGGCAATTTTTGCAGCTTCCCGCACATCCTCCTCCGTCGCATTCAGCCTTCCATATCTGATATTATCGGCAATGGAACCGGTAAATAAATGTGTATCCTGTACAATCAGTGAAATAGATCGCCTTAAGTCATCCTTTTTAATCTGCCGGATGTCAATTCCATCATAGGTAATCAGTCCTCCGTTTAATTCATAGAATCGGTTGACCAGATTAATGATAGTGGTTTTTCCTGCTCCTGTAGATCCTACAAACGCTATTTTCTGACCGGGCTTTGCATATAAAGTAATTCCATTCAATATGGAGTGTTCCGGATTATAGCCAAAAACCACATCATGGAAACGAACATCTCCCTTAAGGGGTATCAGCCGGTATCCTTCTTTCTCATCTGGCACCTTCCATGCAAAGCGCCCTGTATAAGTCTGGGATTCTATTAAAATACCATGTTCCCCTTCTTCCGCTTTGACAAGTGTCACATCTCCCTCATCCACTTCCTGCTCTTCTTCCATCATCAGAAAGATCTTCTCCGCACTTGCCAGAGCCACCATCAGGAAATTAATCTGCATGGTAAACTGGTTCATCGGCATGGCGCTTTGTCTTACATACACCAGATAAGAGGCCAGCGTACCCAGGTTAATCAGCCCGGCGATTGCAAACAGACCTCCCACACAGGCAGAGACTGCGTAATTAAAATAAGACAGCGCAACAATTGTAGGTACTGTAATTCCGGTATAGATGGATGCCTTGGTAGCGGAAAGCCGGAGTGCTTCATTTAATTCACAAAACTTCTCAAAATCCTGTTTCTCATGGCGGAAAATCTTTTCCTCTTTCTGCCCTTCTACCATTTCTTCTACAAACCCATTGATGCTTCCCAGATTCCTCTGCTGCTTTGCAAAATAATTTTTACTTATCTTTCCATTGTGCCGGATATAAAGAAGCATAACCACAAGAAAGAAAACAACAATCATGGAAAGGCGCACATCCAGGATCAACAGCATGATGATAGTTCCGGTTGAAGTAATAAAACTTTGAATCAGCAGGGTAAAGCTGTTATTTAACGCTTCCGATATGGTATCCACATCATTGGTAAAATGACTCATCAGTACCCCATGGGTATGGGTATCAAAATAAACGAGAGGAAGCTTTTGTGTATGGCGGAATAAATCCATTCGGATCTCACTCACCACCTGCTGGGAAACATGAACCATCATTCTGCTGTAAAGCAGACAGGAAAGTGCTCCTGCCAGATAGATTCCGCCCATAATAAGAATCATGCGGATGAGACCAGGAATGTCCCCTGGCAGGATATAGTTGTTTATCACCGGCTTTAAAAGATAGGTTCCCATAATTCCGGAAAATGCACTGATGCATACCAGAACTGCTATGATCAAAATGGAAATCCTGTAATGCCCAATATACTTTAAAAGATGGAAAAGGGTCTTTTTTGCATCCT
Organism: Lacrimispora sp.; assembly: GCF_031982545.1. Classification (GTDB taxonomy): domain Bacteria; phylum Bacillota; class Clostridia; order Lachnospirales; family Lachnospiraceae; genus Lacrimispora. The sequence continues at coordinate 64,567 of NZ_DALYXB010000003.1, forward strand.
TTGGTCTTGCACGTCCTGTCTGTTTCATGCCAAAAGCCCCCCTCCTTTCTGCTGGGATTCAAAGATATCCCGATATATTTCATTATGGTTTAAAAGTTCCTCATGGGTACCGACTGCATTCACCTTTCCGTCGTCTAAGATAATAATCTGGTCTCCATGGGAAACGGAAGAAATTCTCTGGCTGATTATAATCTTGGTCATATCAGGAAGTGCATCCTTTAAGCCATCATTGATCTTTTGCTCTGTAGCTGTATCAAGAGCACTGGTTGAGTCATCCAGAATAAGAATTCTGGGTTTTTTTAAGATTGCCCTTGCGATGCAAAGCCTTTGTTTCTGCCCGCCGGAAAGGTTCACGCCTCCCTGTCCAAGGACTGTATCAAGCCCGGCATCCAGACGGTCAATGAATTCATCCACACAGGCAATCCTGCATGCTTCTTGGATCTCTTCGTCGGAAGCATTCTCCTTTCCCCAGCAGAGGTTTTCTTTCACTGTTCCTGAAAACAATGTGTTTTTCTGTAATACCATACCAATGGCTTCTCTTAAATGATCCTGGGTATACTTGTAAATCGGCTGTCCATCTATTAGAATTTCTCCGGAGTTTATCTCATACAACCGCTGGATCAGCTGAACCAGCGTGCTTTTTGCAGCACCGGTCTGCCCGATAATTCCTACCGTCTGGCCAGGTAAAATCTGAAAGGATATATCAGAAAGCACATATTCTTTTGCAGTCTCCCTGTATTTAAAATATACATGATCAAACTGTATGCCTCCCCTGGTAATCTCAATGTCAGTTGCACGGTCATCACGAATTTCAGGCTCTTCTGCAAGAACTTCTGAAATTCTTCTCCAGGAAGTTAAGGATCTGGTAAACAAAAGGAATACATTGGAAAACATCATAAGAGAATTCAGCACCTGAAGCACATAGCTTAAAAAGCTGGTGAGGGCCCCCACCTTCATTTGTTCTCCGATTACCAGATTCCCGCCAAACCAGAGAATGCTTAAAATGGTTCCGTACATAACAAACTGCATGGCAGGCATGTTGAGAGCTGCCAGTGAGAAGGAGCGTTCGGAGGTGTTCCTTAAATATGTATTGACCTCTCCGAATTTTTCTGTCTCATACTCCCCCCTGACATATGCCTTTACTACACGAATTGCTCTTAAGTTTTCCTGTATGGCGCGGTTTACTAAATCCATGGCGCCCTGCATTTTCCCATAAAGGGGTCTTACATTCTTAATAATAAAAAATAAGATTACCGCAAGCAGGGGGGCAGCGATAAAAAACACCATCGCCAGGCGGGCATTCAGCCGGAAGGATACCACCAAAGCGGTCAGCATCATCACCGGCGATCGAAATCCGGGACGCATCCCATTGGTTATGGAGTTCTGAATGGTGGTAACGTCACTGGTGAGTCTTGTTACCAGGGAAGATGTGCTGAATCGGTCTGTATTGGCAAAGGAATAGGTCTGCATCTTCTGAAATTCCGCTTTGCGGATCTCCGCACCGATTCCATTTCCACAGATTGCTGTCAAACGTGCGCAGGCATGCCCCAGTAAAAGAGCAACTGCTGCAAAAGCAATCATCTGTCCTCCCTTCATTAAAATATAACTTTTGTTGCCACTGGCAACTCCCACATCAATAATATCTGCCATAATCATTGGTATGATCAGTTCAAATACGGTCTCGGCCTCGATGCAGATAATTGCAAGAATTAATTCTTTTTTGTACTTCCTGGCATAATGCAGCAGATTATTCATTTTTTCTTCTCCACATTGATTATTACAATAATTGTATTTGCAACTATTGACTATACAACTATTATATTCTCTTCTATGGGAATGTCAATGAAATTCCCTCCATTTTCCAAAAAAATCAGGCCTGGAGTCCCTGTACAGGAAGCTCCAAAGCCTGATTTTAAATCTGGTTTATTAAACCGGATAAGTCTTATTCTGCTTGTCAGCCAGAGTGGAATCCACACCTGTCTGCTGAGCTGCACGGTATTCAAAGAATTCCCTGGCAACACTTGGGAACAGAGCATAGGATAGAACATCTTCATCCTGTTGTTTCCACTGTGCACATTCTTTCTCAAACTGAGGAAGCTGTGGTGCGATTAAGTCAGCCGGACGGCAGGTAATCGGTGTTTCATCACCAATGATCTTTTTCTGTACTTCTGGATTAAAGGGTTTTACTGTCTGTCCGAACTCACCCATAAGGATTTTTTTGGTCTCCTTGGTTACCATCTTGTAACGTTCCCCGCTGATCACGTTTAATACAGCCTGAGTTCCCACAATCTGGGAAGATGGAGTAACCAGAGGTGGCTCACCAAAGTCAGCTCTTACTCTTGGAACCTCTTCTAATACCTGTAAATATTTATCTTCCTGTCCTGCTTCCTTTAACTGGCTGACAAGGTTGGAAAGCATACCGCCTGGCACCTGATACTGGAGTGTCTTAATATCCACACCAAGCACTTTGGGATTTAACCGGCCGCTCTTTAATGCCTCATCTCTGATCGGCTGGAAATGAGCTGCAATTTCAGCCAGCAGGTTCTGATCATATCCTGTGTCATAAGGTGTTCCACGGAAGGTTTCCACCATTACTTCAGTGGCTGGCTGGCTGGTACCTAAGGCCAGAGGTGACATTGCTGTGTCAATAATATCGCAGCCTGCCTCTACTGCCTTTAAATAGGTCATGGAAGCAACACCGGAGGTATAATGGGTATGAAGGTCAATGGGAAGTTTGGTTGACTCCTTTAATGCACGAACCAGCTCATCCGCATTATACGGTGTTAAAAGTCCTGCCATATCCTTAATGCAGATGGAATCTGCACCCATATCCTCAATTCTCTTTGCGATGTCTTTCCAGTAATCCAGAGTATAGGAATCACCCAGCGTATAGCTTAATGCAACCTGAGCATGACCCTTTTCTTTATTACAGGCTGAGACTGCAGTCTGTAAGTTGCGCATATCATTGAGACAGTCAAATATACGGATGATATCAATTCCGTTTGATATGGATTTCTGAACAAAATATTCCACTACATCATCAGCATAATGATTGTATCCCAGAATATTCTGGCCGCGGAACAGCATCTGCAGTTTCGTATTCTTAAATCCGTCTCTTAATTTTCTCAGTCTCATCCAGGGATCTTCTTTTAAGAAGCGCAGGCATGAATCAAAGGTAGCACCGCCCCAGCATTCAACTGCATAATAACCAACCTGGTCCATCTTCCCCACGATGGGAAGCATCTGCTCAGTTGTCATTCTTGTAGCAAGCAAAGACTGATGAGCGTCACGAAGAACTGTCTCTACAATCTTAACCGGCTTTTTTTCTATATCTGCCATTTTCTTACCTCCTGGTTATTGTTCATTTACTTTGCTTTTCGGGTATCGTCATGATATCCGGTTCGATTATCTCACTCCGAAAATAGCCATGAATGTACCGGCTGCTACTGCAGTACCGATAACACCGGCTACGTTTGGTCCCATGGCATGCATCAGCAGGAAGTTGGTTGGATCAGCCTCTGCTCCGACTTTCTGGGATACACGGGCTGACATGGGAACTGCGGATACACCGGCGGAACCGATGAGCGGATTCACTTTGCCTCCTGTCAGTTTGCACATGATCTTTCCGAACAGAACACCTGCAGCTGTTCCAAATGAAAATGCAACCAGTCCCAGAATAACAATTTTAATTGTGTCTAAGTTTAGGAATGCCTCCGCACTTGTGGTTGCTCCTACTGAAGTACCCAGAAGAATAACTACAATATACATCAGTGCGTTGGCAGCCGTTTCCGTCAGCTGCTTTACAACTCCGGATTCTTTAAATAAGTTGCCAAGCATCAGCATACCAATTAAAGGAGCAGTTGTTGGCAAAATCATACATACAACAGTTGTTACAATGATTGGGAACAGAATTCTCTCAAGTTTGGATACCGGACGAAGCTGTTCCATCTTGATCTTACGCTCTTTCTCCGTTGTGAGAAGCTTCATAATCGGTGGCTGTATAATTGGAACCAGAGCCATATAGGAATATGCCGCAACTGCAATCGGTCCCATCAGAGAAGTCATTCCCAGTTTACCTGCCAGGAAAATAGAGGTAGGGCCATCTGCGCCTCCGATAATGGAGATCGCTGCAGCTGCTTTATCGCTAAATCCCATAAAAATTGCAAGAAAATATGCGGTATAAATACCGAACTGGGCAGCTGCTCCTAACAGAAAGCTCTTAGGGTTCGCAATGAGCGGACCAAAGTCTGTCATAGCTCCTACACCCATGAAGATAAGCGGAGGAAGAATCCCCCATTCATCCAGTTTAAAGAAATATTGCAGCAGTCCGCCGCCGGCACCATCCGCTCCAACTTCTTTCATAATATCTGGATAGATATTTACCAACAGCATACCAAAAGAAATCGGCACCAGAAGCAGTGGCTCAAACCCTTTTTGAATCGCCAGATATAAAAACAGAAAAGCGACCAGGATCATAAGCATGTTACCTGCAGTCAGGTTGAAGAATGCGGTCTGCTGAAGAAGATTGGTGAATGTATTACTAATATAATCCATGTTAATCCCTCCATAAGGAATCCGCGCTATTTATTGTGATAGCGGATCTTTCCGTACTAGTTTAATGTAGCCAAAGTTGCGCCTGCTTCTACGGAATCACCCACTGCTGCCTGAACGCTGGCAACTGTTCCATCGGAAGGTGCTACGATTTCATTCTCCATCTTCATGGCTTCCAGAACAAGAAGAACTTCGCCTTTTTTAACAGACTGTCCTGCACTAACCTTAACACCAAGAATCTTACCTGGCATTGGTGCAGTTACTTTTACGGAACCTTCCGGTCCTTTTGCTGCTTCTTTTTTAGGTGCCGGAGCGGGAGCTGCTGCTTTAACCGGTGCGGATACCGCTGCCGGAGCAGATACTGCTGCGGCTGTACCTGTTGTTTCTTCTACGGTTACATCGTAAACATTACCATTCACTGTAATTTTATAATTTTTCATGATGACAATCCTCCTGATTTTATGCTTTTTTCCAATTACCGGTTGCTGCACGTTTAATGGAACGAACAACAAGACCGCTTGGTGATACTCCTTCAGATGCTGCAATCGCTGCTGTTATTACAGCTGCCAGTTCCAGATCATCCTTCAGCTCGTCTTCCTCTGCGAGGGGTTGGATAAATACCGGTTCAGCTTCAACAGCCACCTTTATTTCCGCTACGTTCTTTTTATTAAGCAGTTTCTCTTCAAATATACTGATATAGCGGAAACAACCAATCAGCATACTGATGAAAATCAATACAACAAATACCGTTCCCATTCCCATGAGCGTATTAAAACCGGCTTTTTCCATCTTTTCAGCTATATTGTACTCTGGAACAAATGCCACTCCGGTTATCTTGGAAAGCTTATGGTCAAAGGTTACGGTAAAGTCCATATTTCTCTTTTCAAATACGGTATTGACCGTAGCACTGTATCCATCCTTGCTTTCTTCTAATTTTACAGAATCCGAAGCTGAAACAAAACTGCCTAAATCACCCTTTACATTATTCCAGGAATCGATTCCCTCTGCTAACGCAGCCACCTCATCCTTTTTCGTCAGGCTCTTTCGCATCTGCTCGGTATCTTTGTCCTCAAGACCGGTGTACAGCTCCAGATACGAGGCGACGGGAATCTGCTCAAGCTGCGCCTTCATATCAGCATCAATACCTTCGGACTGTTTACTGGCAGCACCGCATGCAGATAATGAAAAGAGGCAGACTGCCATAGTAAGACCCACTACTGCTCGTTTCAAATTTAATTTCATATGCCTGTCACCTCATTCTATATCGTGCCATGTTTTTTCGCCGGACGATCCTCTCTCTTTGTGAATAACATCTCAAATGCAGCGATTACTCTGGCTCTGGTTTCGCTGGCATCGATAATGTCATCAACATATCCTCTTTTTGCTGCAGAAAGTGCGCTGGACTGAAGAGCCCGGTAGCTTTCCGCCTTTTCTTCCATCACTGTCTTTCCATCTTCTCCCTTTGCAATCTCATCTGCATACATGATCTTTGCTGCCTGAACCGGGTCCATCATTCCTATGGCTGCCTCCGGCCATGCATACACAATATCAGCACCAATGGATTTGCTGTTCATGGTCAGATAAGCGCTTCCCAGTGCCTGGCCAACCACAACGGTTACTTTCGGAACTGTTGCATTAGCAAATGCATAAGTAAGCTTTGCAGCTGCTTTCGCAATGGTTTTTTCAGATCCGGTTGTGCTCTCATAGCCGGTTACGTTCACCAGGGTGAGAAGCGGGATATCAAAAGCATCACAGAAACCAACAAACTCTGCAGCCTTCTCACAGCCTTGTCCCGTTAATTTTGCTTCACAGGACATAGTCTTTAATCCACTCTCGTCATAGGATTCTGTTCGATTGGCAACGCAGCCCACGGTGATTCCGTTTAAACGGATAAAGCCGGTAACCATAGAGGAGCCATATTCTTTTCCGGTCTCCATAAAGAAATGATTATCAGAAATCTGTGTGAGCGCAATTTTCGTATCACCAACATAGTTTGCTAAATCGGAGCATACGCGGTTTAAATCATCCGTGCACTCATCGTAAGACATGTCATCCTCGCTATTGGCAGGTAAAATCGTGACCAGAGTTCTGATGTTTTCAAAAATCTCATCTTCCTCTCCGATAAAATCTACCAGTCCTGCTTCCCTGCTCTGAAAACTTGCGGAAGCGGTATTTAATTTTTCTGTATAGTTATCCTGAATGGCATTGGGTGAATTAACAAACAGCTTTGCAGACTTTCCTTCCATAAAAGTAAAATCTGCCATAGCTGCAGAAACAGCCATTCCACCGCCACAGGTGCCAAAAATTGCTGCGATCTGCGGTACCACTCCTGATGCTAAAGTCTGGCTCATATAAATTTCACCAAAGCCGTTTAAGGCATCTGTTGCCTCCTGAAGTCTTAATCCGGCACAGTCGATCAGACCGATTACCGGTGCTCCCATTTTCATTGCCATGGCATAAAGTCTTGTGATTTTTTTAGCATGCATCTCTCCTACAGCCCCACCAAAAACAGCTGAGTCCTGACTGTAAACATACACAAGGCAGCCCCCAATGGTTCCATAGCCGGTAACAACACCGTCAGAAGGAGTTTCTCTTGCTGTCATGTTAAAGTCTGTACTTCTGGCTGTTACATAGCCGCCGACTTCAACAAAACTGTTTTCATCAAGCAAAGCGTGAATTCGATTACTTGCTGATGTTTGTGTTGAATTACTCATTTTGCAATCCTCCATTTTGTAATATTTGCATAGCCTCCGTTAAAAAAACAACGATAGGACTATATAATAACACCAATTTCTGCCAATTATAATTGTATAATTAATTTCAACTTATTTCAAGTTCTTTTTAGTAAAAAAAGAGCAAAAAACTATGGATTTCTTACAATCCATTGTCTCTTGCTCCTAATTTTCGTTGGCATAATATCGATTCGTGTAAAATTTTCCGGCATTTTGTATAATTTTGTCGAATGTTTTTGTATGTTGTATACAATGCTATTCTTTCATTTCCGTAATCCCAATGCTGCCATCTGCTGTTTCCTGGAATACAATCCTTGATGCACCCTCTCCCATCACGATTCCTGCCTCGGACTTCTTTAAGGTAGCTGTGTCCACCTTGGCGATTGATACCATTAAATCATCCCCAAATACCATATCCGGATTCAGCTTTAATAAATCTTCCTGCTTCTTTAAAATAATTGTTTCCTGATCCCCGTTGATAAATACACATGGATAGGCTATCAGCTCTGCCAGTTCTTCTAAATTTTTATCTGAAACTGCTTCCTGTATTTTTTCCGCAAAGGCTTCCGCCTGCGTTCCCGGTCCCCCGTAGGTCTCGTCAGCCTGCATCTCTTCCTGATCTTTCATAAGTGAATCCGGTTCCCCATCTTCTGATGAAACCGTTCCTTCTGTGCTGCTTTCCGATACGGACTTTTTCATATTACTGTCCGCAGCCTCTGATTCAGTTATCTGCCCAGTGCCTGTACCAGCGGCAGATTCACCCTTTTTCCCGCAGCCAGCTGCAAAAAACACAGCCAGTGCAATGATAAAACAAACGATACCGAATCTTTTCCTGAGCATCTTTTTTTCGTTCCTCCCTGCGTCCATTTACTGCTTCGGGCACAGTATAGCACCGGTAAAGATTGGAAGTCAATAGAGTTCCCAAAACCGTAAACCTTAGTCATTTTTCCGTAAGATATTTGTCCGCATTTTTAATTATTTATATTCTTTATGAAGTGTAAAGCCTCTTCCACGCACCTCTGTAACCTGGTTGATAATCATAAAGGCATTGGGATCAATTTCAAGAACCAGTTCATTGAGTTTGGGCAGCTGCCTCCCTGATATGACAGTAAGAACAGCAAAGGAGGATTCTCTTAAATGTCCTCCTTCGCTGGCAAGCAGGGTTGTCCCTCTGTCCATACGCCGCTGTATCTCCTGGCTGATCTGGTCATACTTTTTACTTATGACCTTTACCTGCATCTGATTACGGCCTGTCATAAGAACTTTATCCAGAACCATTGTGTATAAAAGAACAAGAAGGATTCCGTAAAGAATCTGTTCCAAACTGGAAAAAATCATCTGGGTAAGCAGAATCAGGCAGTCAAAAACAGACATGGTCTGGGAAATCGACAAATTCCACTTTTTATTCAGTATGAGCGGTGGAATATCCATTCCTCCCGTAGAAGCGCCGGCCCGTATTACCATTCCAATGCCGGCACCAATTAAAAGACCGGAAAATACAGTGGCAAGCATGCGATCCTGGGTTATGACCATATTACCGGACAGCCTTTCAATTACCCCCAGAATAAAGGGATAATAAAATGTGCTGATCAGGGTTGTCAGGGCAAATGCCTTACCCAGTACGAAAGCACCTGCAACGAACATAATGATATTAAAAACTCCTATGAAAAGAGCTATGGGAATCCCCAGTTTTGCATGGGCTACTAAAGCGAGACCTGTCGTACCTCCTGTAATCAGTCCGTTTGGAAGAATAAACAGGGAAACAGCAAGTGCATATACGGTGTTTCCTGCCAGCACCGTCGCTATTTTTTTTAAATTCATACTTCAGTAACTTCCTTTCAACTTCTTATTATGCCAAAAATTTTGCTCTCAGCTCATTCCTTTTTTCCGGAGTTACAAAGAGCCGTTCTGACAGGTAATGGTCTATGGTTCCATAAGACTGCTCGATGGCAGAAAATGCACGGAGAATATAGGCCTCTGAAACAGTAAATAATACACGGACGCAGTCTGCAAGACCCTTGTCCCCAGTCTGTTGTTCAATCAAAGAACAGGTCTGGTTTACCTGCGCTATTACATAATCATTGGTTTTTACGAAATCCTTTATAATGGTTTCCCGCTGTACCCCAAGGGCAGTCAGAAGAAGAGCAGTTCCAACTCCTACCCGATCCTTTCCGGCTGTGCAGTGCCATAAAACCGCTCTGTCATCTGCTTCCAGCAAAAGATTAAAAAAACGGGAATAAGACTCTGCAGCATGATCATTTAAAACCAGATCCTCGTAAAGCCTGTCCACATATGTTTCCGGCTTACCACCTAAGGAAGAGGCATGGAGGAGGATTGATTTTATTGCATCTGGTTCCCCTTCCTCTGCCTCTTGTTCTTCCTCTTCAAAGGTGATTCCCACTGTCTTTTCATCCAGAATGGGATTGAATATATTACGGACTCCCGGCATATCCGGATCCGGCTTTTGTTTTCTTTCCGTTGCCGTTCTAAAATCAATCACCGTTCCAAGACCGCAGCGGTCGGATAATATCCGGATATCCTCTCCCGTTGCCTCGTAAAGGGTACCACTCCTGATCAGCCTGCCCGGCAGTATCATCTTCCCATCCTGAGTCTTCAACCCGCCTAAATCTCTGGTGTTATGCAGCTTTTCAAGCTTTATTCTTCCCACGAAACCGGTATTTTTCTCATTCATTTTTATTATTTCCTCCCATTCCTTTTGTACCATATCTGATCAAAAGGAATTGTGTTTTTGTCAAGTATATCATAAGATTCCATTAAGAGGAAGTCAGTATTTGGAAAAAACCAGGCATGGAAAGATAACGGGTAACCATATTTTTAAGGCACCAGATAACAGTCAGGCGTTTGGTTCCTTCCGTTAAATAAACCGGATATTCTTTCACTGGCTGGTTGTTTAACCAATATGTAACTGACCCTATTTTCTGTCCTTTTTTAACAGGAGCCTCTATCTTATCTGGAATGCTGGTCTTCACAGTGACCTTCTCATCATCTGCCAGCAGGAGTTTAAGACTTTTCTCTCTGTCTTCTGCCATGGAACTGGCGATGAAAACCGGCTTGTCAAGCCCACCGGATATGGGAATTCCCTCATTAATCAGCACCTCTGGCATGGGTACTTCTTCATATACATCCCGGTAATGAAACCGATCCATTCCATACTGAAAGAGTTTTCTGGCATCGGACCATTTCCAGGTTTTGTGAGGAGGCCAGCCGCATCCTAACAGAGCGATGGTAAAAATTCTCCCATCACTTTTCACAGATCCCACATAGGAATAACCTGCACCACCAGTAAACCCTGTTTTCCCTGAGAACGCTCCGCTCATAGAGCTTAAAAGGGCATTGTGATTTGTGCAGCTAAAGGATCTTTTTCCATCAACATCTGTAAAATAATAGCTCTGGGTTCCGGTTATTTCCAAAAACTCTTTGCTTTTTGGGGAATTTCCAATGCAGTAATTCATAATCCTGGCTAAATCGGCTGCTGTGGTAGAATGTTCTTTTATTTCTCCGTCATTCTCCTCCTTCGCATCCAGACCGTTGGGAGTAATAAAGTAAGTATTGCTGCACCCCAGCTCTCTGGCTTTCTGATTCATGAGTTTCGCAAACCCCTCTCTGCTTCCTCCTACATGCTCTGCTATCATCATGGCTGCATCGTTGTGTGATTCAAGCATCAGACTGTAGAGCAGATCCTTTAAATAAATGGTCTCTCCTTTATAGACTCCCAGATGAACCTTGGGCTGGTTAGCCGCATTCTGGGTGGCAGCCACCGGATCAGAAAGATTGCCGTTTTCAAGAGCGATAATACAGGTCATGATCTTAGTCGTACTGGCCATGGGGCGCACCAGTTCCTCGTTTTTTCCATATAAAATCCGGTTGGTTGAGGCATCCATTAATACCGCTGACTGAGCATAAAGATTGAGTTCGTCGGTTGTCTCAATTTGTGTCTTATGATCCATTTTTTCTGAAGTCACTGATGTATGGTTTTTAATGGTCTCTTTTTCTGCCAGCTTCACCGCAAATGTTCCCATAAAGGAAACAATGGCGATTCCTGCTGCTGCCAGGAGTATTCCTTTGGCATGCCTCATAAAAGAGCCTCCCCCTAGACTTTATTTTATCCTATTCCGCGTATTTTTTAATTATTCCCCTTTACATTCCGAACATATTTTCGGTATAATAAAAGAAAAAAGGAGAATCAGATATGGTAACGGAGCCTCTTATTTTCCATATTGATGTTAACTCTGCATTTTTAAGCTGGGAATCTGCAGACCGCTTAAGACAGGACCCGGAAGCTCTTGATTTGCGCACCATCCCCTCTGCAGTCGGCGGTGATGCCCAGTCAAGACACGGGATTGTGCTGGCGAAATCCACGCCTGCCAAAGAATATGGAATTACAACCGGAGAACCCATCGCCCAGGCTCTTCGCAAGTGTCCGGGGCTTACAGTGGTTCCTGCCCGCTTTGATATCTATCTGGAATATTCCAAAAGACTGATGGATCTTTTGTCTGACTATACACCGGACATTGAACAGTTTAGCATAGACGAAGCCTTTCTTGATATGACTTCCACCATCCATCTTTTCGGATCTCCCATTGATACAGCCAATCTCATACGGGAGAAGGTCTGGCAGGAGCTGAAGTTTACGGTGAATATCGGAATTGCGCCTAATAAGCTGCTGGCCAAGATGGCTTCGGATTTTAAAAAGCCCAACCTCTGCCACACTCTGTTTGCCCATGAGATTAAAACCAAGATGTGGCCTCTGCCTGTGGGAGAACTGTTTTTTGTAGGACATTCCGCGAAACAGAAGCTTGTGGGGATCGGCATTCATACCATCGGACAGCTGGCAGCCTGTGATGTAAAATATTTAAAGCACCTGCTGGGAGAAAAATATGCGGTTTTAATCCACGACTATGCCTGCGGGATTGATTCCTCTCCGGTAGGCCACCGGGAACCGGTGAATAAAGGGTATGGAAACAGCACCACCTTGTCAAGAGACGTGGAAGACATGGAAACTGCCCGTTCTATTCTTTTATCCTTAAGTGAGACAGTGGGGGCCAGACTGCGCAGAGATCATGTGTTGTGTGACTGTGTCTGTGTGGAGATTAAGGATTGGGATTTTCATACTACCACCCATCAGACTACCTTAAACTGTCCCACTGATTCTACCACTCTTATTTATGAACACGCCTGCAGACTGCTGGAAGAATTCTGGGATCGTACGCCCCTTCGTCTTTTGGGAGTGCGCGCCACCAAGATTTCGGATGAGGGATATTTGCAGATGAACTTATTTGAATCAGAACAATCAAAAAAGATGAAAGAGATGGAAAAAGCTGTGGATCATATCCGCAGCAAATTTGGTACTGACAGCGTAAAAAGAGCCAGTTTTTTAAAGAAAGACCGGATGGTGGATCATGCAGCCGGAAAGGAGAAGCACATGAAGCAGTGATGCGCTCCTTTCCACTCCGCTATTATCAGTTAAAACTGTCCGTTTATGGGTTTAAAGCCTTCCCCATAAACTTCGTTGGAATCGGTTATGATCAGGAATGCATCCTTGTCCGTTTCATGAATTGCTCTTCGGATGGAGACCACCTGAGAATTGTTGCATGCGCACATAACCACATTCTTTTCATCTTTGGTAAAAGAGCCCTGGCCTTTCAAAAAGGTGCAGCCTCTGCCCGTTGCTTCTTCGATTTTACATGCTACCTCCTCTTCATGAGAGGTAACCACAAATACCAGTTTGCCGGCACCCAGACCATACATGATTTTATCAATCACCATGGTGGTCACGATGGAAGAAACCAGACCAAGTATGACAGCATCCACATTCCGAAACACCAGTCCGCCCGCTATGATTACTACAGCATCCACCACAAGGGAGATCTTGCCGATGGTAAGATGAGGAAATATCTTTCTGATTGCCATAACCAGGAAATCAGTTCCTCCAGTGGAACCGTTTCTTAAATATACCAGGGTTAAACCAAGCCCGGAAAAAATTCCGGTACACGCCGATGCATAGAGGGGATTGCCCTGATAGGCCGGAAACATAGGAACAACATAATCCAGTACCAGTGCAAAGATCAGCATGCTTTTCATAGAACGCAGAAGAAAGCTTCTTCCCAAAAGCTTATAGCTGACCAGTATAATGGGGATATTTAAAACAATGCTGGTGATACCCATAGGCAATCCGAACAGATAACGCAAAATTAATGCAATACCAGATACTCCCACCGGTGCAAACTGTGCATTGACAGCAAAGTTATAGATTCCCACATTAAATAAAAGTGCTCCCACAAGATCACACAGCAAATCGATGCCAAGCTCTTTGGGGGAGTATTTATCACGGTCTCCCATCATGTTGTACTGCCTCCGTTTCTCTTTCGATTATTTATAGAAAATAATCATTGATTTCAAATTCTTTTTTGCCAATCTTTATGTGTTTAATCAAAACACTGACCTCGCCATCTTCGTCAGTGCAGATTCCGGTTGCATAGATCTGTGTCTTACCATAGGATTCCGTCAAATTCAATTCTTTATCCAGAATTCCCTTATCTGCCAGTGCTTCTGCAAGATCAAGCAAAACCTCCTCTACTTCTTCCTCAATATGGTATTTCTCAAACTCTGCTTCCAGTTCCTCATACGTTTCTTCATTAAACATCTGATATCCCCCTTTCCATTTTTACAAATTAATTATACACGCAAGTTGCTTCTTGTCAATCATGTTCCCTCATGATAGAATCGGTTTATGAAAATGAACATAAATTACTTAATCACAGAAGCTTCCAACCATAAAACCATAGGGCAGTTTCTATTAGACCAGGGATACTCCCAAAGCCTGATCCGGCGCTTACGCAATACGGAGAATGCAATCACAGCCGGAGGCAGGCCAGTGTACACCACTTACAGACCAGCAAAAGGAGAGGTACTTACCATCACCTTTCCTGAAGAGAAAGATTCGGATAATATCGTACCCACTGAGATGCCCATCGATATCTTATTTGAGGATGAGCATCTTCTGGTTATCAACAAAGCGGCAGGCGTTCCCATTCACCCTTCCCAGGGAAATTTTGATAATACCCTGGCCAATGGACTGGCATGGTATTTCAAAAAAAAGCAGGAGGCTTTTACCTTTCGAGCCATTAACCGGCTGGACCGTGATACCACCGGACTCTTAATTATTGCCAAAAATCCCTTAAGTGCCTGTATCCTGTCTGACATGGTAAAAAAGCATGAAATACACAGACGGTATCTTGCAGTGGTCCAGGGTGAACTTCCAAAGGAGGGAATCATTGATGCTCCCATAGCCAGAACTCACGATTCTACCATTGAGCGTTGTATCGACCCCGTAAACGGCGACCCGGCAAGAACCTTTTTTTGCCGTCTTTTTTATGATCCCGTCACAGGACACTCCCTTGCAGGACTTCGACTGGAGACTGGACGAACTCACCAGATCCGGGTTCATCTAAAATCAATCGGACATCCTCTGCCAGGTGATTTTCTTTACAATCCGGATTACCGTTACATAAATCGGCAGGCACTCCATTCCTTCCGTCTGGATTTTATCCATCCGGTCACCAGCGTTCCCCTGTTTTTTGAGGCAGCTCTTCCGGTAGATATGCAGTTTATTGGCGTTACATCCACCGAAGGCCTTTGGGATAATGATTTTTAAGAATTCCAGCGGCCAGTTTCGCAAACCCAATGGAATAACCATCTGTCACAACCAGCACCCAGCCTTTCTTATCCAGCCTGACCGGCCAGGAAAAGGGGGCTGAAAGCGTCTGTCCTTTTAAATATTTCACTATATCCTCGTGATCTGCAGGTATCTCTGCCCAGGAAAGAACCTCCTCTTTTTTTAAGGAAAGAGCCAGTGCATGGGAAGGTTCAAACCGGTTCTTTTTTATGGTACCCATGTGAAGTCCCGGACGGATTACTTTCATTCCCTTTAAATCAATCATCTCCGGCGGAAGAAGATAAAGCTGTTCTCCAAACAGGATATATTCTTTTCTCTCTAAAAAAACTTCCGGATCAGCAAGCAGTTCCTTTAAAAATATCTCCACCTCTTTCCAGATAGCTTTATCCTTTAAATAGGCAGGACAGGATCTTTTTCTCTCAGGAATCTTATCCCCATCTCTTTTTAATACAGCCAGAAAATGACCTTCCCCTTCTGACTTATGAGGCCAGATACGGAATGTCTTTTTTAAGTCTTCTGATCCGTACTTACTCCACTCCGGCATGCCATGAGAAAGTCCTGGGCGTTCCCCCCTGTCCACAACGGAAAAATCAGGGTGGGAAATCAGAAACGATTCGATCACCTGCTCATTCTCCTCGGGAGAAAAGGTACAGGTGGAATAGACCATGATACCCTCTGATTTTAACATTACGGAAGCATTTTCAAGAATTTCCCTCTGCCTCCGGGCGCAGGCTTCTACGTGATCCGGGCTCCATTCCAGTCTGGCAGCCTCATCCTTTCGAAACATTCCTTCTCCAGAGCAGGGAGCGTCCACCACGATACGATCAAAAAATTCAGGGAATTTAAGGGACAGCGAATAAGAATCTTCATTGGTTACAACAGAATTACGAATTCCCATACGCTCCACATTCTGGGCCAGAATCTTTGCCCTGGCAGGATGAATCTCGTTGCTCAGCAAAAATCCTTCTCCTTTTAGTTTACCAGCAATATGGGTTGTTTTTCCGCCGGGAGCTGCACACAGATCAAGAATCGTTTCTCCTGGCTTTGGATCTAAAAGCTCTACCACTGCCATGGCACTTGGTTCCTGAATATAGTAAACACCGGCTTCATGATATGGATGCTTTCCAGGCCGCTGTCCCGCCTGATAATAAAAGCCTTCCGATGCCCAGGGAACCGGTTCAGATAAAAAAGGAGATTGCCGGACAAATTCCCCGGGGTCTGCTTTTAATGGGTTAATCCTGAGTCCCAAAGACCGGTCCTCCTCATAGCTTTTTAAGAATGCATCATATTCATCCCCCAGCAATCCTTTCATCTTTTCCACAAATTTATCCGGTAATTGAATCATTTTAATTCCTCTTCCTGTCTATTTTTAAAATCTCCATAATTTTATGTTATTTTTTCAAGTTAGTGGCAAACTAAACAGAAGAAATATCCGGGAGGTGCCATATGACTTTATTAACCATAACCGCTTATATTATCATCCCTGTCTATACCATACTGTTTGCCTGGGGGACCAACTGGTTCACCCTTAATTTTTCCGTTCTTGGAAGCCTGGCAGACAGAAAAAACCTGTTTCTTTTATGGGGTATCATTGTTGGTGCTTATTTTTATTACGTTTTAAAAAAGATTATTCATACACTTCCCAGAAATAAAAAGGAGATGGTATTTTCTACATTAGCCCTCCTTCTTTTAGGCCTGGCAGTTACCATCCCTTATCTGCCTGATTCACAGCCCTTTCATGCCGTTCTTCATGTATTTTTGTCATTTGCAGCTTCCATCTCTCTCATGATCAGTCTTTATCTGGTGACATGGAAGCTTACCTGCATGAATCAGTCAGTTTATCGCCCTTATTTCATCAGTCTGATCGTTATCACCGTGGTATCCATGATTCTCTTTTTTCTGACTGGAATTGTCAGCTCAGCTCTTGAAATATTCTTTGTTCTTTCAAGTACTTTTTTGCTGCATAAGCTCTATTTAAAGGTGTGCAGTCCGGCTATCTCCCTGAGATACCAGAGCTTTTAAAAAAGGTTCTATGGCCGGATAACCAGACGGGCACCTGCCATCTTTTCCGTAATCTCATACATGTTGGTTACGGTTCCTACGCTGAGTTTTTCTGTTAATTCATAAAAATTCAGACAGGTTCCACAGGTTAAAATCTCAACTCCCTGAGCTTCCAGCGTCTTTAAATCTTCCAGAGAGGATGAGCCCTCGGTTGACAGCCTGACTCCTCCATTGTAAAGCAGTATGGTTTCAGGGAGTTCTTCCAGCTGGGTCAGGGCATACACAAAGCCTTTCATCAGAATACGGCCTAGTTCTTCACTGCCGGTTCCCATCTGGTCAGAGGAAAGTACGGCAACCAGACCTTTCTTCCGACTGTCAGGTTCACATTCTTCTAACGTATTCTTCTGTACAGGCTCAACTCCTTTTTCCATGTAAAACAGGATCTGATATTCTTTATCTGACAGCTTTGTGGAAGAAGGATTCACTCCTGAATAATTCCCCAGTTTCATCACATTTTGTACAGCAATCTCATTATCAACGAGAATGGTCAGAATCCCTTCCGTCATATCTTTCATGGCTTCCTTTGCCTTAATCACCGGCTGTGGGCACGCCAGCCCTCTGGCATCAA
The DNA here is from genome assembly GCF_031982545.1 of Lacrimispora sp. Classification (GTDB taxonomy): domain Bacteria; phylum Bacillota; class Clostridia; order Lachnospirales; family Lachnospiraceae; genus Lacrimispora. The sequence continues at coordinate 82,175 of NZ_DALYXB010000003.1, forward strand.
CTGTTCGATCCATACTTCCTTCTCCTTTTCTTCTATGCAATAAAATCAAAAGCCGGGACCGGCTCCATATACCGGACCTTTCCCGACTTTTCATTCTTAATTCACTTTTTACTCTTCTTCCTCATCTTCGCCGACAAGCTCATCATATTCTGCTTCGTCTAACATCTGATCAAAAGCATCTGCAACGATTTCATATTCATCGTCATCTTCGATATTTTCAAGATTTGGCTGTCCGTCTTCGCTTTCGGAATAACGATACAGATAAACTTCTCCCTCTTCTGCCTCAGCGCCTTCCATAGGAAGCAGAGCGATATAGTCTCTCTCAGCTGCTGTGAAAATTGTAAGTACAACGCACTCCAGTTCCGATCCATCATCCAGGGTCAGTGTCACTGTCATCTCCTCCTGGGGTTCCATCTCATCGTGCTCTAAATTAGGATCCTGTGCCATCCTGATACCTCTCTTTTTCTATCTTAATATAGGTGTCTGTTTACACCTTTCTTCACTCTATCAAACAATCGGCTAAAAATCAAGGGATTTTGTCCTTAATATTCAATTCCTCTTCTGGCATTGATCCCCCGGTCATAGGGATGTTTGATCTTTTTTATTTCTGATACGTAATCCGCCTGATCAAGAAGCTGATCGGAAGGATTTCTTCCTGTAAGCACTACTTCCAGCTTCTCTGGCCTGCCGAAAATAAACTGGAGCACCTTCTCCTCATCCACCAGTCCGTAATTGCATACAGCCATAATTTCATCTAAAACCAGCAGATCAAAGGGTTCTTTCGCCGCTTTTTCCAGTACGCAGTCCAGAAGACTGGAATAATAAACTCTGGCTTCCTTCTTTTGTTCGTCTGTCATGCTGGTGAAAAAGCCAAAGCTTTTCTCACATGGCATAACTGTGATACCGGAAAGGGATTGAAGCGCCAGTACCTCTCCGGAATGATCGGTTTTAAGAAACCGGGCAATGAGTACCTTTTTATTACAGCCGCTGGCGCGGACTGCCAGACCGATGGCTGCCGTAGTTTTTCCTTTTCCATCTCCGCAGTAAATGTGAACACAAGATTCCATAAAAGCCACTCCCTCCTTAATTTTTCTCCAGATACTCCCGGACAAAGCGGGATACATCCTGTTTTTTTCCGTATCGTTCCTGGACATAATTTACATGAAGCCGTTCCTTGGCCCTTGTCATCGCCACATAAAACATCCGCCGCTCCTCTTCTAAATCAGCTGGAAGAACAGCCTTCTGGTGTGGGGTCACTCCTTCATTGGCGTCTAAAATATAGACAATTTTGTATTCCAGCCCTTTGGAACTGTGCATGGTCATTAATGCCACACCTTCTGCTTTTGTCTGCCCGGATTTAGCCCGGTTATTTAACTCTTCCCCATACTCTTTCATATGCACCAGCCACTGGTCAAAGGACTGAAATCCTGCCGCACTTTCTGAAAGCTGATCCGCCACCTCAAGGAGTTCCTCCGGCTTCATCCTGCGGTACTGGGCATATTCCCTTAGATAATCATCATACCCAATTGCTTTCCTGATATAATTAACCGCTGCAACTGGCGCCATGTTTTTTATCATCCGTAAATCATATTCCAGCTGTTCCACCCGTTCCACCATGAAGCTGCGGTCCTGGTAGAAGGATTTCACAGACTCAAAGTTTACCGGATTGCCTTCCAGGGAATCCCTGCTTATGTAGCGGTTGGGGCGGTTGATGATTTGGAGAACGCTGGCTCTCTGACGGTCACCCTGTGCCGTTTTCATATAGGAGACCAGATTCTGGGCAATCCAGTGATCGTATAGATTGGGAACAGAATCCCGGGTGATAAACGGAACATTATATTCCATAAATTTCTCTATTAAAAGTCTGGGACCCAGATTAGTCCGGTATAAAACAGCGATATCACTGAGTGCATATCCTGCTTTCCCATAATTAAGAATCTCCTCCACAATTTCCATGGTTTCTTCCTGTGGATCCTTCCACAGCCTGGTAACCACTGGTTTTCCGGAACCTTTGTCAGTTACAATTTTCTTCGGGAATCGCATTTCATTGTGGGCGATCAGTTTCCCTGCTGTTTCCACAATGTCTCTGGTGCTTCTGAAATTGATATTTAAAAGAACCTTCTTTGCACTTTTATAATCTTTTTCAAACCCAAGCATGATTTCCGGCTTGGCTCCCCGGAACCGGTAGATGGACTGGTCATCGTCACCCACAATAAAAAGATTATCCTCAGGCTTCGCAAGCATACGGACAATTTCATACTGTACCCGGTTAATATCCTGGAACTCATCCACCAGAATGTACTGGTATTTTCTCTGCCACGCTGCCAGTATATCTTTTCTCTGGGTGAAAAGCTCATGGCACATGACCAGCATGTCGTCAAAATCAATCAGATTGGCTTTTCTCAGCCTGTCCTCATACCCCAGATAAAGCTGTTTAAATATTTCTTCTGAGCAATTTTTGGAGTAATAATGATCCAGTGAGATCATATCCCCTTTCACAGAACTGATCTCTGATAAAATAGAGGTAATAAAATCCCCTTCATCTTCCACTTCCACACTGCGGCGGTCCATTTCTTCCTTTACGAACCTGGTTTTCTGGTCTTCCCTGATAATATTCCTGGCATCATAGCGATAGGCGAATTTGAGAATACGGAAAAATATGGCATGAAAGGTACCGAAGCTGACAAAGGGAGCAGGATCTCCCATCAATGCATCAAATCGTTCCTTCATCTCCGTGGCTGCCGCCTTGGTAAATGTAATGACCAGAATGCGGGACGGATCCACGTGATATTCCTCAATGAGATGGCAGACTCTGTGCGTAATGGTAAATGTTTTTCCTGATCCCGGCCCAGCCAGCACTAACATCGGTCCATCCCGGTGAAGAATTGCTTCTTTCTGGGCGCCTTCATAGGTCACTTGTTGTTTCATGTTATCCTCCGAGTCAAACAAAGAAGCAGGAGTCCGGTTTTCTGCCTTTCCCCTGCTTTCATCTTCTTTTCTATAAAGTCTCTTTGCTTAAAAGTTCGATTCCTTTTCTGATTCGATTTAAGGATTCTTCTTTTCCAAGGACCTCCATGATTTCTGTTGCACCTGCCGGAGTCATCTGCTTGCCGGAAACTGCAGTGCGGATGGGCCACATAACATAGCCGGTTTTATATCCTTTTTCAGAAACAAATGCGGAAAGCGCAGCATAAAGTGCATCGTTGCTGTAATCTTCCTGTGCTTCCAGAATGGGAAGTATCTCCTGTAACAGGGAAAGAGAGGTCTGGCTGTCCGTCTTCATCTTCTTATTAAAATACATGGAGCAGTCATATTCCGGCAACTCCTGAAAGAAATCAATATGATTCTCAATATCAGGGAACACTTCGATTCTGGTCTTAACCATGGCAGCGATCTTTGTGAAATCCAGATCCTTTTTAATGACTTTCCTGATATAAGGTTCTGCCATTCCATAAAATCTGTCTAAGTCCATCGCTTTCATGTATTCACTGTTCATCCACTTTAACTTGGTCATGTCGAACACAGCCGGGGATTTACTGATATTGTGGAAATCAAATTCCTGAATTAATTCTTTGAGAGAGAAAATCTCCTGGTTTCCAACTGGTGACCAGCCAAGCAAAGCCACATAATTAACCACTGCCTCAGAAATGAATCCCTGTTCAATTAAATCCTCATAAGAAGCATGGCCGCTTCTCTTGCTTAATTTTTTATGTTCCTCATTGGTAATCAGAGGACAGTGTACATAAACCGGAACTTCCCAGCCAAACGCGTCGTAAAGACGGTTATATTTGGGTGAAGAGGATAAATACTCGTTACCTCTTACCACATGGGTGATTCCCATCAGGTGATCATCCACTACATTGGCAAAATTGTAAGTTGGATATCCATCGGATTTAATCAGAACCATATCATCAAGCTCTGAGTTATCTACTGTGATATCACCGTAAATTTCATCGTGGAATGTGGTGGTTCCGTCAACCGGATTATTCTGGCGTATTACGTATGGCATTCCTGCCGCCAGATTAGCCTGTACCTCTTCTTTCGTAAGGTGAAGGCAATGCTTGTCATAAACCATGATTTCCTGACCGTCTACGGTTTTCTTTAAAGAATCCAGACGTTCCTGGGTACAGAAGCAGTAGTAAGCCTCTCCTTTTTCCACCAGCATCCTGGCATAATCAAGGTACATTCCCTGAGCGTGACGTTCACTCTGTACATAAGGACCAACTCCGCCATCCTTATCAGGACCTTCATCATGAACGAGTCCTGTCTCTTCCAATGTTCTATAAATAATCTCCACAGCACCTTCTACAAAACGTTCCTGATCGGTATCTTCAATACGGAGAAGAAAATCTCCACCTTCATGTTTTGCAATCAGGTACGCATACATGGCTGTTCTTAAATTGCCTACGTGCATGCGTCCTGTGGGGCTTGGGGCATATCTGGTTCTAATTCGATTCATTATAAACACACTCCTATATCTTCATTCTCGTGATGTTTCAGACAAATTTTATTATATAACGAACATCCGGAAAAAACAATGACTTCACTCTATTTTTATTCCATTCCAGGTCCCACCGCTTCTGCCTGGGTGTCATCATCGCCCGGTCCGTTGCCAACTTCCCCGCCTGACTGAGGGTTACTATCCCCAGGGAAAACAGGAGTTGCGGTCTCTCTTGGTTTCGTCATTCCAGGTCCGATCTCCTGTGGTTTCGACGAATCATCCTGTTTTGGAAGAGCAAGAACACGGTTGACCGCTTCATCTAGTGCCTGCTTTAAACTGTCATAAGTTTCCGTTCCGTTTAACTGCTCCAAATATGTTTTAGCCGTTGTAATCTTATCATCCGTAGAACTGTCACGGTGATTTAGTCCGTTAAATTCAGCAATCAGAGACTGCAACGAAGCGGCTGCCTGTTCCTGGGTCTGTCTGGCTGCATCCTGTGCTGCCTGATTCATCTGAGACTGGGCTTCCTGCTGCTTACGGGCTTCTTCATCTTTCCATTTCTTTGTATCTGCCATTGCTGCCGCTTCTGCCACGGAGGAGAATAAATCCTTATTGCCAGTTTCCTGATCCGTTTTCTCTCCTCTGGAATCCACATTATAAGCGGAAACGGTAGAAGGCATATCCCAGTCCAGGGGAGGCAGGTCCTTATTGATTTCAGCCATAAAATCATGCCACATCTTACCGGAATAAGTCTTTCCGTAAACTCCCGGCATTGCTCTGGGAGTATCATATCCCACCCAGATCGCAGTGGTGTAATATCTGGTATAACCGCAGAACCAGGTATCCTTACTGCTGTTAGTGGTTCCTGTTTTTCCTGCTGCCGGAACATTAATTCCCAGTCCGGAGCCTGTTCCGTAAGGCTTATCCAAAGTTCCTTTCAGGACATCGGTAACCATGTATGCCGTATCTTCCGTAAAGATTCTCTCATCTGCCTGACTGCCTTTATAAATTTCCCCGTCATACTGGCTCTTAATACTTGTAATGCAGGTTTTATTGCTGTATTTTCCCTGATTGGCAAGAACCGAATAGCCTTTTGCCATATCCACAACTCTGGCTCCCTCAGTAAAACCTCCGATACTCATACTGCTGTTGCCATTGTCCATATTGCTTAAGCCCACGAAGTGCATTTTTCCCAGATAGCTGATCCCTTTATCGACTCCAATATCCGTCAGAACCTGCCATGCGACTGTATTTAAACTCCGGTTTAATGCTTCTCTTACAGACACTTCACCAAAGTACTTGCTTCCGCTGTTTTTGGGCCCACCGTCAAACAAATGATCATTGACCAGTCTGGAAGGATAATAAAAGCCGGTTTCAAATGCAGGAGCGTAATCAATCAGCGGCTTAATGGTAGAGCCTGGCTGCCTTCTGCTTAAAAATCCACGGTTATATTCATCATCGGTTCCCCGTCCGCCTACTATTGCCACCACATATCCGGTCCGGTTGTCTACGCAGACAGCCGCTCCCTGTAAAGCGAATTTTCCATTCTCCTGAACTTCCGTAAACCCCTTTAAATGAGTATCGATGTTGTTTTGCAGCGCAGCCTGCAGTTTGGAATCCAGGCTGGTATGAATTTCAAATCCTCCCTTGCGTACCATATCGCTTTTTGCCTGATACTGCTCCTGATATAATTCCTTATAGGAATCATAGGAACTTTTACTTGGAAAGACATACTGAAATACAAAGTCATCATTCTTCATCAGTTCCAGCACAGCGGAATGTATGGCGTAGCTGGTCTGATAATTCTCCGTCGTTCCGCCTTCATAAACCTTGGCGACTGTAAGGGGCTGGGCTTTGGCATTCTCCTGCTCTTCCCTGGTGATGAACTTACAAAGCGCCATATTGTCAATTACCTGATCCCGCTTCCATTTGGAGGTATCAGGATGTGCCACCGGGTCATACCTGGAAGGATTGTTACTGATTCCGGCAAGAGTTGCTGCTTCCCAGATAGTCAAATCCTTTGCTTCCTTATCAAAATAATAACGGCTGGCCTCGGATACACCATAACTGCGGTTTGCATAATAATTGGTATTGCAGTAAAATTCCATAATATCCTTTTTGGAATACTTGTCCTCCATCCGGGGAGCAGCAAAGAATTCTGTTATCTTTCTCTGAATGGTCCTCTCCTGGGTTAGATAGGTGTTTTTGATCACCTGCTGGGTGATGGTACTGCCTCCCTGGGTCGCCACACCTTTGTTTTTTATGAAAACCAGACCAGCTCTTAAAAGCCCTTTGTAATCAATTCCATGATGTTTATAGAATCTCCTGTCCTCCTGGGCTATGTAAGCATTCTGAAGATTTTCGCTGATCCCCGTAATTGGTACATATTCGTAATGACCGGAATTAATGGTTCCGATTAAGTTTCCTTCAGAATCATAAACCCTTGTATCCATTGGCTGTGAGAAATCAGTTTTGGAAGTCTGACTTATAATGGTGTCAGCCTTTTCCTTACATGTCATGATCTCATCCTGATATTTTAAAAATACGGCACCCCCAGCCAGGCACCCTATCACCATCGCCAACAGAAATACAAAGAGTATGACCTTTATGGGACGAAAAAATAAATACCATGCACTTTTTCGTTTCCTGCTTTTCTTCCCCATAACAACCTGCCTCCTTCTCTTCTTTTTATGATATAACAAAAACGGGAAGTCTCTTGAATAAGACTTCCCGTTTGTTATAAGCTGATGACGGGACTCGGACCCGTGACCTCCTCACTACCAATGAGGTGCGCTACCACCTGTGCCACATCAGCATTTCTTTGGTTCGTCGCTCGAACCTCGTATATCATAGCATGGGAATATCTATTTGTCAACGTTTTTTATAAGTTTTTTATAATATACATGAAACTACAAAAATTCTACAAATACTTCGCATAAAAGTCCTTTATTGAGACCGGAACAGACCAGGAAAGAACAGGGTTTTCCCCATTCTTTCCTGCTATATTTTTATAAAATACCCTGAAAGCTTTCTCGTAACGTATCACAGGAATGGCCAAACTGTTTCCTCTCTTCTTCTGTAAGAGAGAGAGTTAAAACCCGCTGAATGCCGTTCTTATTTATGATGCAGGGAACTCCCGCATATACGTCATTCTGACCGTATTCCCCTCTTAACATGGTTGATACGGTAAAGACACTGTTCTCGTCTCCAAGTATTGCTTTTGTAATTCTGGTTAAAGCCATTCCGATTCCATAGTAGGTTGCCTGCTTTGCATCAATAATACGGTATGCCGCTCCCCGCACCTCATCTTCGATCCGTTTTAACTCCTCCCTGCATACCATATCATCTTCGCCGCCGCTTCCACAAAGTGATAATATGGGTTTTGTAGCAATCATGGCCTGACTCCACGGTACGAATTCACTGTCTCCGTGCTCGCCCATTACGTATGCATGGACATTTCTTGGATCAACTCGAAGTGATTCCCCAAGGAGATACCGCAGCCTGGCTGTGTCCAGGGCTGTACCGCTTCCTAACACCCGCTTGGGATTAAAGCCGGAAAGAGAATAGGTAATCCTGGCCATAATGTCTACCGGATTGGTTGCAACAAGAAAGATTCCGTTAAATCCGGACTCTGTTACGGGCTGCACAATGGACTCAAAGACGGAAGCATTGCGTTTTAACAGATCAAGTCTGGTTTCTCCCTGTTTCTGTGCCACGCCTGCACAAATCACCACAATATCCGCATCGGAACAGTCCCTGTATTCTCCTGCATAAATCTTCATATGATATCCGGAAAAAGCAAGCCCATGATTTAAATCCATGGCTTCTCCCTCTGCTCTTTTTCGATTAATATCGATTAAAACAAGTTCATCACAAATTCCCTGGTTTAACATGGAATAAGCGTAGCTCATTCCAACCATTCCAGTCCCAACAAGCGCAACTTTTCTTTTATCTGTTCTCATATTTTATGCCACTCTCCTATTCGTATTATAGATAGTGTTACTGCATGAAATGGAAACTATGCGTTTGATATTCCCCGTTCAATTTTTTTTGACATCAATTCACTGTTACTGCTGTAAATAATTGCATTTTCCTTTGAGATTCTGCCTTCCCTGTAAAGGTCTAACAGGCTGGAATCCATGGAACGCATTCCTTCTGCCTGAGCTGTGGCAATGACGGAATCAATCTGATGAGTCTTTGATTCCCGAATCATATTTCGGATTGCATTGTTAAAAAACATGATTTCAAATGCGGGATATACACCTCCGTCTACGGTAGGAATCAGCTGCTGGGATATCACAGACTGCATTACCATAGACAGCTGCATTCGAATCTGCTGCTGCTGATTCGGCGGAAAGCTGTCGATAATACGGTCAATGGTATTGGCTGCACCCACAGTATGAAGTGTAGAAATCACCAGATGACCAGTCTCCGCTGCAGTCATGGCAATTCGGATTGTTTCGTAATCCCTCATCTCTCCAACCAGTATGACATCCGGAGCCTGACGCAGCGCCGAACGAAGTCCGGTCACATAGCTGTCTGTATCCGTAGTCACTTCCCGCTGGGTTACCACGCTCTGTTTATGGCGGTGTAAGTATTCCAGGGGGTCTTCCAACGTAATAACATGGGCATTTCTATTATTATTAATCTTATCAATAATACAGGCAAGGGTGGTTGTCTTTCCGCTTCCCGCCGGCCCTGTTACCAGTACAAATCCTTTCGTCAGTCTGGCTGCATCCATCACACTTTCCGGAATATGAAGCTCCTTATAATCAGGGAGATCGAAGTTCACCACACGGATCACTGCAGCCAGAGAACCTCTCTGGCGGAATACGCTGGAGCGAAATCTGGAGATTCCTGGTATGGCAAAGGAAAAATCATCATCACCATGTTCCCTTACCTTCCCCATGTCTCTTTCTCCTGCCAGCTGGTAAAGTTCCGTTATCAGCAGCTCCATCTGGGCGGGGTACAGCTTTTCCTCACTCTGGTAAACAATTCTGCTTCCGATCTTATACGAAAACGGCATACCGGGCACAAGAAAGATATCAGATGCCTTCTGTGCCACAGCAGAACTCAACAAATCTACTACCTTCATCTTCCAATCTCCTGCTCTGTCAATTCCCGCCCTTAAAAACCGGCAGGGATTGATCAATTTCATAATCTTCTGTCTGTATGACTTTCCACTGGGATATTTCTATCTTCCCGCTCTGATCCGGTGGTACATGAAGCTTTATGGAAAGAGACTGGGATCGTTTCATGGGAATCTGAGTGGATGCCATCCCAGTCTGTGAATCATAGTAATCTCCCAGTTTCCCGGAACGTGAACTCTGCAAAACCATCTGATAAAAAACTTCTCCCTCTTTATCTGCCCTATAATACTCTGTAACAGAATCTGCATTCCTCTGGGCCAGATTCCATTCGCTTTTGGCAGTACTAAGAGAAAGCATTCCAAAAGTAACCAGACAGAGAATCATAAATATCAGAATAAGAGTAGGCGTTCCCATATTGGCCCTGTAGCCAATCTCCTGTTTCGCCATATGATTCCTCCTTCACTCAAGGGTTTTCATGCCGGCCAACCGCCAGAGTATAAAGCGTATTACCAGCCTTTGATACAGTCACTTCCGCTTCCAGTTCACTTACAGGCTTAACCTCTCCGTAATAAACGGCTTGGGACTGGTCAGCGGCATTCCCTTTTTTGTCAAACATCATGATGTAGGTTTCCACTGGGGAATCCTGTTTCACACCATTGAAACGGTGAATCAGTCCCGCTTCTCCTTCTGCCTTCCAGATTTCAGCTACACTTTGTGCAATCAGAACACTCTGATTTAAATCAGCTGCTCTTTTACTCAGTAAGTCCGCCTTTACAAATGCCTGAATGCAGACAGCTGCACACAGCAGAAAGAAAAATACGGCGACAATCATCTCCATCATCATTACATTGGATCTGTTTTTTCTATTCATCTGCAGCTCCTTTGCTTCTTAAAGAGATAAAGAGCTGGCTTCCTGTTTCACCTTCTGATTTCAAATGGAGAAGGTGGTCCTCCATATTCATGGTGATTTCTTTGCATTCCAATATCTGATTTCCGTCACCAATGGATAATCCACTGTCCTGATCTGCAAACAGCTCCCATAAGCTTCCGTCACGGTAATAAATCTGTGTCACATACGACGTGTCTTCTATAGACTGCTTCAATGTAAGTACCTGCACTCCATCCACATCAGTCAGTGATACAGCACCGGCTTCATCTGCCTGCCTGACCTTATTGGCAATATAGCTGAAAGCTATATCTTTCTCATAGGTCAGTTCCGATCTGTTATTGATGTTCTCATAAACTCTGCCACCGATCAGAATCAGAAACAGAGCACACATCACAAACACGAGAAATAAAAGGAGGGGAAATACGATGGTTCCCAACCGGCTTTTTGGTATTTCTTTTCCTGCCATGGCTACCTCTCTATGGATTTTGTAAGTTAACCGTGATATCCGGCATGAAATTTGATGCGAATCCGCTGTAAAATACATCGTAGCGGTCTCTGTCTATTTTAATGCCGTAATTTTCTTCTAAATACTCCACACTGGGTGGATATCTTCCTTCAATAGCATAGCACTGAACCGATGCCCTGCGTATGGCATCCCGTAAAGTCTCTGCACCTCTCTCTCCAGACCGCTTTGAAAAAGTCAGAGCGGAAGAGACAAAAAGCACAACGGCGAGAGAAAACGCCCCAAGGGATACAAGCTGTCCTAACAGCTCTTTTCCTGAACCATTTCGTTTTTTCATAGAGACCTCCTAGCCGATGGCAGACAGAACACCGATTAACGGCAGCATGACTGACAGAAGAATCATACCAACCGAAACTGCCAGAACTGCTATCACAGTTGGTTCAAACCGGCCAATCATCTGCTCCGTGGCAAGATCTGCCTCTTCCTCATAGCTTTTTGATATCTCTGACATCACACTGTCCAGACGGCCGCTTCTTGTTCCTACTTTAATCATCTGGATATAAAACCCGTTGAAAAGGCCCGTCTCTTTCATTGCGCTGTAATAGTCGCTTCCGGCTTCCAGCTGACTGGCACACTGTCGTATTTTCTCTTCCACTGCAGGGTTTTCTACCAGCTCACCTGCAAGCTCCATACCTTTTTCCAGATCCAGCCCGCTTTTTAAGGTTAGGGAAAGAACTGCAGTAAAGCGGCGGTTTGCTATGGATTTTGCTATTTTACTTCTTCGCTTCATCCAGTTGAGTAATCGCTCTGCAAGAAGGAATCTTCTCCCGTTCCTCCCTAAAATCCAGACAAAAAATGCTGCAATCCCAAGGAGAAGAATGATCACCAGCGATATGGCACAGAATATTCCTCCCAGTCTTGTTGCAGCAATTGATACCGGCGGCATCTGAGCCCCCAGCTGTTTATATACCTTCTCAAATACAGGCATCACCTTGGTAAACAGTACAAACAGAACAATCAAAAGCATCCCAATCATCATTGCAGGATAGGAAACTGCGTTCTTCATGTTCTTCCTCATAATATGTTCTTTTTCATAATATCCGGCTAAAGACTCCATAATCTGATCCAGAGTTCCTGTCTCTTCTCCAAGCCTTGCCATCCGGACCATATAAGCCGGATAAACTCCGGTTTCTTTCAATACTTTGGAAAATGGATTTCCCAGTTCTGCTTCCTCTGCCATGGATAAAAGCAGCTTCTTTTCTTCCTCACGCTGCGCATCCTCCGCCATAACAGACAATCCCTCATCAAGAGGGATCGCTGCATGAAGAAGAATGGATATCTGTAGGCAGAATGCAGAAAGTTCCCGGGCAGAATACTGTTTTTTCTCTACTTTTGCCATCTGTCCTTTCTCCCTTTTCATTCCATTCATTAATACGTATATTTCGCCTTATAATTGGAGCTGTTTGTAATATAATCCTTAATGGAAGGATCATTCTTTCCCGACGAGGCAAAGGTTGGATCCATCAGTTTCCACTGAGTTCCGTCAAAATAAATGATATTATCCACCCAGCCCTGTCCTTCTATGTACACACTCACCCATGCGTGGTAAAGGCTTCCTGTATATCCCACCACCAGTTTGGTTGGGATATTCTGAGAGCGAAGCATAGCTGTCATGACAGCTGCATAGTCAAAGCAGATTCCCTTCTTCACAGACAGAACATGATCCACATTGGGTAAGTAACCTGACTGGACTGAATTGGCAAGTGCAGTATCGTATGTAAAATTCTGTACAACGTAATTATATACATTGCTTACAACTCCCAGCCCATCTGCTGCAGAAGCAGCAACTTCTGCACCTTTTGCAACCACAGCGCTGCCGGCAGTAAAATTCACATACTGGTTGGGATACAAAAATGGTTCATACTCATTTGACAGCGTTACGTTTAAACTGTTATTGGATTTTACCGCATATTGGTTTCCAGAAACCTGTTCCAATACCCGGACTGTATAGGTTCCGCTTCCTTCAGTCAGAGGAAATACCTCATACGCCGATCTGGAATTTAAATCATAGGTATATGTCTCGCCTCCGCTTTTCATAACCTGAACCTTAATTTTAGCTGAATTACCTGTATACTGTACCATCACATATCCATGGCTGGTATTGGACGCATCTAAAAGAACGGAATTGCTGTTGTAAGTAACCGTTCCTGATGCCTGAGGAACCTTAACACTGCTTCCCGCAGGTTTGGAATAAAGAGGAACTGCCTCATCTTTAATTGTAAGAACCGTTTTCCACTCTGTGGCTTCTGCTGTCTGATCAGCAGAAGCAATCCGGTTTGCCGGAGCACAGCCGTTTAAAGAAAACAACAGGGCTGCACTGACGGCAGCAGCAGCCATACCTTTTTTTCTCATGCTCATCATCTCCTAAATGGTTATCCCAGACGCTGCCTTACTATCTCATAAGCCAGCACTCCTGCAGCTACTGAGGCATTGAGAGAATCAATGTTTCCCTTCATCGGAATGGAGGCGACCATATCACAGGTTTCTTTTACCAGTCTGCCCACTCCGCTTCCCTCACTGCCAATAACAAGACCAATGGGTCCTTTTAAATCCAGGCGGTACATGATTTCTCCATCCATATCCGCACATACGAACCACATTCCCTTTTTCTTTAAATCTTCCATTACAGCAGTTAAATTGGTTACTTTTGCAACCGGTGTATAATTAAGCGCACCTGCTGAAGTCTTTGCCACTGTAGCGGTTAAACCAACAGCTCTCCGCTTCGGTATAATAACACCATGGGCTCCTGCAAGGTTGGCTGTACGGATAATGGCTCCCAGATTGTGAGGATCTTCAATTCCGTCAAGGAGGAAGAAAAACGGCGGTTCTCCCTTTTCTTCTGCTGCTTTTAACAAATCTTCCACTTCTGCATATTCATAAGCAGCAGCATGGGCGATCACACCCTGATGGTGACCTTCCTCAGACATCTGATCCAGACGCTCTCTTTCCACAAAGTTAACGATGGTATCTGTCTTTTTGGCTTCCCTTAAGATGGATTGAATTGGGCCATCGGATACACCTTTCTGCACGTACAGCTTGTCAATGGTCTTTCCGGAACGGAACGCTTCAAGAACTGCATTCCTTCCTTCTATTGTAAATTCTTCTATCATTCCAGTTCTCCTATTCTGTTAAGCCCCCTGCTTACCACCCAAATCAAACGTTCCAGCTTTCCGCTTAAATAGAGATAACCGCATAAAGCTTCAAACCCGGTTGCGGTTCTGTAATCTGCCACTGTCGCATGTTTGGCTGTTGTGGCAGATTTGGCATTGCGCCCCCGCTTGTATACGGTAATCTCCTCCTCAGTCAGTTCTTCCCCTTCCACCAGACTTCTGATGATGTCAGCCTGAGCCTTAGCATTCACCAGTCTGGCGCTTTTCTTATGCATGTTATTCACCTGGGTGCTTCCATGATTCATGACTTTCGTCCGGATAATCAGTTCATACACCGCGTCTCCGATATAGGCCAGTGCAAGAGGAGAATAACTGGTAATATCCACTTTCTTTAACTGAAGTGTATCTGCAAAATAATCGGCAAATGCAGTCAGTGAAATTATACTCTCTTCCATTTTACACCTTCCCTGGTGTCCTCCAGTACTATGCCCTGATCCAACAGTTTACCCCTGATTTCATCAGCCAGCGCAAAGTCCTTGTCTTTTCTTGCCTGCTGTCTTGCAGCAATCATAGCTTCAATCTCTTCCGCAAGAATCACTTCTTCTTTTTCTGTGATAATGCCCAGAATATCGCAAAGCTTTTCGATGGTATTTTTCAGCAAAGTAACATACTCCAGAGAGCTTTCCTCATCGGTAGTGGAATTGCTTACTTTCACCAGTTCAAAAATTGCGGAGATGGCATCTGCCGTATTAAAATCATCATCCATGGCAGCTTCGTATTTCTCCACCAGAGCGTTAACCTGATTTTTGTCTTCCTTCTCAAGCATCCCCTCTGTTTTAGCTGAAGCTTCCAGGCTTTTTAACTTATCAACCGCAGTCAGGATGCGCTCCAAACCATTTTTAGAGGACTCCATTAAATCTGCGCTGAAATTTATAGGACTTCTGTAATGGGCACTGAGCATAAAGAAACGAAGCACCTGAAGATCATATTTTTCACTGATATCACGAACGGTAAAAAAGTTACCCAGAGATTTTGACATCTTCCTGTTATCAATATTAAGAAATGCGTTATGCATCCAGTATTTTGCAAATTCTTTTCCGTTGGCTGCCTCACTCTGCGCAATCTCATTCTCATGATGGGGGAAGATTAAATCCTCACCGCCTGCATGAATATCGATCTGGTCACCCAGATATTTCTTGGACATAACCGAGCACTCAATGTGCCAGCCTGGACGGCCGTTGCACCAGGGAGATTCCCAGTAAGGCTCCCCTTCTTTTTTCGGTTTCCAGAGTACGAAATCAGAAGGATCTTCCTTTTCCTCTTCTCCGGTTACTTTCAGTTCACGAAAGCCGGACTGCAGATCCTCCAGGTTTTTATGAGACAGTTTTCCATACTGTTCAAATGACTTTGTACGGAAATAAACAGTTCCATCCTTCGCTTCGTATGCATGACCGGACTCAATCAAATGTGCGATCATATCAAGCATTCCGCAGATTTCTTCCGTAGCAAGAGGATTTTTGGTTGCCGGCTTTACATTCATGGCCTCCATATCCTTTTTGCACTCTTCAATGTAGCGCTTTGATACCGTATCTGCATCAACGCCCTCTTCAATGGCTTTTTTAATAATCCTGTCATCCACATCGGTAAAGTTGGAAACAAAATTTACATCGTAGCCCTTATATTCAAAATATCTCCGTACTGTATCAAATACAATCATCGGACGTGCATTTCCGATGTGGATCAGATTATATACCGTAGGTCCGCAGACATACATCTTCACCTTCCCTGCTTCTAACGGTACGAACTCTTCTTTTTGTCTGGATAATGTATTAAATATTTTCATGCTGTCTCCCTTCTTCTCCTGTTATTCATGTTTACAGCAGCCTTTACAGCCCTGACAGTCGCTTTGCATGATTCTTTCATCATAACAGTAATCTCCGACAGAAGTTAAAAGAACAACGGCCTGTGAGGAAATCCCTTCTCCTCTTCCGGTAAATCCCAGTCCTTCCTCTGTTGTCGCTTTCACGTTCACCTTGTCAACCGGCAGATTCAGCGCGTCAGCCATATTCTTCGCCATAAGCGGTCTGTATGACAAAAGCTTTGGTTTTTGGGCGATTACAGTGGAATCGATATTCTCCACAACATATCCGTTCTCTTCCAGCAGACCCGCCACATTCTTTAACAGTTCGATACTGGAAACCCCTTTAAACTTAGGATCTGTGTCAGGGAAATGTTCCCCGATATCTCCTAATCCAGCAGCTCCCAATAAAGCATCTATTACTGCATGGGTCAGCACATCTGCATCTGAATGTCCCAGAAGTCCCATCTCATATGGAATGGTCACTCCACCCAGAATTAAATCTCTGCCTTCTGCAAATTTATGAACATCATATCCCTGTCCAATTCTCATTATTTTTTCCTTTCCTATATAAATAGATCAGATCTTAAACGATCATTCGAAGTTTCTTACTGATACAGCGGATCTCCACGTCATTCTGACAGAAACAGCTTTCTCCATCAGCATGAACCGCCATGGGGCGATCCATATGAATGTGAATCTCTTCGCAGGTATAGAAGCGGATTCCTTTGTTTACAGACTTTTTTCCCATAAGGGAATTAAGCAGTACACAGATAAGCTTACTCTTTTTCCGGTTATTCATCACGCAGACTGACAGTTTTCCGTCTTCAAAATCTGCATCTGGCGCAAATTTAAATCCTCCGCCTTCATATGGATGAATATGGGTCGAAATGAAATAAGCATGGTTAAACTCAATCTTTTGTACTCCGTTCAGGACGATATATCCCTTGCAGGGCTTCGCTGATATAAGTTGTCTGATGCCCACAAGCAAATAGGCCATTTTCCCAATTCTCAGTCTGTGAAGCAGCCCTTTCGTTCTGGAATACAACAGATTATGACAGACAGCCGCGTCCATGCCGATACCGGAACTGACCATAAAGCGGCGATGAGAGATCTCACTGTCTCCATATGATAATACTCCATAGTCCATCAATTTATAATATTTGGGGTGCAAAATCTTATTTAAACATCGGATGGGATTCTTAGGAAGTTTTAAGCTTCTTGCAAGATCATTGCCAGATCCTGCCGGAATATAACCAAGTGTAACACAACTGCACATGGAATATCCATCAAGAATCTCATTGACTGTCCCATCGCCTCCAACTGCGATGATTACATTGGATTCTTTACACCCTTCTGTTAAATTTTTTGCAAATATCTTTGCGTCCCCTGGCTTTTCAGTTAAATATGCCTGATATTCCACACTGGAAGCGTTTAATGTCCGTTCCAGCTTATCCCAGATAATTTTACCCCGTCCGCAACAGGAGTTCGGGTTAACAATAAAATAGTACATGGAATCCCTCCGCTTTTTGCTATTTGTAAGTATAACATAAAACATCAAAAATGAATATAAAAAAAAGGAAAAAGGTCTGGGTGCCTTGTCGAAAAAGAAAGAATTTTGTAGTTTATGAGCTTATTTATCCGAACATCATATTTTTATTGCATTTTTAACACGCTTTTTATATAATATTTTTATATTTGTCAGTCAGTCTTAAGGCCGACTGCAAGCAAATAAAATTAACGGGGGTATTTACCATGAGAAAAGTGCAATTATTTCTAGTTGCTGCGTTATTGGCCGCAGCATTCAGTATGACTGCTTATGCTGCTGAATGGAAAAGCAACGACCAGGGGTGGTGGTATGAGAAAGATGACGCATCCTATCCGGCTAACAAGTTGGAAAAAGTTGGGGAATACTGGTACTATTTTAATGAAGCCGGTTACGCTCAAAGCGGCTGGGTTAAGCTTGATACCGGTTGGTATGAGCTGAACGACTACGGAATCTGTCAAAATCCCATCGATCCTGCAACACAGCTTCCAGCAGGTGCTCCTTATGGCGGTTGGATTAAATATGTTGAATGGTTTGGAACTAAGGAAGAACTTGGCGCTGTATCTTACAATAACTTTTACTGGATAAAGTTTTATGATGTACCAGAGACAGATATTACCAATGCATGTCAAACTGATTTTAATCAGGTTTAATGACCTGATGCGACTGGCCAGCACCATTGATGCTGGCCAGTATTTTAATCCACGACAATTGTTGCAAATAAAAAAACACATCGGATCCGACTCATATATCAGATTACCGTGTGTTTTTTAAGTAGCGGAAGGGAGATTCGAACTCTCGACACCACGGGTATGAACCGTGTGCTCTGGCCAACTGAGCTATTCCGCCATATTTAATTGTTTGATAAGCACTCGCTTATCAGTGGGACCTACAGGGCTCGAACCTGTGACCCTCTGCTTGTAAGGCAGATGCTCTCCCAGCTGAGCTAAGATCCCAGTGCTTGTCAGGAGCTTTTATTTTCTCTCGTTCCCGACTGCTTCATTAGTATAATATGAATTGTATTAATTGTCAACACTTTTTTGTCAATTTTTTTCTTTTTTTACATTGTCTTGTAAAACCCTGATTCCTGCGAGGTTTTCCCCATTTATCCTCCTAAAAAACTATTAATAGTGCGGTTGTATTTTGTTTTGAATCTGGTGAATCAGTCTCAATCAGATCGTTCGAAACGTGTCCAATTGTATTGCTCTGGTTCCCACAGAATTTGTTTTGTATGTATTATAATAACCAGATGCCAGACGGTTCGAAAATTTATATAAACCTTCAGTCTGATGTAAATAAAATAACTCAGCCTGAAGGTTTATTATATCTCATCCCAGTCGTTTTCTTTATTTTAAAAATACGGAATTACTGTTATTTTTATTCTCCCGGACTTCCAGCTGGGAAATGCTGTGTACAAACTTGGAAAACGTGGAATAACCGTAATCCTTAACTTTAAAATCAGTAAATTTACGATGCATTCCATTCCCAAGTGCCGCCAGCTCCATTCCATTTTTCCCGCTGCCTTTTACCAGTTTCACGGCATAATCATCAAGTTCCTGCTTTCTGGTACGGTTGTCCTTCATACGGACAGTCACTACATTGCTGGTCTTTCTCAGTTCAAAACTATCCATCTCTTCAAGAAACTTGGACAAAGAGCTGTAACCGTAATTTCTCACGTCAAAATCCGAATATTTTTTAACCAGACGGTTGCCGATTTCTCCCAGACCAGTTGCCTTGTTTTTATCCTCATTCTCCAGGATTATGGAAGTAATATCCTGTTCAATCACTTCTTTACCAATGGCGCCGCCACCAGTTCCCTCTTCATCCTGATCCAGCAAAACTTCAAGGTTGGTAAATACTGTACAGGCAGCACGGAAAGACTTAGGGGTCTTTTCCTCTCCCATTCCAATGACTTCCTTACCGGATTCCCGCAGACGGCTGGCAAGACGGGTAAAATCACTGTCACTGGATACAATACAAAATCCATCTACGTTATCTGTATAGAGCAAATCCATAGCATCGATAATCATAGCGGAATCGGTTGCATTCTTTCCTACTGTATTTGAAAACTGCTGAATTGGTGTGATGGAATTCTCAAGAAGTTCCATCTTCCATTTGCCCATCTGGGCGCTTGTCCAGTCACCGTAGATTCTTTTGTATGTAATTACCCCGTATCGGGTCATCTCATCCAGAATACACGTGATGTACTTGGCGGAAATATTATCCGAATCAATCAAAACTGCAAATTTCTTATCACTCAATCGTCTGCTCTCCTGTCATAATTGTTTTACATTTTATGTCAATTCCCTTGACTTTGTCTCTATTATATTTCATTTTCTTCATTATTACAATAAGATCACAATGGGTAATCTGGGATAATTTTTGCAAAGTAAATTTTTATTTTCGCTCCATAATAAAAAAGAGTTAAAGAATTCATCTAAAGAAGGGAGTGTTACTATGAATTCAGTAGCTGTAAAGGAATGTGAATGCGAAACTGCAACACCCAGCAAAACCGTAGCATTAGCCATAGCAACCGTTCCCATGCAGCCTTGGGAACAGCCTTACGATCCTAAAACTGCTTTAAAACACGGAACTATATTCCCCAGTCTTGATTTGCCATTTTACGTAACAGGAGGGGAACAGCCATGATTGATCAAAAGAACCTGCTCAGTCAGATAACTGAGATCAGCTTTACTGTAAATGATTTAAACCTTTATTTAGATACCCATCCTCTCGATGAAAACGCTCTGAACGCTTTTAAAGATGCAATGACCCAGAGGAAACAGCTTCTTCAAACCTATGCAGATAATTTTGAACCGCTCACCATGAACTGTATCTGCCCTGACAGCAACAATAAGACAAAATCACACACAAAATATCCGGACCAGAGACACTTTACCTGGAGTGACGGACCTCTTCCATGGGAAGGAGGTGTATTCTGATGTGGACTTATGAAAAAAGACTGCAATTTCCTGTAAATATAAAAAATACCTGTCCCAAAACGGCTTCTCTTATTATCAGCCAGTTTGGCGGACCTGACGGAGAACTGGCAGCTTCCATGCGTTATCTTTCCCAAAGATATACCATGCCATGCAAGGAAGTGGGAGGACTTTTAACTGATATCGGAACGGAAGAGCTGGGGCATTTGGAGATGATTTGCTCCATTATTTACCAGCTTACAAAAAACCTGACCATTGAACAGGCAAAAACGGCTGGTTTTGATGCCTATTATATCGATCATACTACCGCATTATGGCCTATGGCCGCCGGAGGAGTTCCTTTTAATGCCTGTGAATTTCAGTCAAAAGGCGATGCCATCACTGATCTGGTAGAAGACCTTGCTGCAGAACAGAAAGCCAGAACCACTTACGATAATTTAATTCGTATAATCGAAGACCCGGATGTAAGAGAACCACTTAAATTTTTGCGGGCGCGGGAAGTAGTTCACTTTCAGAGATTTGGTGAGGCTCTGGAAAATATAAAGACTACGTTAAATCCGAAAAACTACTATTATTATAATCCTGAATTTGACAAGCAGTTTGTAAAGAAAGAGATGTAAGATTCTGTGATCAAAAAATCACCTTTCGTTACTTATTAGTAGCGAAAGGTGATTTATATCACTCATATATAGGTTTTTAACGCTGTTCTTCATAGCTGTATTTCAACAGCTCATATATTTCATCTGTTACCCGATCATCTTTATAATACTCATCAAGAAGGCTGATGATTTTCGCTGCATATTCCGACGGAACCGGACGGGCTGCAACTGCCTCATGAAACTCCTTCTTCATATCACTTACCATTTCTTTTTTTTCCGGAACAGGCAGACCGTAGATCTTATAAAGCATTCCCATGGCCGCACACGCCTCATTGGGGGAAGTTAAAGGCGCGTTTTCAAACCTGGTTTTAATTTCTACAGCCTGTTTATTAATATAAAATACCATAATATTGTGATTCCTTATACATTTTTAACTAACGCTATGTCAATCAGGGTGAGTTCCTTCGCTCTGTTTTCCATGCTGGTTACAAGGGCTGCTGCAGTATCCAGGGACGTAAGCACGGTCACGCCGGTTTCGATTGCATTTCTGCGGATCACAAATCCATCCTTGCATCTGTCTGCGCCCTGAGGCGGAGTATCAATAACCAGGTCAATCTCATGACCCAGAATCAGATCCAGGAGGTTGGGGGACTCCTGCTCCAGCTTACGTACCTGGAATGCCTTGATTCCGTTATCGTTTAACACCTTGGCGGTACCGGCAGTAGAGAAGATCTTGTAGCCCTGATCTTTAAATCTGCGGGCTATGTCAATAATCTCTTCTTTATCCGAATCTTTTACTGTTATGATCATGTTCTTATGCTTTGGAAGCTTGATACCTGATCCTGCAAAAGCTTTGTAAAGTGCCTCATTAAAGGTTTTTGCGATTCCCAGGCACTCTCCTGTAGATTTCATCTCAGGCCCGAGGCTGATGTCTGCGCCACGGATCTTTTCAAACGAGAATACCGGCATCTTAACCGCAATATAATCTGCTTCCGGCTGAAGTCCTGGTTTGTAGCCAAGCTCTTTTATGGTATGGCCGCAGATAACTCTGGTTGCCAGGGGAACAATGGGAATTCCAGTCACCTTGCTGATATATGGCACGGTACGGGAAGAACGTGGATTTACTTCAATGACATAAACATCTTCTCCGCTGACAATAAACTGAATGTTGATCATTCCCTTTACATGAAGTGCTCTTGCAAGTCTTCTGGTATATTCTACAAGCTTGTCCTTGATATCTTCATTTAAGCTCTGAGCCGGATATACAGAGATACTGTCGCCGGAGTGAACACCTGCACGTTCGATATGCTCCATGATTCCCGGTATGAGTATATCTTCTCCGTCACAGACTGCATCTACCTCGATCTCTTTGCCTACGATATATTTATCTACTAAAATAGGGTGTTCCTGAGCAATCTGGTTGATGATGGCGATAAATTCATCAATATCCTGATCGGAAATAGCGATCTGCATTCCCTGACCACCCAGTACGTAGGAAGGTCTTACAAGAACCGGATAACCAAGTTTTGCAGCTGCCTTCTTAGCCTCTTCTGCTGTATAGACTGTCTGGCCTGCTGGTCTTGGAATCTGACATTCTTCCAGAATCTTATCAAACAGTTCCCTGTCTTCTGCCGCATCCACATCTTCTGCCGCTGTTCCAAGAATGGGAACTCCCATCTTCATCAGTGCCTCTGTCAGCTTGATGGCTGTCTGGCCGCCGAACTGTACCACTGCTCCGTCTGGTTTTTCGATATCAACAATGCTCTCCACATCTTCTGGAGTAAGGGGCTCAAAATACAGCTTATCTGCAATGTCAAAATCCGTACTGACAGTTTCCGGATTGTTATTGATAATAATAGTCTCATATCCTTCTTTGCTGAAACTCCAGGTACTGTGAACGGAACAAAAGTCAAATTCAATTCCCTGACCGATTCGGATTGGACCGGAGCCTAATACCAGAACCTTTTTTCTTCCTGTTGTCTGCTCTGCCTCATTTTCACTTCCAAAGCAGGAGTAGTAATATGGTGTCTCTGCCGCAAACTCTGCAGCACAGGTATCTACCATCTTAAAGGCAGCAGTTATCCCGTTTTCTTTTCTGGTCTGATGAATTTCTTCTATAGATATACCTGTCAGCTTTGAAATGACTGTATCCGGGAATTCCAGTCTCTTTGCTTCTTTTAAAAGTTCGGTAGTAAGAGGTCCCTTCTTTAAGGCTTCTTCCATCTCCACCAGAATTGCCAGCTTATCAATAAACCAGACATCAATCTTTGTGATGTCATGAATGAGCTCATAGGTAAAGCCTCTTCTTAATGCTTCTGCAATCACCCAGATTCTTCTGTCATCTACCAGATGAAGGGTTTCTGTCAGCTGATCATTGGTAAGACCTGTAAAATCATAAGACATTAAGCTGTCTACATGCTGTTCCAGGGAACGGATCGCTTTCATTAAGCCGCCTTCGAAATTGGTACAGATACTCATTACCTCACCGGTTGCCTTCATCTGGGTTCCAAGGGTTCTCTTGGCACTTAAAAACTTATCAAACGGAAGGCGTGGCATCTTAACCACACAGTAATCCAGCATGGGCTCAAAGCTTGCATAGGTTTTCCTGGTTACGGCATTTTTAATCTCATCAAGGGTGTATCCCAAAGCGATCTTAGCTGCAACCTTGGCGATGGGGTATCCGGTTGCCTTGGAAGCCAGAGCGGAAGAACGGCTCACTCGTGGATTTACCTCAATAACACAGTACTCAAAGCTTTCAGGGTGTAGAGCGTACTGAACGTTGCAGCCCCCTGTTATGCCTAATTCGCTGATGATCTTTAATGCAGAGGTACGAAGCATCTGGTATTCCTTATCTCCCAGTGTCTGGGAAGGAGCCACTACGATGCTGTCGCCTGTATGAACCCCTACCGGATCTAGGTTTTCCATGTTGCAGACGGTAATTACATTGCCTGCCCCATCCCGCATCACTTCATATTCAATCTCTTTCCAGCCTGCGATGCAGCGTTCTACAAGTACCTGACCTACACGGGATAAACGGAGTCCGTTTTCCAGGATTTCCCGGCACTGTGCCGGATTTTCAGCAATTCCGCCGCCTGAGCCTCCCAGTGTATACGCAGGTCGTAAAACGATGGGATAACCGATCTGCTCGGCGATTCTTAATCCATCTTCCACATTCTCAACGATATCCGAAGGAGCTACCGGCTCACCGATCTTCTCCATGGTTTCCTTAAACAGCTCCCGGTCTTCTGCCTTTTTAATGGTCAGGGCAGTGGTTCCGATAAGGCGGACATTGTTCTTTTCAAAAAAGCCCTTATCTTCCAGCTCCATGGCAAGGTTTAAACCTGCCTGGCCTCCCAGCGTAGGAAGAACGCTGTCTGGTCTTTCTTTTAAAATCAGCTGCTCTACAACCTCTACTGTCAGCGGCTCAATATAAACCTTATCTGCAATATCTTTATCAGTCATGATGGTTGCAGGATTGGAGTTTAATAAGACAACTTCAATTCCTTCTTCTCTTAAAGAACGGCATGCCTGCGTTCCGGCATAATCAAATTCTGCTGCCTGGCCGATGATAATCGGACCAGATCCAAGGACTAGTACTTTTTTGATCTCCTGATTCTTAGGCATTCTTTCCCACCTCCATCATATTTATAAACCGGTCAAATAAGTAACTGGAATCCTGAGGTCCGGGACAGGCTTCCGGATGATACTGTACAGTAAATATGTTCTTTCCGGTATATTTCATGCCTTCGTTTGTTCCGTCGTTGACGTTAACAAAGGCAGGAACTGCCACAGCCGGATCCACAGTATCCTCATCCACCACATATCCATGGTTCTGAGAAGAGATGTAAACTCTTCCGGTTTCTAAATCCTTAACCGGGTGATTGCCGCCTCTGTGTCCGTATTTCAGCTTATGGGTATCAGCACCAGTGGCCAGTGCCATCAGCTGATGTCCCAGGCAGATTGCAAAGATGGGGACCTGTGATTCATACAGCTTGCGGATTTCCTTAATAATCTCCGTACACTCTTTTGGATCTCCAGGACCGTTTGACAGCATAATTCCATCTGGATTTGTGGAAAGAATTACTTCTGCTTTCGTATCAGCAGGATATACAGTAACCTCACAGCCTCTTTCATTTAAAGACCGTGCAATATTCTTTTTAGCTCCTAAATCTAACAATGCTACCCGCTTGCCTTCACCGGGAAGCACATAAGATTCCTTACAGGTGGTTGCTTTCACAACGCCCGTTACGGAATAAGTTTTCATACGCGAAATGACTTCGTCAAGATCAAATCCTTCATCGGTTGTGATCATGCCGTTCATTGTACCTTTTTCTCTTAAGATTTTTGTTAGGGCTCTCGTATCGATACCACTGATACCTGGAATGTCGTTAATTTCTAAGAAATGCTGAATGGTATCCTCGCTTCTAAAGTTGCTGGGGATTCTAGATAATTCTCTGACAATGTAGCCATCCGGCCAAGGTTTGTATGACTCCATATCTTCCTGACAAATGCCGTAATTACCAATTAGCGGATATGTCATCACAACTGCCTGTCCCGCATAGGATGGGTCGGTGAGGACTTCTAAATAACCCGTCATGGAAGTATTAAATACGATCTCACTGATCACTTCCCGTTTTGAACCAATGCTCGTGCCTGTAAAAACAGTGCCGTCTTCCAGTATTAAAAAAGCTTTCATACGCAAAGTCCCAATCCTTTCTTAATATTTGTCCA
>NZ_DALYXB010000003.1:108000-184694 GCF_031982545.1 Lacrimispora sp.
TGTTCTTTGGACATAAAGGGATACCCGCAAGGGTGTTTCTTAATATTTGTCCATGTTCTTTGGACATAAAGGGATACCCGCAAGGGTGTTTCTTAATATTTGTCCATGGTTTCTGGACATAAAGGGATACCCTTTAAGGTTTAATTTTGAACTGACTGGTATCAGACCAAATTGAATAGATTATACATTATACCGCGACATTTTTCAACTGTTTTTTTATAATTTATTTATCTACTTTTTATGCATTATTTTTCTTTTTTCAGATATTTTAATCGGGATAATTGTATATTTATGCAAGTATATTAATATTATACATTACTGTATACTTTGTGTCAACTTAGAACAAACTATTCATGAGGTGATAAATCATGATTGACAACAACGAACTTCCCATTGGATTTACCATGGAACTGGCACAGCATTCAGACATTATGGTACAGTTTGCCGGACTCTCCAAAGAGGATCAGAACCGCATCATCAATGGTGCAAGAGAAATTGATAGCCGCGATGAAATGAGAAGCTATGTAGAGTCCATGTTCCATGAACCCAAAACTTCATTCTTTTAAAAAAGCCCCCGCAAAAACTGATTTATTTAGTTTTATGCGGGGCTTTTGTAATCATTGCCCAGAGCAGCTAATATATTAATAATAATCATTCAATAAGGGGCTATTATGAATCCATATATGACCACTGCCCAGGAAACGGCTGCTGCCGGCTCTCTTCAGGTAGATGTGGTATCTTCCGAAAACAACCATCCGATCGGGGACGCAGAAGTTTCCATTTCCTACACGGGAGACCCCGGCAGCATTTTGGAAAAGGTTACTACTGACAGTTCCGGCCAGTCAGAAACCGTCAGTTTGTCAGCGCCGCCTGTCGACTTAAGTCTGTCTCCCGGGCTGGTACAGCCGTATTCGGAATATTCACTTTTTATTACTGCACAGGGTTATGAACCAGTGGCTATCTCCGGAACCCAGATCCTGGCAGATACGGATGCCATTCAGCCTGTCCGCATGACTCCTGTCCAAGACGAGACAACTCCCGATACGCCCATTACCATTCCGGATCATACTTTGTACGGTGACTATCCTCCAAAAATAGCTGAGGCTGAGGTAAAGCCTGTTGCAGAAACCGGCGAGATTGTATTGAGCCGGGTTGTTGTTCCTCAGACAATTATTGTACATGATGGTGTACCTACAGATCCCACGGCTACTAATTATTATGTTCCCTATAGCGATTATATTAAAAATGTAGCCTCCAGTGAAATTTACGCTACCTGGCCCAGAGAAGCAATTATCGCCAATGTTCTGGCAATTATGAGCTTTACGTTAAACCGGGTTTATACGGAATGGTACCGGAATCAGGGCTATGACTTCACCATCACGTCATCTACCGCTTTCGACCATAAATGGATACACGGCAGAAATATTTATGAAAGCATTTCCCAGGTTGTGGATGAAATCTTTAACAGCTACTTATCACGGCCCGGGATCAAACAGCCCATCTTAACCCAGTACTGCGATGGCCACCGGGTAACATGTCCTAACTGGATGTCCCAATGGGGAAGCTGCACCTTAGGGGAACAGGGCTATACTGCCATTGAAATTCTCCGCAATTATTACGGAAGCAACATGTACATCAATACTGCGGAACAGGTTTCCGGTGTCCCTTCCTCCTTCCCCGGATATAATTTATCCATAGGTGCCTCTGGAGACAAAGTACGCCAGGTCCAGGAACAGCTTGATACCATTGCCGGGGTTTATACCAAAATTCCCAGAATCACAGCAGACGGGGTATTTGGAGAAAACACGGCGGAGGCAGTCCGTCAGTTCCAGTCCATATTTAAACTTCCTGTGACGGGAGTCATTGATTTTGCAACCTGGTATAAGATCTCCCAGATCTATGTGGGTATTACAAGAATTGCCGAGTATTCTTAAACTCGATTAAAGAGGGATATCCCGTCAGATTTTTATCCGACGAAATATCCCTTTTTTTATTCCTGAAGAATTTATCCCTCTCCTCCCAGCAGATCTGCGATCACATATCCCAAAAGTGCCAGTGCAATTCCTCCCAACACTTCATATATTGCCACGGTTTTCCACGGCACATCCCAAAGAATCACAAAAGGGGAAGAAATCACAAGACCAATAACCACCCGGTACATCTGATGCTCATAACGGGTCAGAAGCTGCTCCACAACTCTGGCAAACAGAAGAACCCCTGCCAGCATACCCAGAAAATATGGGAACAATACTGTGACGTTTTTCATAAGACCTTGAAAATCAAGAGCACAGGCTGCCCGGATGCAGGCATTATTGGTCTGCAAAACAGGCTCATAAAAGCCCAGCATCATCATGATCATGGACCCGCTTACCCCTGGTACAATCATAGTGGCAGCTGCAAGAAGCCCCACCGCAAAAAGAGTAACTACCCAATATTTTCCCGATGATAAATATGCCGCACCGGAAGCCATGGCAAATCCTTCTCCGCTATGACCGGAAGCGATTACTGTTTCAGCCACATATGTAATGAGGATTACGATGCTGCATGTAATTCCGGCAGTTATAATTCCTTTCCATAAGTCGTTTTTTTCTCCAGAAAAAGCTTTGCGGCCAAGAGCCGGAAGACCGCCTCCGATTAATCCCAGAAACGATAGTTTCGTCTGGAGAGGATATGTATGAAACAGATATTCAAACACCAGTGACAAAAAAATGATGCCTGCAACTGCACCGATCCCATAAGGAAGAAGTATCCTTATGCTTTTTACCGGCTCTTTAAAAAGCCGGTTTACCGCATGGATGATCTTATCATAGACACCCATGGTAATGGCCAATACTCCTCCGCTGATGCCCGGCAGTATATTTGCCACACCAATTATTAAACCTTTTAAAAGCTCACTGATATACTTCAAGCAATTCCTCCTGCATTAATCCGTATATCAAATCCTATGCACTTTTACTGTTTCTAATACTTCTTTTACCTGATTCAGCTTATAATCTGCAAGACTCTGGTCAAAACCATATCTTGTATCCACGACTGCCGCAATTTTAAGCCCTGCCCGATGTGCTGCCGTTATT
The DNA here is from genome assembly GCF_031982545.1 of Lacrimispora sp. Taxonomy (GTDB): domain Bacteria; phylum Bacillota; class Clostridia; order Lachnospirales; family Lachnospiraceae; genus Lacrimispora. The sequence goes on from NZ_DALYXB010000003.1 coordinate 111,075, forward strand.
CCAATGGTGGAATCCTCTACTGCCAGACATTCCTCCGGCTTTAATTTCAGCTGCTCGGCTGTATATAAATAGATCTCCGGATCAGGTTTGCTCTTTTTAAACTGTTCTCCGCTGACCACTGCTTCAAAATAGTCCCGGATTCCATTTTCCTTAAGAACACGTTCCACCAGTTCTAAATGGGTGGAAGAGGCAAGAGCCAGACGAAAACCAGCTTCTTTCAGCTGTTTTAATGTATCCGTTACCTCCAGGCGGTAAATGCTTCGGTAATCTATTTCACTGTAGATATCTCTCTGCCGGAATTCTTTTCTTAACTCCTCCCAGGTCTGCCCATTGGAAACAACCCTCTCCACTACTTCCCAGCATTCCTGCTTTGTTGCCCCAACCATAGGATACAGATCCTCCAGTTTTACATCTGGATTTTTCTTTTTGGCAAATTCCAGCTGATATTCCAGATATACACCCTCGCTGTCGATAATAACGCCATCCATATCAAATATCACTGCCTTAATCATAATTCTCTCCTCTGTATTCATTCTGATTAAGACCATACGACAATAAAAGGGATCTTGTCAAGTCAAAGTCATAAGAGATGGCCGGAAGAGGCTCTTCTTTACTGCCCCTTCCGGCCTGTTTCACCGACTCAATACACAGCCGGGCGTTTCACCATAAATGTGTTATGCCCCAGCTGCCTGAGAGCCTGCTCCATTTTAACAGCATTGTCCATATTTCGGAATGCACCGACTCGAACCTTATATAATCCATCTTCATAAACTACGAAAGCCGGAAATCCCTGGGATTTCAGCATATTGACCTGGTCCTCGGCCAGTGAGCGCACCCGAAACGCCCCAGTCTGTATCTGGTAGTACTCAACCTGATTTTCTTCCTGCTGCTGAATGGTATTTAAAATACCAGTAGCAATTGCCTGGGCTATCTCATCAAAGTGATCATCAAAAAGATAATTATCCGCTTCATTATCTATAAACCCAACCTCTGTTAAGACAGATGGAATCTTTGTTCTTCTCAGCACTACAAGCCCCGGACGTTCCACAGTTCCTAAATTGGTGAAGCCCACTGTTGCAAGCGCTTCTCCAATATTCGTTCCAAGCATTCCCTCAATGCCTTTATTTTCAAAAACAACCGTTTCAACTCCGGATCCTGTTCCAGGAACCGGCATGGCATTCCGGTGAATGGAGACGAATATATCTGCTTCTGCATCATTGGCCATCATGGCTTTTTCCAGGGGTGTATTATAGGTATCGTCAGTTCTTGTATACCTGACATCAACTCCGCTGTCTGCCAGGATTTTCCCGACAGCTAACGCAAGTTTTAAGTTATCGTCTTTTTCCTGCCGCCCATTATAGACTGCACCCGGGTCCGCACCGCCGTGACCGGCATCTATTACCACGATCTTTCTCTCAGCCAAAAGAAAAACTCCTTTCACATAACTCTATTCTATAAAGTATGTAAAAGAAGTGTTCTCCGTACCATATTTCAGACTATGATTTATTCTTTTTCTCCTAATTCTGCCATAACATCCACGCCTCTTGGACCAACCGGTGTGGAAAAGACAATCTGAGTGCTGGTCTTTCCGTATTTCTGGAGCTGTCCGATGAAAATATCCAGCTCCATCGTGCTTTGAAATGCCACCTTAATCAGCATGGAATAATCTCCGGTCACGCAGTTGCATTCCAACACATTGGGTATGGAATCCATGTAGGAATAAAACTGGATTTTATCAAGCGGCGAAACATCCAGATTTACAAATGCAATAATATGGTATCCCAGCTTCATAGGGTCCACTGACGCATGATACCCGGTAATGATTTTTTCCCGCTCCAGCTTTTCAATTCTGGAGGAAACAGCAGGCGAGGACAAAAAGGTATTTTCTGCTATATTCTTTAAAGATGCCCGTGCGTTCTTCTGCAGTGTCTGCACTATTTTCTTATCAATATCGTCCATATCTTCCTCCTTGAATTAAAAAAAGCGCCAGTACCACTAAAGTACTGAACGCTTTTGTTCTAACAAATTAAGCTTAAACCTTATTAATCTTTTCTTATCAATATCATAACCAATTATCAAATACTTGTCAACGTTTATTTTATTAAGGATGGCATCTTTTTCATCCGTTCCATGGCTTCCACTGTATTTTCATAGGTTCCAAATGCTGTAAGACGGAAGTAACCCTCTCCGCTGGGACCGAATCCGCTTCCAGGCGTTCCCACTACACTGGCTTCCTCTAAAAGCCTGTCAAAGAAATCCCAGGAGGTCATTCCCTCCGGCACCCGCAGCCAGATATAAGGCGCATTCACACCTCCATATACTTCGCAGCCAGCCTCTTTTAAACCGTCATAGATCACCTTTGCATTTCTCATGTAATAGGCGACCTGTTCTTTCAGCTGAGCCTTACCTTCTTTGGAATAAACCGCTGTTCCAGCTTTCTGAATGATATAGGGCGCACCGTTAAACTTGGTTCCGTGGCGTCTTGCCCATAAAGAATGGAGCATGACTCCGCCTCTTACCAGAGATTTGGGGATCACCGTAAAGCCAAGACGTACACCGGTAAAACCGGCATTCTTGGAAAAGGAACGAAATTCAATGGCACAGGTATTGGCTCCTTCTATCTCATAAATGGAATGAGGCACATCATCCTGAGCGATGTAAGCTTCATAGGCGGCATCATAAAGAATGACTGCACCTGTCTCATTGGCATAATCCACCCATACCTTTAACTGGTCCCTGGTGAGAGTGGTTCCGGTAGGATTATTGGGAACACATAAGTAAATAAGATCTGGAGTTTCCTCTGGAAGTTCTGGAACAAAATGATTCTTTGCGGTACATGGCATGTAAATAACATTGCTCCATTTCCCTGTCTTTTCATCATATTCACCGGTTCTTCCGGCCATGACATTGGAATCTACATAAACAGGATAAACAGGATCACAGACAGCGATTTTACAGTTCTGATCGAAAATTTCCTGAATATTTCCGCAGTCACTCTTCGCTCCGTCGGATACAAAAATTTCATCTGCTGCGATCTGGCATCCTCTTGAAATGTAATCTTCACTGGCAATCAGTTCTCTTAAAAAACCATAACCAAGATCCGGTGCATATCCGTGAAAAGTTCCCGCTTTCCCCATCTCATCTACCGCTCCATGAAGCTCCTCGATAATCGCCGGAGCAATGGGCTGGGTTACGTCACCGATTCCAAGACGAATCACCTTTTTATCGGGATTTGCCTCTATATAAGCATTGACCTTTTTCGCGATGGTGGAAAACAGATAACTTCCAGGTAATTTTAAGTAGTTTTCATTGATCTTAACCATAGGTTCCTCCTGTTTTTAAAGATTATTTATGTCCAACTCTCCCGCAAACACCTCCACAGCAGGACCTGTCATAAATACATGACCGCTTCCCTCTCTGTCCCAGTGAATCGTTAAGTTGCCGCCTTTTAATGAAACCTTCACCGTATTGCCGGTTCGTCCGCAAAGCACCGAAGCAACTGCACTGGCTGTTGCACCAGTCCCGCATGCCCAGGTTTCTCCGCTTCCTCTCTCCCACACCCGCATGCGAATGTGCTCCGGACTTACCACCTGAATAAATTCAGAATTGGTACGCTCCGGAAAACGCTCATGATGTTCAAACCCAGGTCCAATTGTCTCTAAATCCAGGCTGTCAATGTCATCCATATAATAAACTGCATGGGGATTTCCCATGGAAATTCCAATAAACTCATAATCCGTACCATTAACAAAAATGGGCTCCGGTACCTGGCTTGTCACTTCCGGTATGCCCATATCAACAGTTAGAAGGACTGCTTTCCCATCTTCCTCAGTTACTTTTAAATGCTTGATTCCAGCTGCCGTTTCCACATCAAACTCCGTCTTATCCACCAGATGATGATCGAAAACATATTTACCCACACAACGGATCCCATTGCCGCACATGGGGCTCTCTGAACCGTCAGCGTTAAACATGCGCATACGGCAGTCTGCCACTTTGGACGGGCAGATTAGAATCAGACCGTCCGATCCGATTCCAAAATGCCGGTCACTGACTTTTTTTGAAAGCTCTGCAGGATCCTCAACGGATTCCTCAAAACAGTTAATATACACATAATCGTTTCCGATTCCCTGCATTTTTGTAAATTTCATCTTAGTCCCCCATTGTTAAATATTAATAAGGCTCATGATCATCTGTGCAGTCTCCACCATGTTGGTTCCGCTGTCCATACTGCACTTTTGAATGTAACGGTGTGCTTCCGTTTCTGTCATATGATTCCGTTCCATTAAAAGTTCCTTGGCCTGCTTAATCAGCTCCTGCTCTTGCCCGCTTCTTTCCTTCGGCTGACTCTTTAACTTCTTACGCCTTTTTGCCAGAGAATCCATCATCATCTCTAACGTACTTAAAAGATCCTGAACCTTTAAAGGAAGGCCAAGACAGACCACATCATCCGGTGCCTTGCCGCTCCACTGGCTGGGAGACGCTACCAGGAGCATGGGCATCCCTTTGGGGAGACATTCATAAAGCTCCTGATATACCATATCCGCAAACCTGCAGCCGCATACTACAATTCCGCTGCCCAGCTCATCTGCGCTGTTTACCGTCTGAGCGCCGGAGGTGCAGACTGCCGAGACCGTAAAGCCGTTTTTCATAAGAATATTCTTTATATTTTTCGCATCCTCTGCTTTTGAAAATGCCACAATCACATTGGTCAAACACTCTCACCTCCAGATAACAGTATCAGGGAACGGGATCTATCAATACTTGTATAAGTATTCTTCCACTTCCCAGTCCGTTACCTGCGCACGGAATATCCGCCATTCAGCTTCCTTTGCCTCCAGGTATTTGGTATAGATGTGTTCGCCTAACACTCCCTTCATAAACTCATCCTTACGGAATGCTTCAATGGCCTCGCCCAGCGTTTCAGGAAGCTGCTCGATTCCTTTTGAAGCCATCTCCTCTACTGACATGGAATAACCATTGCAGTCCACACTTTCCGGCGGAGTCATCTTCTTTTCGATTCCGTCAAGACCTGCCGCGAGACAGGCCGCAAGGGCCAGATAAGGGTTTACCGCAGAATCCGGGCTGCGCAGCTCGATGCGTGTACTTTCCCCTCTTGCGCAGGGTATCTTAATCAGAGAGCTTCGATTGGAACGGGCAGACCATGCCACATAAACCGGAGCATCATATCCGGGAACAAGACGTTTATAGGAATTGACAAGCGGATTGGTTAATATTGTCATTCCCTGCATGTGATGAAGAATGCCTGCCATAAACTGGTAAGCCGTCCGGCTTAATCCCAGCTTATCTTCCGGATCTTCAAACATATTCTTACCTGTTAAATCAGAGAGGGACATATTAATGTGCATACCGGAACCATTGACACCAGCCTTTGGCTTTGGCATAAAGGTGGCATGAAGACCATGGCGCTTTGCAATTGCCTTAACTGCCATCTTAAATGTCATGATATTATCAGCCGTCACCATTCCTTCTGCATACTGAAAATCAATCTCATGCTGACCCGGGGCAATCTCGTGGTGGGATGCTTCGATCATAAAGCCCATCTCTTCCAGAGTGAGGATCATGTCTCTGCGGACATTCTCCGCCTGGTCAATGGGGGCCACATCAAAATAGCCTGCCATTTCATGGGTATCTGTGGTGGGCTGACCTTCCTCATCCATGTGAAAAAGAAAAAATTCGCATTCCGGGCCTGCATGAAATACAAATCCCATATCACTTGCTTTTTTTAATACCTTTTTCATAACAAACCGGGGATCTCCTTCAAAAGGAGTCTGGTCAGGGCAGTGTACATCGCACATCAGCCTGGCAACTTTCCCCTGCTGGGGACGCCATGGGAATATCTCAAAGGTATCCAGATCCGGATAAAGATACATATCAGATTCTTCACTTCTTACAAACCCCTCTATGGAAGAACCATCAAACATACAGCGGTTATCCAGGGCTTTTCCCAGCATATTCTTTGTGATTGCAACGTTTTTTAACATGCCGAATATATCGGTAAACTGAAGACGGATAAATTCCACATCTTCTTCTTCCACAATGCGGAAAATATCTTCTTTGCTGTACTTGCTCATATAACACTCTCCTTTTCTCATGATTGAATAAAGAGTCCCGCCTTATGGGACTCTTTGCCACTTATGCGATCCTTGCAAAGCGTCTTAGCTCTATGGGGAACAAGGTTCCTGAAGAAAATAATACCTAGAAAAAGGGTGGGCAAACACAGCCTCACTTCATGGACCATCTTCGCACCACCCCGTCATATGTGTAAAATATAACAGCTGGAAAAAAATTTGTCAATGTGTTTTTTCTTTCCTGTTTTGATACCGGAGCGCCCGGACTGCATTTAAGATGGCAATCACAGAAACACCTACATCACCGAAAACAGCTGCCCACATGGTAGCAATTCCTGCTGCTGAAAGGATCAGAATCAGCACCTTCACGCCTATGGCAAAAATAATATTCTGCTTCACAATTCCCACCGTTTTTCTGGCAATCAGGATTGTATCAACCAATTTCGTAAGCTCATCGGTCATGATTACCACGTCTGCCGCTTCGACGGCCGCATCAGAGCCAATCTGACCCATGGCAATTCCTACATCGGCACGGGCAAGAACTGGTGCATCGTTGATTCCGTCTCCAACAAAGGCAATCGCTGCATCCTTATGTTTCTTTGCCAGCAGCTCTTCCACCTTGCCTACTTTATCGCCAGGAAGAAGACCTCCATGAACCTCATCAAGTCCAAGCTTTTCTCCCACCAGTTTTCCTACCTCAGGTTTGTCGCCGGTAAGCATCACTAACTTTTTCACACCAGCTGCCCTTAAGCCCTTTATAGCTTGTGGTACATCTTCCCTGATGGTATCTGAAATCGTCACACTGCCCAGATAAGTGTTGTTATCTGCTATATAAAGCGTTGTTCCTGCCACGGAATCTGCTGCATTTACAGCAATTCCCTGTCTTTCCATAAGTCTGGCATTCCCAATAAAAAGTTCTCTTTCCTTATTCTGTGTATAAACTCTTGTTTTTACTCCAAATCCTGCAATTTCTTCCGCAGCGTCTACCATTGACGGATCAAGCGCTTTCCCGTAAGCTTCTTTTACCGAATGGGCAATTGGGTGATTGGAATGAAATTCACCATAGGCAGCAAGTTCCAAGAGCTCTTCTTTTGTTCCTTCAAGCGGATCCACACTGGTAACCTGGAATTTCCCGGTTGTTAACGTTCCTGTTTTATCAAAAACTACCGTATCCAGATTTGCCATGGCTTCCAGATAATTGCTTCCCTTTAACAGAATTCCCTGACCAGAGGCCGCTCCAAGTCCTCCAAAAAAGCTTAATGGAACGGATATTACCAGTGCACAGGGACAGGAAACAACTAAAAAGCTGCAGGCACGGTAAATCCACGTTCCCCAGTCACCGGTGAATAAGGGCGGAATTACCCCAAGCATTAAGGCAAGCACTACGACTACAGGCGTATAGACTCTTGCAAATCTGGTGATAAAGTTTTCTGCTCTGGCCTTTCTCGAACTGGCATTCTCCACCAGTTCCAGAATCTTGGCAACTGTAGAATCATCAAAAAGTCTGGTTACCTGAACCTCTAAAACACCGCTTAAGTTGATGGAACCGCTTATAACCGGATCATTCTCTTTGATCTCCACAGGCATGGATTCCCCGGTTAGTGCTTTGGTATCAAGACTGCTGCTGCCTTTCACCACAACTCCGTCAAGAGGCACTTTTTCTCCAGGCTTTACTACGATGATATCGTCAACGTCCACTTCATAGGGATCTACCTTCTCCTCCGCTCCATCACGAAGCAGATTGGCATATTCCGGATTAATGTCCATAAGATCTGTTATGGATTTTCTTGACCTGTTTACTGCATAATCGTTAAACAGCTCACCGATCTGATAAAACAACATAACGCCCACCGCTTCTTCCAGAGCTCCGATCCCGATTGCTCCAAAGGTTGCCACTGACATTAAAAAGTTTTCATCAAAGAACTGACCATTTTTTATATTTCTGACTGCTCGTAAGGGGATATCATAACCTGCAGCCAGGTAAGAGATAATAAATAAGATCCAGTACCAGAAAACTTTTCCCTCGGCCGCCATGGCAAGAGCAAAGAATACGGCACTTATGACCAGTCTGATTCCCATAATTTTCTGTTTCTTTGTCATAACTGCTCCTTTTGCTTACCGAAGGACTTTAAATTCTGCTTCCGGTTCAATCTTATAGGCCGTTTTTCTGGCTGCTTCCATAATCTCATCCACTTTTTCTTCTAAAACTTCCATGGTTAATCTCTGGGTCATGAAACTTAAGGATGCGCTTTCCACACCATTTAATTTTTTAACCTCTTCTTCAATTTTAGCTGCACAGTTTGCACAGCAAAGGCCCTCTAATTTCACTATTTTTTTCATCTTTTCTCTTCTCCTTTTCTCTCTATCTGATGGGAAACCTTATTCGCTGATATGCTCCATTCCCTGAGCCAGAATGGTTTGTATATGACCATCTGCCAGAGAATAAAAAACGGTCTTTCCTTCTCTTTTAAACTTTACCAGGCGCATCTGCTTTAACACACGAAGCTGATGGGAAATAGCCGACTGCCCCATCTGAAGCAGATTGGCGATGTCACAAACACACATCTGGGACTGGCTGAGAACATAGAGAATTCTGATTCTCGTCGGGTCGCCAAAAATTTTAAAAAAATCCGCAAGATCCATGAGCTGCTGTTCCTTTGGCATCACTTTTAATACCTGATTTACAACATTCTCATGGACACAGATAAAATCACATTGATCAATCTCACCATCACGAACGATTTTCTCTTCTTCTGCCATCTGATACCTCCTTACATATTAATATGTGAATAGCTGTTCATATGTTAATATTAATCATTGTTTCATAATTTGTCAAGTGACTTTTGCCAGGGTATTGACACTTTTTTCCTGTGATGATAGACTATAAGTCCTTTTCCATATCTAAACTCACATCTAAATTCAGGAAAAGAGAATATTGATACCACGGTAGAGTCCCCGGATCGAATTCCGGAGAGCTGTGCTGGCTGTATTGCCTGCACTGACCGCTTGGAAAGATATTAGAACGTTCTGACCAGTTATGACAGACCTCCTCCCCTTTAACGGCAGGAGCTGCCCGCTGCAGGAATGAACCGTTCACAAATATTACTACCAGGAGGAATTTTTATGATTCAAGTGGAACACATGAACAAGACGTTCAAAGTCACAAGAAGAAGTGCCGGATTTTCCAATGCGGTAAAGGCGCTTATTCACAGGGAGACCGACACGGTCCATGCTCTGTCCGATATTTCCTTTTCCATCGGAGACGGAGAGATGGTAGGCTATATTGGCCCCAACGGTGCCGGAAAAAGCTCCACTATTAAAATTTTAAGCGGCATTTTAACCCCCGATCATGGGACCTGCCTGATTAACGGCCGGATTCCATGGAAGGACAGAAGGGAACATGTAAAGGACATCGGCGTTGTTTTCGGTCAGCGCACCCAGCTATGGTGGGATGTTCCTGTTATTGATTCCTTTGAACTGCTCCGCGACATCTACGAGATCCCCAGACACCAGTACTTAACTACATTAGAAGAACTCACTGATCTTCTTGCACTGGAAGAGATTATTAAAACTCCGGCAAGACAGCTTTCTCTGGGTCAGCGCATGCGCTGTGAAATCGCAGCCTCTCTTCTCCATACCCCAAAGATCCTTTTTCTTGATGAACCCACCATTGGACTGGATGCCGTATCAAAGCTGGCTGTCCGGGATTTTATCAGAAAGTTGAACAGGATCCACAAAACCACAGTTCTTCTTACCACTCATGACATGCAGGACATTGATGCACTTGCAGACAGGGTTTTGCTGATCGGGAAAGGCCGGCTTTTATTGGACGGAACTCTTTCCGATTTGAAATCCCGCTGTGAGCCCCCATGCGCCACCTTAGATGAGATTGTCGCCTCCCTTTACCGGGAATTTCAGATTTAGGAGGGGACAAGATGAAAAAATACTGGTCTTTTTTCCGCATCCGTTTTATCAGAGGATTGCAATACCGTACTGCCGCCCTTTCCGGAATGGTGACACAATTTGTATGGGGATCCATGGAGATCCTTTTATTCCGGGCGTTCTACCAGGCTTCCCCCGAAAGCTTCCCCATGACCTTTGAAGCACTGTCCACTTATGTGTGGCTCCAGCAGGCATTTCTGGCTCTTTACATGGTCTGGTTCTGGGAATCAGAGCTTTTCAATTCCATTGCAACCGGAGATGTGGCCTATGAATTATGCAGGCCGGTCCGCCTTTACGATATGTGGTTTGTCAGAGGTCTGGCAGTCCGGCTTTCCAAAGCAGTGCTGCGCTGCATGCCCATCCTGATATTCTCCTGGTTTCTTCCTGCTCCCTACGGACTTACATTGCCGGGAGATGTGAAAACCTGGGCAATTACAATTTTGTCCATGACACTGGGACTGCTTCTCATTGTGGCTTTTAACATGATTATTTATATGTCCGTGTTTTACACCGTTTCTCCACAGGGAATTAAACTGTTTGTTACCTCTTTAGCGGAATTTTTAAGCGGTTCCGTTATACCGATTCCTTTTCTTCCCGATCATGTACGAACAATTGTGGAATTTCTTCCCTTTGCCTCCGCACAGAATGTTCCGTTCCGGATCTTTGCCGGAGATATAACAGGACCCGATCTTACGATCAGCATCTTAAAACAGACATTCTGGCTGTTTGCATTTGTATTAATCGGGCGGTATTTAGAAAAGCGGGCATTAAAACGGGTTGTCATACAGGGGGGTTGAAAGGAGGATACCATGAATTCAGTCAGGCTTTACGTTAGTTTCTTTTTCATGCATTTAAAAAGCATGATGCAGCACAAAGTTTCATTTTTTATGACATTAATCGGACAGTTTTTAATCTCCTTTAATGTCTTTTTAGGAGTCTATTTTATGATGACCCGTTTCCACCAGGTGAAAGGATTTTCTTACAGCGAAGTGCTTTTGTGTTTTTCCATTACTCTTATGGCTTTTACACTGGCAGAAACCGTTTTCCGAAGTCTGGATACTTTTGAAACCATAATTGGAAACGGAGAATTTGACCGTATTTTACTCCGTCCGAAAAACAGCCTGTTTCTGGTTCTTTGCAGCAAGGTCGACTTAACCAGATTCGGACGGCTTATTCAGGCTGTAGTTATGCTGGTTTATGGAATTTGCTACAGTTCCATAAACTGGACACCCCTTCGGTGCATACTCGTAGTCCTGATGATTTTAGGCGGTGTCTGTGTTTTTGGAGCCATTTACCTGATTTTTGCATGCTTATGCTTTTTTACTCTGGAGGGACTGGAATTTATGAATGTATTTACAGACGGAGCCAGGGAATATGGAAAGTATCCCATCGGAATTTATGGGAAAACCGTTCTTTTAATTTGTACTTACCTGGTTCCCTTTGCTCTGTTCCAGTATTATCCTTTTTTATATCTGACGGGGAAATCAGACAACCCCTGGTACAGCCTGCTGCCTCTTTTTAGTGCTCTTTTTCTCATTCCTGCATTTCTTTTATGGAAATTCGGGTTAAGGCACTATCAGTCCACCGGCTCCTGATTCAATAAAAATGCATCCCCACGGCTTTTACAGTCCGTGGGGATGCATTTATTATCCCATATGTTTTGCTGCATTAATGACCGCAGCTCTCTCCGTGATGGTGATGGCCACAATCGTGATCTTCGCTTCCCTCATGATGATGGCTGCAAAGAGTATCCGGATCAAACTGGAGGCTTCCTGACAGCAGGGAATTTACCGCCTCATCAGCATTTCCTTCCACTCCCGGATATAGCTTGATTCCGGCTTCTGACAGTGCATTTCTCGCCCCTGCTCCAATCCCCCCGCAAATAAGAGTTTTTACACCCAGTCTGGTCAGAAAACCTGCCAGGGCACCGTGACCGTCTCCATTGGTATCCACAATATCCTGTGATATTACATGTTTGTCTTCCACCTCATAGAGTTTAAACTGTGTGGTTTGTCCAAAATGCTGAAATACATTTCCTCTGTCGTAAGTAACCGCAATTTTCATAGCAAGACCTCCTGTTATTTAGTCAATAACTCACTATAAATATCATAGAATTATTTTCGTCATATGTCAATAACTTTTGTCCCTTTCTGTATCATTCGACCAAACAAAGTTATAAAAACGAATATGGAAACCATTACGCTTATGAAATCTGAGATTGGTTCTGTGTAAAAAATATAATTAACTCCCAGCCACACAGGCAGTAGCACCGCTCCAAGAAGGAAAATTGTCTTTCGGAACATGGAAAGTGAAATTGCTGCTTTTGCCGCCCCCAGACCGGTGAATCCGTCTACGATTACGTACTGTAGTGCCAAAGGGATTATCCCCATGGTATAGATCTTTATCCCGCTGACAGTCAGATCGACATAAGACTGGTCCCGTGTGAAAATATGTACAAAAACCTGGGGAACCGTGTGGGCAATCAGGAACATCACTGTGGTAAAACCAACTGCCAGAAGGGCAATATAGCGCTCTGCCTGTCTGATCCGCTCCGGTCTTCCTGCCCCTAAATTATAACCCAGAATGGTCTGGGTCCCTGTTGTAATACCTCCAAGAGGCATGGTTACCATTAACATAAAGCTTTGTACAATGGTCATACAGGTAAGAAGCTTTTCTGCGCTGCCCTCACTCCCATAGTGCATGATTACTGTATTTAACGAAATGATAAGCACGTTATCAAATGCAATAATGAGGAAGGGGGAAAGCCCCAGTGTAAGAATTCTCTTTATCACTTCAAAGTCATAACCCTGAAAGGTTATGCGAATGGGAGGGATTTTACCAAAAAGAAATCTAAGAACATAGATACAGGATATCACCTGGGACAGAACGGTTGCGATAGCAGCGCCTTTTACCCCCATTCCAAAAACAAAAATAAAAATGGGGTCCAGGATTATATTGCTCACTGCTCCGCAGACAACGGATTTCATAGCTGTCCTGGCATATCCCTGACTTACAATGAAAGGATTTAATCCTGCGGAAAGCAATGCAAACACGGTTCCGGTAAGATATACGGTAAGATATTCATCTGCATAGGGAAATACCGTCTTACCCGCGCCGAACCACATGAGAAGGCGGTCTTTCAACAGAAAAGAGACCGCTGTGATAAGAACGGAAAAAATCAATAAGAGTAAAAAGCAGTTGGCCAGAATCTGGCTGGCAGCTCTCTGGTTTTTCTCTCCCAGACGAATGCTCATAAGGGGAGATCCTCCTGCTCCCACTAAAAAAGCAAAAGAAGAAATCAGGGTCACAATGGGACCGCAGATTCCAACTCCTGCCAGGGCGACTTCCCCGATCGCCGGGATATTTCCAATATACATACGGTCTACGATACTATATAAAACACTGACAAACTGAGCCAGCATGGAGGGGATTGCAAGCCTCCATACCAGCCCTTTTATATGATCTGAATTTAAATCGTTTTCTTTTTTCACTTGTAACTCCATTATTTGGTCTGATTTGTTATCTCTCCCTGAGAACCGAAGGTGTAAGATACATTGTCTATTACCATGGTCTTATCATGAACCACCATTCCATTGGAATCCAGATAATACCACGTTCCATCCGGTTGAATCCAGCCGGTCTGTCTTTCATAGTTTTTCATGTAATACCGTTCCCCGTCAATGGTTTTAAAGCCATCTGCCGGAATCATGGAACCGTAATCTGCAAAGGATAATTCGATCGTTACATCCCCATCGATTCCTGCCACTCTTCCTTTATCCGTACACTGCCAGATGGTTCTGTTTTGATAATCATTGACCGTTCCGTATCTGGCATACCATACATCATAGGGAACCTGGCTCATATCGATATGAAGAGACAGCCATTTATTATTTGCATAGACTATCGGGCGATAACCCGCATCTGCAATGGTTTTACAAAATGCGTTGATATTATCCGTAATCTGCTGTTTGGAAAGCTTATTATCAAGAATATACTGGGATTCCACGTCATAAGCAATTGGATAAGAGACTTTGTAGTCCTTTACCTGACGCAGCACATACTTTGCCTCATCTACTGCAGTTTGTGTATCAAGAGCCTGGGTATAAAAAAATACGCCGGTTTTAAGCCCATTTTCCGAAGCATGCTTCATATTCTCTGAAAAATAGGGATCCATATCATTGAGATAACCGATCCGCACCATAGCAAAAGAAACTCCGTCCTCTGCCACCTTCTTCCAGTCAATCCCTCCATTTACCTCATTCTGCCTGTTCTGGTATTTGGTCACTGTAATTCCCTTTGCTAAAACTCCTGTTATGGGATTACCGGATGCATCAATGTATTGTCCGTTCTCCAGTTTCCAGGCTTCTGCTGAATAACCGTTTAAAGGGGTAGCAAATGCCTCAGAAGCCATAAGACATGCAATCAGATAAACGGCGATCTTCAATCTTATGTTTTTTTTCATTGTATCCTCCAATTACTGCTTTTAATCGATATCATCTTTCTCTTTTCGGAATCCATTGATGTCGTGAACTAAGGTCTTTACGCTGTAAAGGAACCGGTCAAAGGCACCGAATTTATAAATGCTGATCACCAGCATTCCAATGGGAACAGCCAGGATCATTCCGGCAATCCCGCTTATTTTAAATCCCAAATATAAAAACAATAATGTCATTAACGGGTCAAGCCCCATGGTATCTCCTACGATCTTCGGCTGAATGATCTGTCTCAATACCAGTGTCAGTACGTAAATCACAATCAGACCTACGCCAAAGGCATATTCTCCTGAAACAATCTTAAGAATCGCCCAGGGAATCAGGATGGTACCAGTCCCAAGGATAGGAAGGAAATCAAGAATCGCAATAATGACAGCAAGCAAAAGTGCATACTTAACTCCCAGAACCAGGAATCCTGCTGCCAGAACACCTGCAATAATGAACATGATCTTAAACTGAGCAAGAAAATAGCCTCCTACCAGATGCTTTACGTCCTTTTTTAAATAATCATAATATTCGGAAAATCCATCAGGAGTATACCGGTCTAAAAAAACAAGAATTTTATCCCGGTCCACAATAAAAATATAGGAAGAAAATATGGTTACAACCGTGTAAACCAATGCTGCAGGAATACTCTTTACCACATTGCCCGCAGCCATAAAGGTGGGCGATGCGATTTTCTGCACCATAACATTTAAATATTCTCCAATATGTGTTACAAATACATTCACCGAGTCCTGAATTCCCTTGGGAAGAAAACGCATCAGATCTTCTGCCGTCAGAAGCATCTTTTGAACTTCCACCCAGGCCGAATCATAGTAAAGGGGAATATCCTTCACAAATCCTGCTGCTTCTGAAATCAGTTTTGATATGATTAAATAAAAAGCACCAATAATAAGAGCCAGTACTGCCACCACAATCAGCACAGAACTATGCTTCCTCACCAGCTTCAGGCGTTTCTCCAATAAACGCACCAAAGGATTGGCAATGACGGAAATCACCCAGCCAATCACGAAAGGAAGAAAGAAATTCAGTATTCTTGGTCCCCAGATGCAGATTAAATAAGTAAACACAATAGGGATCATAATATTTAATAAGATTCTGCTATATTTTTTTACAAATTCCATGCTTATCTCCTGCCTTTATCATACCCCAAAAAGTCCAAGTGATAAATAGTCTGATCAAAGAAATTTCTCCAGGAAATCATAAAGCTTTTCCATCTCCTCATCCGTACCAATGGTGATCCTTAAATAATTATCAAGCCTTGGCTGTTTAAAGTAACGAACGAAAATCTGTTTTTCTCTCAACGCCAGGTAAATATCTTCCGCTTTTTTCTCCTTATGGCTGGCAAAAATAAAATTAGCCATGGAATCAGGAAATACAAACCCAAGTTCACTGAGACGTTTTTTCGCTTTCTCTCTTGTGGTTATAATTCTTTCAACCGTCTTTCTGAAATAACAGTCATCCTTTACCGCTTCCGCGCCCAGAATCTGGGCTGGCATATTCATAGTATAGGAATTATAAGAATATTTCACATCGTTTAAAGCCCGTATCAGTTCTTTGTTACCCATAGCAAAACCAATCCGCATTCCCGCCATAGACCGGGATTTGCTAAACGTCTGCACAACCAGCAGATTATCGTACTTTTTAATCAGCCCGGCTGCACTTTCACCGCCGAAATCAATGTAAGCTTCATCCACGATCACAACCGACTCCTGATTGTGGGCAATGATGTCTTCCACTTCACTTAATGGCATAAAAACGCCAGTGGGCGCGTTGGGGTTCGGGAATATGATTCCCCCATTCTCTTTATAATAATCTTCCTTACAAATCAGAAAATGCTCATCAAGAACAGGTGTCTCAAAAGGAATATGAAACAGCTCCGCCCATACCTGATAGAAGGAATACGACACATCGGGAAATAAGACTGGCTTTTCAGAATTAAAAAATGTGAGAAATGACATGGCAATCACATCATCAGACCCGACCCCCACAAAAATCTCATCTTCCTCCATCTGATAGTATTCACACAGTGCCTTTGTCAGAACGGTGGAAGACGGATCCGGATATTTGCGGAACGTATCGTAATCCATCTCACCCATGGCTTTTTTTACCAGAGGTGATGGAGGATAAGGATTTTCATTGGTATTCAGTTTAATTAAGTTCCCGCCCTTTGGCTGTTCGCCTGGAACATATGGGGTTACTGTTCGGATATTCGCCTGCCATGCTTTCATCTTATGCCCTCCCGGTCTGCTGTAAGTCCATATTCCTGTGCAATCCCGTGGAATGCAGGAAGGGAACGTTCAATCTGTTCATAAGAGACACAATAAGCAATCCGCGCATAGCCAGGACATGCAAAAGCACTTCCCTGCACCAGAAGAACCCGGTGCTTTTTACAGAACTCACAAAACAGTTTGTCATCTTCCGGAGTTTTTATAAACAGATAAAATGCACCTTCCGGCTTGATACATTCAAATCCGTATTCTGTTAAACGGTTGTAAAGAAGCTCCCTGTTTTTATTATAAGCAGACAAATTCACTTTTTCATCCACGCAGCGAAGAATCACTCTCTGCATCAGAGACGGAGCATTGACGCATCCCAGAACGCGGTTTGAAATGCTGGCAGCCGCAATCACAGCCTTTGAATCCTCCACCTCATCGGGAATGACCAGATATCCGATTCTTTCCCCTGGCAGAGATAAGGATTTGCTGTAGGAATAGCAGACCACTGTATTTCTGTAAAACAGCGTCACATAAGGAACCTCAACATCGTCATAAGCAAGTTCTCTGTAAGGCTCATCTGAAATCAGGAGTATGGAAGATCCAAACTCTTTTTCTTTCCTCTCCAGAATGGTGCCAATCTCCCGAAGGGTTTCAGAAGAATAAACCACGCCGGTTGGGTTATTGGGAGTATTGATAATGACTGCCTTAGTCCTGTTTGTTATTCTGCTTTCAAATTCCAGGAGATTTGGCTGAAAGGTTTCTGTATTCGGCGGAATAACAGAAAGCACACCGTCATAATTGCGTACGTAAGACCCGTATTCCATAAAATAGGGTGCGAATACAATTACCTCATCACCAGGATCTAATATGGTCTTTAAAATCACGTTCAGACCACTGGCGGCTCCTACCGTCATAAGGAGATTGCCTCCATGAAAATGAGTCCCGAACCTTCGGTTGATGGACTGTGCTATGCCTTCTCTTACGTCATCAAAACCTGCATTGCTCATATATCCATGAACCATGGTTGATTCTTCCTCGTTCATAATATCAAGGATGGCCTGCTTTACTGCTTCCGGTGCGGGCACATTGGGATTACCGAGGCTGAAATCATAGACATTTTCTGCACCATATTCGGCAGCCATCTTCTTTCCCTCTTCGAACATGGCGCGGATGGCGGAATTGTTTTCTACAAGGGGTCTCATCTTGTCTGCTATCATATCATTATTCCTTCCTTTATCCTGAAATGGTTTACGTGGATTATAACACATATGAAAAAAGAGGTCTATTCTTTCTTTACAATTCCTGATCTGTACTAAGGGCATTTTTTAACAGAGAATCCTTTACCCTGCCATAGCATTCCTCAAAGTCGTCATCCTGAACCCGGATTACAGTTAAACCTGCACGGACAGGAAGCAGTGCTTTGGATACCTGGCTCATCATCTGATATCTTAATTCCTTTAAAATACGCCTGCATTTTACCTTAATATCTTCTTCTTTAATATTCCGGCACAGAATCAGGATTTCATAATCCCCATCCAGGCACATGATATCGTCTTCTCTGAAAAACCGCTTCATGAACAATGCCTGTTCCAGAAATGCCTGTCTGGCCGAATGTCCTGCCGGGCCAGTGTTTCCACCATGAAAGGAAAACAGCAAAAGACCTGAAGTTAAAAATCTGTGGAGTGATAAATAATTCTGCATCCTCCCCACTGCCGCATCACGATTCTGGAAGAACCGAACTCCCTCTGGCAGTAACGGAGTTCTGCATTCTTCCACCTGACTATATAACTCGCCAAGTTCTTCAATATCCAGCATCACTCCATAAAGGAAACTGTCCCCTGATTTCACAGACAATCTGGAATGGCAAAGAATCCATTTGTACCCGTTACGGGTCAGGATACGGTACTCTACGCCCTTTAAGCTCTCATCAGGACTTAAGGTCTCTGTCATGAGCCTGATTTTTTCCCTATCACCCGGGTGTATCATATTTAAAAGCCGATTTTGGAAGAGCTCATTCAACTCATCATTGCTATAACCAAGTATCTCAAGGAATCGGGGGCTTGTATATAAAAACTCCATATCTTCAGATTTTCTGCAACGGTAATATCCGCCCAGCATACCGGAGCTTAAAAATTCCAGTTCGTCATTTTTAAAACGCAGGGTCCTGTTGGCTTCCTGAAGGCGCTTCTGCGCCAGTACCGTATCGGTAATATCCATGCAGGCGCTTACAATTGCAAATCTTCCGTCTTCCGCCTGTACCACCCGGCCCTTGGCCACCATCCACAGCCAGGTTCCATCTTTTTTTCTCATCCTGTGACGGAACGTGTATTCCATTCCTGGAGCCATAAAGCGCAGCGTATTCCCCTGTATCATGTTTAAATCTTCCGGGTGCAGAAGGTTTCTTCCTAACCCATCGGTCTCCCTGGCAAATTCCTCATAAGAATCGTAATTTAAAATACGAAGCATCTCATTATTGGCAAAATACAACGGCAGCCCCTTATCACAGTAAACTCCAATTAAACCGCCTGGTGCCATCTGGGCAAAAACCGCGCTTGCTGCCCATTGATTCTCTTCTGCAATATTGTTAAAGGAGATATTCTTACCGGCAATCTTCAACACATCTCTTAACATATTCTGGGAGTCTTTCAGCTTCTGCCTCTGCTCCATCTGCTCTGTCGCATCTCTTACCGCCCCATAGTAAAGACGGTGATCATCCTGCTCCCGTAAAAAGAAGACGCGCAGATGCACCCACATTAATTCTCCGCTGGTGCGGTAACGGCGAAACGTTCCTTCTGCCCCCTGCAGCGGATTGTTATACGCCTCCTCAAAAATATTCAGAACCCAGTCCATATCGTCTCTGTATACTTTGTTTAACACATACCGTTTCCGTTCTTCCATATCAATTGGATTATCTCCGGTAACACGGTAATATTCCTCATTCACACGGAGAATCTCACAGCGGTCCTCGTAGATCTCATACAATGCAATGGCGCCAAGCATGTTATTAAGCATGGCTTCACTGATGATATTCTCATTAAACAGATCTTCCAGCTTCAGCTGCTTTAGCTGCCGTGCCTGAATTCCTCTGTAATCTAAATTGTTGTCTTCATCCAGAAGTTTTTCTACTACGTGTACCGGGAGAGGCTCATGGTAATAAAAGCCCTGTCCGTAAATACAGCCGATATTGATCAGGAAATCAACCTGTTCCTTTTCTTCCACACCCTCTGCTATGACCTTCAGCTGCATCACTCTGGCCATCCGGACAATGGTTTCTAAGATTCCCATACCTCTTCCCTTACTGCTCTCGTTCATATCAAGGAATTTGGTATCAATCTTGATTACATCCACATTCACATCCTTTAACATATTTAAGGATGAATACCCGCTTCCAAAATCGTCCATAAATACAGGGAAACCGGCTCTGCGCAGATCTTCCACAACTTTTCGGATCAGATCGTAATCTTCCGCATAGGCACTTTCCGTAATCTCAATCTCCAGATATTTGGGATCGATCTCGTAGCGGCTTACCAGCTGCTTAAACTTCTCTACCACATCAATGGCATAAATATCCATGCGGGACATATTAACCGAAATCGGGATGGGGCGCCTTCCCTCTTTAATCCAGGTGCTTAACTGTCTGCACACCATCTCCCAGACATACACGTCAAGATATGTAATAAAACCGTTCTGCTCCAGCAGCGGAATGAATTCTCCCGGAGAAATCACCCCCCTTTGCGGATGCTGCCATCTGACCAGAGATTCCAGACCGATAATCCTGCCTGTCAGCATATTGCACTGGGGCTGGGCATAGAATATAAATTCCTTCTTCTCAAGTGCCCTCTGAATCTCAGAAAGCAGAACCTGGTCACTTTCCATCTTCCGCTTCATTCCCGGATCATACCAGCCCACACGTTTCGTATAATTGCCCTTTACAGAATTTAGCGCTATGGCAGCCCTGTCGTACATCATGCTTACCGGGAGACTTAAATCCTCAACCCGGTACACGCCAAATGCAGGCATAAATCCCGCGTTGCCCCCATACTGCTTGGCATAGATGTTAATCACATCCTCCAGTTCTTCCAGCACAGACAAATCTTCGGGAATGAGGATAACAAAATCATCTCCGCCCATATAACCGGCGACAGAAGAGTAAAACTTCTCGATCTCTTTTAAATAATCGCCAATTCTTATTAAGAAACGGTCCCCTTCCTCTTCTCCATACCATTCATTAAACAGCTTAAAATGTTCAATATCGATTGCCACCATAAAGAATCCGGCGGAATCTGTATTTTTTAAAAGATAATCCGCTTTCTCAAAGAATGGTCCATAACGGTAAAGGCCAGTCATGGAATCCGTCTCTTCCCTTATCTCCCTGAGCCGTCTTTCCTCTTCTTCGTCCTTCTTCTTTCGCTCATCGATATCCTGGATATAACACATAATGATGGCATCTTTATCCGGTTCTTCCCCGCTGCGGAATAAAACCAGAATCAGATTCATCCAGCAGTATCCGTCACCTGGCATCTTTCTGCGAAACTCTCCCCTTAATACCCGGTCGCTGTCCCTTAATCGGGAGGCCATGGAAGATAAATCCCAAAATTCTTCAAAGCTCTGCTTTTCATCGGGATGCACCATGAAATTCAGTGTTTCCGTGAGAATCTGATCCAACCGGCCTTCCTCGGGAGACAATTCCAATTTTTCGCTATCATGAAATAAAACTTTATAAGTATTCGCCAAAAAATTAAGTTCCAGCAATCCGTCATATACCGTTGACTCAGTCAGATAATAGAACAGATTTTTATTTTTTTCATCTACCGGCCGTGACATAATAAGCCTGCAGTTTTCACTGCCCGGCCAGTCAATCTGCCCGGAAGAAATTGCCATCCAGGCCTGAGAGGCAGTATTATAAGAAATCACCGGACCGCTGTTCTCACCTGTCCATGGACAGTCCGTACAGGGAGCTGATTTTACTCCTATCCCTTGATAGCAGTGCATTCCTACCTGTAAATTCGGATAATATAATTTTGCCATATCATTCAGATATACAATCTTGTAATCCTGGTCAATTATGTAAATACCAGCTTCTCCGTTTTCACACGACATACGCTTCATAAGCTCCCGCCTCTCCTGCAATACATCTTCTTTGCAGTAACTAAATTAAGGTATATTATAGTATGAAAATGTAGTTTTCGTCAACACGTTAGCAATATACAGTAGCAGAATTTTTATTCATAACAAATCATAATTATTCACACATTATCAAATACCTGCCCAAATGTTTTTCTATAATCATAATTACTTTAGGTATATTTTTCCTGTTTCCATGATAAACAGGGAATTTCACGTTCCTGTAAATTAAGCCTGTCTATTGATTATTAGACGAAATAATTTTAATTCCAGGGTTTAATATACAAGAAATTTTTCTTATTTTATTAATAAATATTTTTATGGAATAACAAAAAGCATGACAGCCACGAAAGCTGTCAGTTTTTCTCAGACGGCTTCCCGGGACGGCTGTCATGCCTAAATGTTTCTTTTTACTGAAGTGCCTTCACTTGTTCTGCAAATTCATGAGACAGGGTAAATCTGCCTACATAACCCACTTCTCCTGTCATCAGAACACTATAATCTTCCTTGATTTCCACTTCCAGAACCCCGCCTGGCATATGCACATACATCTTTGGATCTGTCAGTCCCATACGGTATGCGGCTCCCGCTGCTGCGCAGCCACTGGTTCCGGAGGCAAGGGTATAACCAGCTCCTCTTTCATAGATCTCAATCTCAATATTGGTGCGGTCCAGTACCTTTAAAAGCTGGGTATTGATCCGTTCCGGAAAATACTCGGCATTTTCAGAATGTTTCCCGATCCGGCATACCAGATCCTTTGATATATCATTTAACCAGATTACACAGTGGGGATTTCCGATGCTTACACAGGTAACGCGGTAAGGGATGCTGCCAAACAGCATGGTTTCATTTAAAACCTCTCTTCTTGGGCCTGTAACAGGTATTTCATCACTGTAAAAGCTAAGTTTGCCCATGGAAACTTTAATCTTGGTTCCCTCTTCATTTAGATACTGTATGGTCTGCTCACCGCTTAAGGTGTTGATTACAAACTTATTTTTCTGGACATAACCGGCATCCTTTAAATATTTTCCGAATATCCGTACACCGTTTCCGCTTAACTCCGCTTCACTTCCATCGGGATTTAATATTTTTACTTCCAGCTTATCCTGCCCCATGATGGGTCCAACTAACAGCCCGTCTGAGCCCACACCGAAGTTCCGGTCACAGATCAGCCGGATATTCTCCTTTGTCAGTTTGCATTCATTTTTATTGGGATCAAAAATAAGATAATCATTTCCAAGACCATGATATTTTTCCAAAGTTATATTCATTCTAATGCCCCTTTCCCATGTCTGACAATTAAGTCACACAGTTCCTGATAAGAGATTCCTGCAGCGTTTGCTTCCTGGGGAAGTAAGCTGTAAGGTGTCATTCCCGGTAATGTATTTGCTTCCAGACAGTAAATACTGCCATCCTGTTCCATCATAAAATCCACTCTGGAGTAATAACCAAGTGAAAGTGCCTTATGTACTTTTACAGCCAGATCAGCCAGTTGATCCGCTTCTTCTTTTGAAAGGCTGGCAGGACAGATCTCCTCTGTCTTACCCGGCTGGTATTTGTTCTCATAATCATAAAAACCGCTTATGGGCTTAATCTCAATAGCCGGAAGTGCTGTTCCTCCAAGTATGCCGACTGAAAATTCCCTGCCGGTAACTTTCGCCTCGGCAAGCACCGTGTTTTCACAGGAAAATGCAGTCTCAAGTGCCTTCTTCCACTGCCCTTCCTCTTCCACCATGGTTACTCCCACGCTGGATCCGCATCCGCATGGTTTTACAACACAGGGAAATGTAAAAGGCTCTGTATCGGCTCCTTTTTCATAAAGTCTCCATTCAGGAGTAGGAATATTCTCCTCCCGCATGAAAAGCTTAGCCAGATGCTTATCCATGGCTTTAAAGCAGCCCTCGAATCCGGTTCCCGTATAAGGAATCCCAAATCCGTCAAGAATTGCCTGAATCTGGCCGTTCTCTCCTGCTCCTCCATGAAGTGCCAGAAAAACCATCTCCGACTCCATACATGCTTCCATCACCCGGTTTCCCATAATTCCATGTAGGCTGCCCCTCCGTTTCACATGTTCTAAATCGGGAGCGCTTTCGCCAATGTGACTGGAAAATTCCATGCCATCTTTTAAACGGGTAAACCGGATTTCTTCTCCGTCCGGAATTCCCAGATAAGAATCTATCAAACATACTTCATGCCCCTGCTCCATCAGCGCATTTGTAATCATGGCTCCTGAGGATAAGGACACTTCCCGTTCCGGGCTGTATCCGCCCGCCAAAACTGCTATTTTCATCATTCATTCCTTTTCATTCCAGTATTTGATTGATACTATCTATTATAAACAGCACTTTCCAGCATTTCTATTAATATAATGCTTTATATATTGCAAATAGTGTTGTATTATAAAACGGAAGGGAGGTGTCACCTGCCAAAATGAATAACTATGAAAAACGGGGATATCTAAACAGCAATTTTAAGCTGTTCCACCTTATGGACGAAGGTAAGCAGAACTATGATTACCATTATCATGATTTTGATAAAATTATTATTTTTATCCAGGGTTCTGTAACCTACCGGATTGAGGGCTGCGCCTATTCTCTGGAACCATATGACATCATTCTGGTAAGTCATAATGACATACACCGGCCGGATATAGCAGCACACATTCCTTACGAACGAATCATTGTCTATCTTTCACCCGGATTTTTAGACGCATACCAGTCAGATGACTATGATTTAAGCGCCTGTTTTCAGAAATCCAGAGAGCTCCATTCTCATGTACTGAGAATCCACTCCATGGAAAAGAGCAGTCTGTACCGGACATTAACCAATTTAGAATATGCCTGCACCCATGACGGCTATGCGAAAGATTTATACTGCCAGGTCGTCTTTCTTGAATTTATGATTCAGTTAAACCGTGCCTCTCTGACAAACAGAGTCCAGTATCTGCCACCGTCTACCGGAGATGCCAGGATCTTAAGTATCATGGATCACATTAACAGCCACCTGACAGAAGACATGACTGTGGATTTAATCGCAGAATCATTTTTTATCAGCCGCTATCATCTGATGCATCTTTTTAAAGAAGAGACAGGCTATACCCTCTTTGATTATATTACGGAAAAGCGCCTTCTGCTGGCAAGAGAACGCTTAAGAACCGGCAGCTCTGTTACCGATGTATGTTTTTCCTGTGGATTTAAAAATTACTCTACATTCTCCAGAGCTTACAAGAATAAGTTTCACATCTCACCATCAGAGACCATAAAAGAGGATACCATTTTATTATAATATAACTGCCAGACATAAAACATGCGCATGAATCCGGTCATTTGCCAGATCCATGCGCATTTTCATGTGAGTATTCTTTTTATTCATGCCTTCCGTTATTCTTCCAGGAACAAAACACATACAGTGCACCAGTCAGTGCGAGATAAAACCAGGTTGCAGGGTTACTGTACCAGGTTGTAAAAAATGACAGAATTAAATACATGGCGAACTGGGCATAAAACAGATAGCCAATCGGATTTCTTACCCGCTTTACAATCCGCATCAGGAAAAATGCCACGGCTCCCAGGATACAGCTGAACAAGATGACTCCCACGATGCCAAAATCATAAAAGGAATCGTAAAAAAGAGTCACTGTAGTCAGTTCTTCTTTGGTCACATAAATAGGAAAATCCACCAAAGCAGGTACCAGGAATTTTAATCCGGAAAGCGCCCATAGGGGAAACAGCATTCTAAGTCCAAAGGTATGGGAAGGAAGCCATTCCACCAGGCAGTTAAAATTCTCATAGTTATTGGCAATATACATATACGGCTGTGTGATGAAAATAGGCATCTGACTGAATTTCATCTGAAAAATACCGTTTAAGTAGGTAACATCATGACCTCTTGCTATGGTAAGAATCACATAAATAGGAATCATTCCAAGCAAAAGCCCCACTCCGTATATAATCTTCAGCCTGTGCTCCATGGCAATATAGGTAAGAATCGCCAGACCTACAGCCAGGATCAGCTGAAAACGGGAAACACATAAAACCGGAATCGCACAGGCAATTAAATCCATCAGCACTGTAAGAACCAGCCTGAATCCGTTTCGTCCCTGCTCAATACTGAAATACAGCACAGAAAGAGCCGGTACCAGAACGCAGGACACAGTAAAATAATGAATTCCCGTAATATGAAATGTGGAATAGGCATGAGGCATTCCCTTAATGAAAAATGGGATAAATCCCAGTACAGCCGCCTCTATTAAAAACGCACCAAGGGACAGTACCGTGGTCAGCAGCATAGCCAGAAACAGAGGTTTTTCGTATCCTTTAAAACTAAACCAGCTGGAACGCTGTCCTCCTGCAGAGCCCTGTGTTCTGACCATGAATTCGAAGGTTATATAAAAACCTAAGTATGCCATCAGAAAACAAAGCCATGTAATGATACTCCAATCAGAAGAAAGCTCAGAAAACTTTAAGCAGGCAACGCCCTCTCCGCCAACCCAGAACAAGGAAAACAATCCCCGTAAATGAATGATATTCTCCGTTCTCCTGTAATCGTACCAGTAGAGAAAGAGTGCCGCAAGCATGAGGATTAAACCGGAAAGCCAATAATAACCGGCTCTTGCAAATAGATAAGATGCTGCATAACTGATCAGATAAACGCTCATCGTAACATATCCCCTTTAGTAAATAATCGCCTTTTCACCTTTTTTCGGAAAAAATGCAGCCGCCTTAACGGCAACAGCTGCATTCTTTCCCATTCATTCCATTAGGAACGGCTAATAAAATCTTTCATATAATCTTCTACTTCTTTTACAGTAACAAAAGTCATGGCCTGTTCAGCAACTTCCTTAAGCTCCTGTGTGCTGTATCCGGTAATCAGCTTTCTTGCATTTAAAATAGCAGAAGCACTCATACTGAACTCATTTAAGCCAAATGCCAGAAGAAGGGGGATCAGCATGGGATCGCTTGCAGCTTCCCCACACATTCCTACCATAATTCCTTCTTTTCTTCCGCACTCAATTACATGGCGAATGCTTCTTAAAACTGCCGGATTAAGTGGTGAGTAAAGGTAGGATACCTTGTCATTACCACGGTCTACAGACATGGTGTACTGTGTCAGATCGTTGGTTCCGATACTGAAGAAATCAACTTCTTTAGCAAATAAATCTGCCATCAGCGAAGCTGCCGCTGTTTCCACCATGATTCCAACCTGAATATCTTTTTTATATGAAATGGATGCCTCATCCAGTTCTTTCTTAATCTCTTCGATCAAAGCCTTTGCTTCCCGATATTCCTCAAGACAGGTTACCATAGGCACCATGATGCGGATATTACCAAATGCGCTGGCTCTTAAAAGTGCCCGAAGCTGTGGACGGTAAACATCATCCTTGCGGTCCAGACAGAAACGAATCGCACGATATCCAAGAAATGGATTCTCATCCTTTTCCAGCCCCATATACGGGATCTCTTTGTCTCCGCCGATATCCAGAGTACGGATGATAACCGGCTTGCCGTTCATGGCTGACGCTACCTTGCGGTATGCTTCAAACTGTTCCTCTTCGGTAGGCATGCTGGTCCGGTCCATAAAAAGGAACTCTGTCCGGAACAGGCCAACGCCTTCTCCGTCATACTGAAGAACCTTATCCACATCTTCCGGTTTTCCAATGTTGGCAACCAGTTCAATGGTCACTCCATCTTTTGTCACAGTTGGTTTTCCAATGTACTGTTCCAGTTCTTTCTTTTCCTTTAAGAATACATCTCTTTTTGCGGTGTACTCTTCTCTTACTGACTGATCCGGGTCTGCAAATACCACTCCCTCTGATCCATCTAATATTAGTTCTGTACCGTCTTTAATCTGGCTCATGATGCCATCTATTGCAACAACGGCCGGAATCTCCAGGGCTCTTGCAAGAATCGCACTGTGTGATGTCTTTCCACCCAGTTCTGTCACAATTCCAGTTACATTGGAAGGATTAATTCCAGCTGTCATGGAGGGTGTTAAATCTCTGGCCACAATCACACTTCCTGCCGGAAGAGCTCCGATATCCACGGAACTGACTCCCAGTAATATCTTTTGCATACGGGTCTTGATATCCCTCATATCGGTAGCACGCTGCTGCATCAGTTCGTCTCCCATGGAGGCAAACATATCCGCATACGTATTGCATACAGTCTCAATTGCAAATTCGCTGTTAACCATCTCCCCGGAAATGGAAGTTTCAATTTCACCTACCAGCATGGGATCTGAAAGCAGCAGAAGATGTCCGTTAAGAATCTCCGCCTCCTTTTCTCCCACTCTTGTGGCAAGATCCTTTGCCAGAGCGTCTGTATCCTCCATCGCCTGGTTTACAGCCCTCTGAAAGCGGGCTTTTTCCGCATCCACATCTGTAATTGTGTCTTTTTTAATCTTCAGTTCTGTCTCTTCTACGATAACGGCTTTCCCAATTCCGATTCCCGCAGATGCGCTTGTTCCTTTAAACATAAAATCCTCCTTATTAATTAAAAAATGATATAATCTATTCGCCAAGGCCCCCCTCAACAGCCTTGATCATGGTAGCCAGAGCTTCCTCTTCATCTGCTCCCTCACAGACAAAGGTAATCTCATCGCCGCTTTTTACGCAGGCTCCCAACACGCTGAGTACACTCTTTGCATTGGCAGTGGTGTTCTTAAAACGAAAACTTACCACTGAATTAAAGTTCATGGCTTCCCTACAAAGAATCCCTGCCGGTCTTAAGTGCAGACCGGTAGGATTCTTTATAACAACTTTAGCACTGACCATACTGAATTCCTCCAACTTTTCTTCATAATGCCTCGAAAGGCCCTTTTTACTGCGACGCACTTTCTGATGTGCTTGACACAGTGGTTTCCTGCGTCTGTGCAGGTCCCGTGTGCTCCATGGCTACCGTTACATTAAAAGGCGTGTAAACGGTAATCTCAAACCCCTCCGCAATTTCAAAATGAAGCTGTCCGGGATATGTGCCTGGATTTAAATCGGAGACTTCAAGCACTGCATTTAAATTTTCTTCTTTCAATGCATCCAAGTCTTCTTTGAGCCCCTTTACAGTAACATCACAGGTCTGTTTATCAAAACTATAGCTGTAATCCGCAGACATGCCCTTTTTATCAAGTTCATTCAGCTGAAGGGTAAATACTCGGGTGGTCAGCGGCTCCACCTTCAGCTTAACGGATACATCTTTATATTTATCACCTGCAAGGGTGGTATTCGGCGGCAGATACTGACTTAAATCCAGCTGTACCACTTTATCCTTTGTGGCACCGTCAATATTAAGTTTATCAGAAGATACTGCAATGGACGTAAGTGAGGCAAGCACCGATTTGGTTCCTACCACTGAAACAGACTTTACCTCTGTCTCAAGTCCTGTATAACGGTATCCTTTGGCAACCTGACCCGTAACCTCATAATTAAGAGGGAGTTCCTTTGCCTTTAACATCTGGACATAATAATCAATCTCCGGTTTATTAACAGTCACTTTATTTGCCAGATCCAGCTTATTGCCATTTGCATCATAAAAAAGAGGCGTCCCTGAGGAGCTGAAATCCGAACTCACATTATTGTTAATCTTGATCTCCACTCCCATGTGATTAATCAGTCCAATTACCGATTCTGGTCCTTCCACCGTCACATTATCCGGTACCAGATTAATGGTTCCAGGTCTGTAACCCTCTTTCCCTGTTCCAATGGTATCCACCTGCAAATCAAACTTTTTGGTCTGCAGCTGTTCCGCTTTAATCCGGATCACCATGGGTTTTGCCGTAATGGTATCACTTTTTACCAGACTTTCTTTATCTTTATTGATCTCAACTGTAATAGGAATTGCACCAGTTACATTATAATCCTTTAAATCAACGTATGCATGAAAGTCTGATGCTTTTACCAGGGAACGGTCTCTGGTTCTCACCTGATAGCTGACTGCCACAACATCCTTGCCATCAATTTCATAGGTTAAGTTCGCCGCCTTTAAAGCTTCCTCATTACGGACTTCCACCGGAACAAGCTGGGAGTCGTTAATGACCGGGTTTGATATATTCACCACTGCCATCCACACTCCAAGTGCAAGAACCAGCGACGCAACTTTCAGTCCAAGGTTATTTAACAGCTTTTCCTTCATTCTTACGCCTTCCCTTCAATATCCTGAACCTGCTTCCTTCCTCTCCTGCCTGCTTGACTCCTGCCAGAATGGTTCTCAGCATATCTGCATCTGCTATCCGCTTTAATCCTCCCTCTAACGCAACCGTTACCCGTCCGGTTTCCTCAGAAACCACGATGGTCAGGCTGTCACTGACTTCACTGACTCCAACCGCTGCCCTGTGTCTGGTTCCCAGATCCTTACTGATGGTCATGTTATCAGACAGGGGAAGATAACAGGTCGCTGCTGCTACCCGGTTCCCCCGGACAACTACAGCACCGTCATGAAGAGGGGTATTATGTTCGAAGATGTTAATAAGAAGCTGGCTGCTGACAACTCCGCCCACTTCGATTCCAGTCCGTTCAATCTCTTTTAAGGAATCGCCGCGTTCGATTACAATCAGGGCTCCTGTCTTAACTTTCGCCATCTCAAAGGTGGCTTTCACCAGTTCATTAATGGTCTTATCAGTAAATCCGGAATTGTCTCTTCCATCGTCAAATGTAAGAATTCCGGTAAATGGATTCTTGCTTCCCAGCTGTTCAAGCGCCTTGCGAAGTTCCGGCTGGAAGATCACAATTACCATGGTTACTGCCGGAGCAGCAATCTTATTAAGTATCCAGAAAATATTATCCAAACGGAAAACGTATGCAAAGACATAGAAAACAAAGATTACTATGATCCCTTTTAACAGGGTCCAGGCTCTTGTATTCATAATCCAGGTCAGAAGCTCATACAGCAAAACAGCTATGATAATAATCTCAACCAGATTCGTCTTTGAAATTCTGGGAAGGAATGATACCCAGGAATACATCTTATCTAAAAAATTTGCCATGTGATCCACCTCCCTTTTTGTTCTTCTTACCTTTGCGGTCTCTGGAGCTTTCTGGCATTTATTTTTTGAACTTTTACATCAGGGGTGCTGACTGTCAGCTTCGGAACCGCCTTGACATAATAATAATAGTCATCATCTTCAAACTGTACGTACTCCGTACGGGTATAATCCACTGTAAAAATGAAAAATGTATAAATCCCAGCCAATATAAGGGAAACAAACACTCCTCCAAAGAGCCCAAGTACCGATACCGACACATCCGCAGTGATATCCCCGATGAAAATAACACTAAGCTGTGCAATTGTACCGGCAATGATCGCCACTACCCAGGAATAATCCATAGACAGCCCTTTGATTATCACCACAATTAACAGTGCCAAAACAAAAGCAAGCACCATAATTAACATCAGTTTATTGGCCAGCAGGCTTTTCATCAGCTGCATGAACTTCTGCATCTCATCCGTGGATAAATCATTGGTTAAAACTCCTGCATTCTGTTTTACATACAGAAGAGTAAAATAGATAAAAACACCGCACCCCACCGGAATTACGGAAACAATCCCTCCGGATAGCCCTACAATCAGGGGAATTGCATAGGGTATCTTTAACAAGAAAAATACGGGTGTCAATACCAGAAGATAACTGTCTCCCGGCTGGAAGCCATAATACAAAAGACCAACCACCAGTATAAACACAGCCATAACCAGAGTAACCTCCAGTGAAATACCTGATAAATGGGCGAGCATAAAGCTGGCTGCCACAAAAGAAATGGCTCCATAAGGCAGAAATGAGCAGACTAAAGCCAGAACCAGTGGTATCAACGGTTCTGTCAGCTTCGTCATAAATCCAATATTCTTGTTCATCAAAGAAAATGCCAGGAAACTGAATATAAACTTGATAACAGGAGTGATATAGATTCCATACCTTGCATAAAACTCTTTCAGTCGTTCTCTTAACACAAGAAGGCCCATCATGATGTACGCCCTCCTTTTATTCTTTTTATTGATCTGGTGTTTCCATCATAGCGCTTGTCCAGTCTCTTTAATTTTGCCAGATAAACCTTCATTCCCCGGCTTGCATATTCGTAACGCTTCATATATATATAGATGCTGATCCCAAGATATACCGCAAGACCGGCAGCATAAATGATACCAATTCTGATTCCCGTTCCTGTCAGGCTCTTTAAATCCATGGTATTCAGCCACCGCTCCATGTAATAAAGTCCCCATAAAAGAAGGCAGGATAAAAAACTAAAGGTGTAGCTGAAAAAGGAGCGGAACAGCTTGCTGCTGACATAGTCACTTTTGAAGTACCGGTTAATCGGAAATATTCTCTTACCTTCCTGTTTCTCAAACATCGCGAGATTAGTCATGATTTTAATTTTTTCTTCACTCAGCATATAGTCTCCTCACTATACCATAAGATATCACCCTATTATAGCATAGAACCTTTTACTTTGCGAGCCTTTAAGGAATTTTTTATTTTTCAGAAAAAAAACGCAGCATGCCTGCTGCGCTTTTTACTCATATCGTAAGGCCTCTATGGGATCTTTCCCCGCCGCTTTGGATGCCGGGTAAATTCCAAAAAACACACCCACCAGCGCAGAAAATCCAACCGCAATAATAATTACCATTGGTTTGATGACTACTGTCATTCCAAGAAGCGTACCTCCAAGAAAAACAAGTCCTGCTCCCGTTATAACTCCGATGATTCCCCCCATTGCAGAAAGTATGGCCGATTCAGTGAGAAACTGAACCATAACATCCCAGGTTTTTGCTCCAAGAGCCTTTCTGATTCCGATTTCCCGGGTTCGCTCTGTAACAGAAACCAGCATAATATTCATGATTCCGATTCCACCTACCAGAAGGGAAATTGCTGCAATCCCTCCTACGGCTGCAGACAGACCACCCATAATCTGGTCCGCGCTTCCCATTTCGCTGGACACGGAGTAAAAGGTAACATCCTCTCTCTTTCTGTTTTTGCTCTTGGCTATATACTGAGAGAAACGGTCAGAAAAAGCTTTCATATCAGTCCCTTCTTTTGCATAAAGCCTGATATTGTAAATCGTATCATTGGGCCATACCAGTATAGACTCAGGCAGATAACCTTCTTTATTCTCACTCGAACCGTTAACCATAGCAAGAAATGGATTTTCTTCCTTGCGGTAAACTCCTACCACATCATAATCATCCGTATCTCCATAAATGGTCGTCCGAAAAGATTTTCCTACGGCATTCTCTGTACCAAACAGCTCTTTCGCCCCTTTTGCTTCCAGAACAACGTGATTTTTTCTGCCTTTTATATCTCCCTCATTTAAATTCCTGCCGTATATGATGTTAATCTTATGAACATCGGGATAATTGGAGTCTATCCCCTCCAACGCGAATTTTACCTTGTTTCTGCCAAAAACAGCTTCCACATTTTGCTGCGAACTACTGTCTATATAAGTGATCTCATCTTTGTAAACTTCCCTGATGCGGTCAATATCATCCACACTGAAATAATCGCTTTCTCTCATATCACTGCCGTCAGAGGGCCAGATGTAAACATAAGCCAGGGTTGTTCCCACATCTTTATAGATATCAGAAATCATAAACCGCATGGTATCACCAATGGATACAATGGCAATTACCGATCCGATTCCAATGATAATCCCAAGCATGGTAAGAAGAGATCTCATTTTGTTCGCTTTTATGGCATGAACCGCCATCATCATATTTTCAAACAGCATGCTTCCCTCCTATTCATACCTCAATGCCTCGATTGGATCTGCCTTCGCAGC
Organism: Lacrimispora sp.; assembly: GCF_031982545.1. GTDB lineage: Bacteria > Bacillota > Clostridia > Lachnospirales > Lachnospiraceae > Lacrimispora. The sequence goes on from NZ_DALYXB010000003.1 coordinate 144,703, forward strand.
CTTGGAAGCCGGGTAAATTCCGAAAAATATACCCACCAGCCCGGAAAATCCCACTGCCATAACAACCACGGATGGTCTTACAATTACGGTTGTTTTTAAAACCGCTCCTCCAATCATCACAATCGCCACACCAAGAATGATACCAATCACACCACCACATGCCGACATCAGTGCCGATTCCGTCAAAAACTGAATCATGATATCCCTGGTTCTGGCACCAAGTGCTTTCCGGATTCCAATTTCTCTGGTTCGCTCAGTTACCGACACCATCATGATGTTCATGATCCCGATTCCCCCTACTAAAAGAGAGATGGCTGCAATTCCTCCTACCGCTGCAGACATGGCTGAAAGCTTGGAATCCACGCTTCCCATCTGATCTACAACAGACATCACACGGATATCTGAATCTTTACGGCCTTTTGTCTTTGCAATATATCTGACAATCTCAGGCTGAAATTCTTTCATGTTCACTCCGTCACGAACATAAAAATTCAGCACCTGAAACCTGTCACCTTTTGGGCTTACCACAGTGTCGGGGATAAATCCGGCCTGCTTCTGCCCATTATTAAGCAGCATGGCAGCCATAGGCGATAAGTCTTTGTGATACACTCCCACCACGGTAAATTCCTGGGTGTTCTTATTAACAGTCATGCGGAACGTACGTCCTACGCAGTCAGCCGTTCCAAAGAGCTCCACTGCCCCCTTATCTTCCAGGACCACATGATTTGCCGCTTTTTTTACATCTGCTTCATTGATAAACCTGCCATATATAATATTCTGGGGCTGAACGTCCGTATAATTATAATCCACTCCCTGAAATTCGTATTTCACCTTTTTTAAGCCGTTTATCGCTTCTGAATCTGCGCTGGAGTTGGTGTCAATATACGAAATCTTATCATGAAAGACCTCTTTCACCCGTTCCAACTCATCCCGGTCAAAATAATCGGAATAACGGAAATCGGTCACTTCCCATGATACCAGAATCATGGCCCGGTTAAGCCCTACATCTTTATACGCATCCGTAAAAACATTTCTCATGCTGTCTCCAACAGACACAATGGCAATCACTGCGCCGATACCGATAATGATGCCCAGCATAGTGAGAAATGAACGCATCTTATTGGATTTAATGGCGTGTAACGCCATACTCATATTTTCTCTCAGCATAATGCATCCCCACTCTGATACTCTGGCTCTTCCGGCTCTTCCGGCTCTTCTTTCTCCCGCTTTGATACCGGAATATTGGTTGTATCACTGACCAGGCTTCCATCCCGGAAACGGATGATCCGATTGGTAAACGCGGCAATATCTTCTTCGTGAGTAACCAATACTACCGTTGCTCCCTCGTTATGCAGCTTGGAAAACAATTCCATGATTTCCACTGATGAAGCCGAGTCTAAATTACCGGTGGGTTCATCTGCAAGTATCAGAGGCGGCTCGTTAGCCAGCGCTCTGGCGATTGCAACCCTCTGTCTCTGACCTCCGGACAATTCATTGGGCATATGTTCGTATCTGGTTCCCAGACCTACCCGTTCCAAAAGTTCAAGCGCTCTTTTTTCTCTCGCTTTTTTAGAAATGTGGGCATAGGTCATGGGAAGCTCCACATTCTTTAACGCCGATGTTCTGGATATTAAGTTAAAGGACTGAAAGACAAATCCGATTTTACGATTTCTGATAGCAGATAAATCATCAGACGGCAGATCCGCTGTATCTATGCCATCCAGAAAATAATGTCCCATGGTCGGACGGTCCAGACAGCCAAGTATATTCATCAGTGTTGATTTTCCTGAACCTGACTGCCCCATGATGGCGACAAACTCGCCCCGCTTTATTGTTAAGTTTACCCGCTTTAATCCCAGAACCTTAATGGAACCGGTATCATAGATCTTTACCATATCAACCAGTTTAATCAGGTCTTCGCTGACATTCTGGGTGATATAGTCAGGTATCACTTCTTTCTTTTTCCACATATAACATCCTCCCTATTGCTGAGACGGAAGCACGTGTACCGTCATTCCATCTGTAATCATGGGGGATGGAGCTTCAATCAGCTGCAGACCTTCTGTTAAGGCACCCTCTTCGTCCGGAATAATCTCCGCTTCAATATCGCTTTCTACACCGGTCTTTACTGGTATGTATTTTACTGTGTTATTAACAACGGAGGCTACTGCCATAGTTCCATCGGGATTCTGAATAAGCGCCGAAATAGGAACTACCCATGCTTCTTCTGCTTTTTGCAGTTCTATTTTGGCCTTTGCCGTAATTCCCGCAATCAGCTTCGTATTCTGATCAATGATACGAATCGTAGTTGGGATGACACGTTCTGTGGAACCGCCTCCCTTTTCTTCTCCAGTCGGGGAAATATCAGTTACCTCTCCATTTACTGTATCACCATTTAAGATGTCTGCGTTAATCGCTACCGGCTGCCCTACTTTCACCTTGCCGATGGAATATTCACTTACGTTAATTTTCATCTCAAGGACATCCAGGTTATTAATGATAAACATGGGCTTATCATCATCGGTTTTATCCGCAAAACGGCCCACCTTGCAATTTACCCTTACTACAGTTCCTGCAATAGGACTGGTTACTTTTGTATTCTCCAGTGCTTCTTTTTTCTGTTCCAGCTCAAATGCTTCTTTTTCAATCTGCAGAGAATAGGATTCATTGGCCACCGGTTTCCCATCCTTAATCGTATAGGTGGTAAGCTCCCTGGCCGCATCATTCATGGTATTGGTAGCAGTCTCCAACTCAACTCCTGTAGCACTTCCACCCTGATAAAGAAGGAGAGTTCTGTTGTAATTTGCTTTTGCAGTCTCAAACTCCTGCTTTGCCTTGGCATAGCCGTTTTCTGCTTCCAGCTGTTTATCTTTATATGTACTGACAGCAAGATCATAAGCATTCTGGGCTATATCCACTCCTTTTTTCGCGTCCTTATCATCAAGAGTGGCCAACAGCTGCCCCTTCTCTACCTTGTCACCCTCTTTTACCTTTAGTTCCAGGATCTCAGCATGTAAATTGGAAACCACCTCCACACTGTCCGTACCCTGTACCGGACCACTGACGGAAAGAACTTCCGTAACTTCACCTTTTTTTAATGGTGTTGCTGTAACTGGCATAACCGCACTTTTTCCGCCCGCCACACTTCTAAAGGCAATAAAAAGGAACACTACAGTAACTGCAGAGCCCACAATAATTTTCTTTTTTCTGCTCCATTTTTTCTTAAAAAGCTTTTTCTTCTTTTTACCCCCATGCTCCTCAGTCATCAGATGCTCCAATTCTTTTTCAAAGTCATCATCGGCCATAGGACCGGCTTGCGCCGCTTGCATCTCTTCTTCTATTTTCTTCCTGAAAAATTTCACGCTCGTTCCCTCCATATCGCTTTCTGTCTCTATCCTATTATAGCGAGGTGTTATAATTAATTAAATATAAAAATTCTTATAAATTTCTAAATTTTTCCAAATAAATCGTAAAAACTGCTGTAAGAACGTATTTTCCTTACAGCAGTCTCCTGATAACCATTATAATTTTAAAATTTTTATCATCTTTTTAAGAAAAAGAACTGTAACAATCAGAAAAAGCATTCCAACTCCCTGATAAAGATAAGGGATTGAAAAAAAGCTTAATGTCCATAAAAGAAAAAGAAGAAATGCATCTGTCCTTAAATACGTTCCAAACGCATCACTGATCCATACTTCCTTTTGTGTCAGTTCCTTCTCTCCGGCAATCAGCCGGCATATACCGGGGCTGCAAAAACACTGGGAAAGAATAAAGAACAACACATAAGAAAAAATCATGATACCAGCCCGTTTTCTCTTAAGAAATCTCCCGCCACCTTTTCCGGGGTCTGCTGCAGTTCATCCACTTTGTAGTTCAGTTCCACCATGACTTCGTCAGTGAGTAACTCCCCCAGTTCTTCTAACAATCCCGGTAATTCCGGACACTCGTTCAGCGCTTCTTCCCTTACTACTGGCATGGCAAAGTAAGGAGGGAAAAAGTGTTTGTCATCAGTCAGTGTCTTTAACTGAAATTTCTTTAAGAGTCCGTCCGTGGCAAATGCATCCACCACATCCACCTCTCCACCAGCCAGTGCCGTATAACGGGGTGAACCGTCAATGGTAAGTTTATTACCCATTTTAAATCCATAAGCATTTTCTATTCCAGTCAGTCCGTCTTCTCTGTTGGAAAACTCAAACGTAGTGCCAGAAGTCATATTACCTGCTATCCTGGATAAATCACTGACTGTCCCGATTCCATATTTATTAGCAGTTTCCTGGCTGACTGCAAGTACATAAGTATTGTTAAACTGCATCTGTTTTAAAACAGCCAGATCAAAACGCTCTCCATATTCCTTTTTTACGGTTTCATAAACCTTCTCCATATCACTGATTGGCGGATATTTTAACATATCTGTATATGCGGTTCCGCTATATTCAATATAAAGATCAATATCTCCGCTCTTTAGCGCACCTGCACAAACCTGAGTACCACCCAGGCTCAGCCTGCGGTTTACTTTTATATCAGTTCTTGCCTCTACTAAATCCGCCACCAGATTTCCCAATATTTCCTGTTCCGTAAAATCCTTAGAGCCAATGGAAATGGTCCTGCCCTCCTGATTGCCCGTACCGATTGAAGTAAATAAAAATACGGCTGCAAGCAGAACTGCCGCTGCACCAAGGCCGGCTTTCTGAACGGTTCTTTTCTTTATTTTCTCTGCTCTGTCTCCCTTTTGCAGACTGATGGGGGTAACCAGTTTTTCAACCAGTCCGATGATAAAGTCAACCGTTAAAGCAAGCATACAAGCCGGAATGGCACCTGCTAAAATCTGGTTGTTATTCACTGTCCTGATTCCGGAAAATACCAGATAACCCAGTCCGCCCGCTCCGATAAATGCAGCCATGGTCATAAGTCCTACTGCCGTGACAGATGCAATTCTGACTCCTGCCATAATTACCGGAAGTGCAAGAGGGATCTGAACCTTTGTCAGAACCTGTAAGGGCGTTAAGCCAATTCCTCTGGCTGCTTCAATTGTCTGTGGATTTAAATTTTCGATACCTGTATAGGTGTTTTTTATGATGGGAAGCAGAGAATAAAGAACAACCGCAACAATTGCGGGAACGGTACCAATACCAAGCAGCGGAATCATAAATCCCAGCAATGCCATACTTGGAATGGCCTGAATAATATTAGCTGCTGTCAGCACTGGTTTATTGGCTTTTGATGCATAGGAGATTAATATTCCAAGAGGCACACCAATTAATATTGCAAGTCCTACAGAAATTGCTGTCAGCTTCACATGTTCAATGAGCAAGGTTATGATCTGCGGGTAACTGTCTCCAATATAAGTCCAAAAATTCATTTACGCATCTCCTCCTTCATACTCAAAATATTGCTGACTTAAAGTGGTCACCAGACTGCTTTTTGTAATCAGACCTTTTAAACGCCTGCTTTCATCCACAACCGGGACGGCAGATACTTTATAATCGGTAACAATCTTCAAGGCATCCAGTATATTCTCATCTGGCTGCAGTACTTTAAAATCCTGGGTCATATATTCTTTTGCCTGTTTTGACTTATCTTCCACACTTCTTAACACCCTGGCTTTTACAATACCTTCCAGGCACCGGCTTTCCCTGTCAATAATCAACAGTGTGTCTACTTTATTCTGACGCATCTTATCAATACATTTTAATATAGAAAGATCTTTTCCTGCTGTAACCGGCTGTTCAATCATAATATCGGATACCCTGATAAATTCCGGAGATGACCAGATTCTGTTTTTACCCACAAAGTTTGATACAAATTCATCCGATGGATTATTTAAAATATTCTCTGGTGTATCATATTGTAAAATGTCTCCGTCCTTCATAATACAGATCATGTCGGCAATTTTAATGGCCTCATCCATATCATGTGTAACAAAAATGATTGTTTTTTTCAGCTTGCTCTGAAGCAGCACCAGTTCATCCTGTAAATCGGAACGGGTCATGGGATCCAATGCGGAAAACGGTTCATCCATGAGAATAATATCCGGGTCTGTAGCGAAGGCTCTGGCTACCCCCACACGCTGCTGCTGTCCTCCACTGAGCTCCGTAGGATACCGGTCTAAAAACTCACTGCAATCCAGCCCGACCATCTGCATCAATCTTTTTGTATTCTCTTCCCTGTCCTTTAACGGCATCTTTTCAAGCCTGGGGATCAGCTCTATGTTCTCTCTTATGGTCATATGGGGAAAAAGTCCTGTCTGCTGTATGACATAGCCGATTCTTCTTCTCAAGGTAACTTCATCTATGGCAGCAGTGTCTTTGCCGTCAATACAAATCGTTCCGGAGGTAGGTTTTATCAGGCGGTTTATCATTTTTAAAAGCGTTGTCTTTCCACAGCCGCTCTCTCCAATAATTGCCACCAGGCTTCCTTTTTGTACAGTAAAGGTAATATCATCGAGAACCTTTTTTGCTTTATACTGTTTTGAAATATTCTCAAACTTTATCATCAATTACTCTCCTTTCTTGTTTAGTGACAACTTATATTATATGTTAAAGTTGTTACTTTGTCAAATCGCAAAATAAAGCCGCAGGATTTGATACGCTTCCTGCGGCCTTATTTTCATATGGTTTTATTTATTTTCTTACACCCTTTTCATCCACTTCATAGTCATCTACTTTCGTACTTCTGGCCAGGGAACCGTCGGCATTAAAGTAGTACCATTTTCCCTGGATTTCAATCCAGCGGCCGGATACCAGGATGCTATTGCCGTCGAAGAAATACGTTACATCATTAATGGTCTGCCAGTCGGTGACGGCTTTTCCTTCTCTGTAGAACAGGTACTGACCACTGTCATTTTTCGCCCATTTTTCGGCAGTGGATGGATCAATGGTCAGTTTGATGTAGCGGTGAAGCATAGCGGAAATCTCAGCGCGGCTTGCATTGGCTTTTGGATTGAAGCTGTTTCCTTCTTTTGACAGGATAACACCTGCCTTCTGCATGGCTGCCACTGCTTCCTGATATCCACCCTGAATCTTTGCTGCATCAGTAAAGACTACGGTATTGCGGACCTGGGGAAGCTTATATTCTGTTGCTTTCGCATAATTTGCCAGGATGTCAGCTGCCTCTTCACGGGATAATGTCTGATCTGACGCAACCTGGCTGTTTTCCCAGTTTACTAAAACCCCTTTTTCTTTCGCCCACTGAATATATGGGCTGTATTCGCTGTCTGCCATTCCATCTTTTGAATAAGCATTTGGATCAATGTCCGCCAGTTTTCCAAGAGCTTTTGCCAGTACTTTCAGAGTAATGGCATTTTCCGGAGAAAATTCGGTTTGGGATATACCGTTGATCAGGCCTCTGCCGACTACATAATCAATGGAATCCTTGGCCCAATGGCTGCTGGTATCTCCTAATTTTGCTGCCGGGGTTTCATAACCCAATCCATATACAGAAAAATGGTTTGTGGTAAAAATTACGCTTCTGCTGTTTCTGTCATAAGCAGAACCTTTCACACGGGCTGGATTTCCCTGCTCATCCACATAAACTGCATACAGTCCTCCAATTGCTTCCTCCGATGATGGAGTATAGGGAATACTTACGAAAACAGAACCAGTACCAAAGTTAGAAACATGTTTTGTTCCGCTTTCATAGCTTGCCTTTAAATCATAGACAGGACGTGTGCCAATCTGGCTTCTTGCCGCTCCGCTAAGTGTGGAGGGCTCCACCTTTTTTGCCGTAAGCTGTACATCTGCATTGGCCTGGCGATTGATTTCCGTGACTGCCGCCAGATTAATTCCGATTGTGATATCCGGCCGGTCAATCATCATTTCTACGCTGGAAATCTTATTACTTATTACCTGCTGCTGTATGTTCTTCGGTAAGTTTACTGTCACAGCAGAGGCGTCCATACCGCCTGTAGATACCTGGAGGGCTACTTTAATGTCTCCTGCATTCACACCTTTTTTAGCTGCGTTTGCCCTGGCGTTAGCGATTGCATCCGTAATATTTTTGTCAGTAACGCTTACGGCTGCATTTCCATTGTTGTCAACTGTTGCCGTACTCTGGGCCGCTCCTGTAACTGCCTGAGTAGGGATAGAGGAAGAACCGCCTGTGGATGAATCACCGGACCCGCTGCCGGAATTCCCCCCTGTGTTTCCACCTGTATTTCCGCCTGTGTTTCCGCCGTTACTCGTGCCTGGCTGTCCGATTGTTACAGTCAGAGAATCAGCACTGGCGAGAAACAGTTCAGTTTCTGCAAAACGTACCACATAGGAACCAGCGGACAGACCGGAGATTTCTCCGCTTTCATTGGAGGTTACCTCTTTGTATGATCCGTTGTCTTTCTTATACTCATATCTGGTATTGGGGATCAGTCCTGTGATCTTACCGTCATTTCCGCCATTTTCGGTGGTATTTGTCACATCAGGCTTTGCTGGAGCGTTTGCCTTCGTGCCTTTGTTAACCGTAAGGACACCAAATACTTTCTGACCAGCTGCATGAGTCTGTGTTTTTTCTGTTGTAAGACTGATGCGAATGGTTCCTGCTTTGCTAACCGTAAGTATATTTCCTGAAATGGTACCAGCTCCAGTACTTTCTTCCTCAATGGCATAAATCCGGTTTCCTGCATTCTTATCTACGGTAAATAATGAGGCAATTTGTGAGAGATCTATGGTTGTTCCGCTGAAAGAAACAGATGCTTTTCCCCCCACATTTTTAATCGCTGTTTTTCTGCTGATTTTAAGATCTGTTGCAATGATATCATCTGCAAAAACATAATTAACACTTGTATTGCCGTTATTTCTTACAATTGCCGGTTCCGTGAATTCTCCTTCCACCTTCTGAAGAATATTCATTCCATCGTCCGTAATTCCATATCTTGCATAAATTGCAGTGGCAATTCCATCAAGACCGCTGACGGAACTGCTTTTGGCGCAGATAGTTCCGTCTGTAATTTCAATACCACTTTCTGATGCAATACCAACGCTTATCATATAAGCATCTCCCGCAATGGAAGTGATTTCACCACCGCTGAAATAAAGAATACCAAGTGCATAGATACCTGCACTATACGTTCCGATGGTATCTCCTGCTGTAATCTGAAGTCTTCCTGTACTTCCAGCCATTTCCATATCTCCGCTGCCATAGATACCTGTGAAGTTAGAATCACTATTTTTATCTGAAACACTTATATAATTGTCGCTGCCATCAGCCAGTAAAACTCTTGTCCCCGCAGGAAGTTTAATCCCGATCTCATCGGAACTGATTAAATTAATACCATCTAATAAAAGTCCACCTTGGGAACGAAACCATTTCCAGCCTTCTGAAGTATCATCGATGTCGCTTTCTCTGGGATTCTTACTTACCAGTTCTCCATTTAAGTTGCGGTACCAGACGAGGTCTGCTGTTAAGTCCAGCATGTTACTTCGAAGCCCTGCCTGTTCAATTTTGAACCTGGCGTCGTCATTCCTTGCAACAGTTAATGCCTGTGCACTTGCCAGCTTATTGGCCGGAATAATAATACTCATGGTTTCATATGATTTCCGGGTTGGATTACCGGAAAAAGCGATGCTTACTTGTCCGTCGGAATAAATATTTTCTATCTTTGCAATAATTCCTTCTGGAAGATTCTGGAACCAGCCAGATACATTCTCATCCTCATGTAAATTGGGAAATACTTCATTTTCCAGAGTGATGGTGATGGAATTATTTCCTGAGAGTGCAGTTCCAGTCATACCAGAGACGATCTGACTGCTCACCGAAGCGGATTTAACCGGCGGAGATACGGTAAATCTCAGATCGTTTGCTGTGCCTTTTTCATACACATATTGACGACCATTAATATGTTTACTCACTGCTTCTGTATATTCATCGCCTTTTTTTTGTAATATGGTGAGCTCCTCATCGGGACATTTTGTGTTAAAATATGCAGCTGAACTGCCGCCGGCAGAACCTGACTTCGCGTAAAGTGTTCCCCCTGTCATATTCAAAGTATTAACTCTGATACCGTAACTTGCGTCATTTGACAGAGCCGAAGCCGTTATTGTTCCATCTTCAATTGTCAGAGCTGTACAATATAAGCCAACACCTCTCGAGGTCGGGGGGACAATCGCAGAAAGTTCACCAGATCCTTTTACAGTTAATTTTCCTTTTCCATATACAGTAATCCCGGAAGACGATATGAGATTGTCGCTTCCATCTGCCAGTACTATGGTTGTATCATCTGGTATTATAAGGCCGCTTCCCGACATATCAACTGTCTCAATTGTAACATCATCTAATACAAGTGTGTTTTTTGGATAACCTGCCGCGGTATTTTCTTTCAGATACCAGGTCCACCCCTCTCCCGTATGAATGATATCATTGTCGAGTGGAGATGCACTGGCTTCTTCTCCCAGTTCATTTATATAGTATACTACATCTTTAGTCAAATCCAACACACCGAAACGAGCGTGTAAACCAGTAATGCTAAACTTTGCGTTACTATTGGTTTTTACGGATAATGCCTCTCCAAGAGTCAGATAATCAGCAGGGATTACAATAGCCATTGCTTCATTTGACAGCACAATGGGAGTACCGGAAAATGTAACGGTAACACTATTGTCAGATGCGCTCTCCACTTTTGCGTTAAGTCCAATTGGCAGATCACTGAACCAGTCAGATACATCCTTGCCCTCTTCTAAGTGAGTAAAGGATTCGTTTAAAACTGAGATAGTGACCGTTTGATTTCCCGAAAGCGGCTTTCCCCCTCTGCCAGATACTATCTTATCAGAAATGGTAGCTGCTGCTTTTGGCTGTGAAGGCGTACCTTGCACAATTAGAACCTCGGTAATTGCAGTGTCGCCATTATAGATAAACGTATTCCATCTCTCATCCCATGTGGCTTCTATGGTGTATTCACCCATTGTATCCCTCTGGTAAACAATAATTCCCGAATTTCCACTCTCTGTTAACAGAGGGAAATTAACGTTCATTTTACTGTTGTTAAACCTGATTAATACTTTTGCATCTTCCAGAGTAAAATCTGAGGATGCATTGATTCCCACGCTTCCATTACTGTCCTCAGTACCGGCAGTAACATATAAATCGCCCTTTCCGCCGATTTTGAGAGAAGGCGCATAGATACAAGTGTTTGTTTCTTCAGGAGCAGTATAGGTATTATTTATAAAACTGCTGCTGTTATCGGAAAGCATAATGGTGGAGCCTTCCGGCAGATTGATACTCACAGGATCCTCATTTACATCAAAGCTTACATTGTCCAGTAAAAGTGTCTTTTCCGGATAACCCTTATCCGGATCCCCGTTCAAGTACCAATCCCAGCCCTCTCCCGTACCAATAATATCTGAACTGGTGGGGTCGGCAATAAGTGAATCTTCCTTAGTAATTTGGTATGAAACCAAATCCACAGTAAGATCCAGTTTTTGGGTACGCTTAAGAGGATTGGTTCTTGCTCCGCGAAGCATCATGCCCACATCACCGACAGTTACAGTTATGACCGGCAATTCCACACCGTATGCCAGCGTATACTCTTTTGAAAGCGTTGGTTCAAAGACGTATTCTCCTGCCTCTTCTCCGTCATACTCCGGATCAGAACTCCATGTTACCGGAATGGATATTATACTTTCTTCCACCTGGCTTTCCCGGAAGTCTGTTGTATTCATATTACTGACATTGAATAAACCGACACTGGCAACCCGAAATGTATTGTTGCTGGTTTCTTCCAGATCTTCCGGCTCCTGCTGGGTCTCCGTCTCCTGAGATGTCTCCAGTTCCTGCTGGGTTTCCAGTTCCTGCTGGGTTTCCGGCTCCTGCTGGGTCTCCGGCTCCTGCTGCGTCTCCGGTTCCTGCTGCGTCTCAGTCTCCTGCTGGGTCTCTGGCTCCTGCTGGGTCTCTGGCTCCTGCTGCGTCTCTGGCTCCTGCTGCGTCTCTGGCTCCTGCTGCGTCTCTGGCTCCTGCTGGGTCTCTGGCTCCTGCTGGGTCTCTGGCTCTATGGTATTACCATCCTCTGGCATTCCATTGGTTGGATCTACAGCCGGACTGTCAACAATTGTCTCCGTTGCAATGACTGCTGACAATCGGTTTGGCAGATTCAGCTCGCTAAGCGTTGTACCAATCGGTACTGACTGAGATTGTTTCTCGTCTTCCAGCGGTTCAAATGCGGTTATTTCCATTCCGAGATCCGACGGCAGAATATTCGCTGATGCTGGAAACGGCATTGCCCCCAACGCCACAACCATTGACAATACCATAGCCAAAGAGCGTTTTAAAGGTTCGTGTTTTTTCATAAGCTTTCCTCCTAATGTATTGATGTTGTATTTCCTGCCCGAGCCTTTCAACAGTTTTCCCCCTGTTGTATTACTTGCGATATTATACAACATTTCAATAAACGGAGAATAAACGAAAATATCCGGATTCTGCATGGGAATGCAGAAAGCCGGATGTATAATAGTGTATTTATTTAAAAATGCTTTTTCAGAAATAATAGCGGGTGGGGCACATCATCGGAGAGCAGCAGTCCTATCTCTTTGCGCAGCTGTTTTTCTTTCTTCTTCCTCCCGGTCCTGTTATAAAAATTCAAAAGTCTGTCAGAAGCACCTTCGTGATATGGATCCAGTTCCAGTGCATGCAGATACAGCCGTTCTGCTTCTTCTGTCCGCTTCTGATCTTCTCTCAGCTCTCCCGCTTTTAAAAGATTGGATATCATGTTTTTTTCCAGAGTATGGGCTTTTGGGAAGGACCATTCATAGGTCTTTCCCTGAAACAGTTCTCCACGGTAAAGCTCTTTCAGCCGTTCCATTTCCTTCTCCGTCTTCCAAGCGAGGTTCTGCATCTGCTGGAATTCATATAAATCACAGTAAATCCGCCTGGTATCCAGAGAAATCTGTTTTCTGGTAGTGATCAGGCATTCTTCCATGCCAAACTGCTGCAATGCCTTTCGTACATAATAAACGGTGGAGTTTAAGTTTTTCATTGCCTTATCTAAAGGGAAGACATCCCACAATGTGTCCGCGATTTCATCACGGCTGACGCTGACCTTACAGACCAAATAAGCAAACAGCTCCTCAACCTTTGGAGAACGCCAGCTGATCGCCTGTCCGCCCTCTTCCTGAACCAATACGCAAAAACCCCCGAAGCATTTAATATATAGCTGCTGTACTTCCCTGTAATTCTTTCTGGCAAGCCGGTCTATTGTCTTGATCAGACGATCCCTTTTGATTGGTTTCAGAAGATAATCTACTGCTTCCAGCTCAAAAGCTTCCACTGCATATTCCCCGTATCCGGTAACAAACACCACACTTGCGCTGCTTTTTTTTTCCATCAGAATATTAGCAAACTCCATGCCATCCATTTCAGGCATGGTGATATCAAGAAATATCACATCCACCGGATTTTCTTCTATGTATTTTAGCGCATCCAATGCTGTAGCAAAGGAACCGCACAGTGTGATCTCCCCGATCTCCTCCAATAAGATGGTAAGCCGGCTGCGGGCCAGCTCCTCGTCGTCCACAATAATTGCTCTCATACTGGTCTGTCTCCTTTCTTACAGTTCCATCTTCCTGCCTGTTTTATATCTGTGAAAGGCAGACCAAATATCACCCTTGTTCCTTTTCCAACTTCACTTTCTATGGTTAATCCCTTTTTATAGAGCATCATAAGCCTCTGATTAATATTCCAGATTCCAATCCCGCCTGATTCTGGTTTTTCCTCCAGCAACCCGCTGATTCTCTCTTTTTCTATTCCAATTCCATTATCCTCAATTGTAAAAACAGCCTCCGTCCCCTGTCGTTTTACAGTTATGATAACTTTCCCCCCTATAATTGCTTTCATTAATCCATGGCGTACTGCATTTTCAACAAGTGGCTGCAAAATCAGATGGGGTATGGGAAGAATTATGGTTTCGTCTATATCATACTCTACCTGAAGGCGTTCTCCAAAGCGGGTCTTTTCGATGTAGAGATAGGCCTCCAGCAGCTCCATCTCCTTTGCAAGAGTCGTCATTGCGTCGATCCGTTTGAAATCAAAGCTGCGGCGCAGGTATTGTGACAGTTCGATCACTACTTCTTCCGCCTTTTGCGGTTTCGTTGCACACAGAGCCGCAATGGAATTAAGGGCATTATAGAGAAAATGGGGATTAATCTGAGCGCGTAAAAATGCAATTTCCGCTTCCTGTGTTCTCATAACTGAGGTCTGAAGCTGACGGATCGCATTTAAGTAATGTAAAGATAGCAGAAAAATCATTACGATTGCAAAGATCAACATAAACACCTGGGAAAATCCAGAGTCAGTTTTAAATCCCAGAGAAAACAAAATACAGTCGAAAGAATAAAAATTAACTGCCAATACAGAAACAAATAAAAGCAGCCCTTCCGCCTTCTCTACAAATAAAAGAATGGCCCTGATCAGCAGCACCAGAAGAATGATGGTGTTGCTGACCATCACCAGCTGATGAATTTTATAATATTCATAGATGGGAAATGTCAGTATCACCAATAAGTAGCCTCCGTACACACAGGAAATGATCTTTGTGGGACGAAGGGGAATCAAACCATTCTTGAATTCATGAAAAACCCAGAGTAGAGTAATAAAATTTACTGACAGGAACAAATCTTTCATTTTAAAAGCCATGGTGAAAGAAATTTCAGGTAAAATAAGAAGCAGAGGACGCTGGTCTGACAACCCGTTTCCGATTGCAAAAAGTGAGCAAAACAGAGAAAACAGGGGAAGTATGTACTCCTTAATTCCTTTCATCCTTGCAACAATAAAAAAAATCAGATATAAAAAGGCGATTGTCAGCAAAACTGCAAAAATGGCCAATGCCAGCATCAGATCCCTTTGATGCTGATGAAGCATCACATCTTCACTGCCAAGTTCTATGGAAACAGGAATACCGGAATTCATATACTCATAATTGGCAACCTGGATTAAAATTTCTATTTTGTCACTGTCACTTTCAAAAAAGCCTAACTTCGGTGAATTACCCGAACGATAGTCCTTTGAAGTCTGGGCCGGTAAACCGTCGGAAATTAATTCCTCCCCATTTACATATACTTTACTGGAAAATCGGGCATTTCCTTTTTTCAGAGCCATCACTTTTCTGGCCGATACGTGATCTAATACCAGGCGGTAGGTAGCACAACCGAATGCCGGAAGTTTTTCTCCCTTTATGAACTTCCCATTCCACAGACCTGGAACCTGCATATAGACTTTGTCAACTGATGGGACCTGTGACTGAAAATCCTGAGGGATAAGCAGCTGATTCCAATAAAATTCCCATTCTCCATCCAGCCGGAGAATTTTTGTCTCATTCATATCCCAGCCTGATAAGTCAATCTGCCCTTTCACTGCATGAAATTCATTTGGCGACTTCACTTTCTTTTCAGGCATTGATAGAAAAAGCAGTAAAAGAAATGCAAACAGGATAAAAAATACTGTAATTGATCGTTTAACCAAGCAGTCACCTCCGTCATTGGTATCTTATAAAACCTTAAAAAGCCCAAAGAATATTCCTTCAGGCTTCTGGTATAAAATCTATTGATTGGGATACAAAAATCCCTTTACACGATCCGCAGTATCATCCTGCGCTATAAAATATATGGTATCGCCTTCCGTCAGCGCCACGTAGGGTCCCGGGGACTTCATCACCAGATCCTTTCTGCTGACTGCAATCACAGTCGCACCGGTATGCTGCCAGAATTGTATTTCGGTAACTGTCTTATTCAAATAAGTGCAGTCCTTTGTGATCCGAATCTCAAAAGGCATAAACGGATTCATAGACCGGAAATGAACCGAAGCTTCTATGAGGTCATTCATACACTCATTTAAATAGTCCATCTCTTTCTTCTGACGTGATACACTCTTTAATAAATTCTCTTTAATGGTGTCAATGGTCTCCAGTTTGCTGTTCTGCTGAATATAATCCGCTGCCTTTTTCTGGGATCGGATTATAATACCGCTGCCCTTTTCCGATGATACAATTCCCAGATCACTGAGTATGCAAATAGACCTGCGGGCAGTTTCCGGCGAAACGCCATACTGGCTTGCAAGGGAAGAACGGGCATATATCTTCTCACCTTCTGCGTACTCCCCATTGGCAATGCGGGCTGCCACCTCAATTGCAATCTGCTGGTAACGGGGAATAACGGTTCTGGTCTTTGGCTCTATGTCCATGTGATTATCATTTCCTTTTCTGAATTATAATATAAAACAGATTAAGTATAGCCTAAAACCAGACGAAAAACAAGCCATGTTAATTCTCTGTCTCACCATCTGCATCCATGAGAATTTCCAGAATTTTAACAGCCTTCTGATAACTGATATCTTCTACCTGATGGAGCCGGTTCACTACCTGCCGTGTAATCAGTCCTCTCTCTCCCTCATCCGCAGAAACAATATCTTTTTCCTTGTAATAGTAAGTAATGCCATTCGTCAGTTTCACATAATCTTCTGCAATTTCTTCCACACTGTAATTGTTTTCATGATCTCCCTCACAGACCGTAATCTTGTCACCGACACAAAGATTCATACCAAAACCTCCCATAGAATAATTAGAATAAAGATAACTATTACTATTATAGCATAATTATATAGAAAAAAACAGCTTTTTATTTTCGCCCCTTAATTGCACATTCCGCATTGTATACACGGTTCCCCATCCATGCACACAGCTTCACTGGCGGCTGTATATTCCGTAATCCGATTCTCCAGAAATGACCTTGCAGACTCTATATCAGCCTCATCGGGATGCTTACGTGATTCCTCATGACGCCTGATCCCCTTTTCATCTAAAAAATGAGGGTGTTCCGGAGACAGCTTCTTTCGATATTCCGTCCGCTGTATGTCAATTTTTCCCTGAGACATAAATACTCCCATACAGATGTTGTTCTCTGAGATTGTTTGAAAAACGGCTTTTTTCACCTTATTACCGTACTCACTGTGGGGATAACCACCCATGGTTCCCACAGCAATAATCTTTTTATTTTTACAGTGTTCTAAAAACATCTGGCTGTTATAATCTAAATTACCGCGCCGACACCAGAAAAACAGAATAACCAGTTCTCCAATGCCATCAGAAGAGGTCAGAAACTCATTATCATGCAATGAAAATGAACCATTTTTTCTGCTCAATTTCTCTAATACGCCCTTTGCAAGCTTCTCCGTATTTCCAGTCAGCGATGATAAATAGACGTATATGTTGTCGTTCATCTTATTCACCTGTTATTTTTATACTTTTATTACTTTATCATATATTTAAAAATGGTATGTTGCACACGCAACATACCAAAGATAAAATGGTTAAAATAATTATAATCTTAATTTCTATATTTGTAAATTATCTAATACTTTTTTATCTGATTTAATGCATGGTTTAAATCTTCCATTTTGAAATCAGGGTTACGGTCTTTATCACGGCCAAGAATACTAAGCAGAGAGAGTCCTAAGGGAATTCCTTCCTCCTTTTCTACTGTTTCGGCAGTTGCAGGGGCGAATTTGTAAAATACCTTCATGGCCTCCTGATTTTGTGTAATATCATAAGCACTGTCCTTCAATGAAAAATAGCCCTCTCTGATGAGATCATCTTCCTTTAAGAACCAGTTTCTTACTGCTTTACCAGCACCGGAATCAGGCAATTGATAGGAGGATTCTTTTTCATCTGCTTTTACAAAAGTCACCTCATCCGCTGTACAATCATCTCCCAAACTCCGGACCACAAAAGAATTTTCTCCCGGTAATAACTGGATGTCTTTGAAAATCACTGTACCATTTCCATTGTTATGGGCAGAGCAGATTAATTCATTTCCCTGATTTTCATACAATGTAGCTTCTTTCTGGTTTGTATATACTTTTATATCAACAGCATTTTCTGTCCTTTTAACAAAGCGTTTGGAGCAGATATGGATAAACGGTTCTTTTGACCACATTGCTTTATAATAATAGAAAGCATCTTTTCTTACTTTACGGTCATATGTTACAAGACCTTTCTGATTAATGTACTTCTTCCCCCCCTCATTCCTTCTGGAGCTGGAAAAGTCAAACATATTCCATACAAAACTTCCCCACAGATAATCCTTACTGTCAAAAATCCGATACACAGTTTCACTGTATAAAGCCTGATATTCCTCGGAGTAATCCCTCACTGCCGGCTGACTGGAATGAAGTGTTGTGTTTGTATCAACTCCATACTCGCTGACACCAATTGGAATATCAGGGCAGGCAGCATGAAACTGATCCAGAAACTGATCGTAATCATTCATCTCTCCATAATACCAGCCAAAATAAATATTATATCCAATCATATCCGTAATTTTGTTTAATTCACTTTCAAATTTTACGGTATAGAGATTTGCTCCCGTTATCAGTCTTGTATCATCTAATTCACGGGCATAGGAATATAATTCACGGCACATTTCATGCATGTAAGGCGCATCCTTAAACATGGCTATTTCATTTTGTATTCCCCAGAAACAGATGGATGGATGGTGAATATTCTGTAGAATCAATTCAGTCAGCTGGTACTTTGCGTTTTCAAACAGTTCTCTGTCCTCAGTCAATTTAAGCATGGGAATCTCTGCCCATACAATATATCCTTCCTCATCGCAGCGATCATAATGATACTGTGGATGCTGATAATGGGAAAGTCGAAGGGCATTTGCTCCGATTTCCTGAATTAACTTAAAATTAATATCCTGATGCTCTTTCTTAACAGCTGAAAATACTCCTGCAAAATCCTGATGCATGGATACACCACGGATTTTTTCTTTACGGCCATTTAAATAAAAACCAGTCTCAGCATCCATTTTTATGCTGCGAAAGCCAATTTTTTCACAAACCTCATCTACCTCTTTCCCATTTACAAGTAAAGTTGCGCGCAGCACATAGCGTCTGCCCTCTCCTTTTCCATTCCATAGGTAAGGATCCGGGATCTGAATTCTGACTGTTTCATTAGCCAGTTCCGTAACCTGGGTTGCTACATTACCATCATCATTTATAACCTGATAATGAATCATTGCTCCATCTGGTGCAATTACGTGAGATTCAATCTCCAGCAATCCAGTTGCACCATCCAGACTGGAACTGGCGATGATTCCATTGGTTCCATAATAAAGATAGTCAAAATGCTCTTTTTCCGTTATCAGTAAGTTCACATTGCGATAAAGGCCCCCAAAAATGGTGAAGTCACCAAAAATAGGCGATATTGTCTGGTTTTCAGCATTACTCACATATACTTCTAAACGCAGTTCCTTTTCCATTAAAAACGTTGCAGGTAACTCAACCCGGAAACAGGAATATGCTCCCCGGTGTTCCCCAATCTGTATTCCGTTCACAAAGACTTTGCAATGCTGATCAGCACCTTCAAATTCCAGAAACACGTTCTGCCATTCTTCCGAGACCAGAAGCATTTTCCGGTAAACAGCCAGACCCCTGAACTGATCTTGGTCCGTATACCATGTATGAGGGAGTGTGACCTTGCAATAATCATTCTCACTCAGTGTCTCCGGTGTAATGGGATTCAATATATCACCATCTGGTAATTTTAAGAATTCCCATCTCTCATTAAATGATAATTTATTCATTTGTTTCCCTCATCTTATAAATAATTTCTTCAATATTTTTCATTTTTTCCGGTGTCAGGTCGTAAAACTTCATGGCTCCGATGTTAAATAACGCTCCGATTAATTCAAGACCATAGTAGAATACAATTGCAATCATTAACAGGGAGGTGCTGTAAGGTGTATTAAGATCAGGAAATTTATCCGCAAATCCAATGGCAGCAAAACCAACACCTACTAAAAGGGGGCCAAAGGAAGAAATCATCTTATCCATAAAACTAAATAAGGTTCCTACCATTCCAGGAATGTACTTTCCACTTCTGCTTGCCTCATAATCGGTAACGTCCGCAATCATAGGAGGAATAATAGAACTTGTAATCATCTGGAATCCTCCGCCTACAACGGAAACTAAGAACAGCATAATTGTAAAGAAGGATAATCCGGTAAATGCCTGTCCATAGCCATTGGTATAACCTGGAAGATTTAAAGTTTTAGGATCACAGAGCAGCCATAAACCGATTGCCAGTGCATCCATAATAACGACTCCCCAGCTGCCAAGCTGCATGGCTTTTTTCAGACCAAGTTTTCTACCTATGGTTCCAATTCCTAAAGTCATCATTACCAGTCCGATTACTGTGGTATACATGGTCCAGCCGCCGGAAAGCTTATAATTACCTGCAGCAATTCCGTAAAGAACGAGTACAATCGCACTTGTTTTACAGGTATTGGCAAGCATATCGGTAGCTCTTGTTATAATCATCATCTGAAGGGGACGGTTCTTTAAAAGTACCTGAATATAATCCGACATCTTAACCTGAGGTGCTTTTTTTGTGCTTGTGTCACTGAAAAAACGAATGTCCTTTGGTGCGATTGATATATAAGCAATTACAATGCCAAGTGTGGCAAGAAGTGCAACAATCAGCCAGTACTCATGGAATAAGTCCGCACTTTTAAGAGATCCATATTTTACAGCCAGTGATGCGACAACAACTGTCATCACGGCACGCATAACACGCACAATCACAGTTCCCACAATGCTGAGTATTGGTCTCTGAGACGGGTCGTTTGTCAGACACACATTTCCAACATGATTACTGATATTTAAAAATGTATAACCAATGTAATACAAAAGAGTAAATACAACAAAAAATATTGTTCTGATGCCAGTTTCCGGTAAACGGTCCGTCACATTGAACATAAGGAAACTGTTGACGAACAACATTGTTCCACCGATTACAAGACATAGTCTGGTTTTTCCAAACCGTCCGCCGAACTTGTCAATTAAGAAACCTACGATGGGATCTGTAACCCCGTCCCACAAACGCATAATTGTTGAAAAGCTGGATGCCAGTACAACTGCCATCCCCACATATCCATTAAGATAATATGACATAATCATAGTGATACCCATATAAAGGTTAACTGCCATATTCGCTCCGCTGAATCCGAAAATCCGCCAAACCGGAACGAAATGTATTCCATCCTCCTTCATATACCTTTTAATCTTTTCATTTGAGCTGCTATCCATAATGTCCTCCCTGTTTTCTTAAACTTGATCAGCTACGCGTATTTAAGATAGCATATATATTATTTTTGTGATAGAATAATATCATTCATAATAGTAATTTATCACAGTATTATCTGGAAAGGAAGATAAATGAGAACTAGTACTTACGAAAGATATAAAGTTGCCTCCTCACTGATTCAGGATTTTTATCATTTGCAGATTAACATACTTGAACAGGAGGATCAGATTGAAGAATTCATATATAAAAATCGAATGCATAAGGTGCAGGCTTTTTTTACCAGTGAAATACTGAAACTTTATACGAAACGATTCACTCCGGACAGTATTTATTATCTTACGGATGCGTTTATGGTGCATTTAGTTGTATTTTTTATGGAAGAAAATCCAATTGTACTAGGACCTTTTTGCACTCTGCTTATGACGGACAAAGATGCACGTACTATTTTTGAGCAATACAAAATAACCAACCTCAGTAAGACGGACTTTTTTTCTTATTTAAGCTCCCTTCCTGTCATAAAAGAATCTGAACTTTTCCGCATGGTTACCTCACTGATTCATACAGTCTGCCCTCATGCACCGGAAAAGCAGATTGAGCATGTGAATTTTTTTAATCTTCCAGAGATAATCCCGGAGGAAAACGTAACCAGGGAACATTATACAGAACTACTTGAAAAACGCTACACCTATGAACAGCACTTTGTTCAGGCCATTGAAAACGGCAACTCCAGATCGGCTATTTTTAATCTTCATAATATGCAGATGGATGTGGCCTATTTAAAACGCATAGGTACTACACTGGAAAATGAACGAATTGGAGCAGCAATTACCCGAACAACCGTAAGGCTTGCTGCGCTGCGTGCCGGTCTTCCGGCAATTGTTGTAGACAGACTCTCGTCTCAGAATACTGCGATCACCCATAACGCAAAAAGTGTAGAAGAAATACTGACTGCAAAGGAAAAAATGATACGTGAGTTCTGTAATTCAATTCATCATTACAAAGATGAGAAATATAGTTTCCTGGTACAAAGTGCTTTATACTTTTTTGACCATCAATATTACAAAGATATTAAACTGAAAGAACTTGCCGATGAACTAAACGTATCCCTCAATCATCTGATTTCTGTATTCCGGAAAGAGACCGGTATTACGCCAAATTCGTATCTGCAAAAAAGCAGAATGAAGCAAGCCTCCATTCTGCTCTCCAGCACCGATATGACCATGCAGGAAATCAGCAGTTCCGTGGGCATATCTGATGCGAATTATTTTATTAAGGTATTTAGAAAATACTATGAGGAAACTCCAACAAATTACAGGAAACGATACAGGACATAGTTATTATACTAGAGTCTTGTATCCCATCTGCCACAGAATACACGATCATTTGCAGTTCCATTAAATTTACTTCTTCCACATATTTTATCAATTGCAGCTCTGATATTTTCCTGATTGCTGCCATAAGCATTGACAAACGTATGAAGCTGGGGAACATCAATTAAATGATTGGTATAATTGAGGCTGATTCCAATGGTAGGGACTTCCAAATTGTACCAGGGAAGCTCACAGCTATGATTGCAGCTCCAGCGAATACGGACATTGTTTTCCTGTGCATACCCTTTTACGTTTATCACCAGAAATACAATATCGTGATTGTCAATAAACGACTGACGTGATTCGTGCCCTAACATTTTCACAAAGTTCATTGGAGATATTCCGTTTTCCACTTCAAGATCATGGTAATTCGGACACACGTCAACGTCAAAGCCTGCGCTCTCTAATTCTCTGATCACATTTTCTTTTACCGGGTCACCTTTGTAAGCCTTACTTGTGGGTGTGCTTTGTACATAAACCAGATATGCCCTTTTTTTCGTACGCGCATCTACAGGAATGAGCTGCTTTGTGTCTTTCACCAGTGTTACGCATTCATCTGCTGCCTTTTTTGTAAAGTCATGATGCTCTGCACAGCCAATCCACTTGTCTTTCAATCCTGGATCTGGTATTCTTACTGACTCATCGTAAAGATGTAACTTTGCCTTTAATGCAATAACACGGTGAACCGCATCTGAAAGCCGCTCCTCTGTCACTATTCCATTTTTAATTCCTTCACGAAGGAATTGCATGTCTTCTTCCACATTGTTGGCAAATAAGAACATGTCGCAGCCGGACGCTATTGCTTTTGGAATTGCGTCACAACGCTTAATCATGGCGGTCATACCAACCATGTGAGACGCATCCGTCGTAATCACACCGTTAAATTTCATTTCGATCCGAAGCAGATCTGTAATTAATTCAGGGGCAAGTGTCGCCGGCATTATTTCTTCATCTTTTATCCCAGGACATAACTTTCTGCTCATTTCCGGTAAGGCAATGTGTCCGGCCATAATTGACTCCAGACCTTCATCAATCATGGTCTGATATACTGTTCGAAAACTTTGATTCCATTCTTCTACACTCAGGGAATTTACACCAAGTGCAAGATGCTGGTCCAGTTCTTCCACACCATCTCCAGGAAAATGTTTGCAGCAGCAAGCCATGTTGGGATTTGCCTCTTTGATCCCCTTTATATATGCCCGGGCATTATCGGTGACCACCTGGACGT
The DNA here is from genome assembly GCF_031982545.1 of Lacrimispora sp. Taxonomy (GTDB): domain Bacteria; phylum Bacillota; class Clostridia; order Lachnospirales; family Lachnospiraceae; genus Lacrimispora. The sequence continues at coordinate 168,359 of NZ_DALYXB010000003.1, forward strand.
TATCACCATAGCTCCTTGTATTTACAATGGTATTTCGCCAATTCATATAAATATCTGTAATGGGATTAAACATCCAGTTACAGCCAACTGCAGTTGCTTCTCTACCTGCTGTCAGACCTGTATGATACGCATGCTCTGTACCGCTTCCAGCTCCGCACTCTGCTGCTGTGGCAACAAAGGTTCCTTCGGGTATACAGCCATTTCCACCTTCATCGCAATTGGCTGCAATCAATAATGGGATCTTGCTGTGCTTCTGATATAGCGTATTCTGCAAATAAACAGCTTCCTTATCCCCGCCCTGCCAACGGAGACCTCCCTGATGAGACTGACTCAGGGTGTATTTAATTTGTTCTTCATTGACTCCCGGTGCTGCTTTCAGCAGAATAAACAATTGACCGATTTTCTCATCCAATGTCATTTCAGAATACGTCTGTTTCACCCATGCAATCTGTTCCTCATTTAAACAGAATGGTTTTTCCTTTAAATTTACCATTATCTTATCCTCGTTCTTTTTGTATAAAGTTGTTATAAAATTTGTTTTTGTAATAAATAGATTCCTCTTTAAAATCCTGTTGTAGAAATTTATCAAATACATGCTCTGAAAACTCGTTCCATGATTCTGCTTCCTGTTTAACAAGGATGGGATAAAAGAGAACACGATTCTCATCTGCAGCTTTTTCATCCCCCGGTGCATCCCCGATCATTATTACCTGGTTTGTACCATAGCCCTTACCTAATAACTCATGGATGCAATGGGATTTACTGCCAATATTTTGTGATAACAGCAAATCGATATGATCCAGCAATCCATGATCTGACCATTCTTCCCGAACAGCTTCATAATTCGCAGAAGAAACGATTGCGATATCAGCGTACTGATGTACCCGTTTCAGGACTTCCTTTACATTCTCAAAAGGAATCTTTTCCTGGGGTAATAAATCTTTAATTTTTTTATTTAAATTATCTGACCATAGTAGTGCCTTTTCCAGACATACGGTTCTGTTCTTTGATATTTGTTCCATTAAAGATTCATTTGATAATTCCTTTGTTTCTTCCACCCAATCCAGGAAACTTTCCAGTGCTTCTATCACAATGTATTTTTCATTGATTTCTTTTAACGCGATTGCAAGTCCTTTGAATCGGTTTATCCCTCTTAATTCTGAATACAGGTTTATCTCATACCAGCGATCAAGGATTTCCTCTTCCCATTGTTGCAAATTCCACATCTCAATCAGACAGGGACCAAAGCACTTTTTATGTTTGATGTCCATGGTATCCATGGCGCATCCGTCCGAATCTACACAGACCAGAAATTGTTTTCTTTTTTGATAATTTTCAATATCCTGCATTATTTTATTAACTCCTTACTATTTTGCCCATTCCGATCTCTGTATCTGAAAATATCATAACATCTCCCTGGGTATTACTTGTTGTTTTCCATACTGGAAGTGATTCACCATTGGGATTCCCACACTTTGCAAAGTTACTGAAATACTCCATCATAGCATCAGATAACTTATAATCCTTCTCTTCCCATGGCCTCCAGCATTTTTCTAACGCTCCAATGGTGTACCAAAGTTCACTTGAATGCCATGCACCTTTTTCATCCCCGGGAAGGTTTCTGGAAAAATAAAAGCAATACGAAGGTATCAGTGCCTGTTCTGACTGCAGGATTGTCCAGTCCTTTGCCATTCTGTGCATTTCTTCCGGCAGTAAATCATCCTTTGTGCTTCCCATTATATATGGAATTTTTGCCTGCATCATCTTTGTATTCATTTCTTCTGTATTGCAGGGTACGATTCCCCCATCAATAACCGGCATACAGTTTTGTATCCCATTTGGATATTTCTGCATTACCGCAAACATGGAATCCAGTAAGCTTTTGGCATCGCAGCTGATCCATTCTTCTAAAGATGTTCCGACTTGAGTCAGAACCTCTTTCCAGAAAGTATACGTTTTCTCCATATAAGTGGCATTGGCAAATGTTTCACTGACACCGCCTCCGCTTGTTAAAATTGCCTTGGAGATATATTTTCTTGACAGTGGTGACATACATAATTGCTGCAGGCTCATGGCACCTGCGGACTGCCCCATTACTGTGATATTGTATGGATCACCGCCGAACTGTTCTATGTTATGACAGATCCATTTCAAAGCAGTAAGCTGATCATAAAGGCCGTAATTTCCAGTGTGCCCATCCCGTTGCTCTAACTCCGGCAGTGCACAAAAACCAAATGGTCCCAGCCGATAATTGCATGTAACGAAAATGATTCCTTTTTGCGCATAACCAGAGCCGTCAAAAGGTTTCTCATTACCACATCCCCCCTGAAACATTCCTCCATGTACATAAAAAATCACAGGCGCTTTTTTACAAGAATCCGGCTTCCATATATTTAGAAAAAAGCAGTCCTCACTGTATGTATATCCTTCATCTTTTCGAAATTCTTTATAATAAAATGAATCTTCCTGCTCTTTATAAAATGTTCTTCGCTGGATGCCTGCATCCTTAAAAACGGTGGCGTCAGAGACGTCATTCCATCTGGTCACTTCGACGGGGTATTCCCACCTTCTTCCAGTTGCATACCGTATGCCATAAAACTTATGAATGCCGGTTTCAGAATCTATCCCCTTTAATTTTCCACAGGCAGTTTCAATGATTATTTCTTTCATTTTTCTTTATCACCTTCCCCTTGATTTCGTCTCTGTGCTAATTCAGCATAGATCATTTCCGTTTTTGCTTTTGATAAATTAAAGATTAATCCCATACCAATGATTTCCACTACTCCTGCAACTGCAGGCATGATTGTTACCATACTTCTTATACCCTCTCCTACGCCTGCCTGCTGGGTTGCAACACCTGAAACATATCCGATTGCTGCCAAAAAATAAGTGGAACCACTGTGGGTAATTGATGTTCCAATTTTTTTACTGAATGTATAAATCGAATACAAAGTTCCATCTGCTCTTTTATTTGTTTTATATTCCTGGTAATCAATGCAATCTGTAATAAACGCCCAGATTAACATCATGAAACCTGTCTGCCCTATATTTGCCAATGTGCTTAATACCAGGTATCCATACACATTAGAGATCGGGAAAAGAAATAAGCAGGAAGAGAATATAATATTATATAGGGCACTGGCGATAATTACGTTTCTCTTTCCGAATTTATGTGCAAGTCTGGGGATTAATGGAAATACGAAAAACAAAATCGGAATACTTAAGGGAGATGTCAATGCCATCATTCTGGGTGCGTGATAGTATTCTCTGTATAAAAAGCTGGACAAAGATCCCATTGAAGCTGATGCAATACAATTTCCAAAAGATGCGATCATTACTCCAATTAATGGTCTGTTTCTGGCTGCTTCTTTTAAAACATCAAAGAATTTATAATTATTAGCTGTGTGTTTTTTATTATCTGTCTCAGAATATCTCTCCGTGGTAAATGTTAATAAAACTAAATAAAATACAATACTGGATACACAGGCTACAATTGCAAGAATAAAAAATGCCTGGGGATTTGCCGTCTGATCCTTATTCCAGACAAACATTGGGACTAACGGCAGGAATAATACTCCGACTAATGTTCCTCCAAGGCTTCTTGCCCTTGACAACTTTGTTCTTTCAACCGGATCCCTCGTTATTACAGAAGCCATTGCACCATAAGGCATGGATGTACCTGTATAACTCATTCCATAAATCAGGTAACCACAAGCAATCCAGACATGTTTCATTGTCATTGACCAGCTGGAAATATCAGCAAAACACATAAGTGCTGATACCGCCAATGGGAGCATGGCAATTTTAATATAAGGCTTAAATTTATCACCTGATTTGCCTATTTTTATTCGGTCAGGCAACGATCCGATTAATGGATCATTGATCGCATCCCAGATTTTAGCAAATAGAAACAATCCAGCCATCCATTTCGCATTGATCCCCAGCACATAGGTACTGAATGTCAGTATGTACAGATCAATGTATAAATTGATCATACTTCCTGCCAAATCTCCAAATACGTAACCCAATTGGTCCTTAAATCCAAATTTCTTTATTATTTTTTCCATTGTAACGCCCTCCCCAAATTTTATATTCATTACGATAGTTCTATCAAATAGTAACAATTAATCAGAAGGGATAAAAGAATAATTTCTATTAATATTAGCATTATTTTTTGTTTTGTATTGATGTTGTATGAAATTTATGCTATTTTAATCAATGAATCAGTTCAGGAGGTGGGCCATCTATGTACGATCACTACATTGAATTAGCCAGAAATATATTCGACAGTCAGAACATACAGACGATTTTACTGACTTCTCCATTTGATAATATCAGCCAGATCGATTACTCCTTACGCTCTCACTTATATCCACAGCAAAATCCTTATGAAGACATCAAAGACTGGCTGATACAGGAATGTTTATTCCCTAATATCTATGTTATAGAAAGCTCTTACCATATGTGTAATGTATATTTGAAGCTTCCTGTTATAGACAATACCAATTCTTATTTATCAATAGGTCCATTTTTGTTTAACAGGCCAGCTGACCTGGAAATTAGGCAAATAGCAGGTATCTATCCGTCTCCGCACATGGAACAGGAATTAATATTCTTTTACAACAATCTTCCATTAACGATCTCACGGGAAAAATTCCAGGCTTTTATTATTGCACTTTTTTCACCTGTTCTTGGATCTGAAATGCGTATTATATATGAGAGTGATTCCGATATTTTAGATACTCTGATCCCAACTAATGATTTTGAACATTCTTTTTCTGAGGGTGATTTGTCACTGAATCTGGTTGAACAGCGTTATCAGGTGGAACAACAGATGATCGCTGCTGTAAAGCAGCAAAATATCAAGGAGTCAATCCGTTTACACAAGAAAATGCTTCAGTTTAATTACGGACAACGAACTTCAAACCAGCTGCGTAATTCTAAAAATTTTATGATTGTATTTAATACGCTATTAAGAACTGCGGCCAGAGAATGCGAAGTTCATCCATTCTACATAGATAAAATATCACACCAGTTCGCCATAGAAATCGAGCAATGTACCAATGATCTTCAATTAACGAAACTTTCAACTGATATGATACGTAAATACTGCCTGCTGATCCACAACCACTCTGTCAAAAAATACTCTGACAACATTCAGGACTGCGTTACATACATCGATCTCCATTATAATGAAAATCTCACTCTGAAGAAAATGGCTGAATATCTCAGCCTGAACAGTAGTTATCTTTCCACTCTGTTTAAAAAAGAGATTGGTAAGACAGTCACAGAATATGTCACACAGACCCGAATCAAACAGGCTTTATTATTGCTAAACTCCACCAAACAATCCATACGGGATGTGGCCAATCAATGTGGATTTGATGATATCAATTACTTTTCCAGAATATTTAAAAAATATCAGGGGATGTCGCCAAGTTCCTATAGAAAGATGATTCAAGACATCTAAATTTATTTATAAATTACAAAAGCAGGCAGAATTTTGTCTGCCTGCTTTTATTAAACTGACTTGGTTTTTATCACACTTATATACCCTTACATGGTACCGGTTTTTTCGGACATTTGGGCTTATCCGCTCCTGCCCTAATAATTGCATTCTCCCCGCAGGCCTCTATACAGTCGCCGCACCCGGAGCATTCATTCTGGTCGATAACATGGATAAATTTCTTTTTTCCGAGAATCGCTTCATCCTCACATACATCAAGGCATTCCGTGCAGCCTGTACATATATCCGGCAGAATGTGAAAAGTCAAAAATTTCTGACATACTCCTGCTTTACAGCTTTTCCTGGTGATATGCTCCTCTATTTCATTTTTGAAGCAATCCAAAGCGCTCTCTATCGTATTGGCAATGGAAAAACCTGCTTCGCAAAGAGATTGATGCTTCATTTCATGGCATAATTCCAGCATTAAATCCAGATCGGACAGTTTCCCTTTTTTTAAAGTCATATCTGTTAAAAGCATACGGATCTGAAAAACACCTTCATGGCCAAAAACACATCTTCCACAAGCTTCTTTGCCGTATCTGTCTGCGATTTTAAGAAGATAGTCCAGCATGCAATCAGACTCATTTAAGATTTCAATATAATCCGTGGTCAGTTCAACTGGCTGATCCATCATAGTCTCGTTGATGAAAACGCCCATCGGATGACCAAAGTACATAGCTTTAAATCTCCCCTGCACACCAGCAGCAGCCAGTATGTCTGCCGGAGTTATCTTCCTGTCCAGGTCAAGAACCCCCTTTTTCTCAGCCTTACCTGCGACATACACTTTCTTCTTTCCGGCATTCAGCAATTCTTCCACCGTCACTACTCTGCATTTGTCAGAGTGAAACCCATCATCAGGGCATAATGGAATGGGCTTTTCTCCCTCGGTTACCTTTTTAAGAGCAGAATCATTTCCATAAGTAAAACCGGATTTATGACGGGTCTCGATGATTGTCAGACCCTCCGGCTTCTCCCCTACCCAGCCGCCTTCCGGCACAATCAGGTAACGAACACCGGCAGATTCTTTCAGCAGCGCTTCCAGAACCTTTTCCGTGTTATCTTTTAAAAGCATAGGAGAAACGGGTGCCTCATGATAAACTGGCATTGCATTGCAAATAATCATATCCATTATCCTTATTCCTCCTAGTATTCGTTCCAAAGCCTGGGATTGGTTACATTCAACCTCAGATCACATTGCAGGCAGCGCCCTGCCTCACATTTTGCTTCCTCACAGGTAAATGTCTGTTCCACTGCAGCAAAGCTTTTTTTCCGTTCCTGGGGTTCCAAAAGTGCGGGTGACAGCCGCTCCAGTTTTCCAAAGTCTTCCGTCCTTCCAAGGAACGGATCCGCCGTTTCCTTTTCCAGCAGTTCTTCGGAAATGTCTCCGTCTCCGCCAAGGTAACGGTCCATCTCCATGGCTGACTGTCTCCCGGCAGCAATGGCTTCTATCACTGATTTTGTTCCGGTTACCACATCGCCAGCCCCATAAACCCCTGGCATACTGGTAAAACAAGAGCTGTTTACCTTTACATAGGAACCGGGATTTAGTTCAATTCCCAACTCCTCCGTACCAGCCGGTGCCTGTCCCACAGCGAAAATTACACGATCCACCGGTATGCTCTCCCGTGATCCCTCTACAAGCTCTATGACTGCTTTCCTGTTTTCATCAAAATAAAACTTCTCCACTTTTTGAAGTTCAACACCTTCTACCTTTGTGTTTCCTGTAATGCGAAGGAAGGAATGGCCAGAATGAAGAATGATTCCCTCGTCTATTCCTTCCCGAATCTCTTCTGCTGATGCAGTTATCTGATCACCGTCTTCCAGACAGGCAATGTGGACCTCTTCTGCCCCCAGGCGAAGGGCTGTTCTGGCGCAATCATAAGCAACATTTCCGCCGCCCAGAACCATCACTCTTTTACCTGGATCATCAATCTGGTTTCTGCGTGCATCTTTTAGAAAATCCGTATTCAGCATGACTCCGGGAAGCATATTTCCTTCCAACGGCAGCCGGATGCCTTTATGGGTGCCGGTGGCAATTAAAACCGTATCATATCCCTGTTTTAAAAGTACTTCCGGTGCTTCAGCCGCAGTATTCACCTTCAGCTGAACTCCAACTTCCAGAATATCGCTGATCTCCCGGTCCAGTACCTTATCCGGCAATCGGTAGGAAGGAATTCCATAACGGCACTGTCCGCCCGCTTTTTCGTTGGACTCAAAGACGGTTACTTCATGGCCCTTCTTTGCCAGATAATAGGCTGCTGTCAAGCCGGCTGGACCGGCTCCGATAACAGCCGCCTTTTTTCCTGTGGGAGCCGCGGTTTTTCTTTTTTTCTTCCATTCATCGGAATGGGCGGCAGCTGCGGCCCTTTTTAACTTACAGACAGACAGGGGTTCTCCAAGCTCATTGCGCTTACAGGCTGTTTCGCATATGTGATTGCAGATGCATCCCAGTGTTTCTGGAAAGGGCAGCTTTTCGCGGATGACAGCGGTTGCTTTTTCATATTCTCCCTCTTTTATGTACCTTAAGTACCTGGGGATATCTGTATGTGCAGGACATGCAGTCCTGCATGGAACCACACTTTCCCGGTATGAGACGTCTTCCTTTATCTGTCCCAGGGCATCCATAATGGAGCCGGTAGGACAGACTTCAATGCATGCTCCGCAGAATTTACAGCCTGCTTCTTTCAAAGATATGTTTCCGTCGGTTCCTATGCGCACTCCATCTTCTGTTTTTTGAAAATCCAGCACTTTCACCCCGCGAAGGTCTCTGCAGGCGCGCACACAGCGTCCGCAACGGACGCATCTGGTAAACAAATGCCGGATTAAAGGATTGCTGTCATCGGTAGGGACTGTTCTGGACTTCTTTTTCCACCGCTCGGGACCCACTCCCAGATACTGATACATGGATTGCAATTCACATTTACCATACTTGGGACAGCCGGTGCAGTCCGCCGGATGGGTTGCAAGAATCAGCTCCATTGCCGTCTTTCTGGTACTTTCCGCTTTTGGGCCATGAACAGAAACCTTCATCCCGTCCTGCACCTTTATCATGCAGGACGGAACTGCCTGATCCATCCCCTCAATCTCTACCGAACACAGGCGGCATCCACCTATCGCCTCCAGATCTGGATGCCCGCAAAGATGTGGAATGTATATTCCCGCCCCCAAAGCAGCATTTAAAACGGACATTCCTTCTTTTGCCTCTATCTGCTTATTATCAATTGTTAGCCACATATTTCCTCCACTTAGCGGATCAGCCCCCGTATTCTAAGACCTTAATACTCAACCGCTTCTTCTGCTGCATTTTCTCCTGCTATTCTTCCACTGTTTAAGCAAAATCCCATTGAATTTCCGGAAAGGATAAACGGATAGCTGTCTCCAAAAATATTGCAGGCATCTGTCCCAACACAATACAATCCAGGAATTACCTTAGCTTCTTCATTTAATACCTGTGTCTTATGATTAATCTTCACTCCACCCAAAGTGCCGTAAGCCCCTACATTCTGACGGCAGCAATAAAACGGACCTTTCTCGATGGGCTGCATAAATGCCCGGTTTTTTTCAAAAATCTCATCAAATCCGGACTCACACATTTCATTGTACTCTTCCACCTGTTTTTTCAGCCCTTCCGGATCAATTCCGGCTTTTTCTGCCAATTCTTCTATGGTGTCTGCCTGACAGATTGGTTCATATCCATCGGCTAAATCCTTTTCCCACTGATCGTCGAAGTGGTCGAACAGATCATGAGGATGCACATGAGAAATAATATCCGGACCTTTTTTCTTATATTTCTTTAATAACTTACTGTCAAAGATTGAATAGGCTACAAAGCCTGGCTGAGAGGAAATCGCATTGCCGGTAAATGTAGTATTGGCAATCTGGTCTTCCGGCATAAAACGGTATCCATTCCGATTGACCCAGAGACATGGCTGGCGGAATGCTCCGTCCAGAATAAAATGATTCATGTTATCCGGAAGCTGGTACATCAGTTCCATGGTGCATGGAGTACGTCCGGCACCGGCTTCCCATGCCATTTTGATTCCTTCCCCTTTCATTCCAGGTATGGCAAAATTAAAGATTGTCTTACCAAATTCATATCCGGTCTGTTCTCTGATCATTTCCGGATTGTCTCCGAAACCTCCGGTTGCAAGAATCACCGCCTTGGCTCTTGCTTCTATTTCTCCACCATCTCTGTCTCTGGCAATAACTCCCACAGCACGTCCATCTTCCACAATAACTTTGGCAACAGGAGTTTCCATGTAAAATACCACTCCCAGCTCTTTTGCCCGTTCCGTCATCTTCTTTGTCATAGCCGTTGCACAGCGTGGGCCGGGAGCTCCACCGCCTTCCGGTTTTACCACATGCCAGGTGAATTCCCCATCCGAATATGCTCTTGTGGCTTCCGGTGCATTAAATGCCCTCTGCACTCCTAAGAATTCTACTCCCATGTCCATTAACCATTCAATGGTCTCCCCGGACTTATAATAGTAATCCCGGACCAGACGTGCATCCACCCGGTAATGGGTATAATACATGTGTTTGCGAAATGCTTCGCCAGGTGTGAGAGAAATCATCTGCTGTTTCTGTATGGGAGACCCCACCCCAAGGGGTCCCATTCCCATATTGGCAGCGCCGCCGGTTGTATTGGATTTTTCAAAAATGATTACCTCTGCCCCATTTTCTGCCGCAGCAATGCCCGCTGCCATTCCAGAAAGTCCTGCTGCCACCACAATAACATCTGTCTGTAACTGCTTCATCGAAATACCTCCATTTTTTGATTTTATATTGTTTTAAAATTCAGGTTTTTGTATTTTTCAAGTTTTTCGCTGGCAATTCTGCGTTTTTCCGGATCGGAGAAGAACCCTCCCTGTGTATGAATGATTTCTTCCAGGTGCTTGCCTCTTCCCGCCAGGGTGTTGCGGTCTCTTATCAGCCCATTTTCCTGAATCACAAACTTCCACTTTCCCTCTTCTGTTTTTTCAAGGGTTCCGCCAGCACCGCATACCTGGCATTCAATTGGAAAATGAAGCCCATCCCACTGAACTTCTCCCAGAATCAGCGCATTGGAATGGCAGTTTGGACACCAGCCCATATCTTCGTCTCCCAGCCATTTGCGCTCTTCCACAGGAGTATTGATTGCTGTCATGACGTTCTTTCCCATTTGGCCCACTCGTTCAATCATATCGTCATGAAGGAGACATTGTGCAGGAGCCGGAACTCTTGTAGCAAGATACATATCCACAACCTTAAAGTCCGAAGTGAACATAGCTGCCTGCATGGATTCCAGAGCCATGGACTGCCAGGAACGGGTGGACCCACCTACGGCAATCAAAGCACTGACTCTGTCCTTATGTTCGATTGCCCCGATGGACTCCAGAAATGAGTTCTCATAGCTTAAACTTCTCTGGGCAAACTTTGCAAATACGGAACAGGCCTGCAGATCATATGTAGGTGCTGCAAAAATAACTCCGTCCGCTTCTAACAGCACTTCCATGATTTTCTTCTTATCATCCTTATTATCCAAAACACATCCAGCATTCTTTCCCTGTGACATGCCTATGGTACATGAGGTGCATCCGGTACAATCTATAATGTCATAATCTCTCAAATTGACCATTGTAACATCGGCTCCCTCTTCCTGACATGCAAGAAGTGCCTCCTTTAACAAAACATCACAGTTGCTGTTTTTACGACCTGTACTGACTCCTAAAATTTTTACTGACATGAATATTCTCCTTTTCTATTTATCTAAAATTTAGTACAATTATTGAAAGTTATCATAATAAAGTTCTGTTATGTAAATATCTATAAAAATACTGTCTACTGGTTCGTTAAAATAATAACATGCTTTAGATAAAGAAGCTTCCATCATTTATCGAAAATTTTTCTCATATTACCGGGATGATTTCCTACATTTGTCTCAAAGAAAAGGAGTTTCAATGGCTTGTTTAAATAATATCATTCAAAAGATACAAGATACATTTCAGGTTCATGTTCACGGGCCCATTTTTTCCAGCCGGCGGATTGAGAGCGTTTATTATTTGCTGCCTTCTCATGACGGTCAGCTGCAGCCTGATCCCGACACCCTGTACATAGGAACTTATCCGGATCATCAGCCTCTCAATCCAGACGGCTGTATTCTTTTGCTCAACTGTTGTTCCAATGAAGAAAACACAAACATACTTTCCATTAAAGAGAACCTGGACTCCTTTGCGGTCTTAAACTGCATACAGCAGGAATTATACGATTGCCGCAAGGCGGACTTAAAGAGAGATGAAGTATTACAGGTGTTGCAGGCAGGTTATGGTTATCAGAGTATGCTTGACACGGCAATGACATTTCTCAATAACCCCATAACATTATGTACCACAAGCTTCTCTGTGCTTGCCTCCAGCCCTAAGAATTATTTTGATGATAAATTTGATGTCTATGATGAAAAATTCTATTTAAAAAGTAATTTTATACAGAGCATGAAAGAAAAACAGGTTCTGCAGCATCTGTTTACCTCGTCCTCCCCGATCATAGTGGAACCGGATGATGCACACGAAATCTCTTATCTGTTCTGCAGCATTCATATCAGACGTGCCGCAGTGGGATACTTATGTATCAGCTCTCTTAACCGCCCTTTTCAATCTGCTGACAGTTCCTTTGCCATGAACTTATCTAAGCTGATCTCCCTGGAAATGCAAAAGGATGAGTGTTACGCAGAAAAAACAGGGCTGAAATATGAGTGTTTCTTAACCGACTTAATCGAGCAGAATCTGGACAGCAAAATCATTGCAGCCCGGCACCTGTCACAGCTGGGAAAGACCTTATACCAGTATTTCTGGGTACTGGGATTCACCTTTCATGGTTTTTCCAATACCCAGTTAAACCCTAATTACTATATTGACCAGCTATCAGGGATATTTAAGCACAGCATGGCCTTCTTTTATAAAGGGACATTAATACTTTTGCACACCAGCAACTGCAAAGATCTTTACCAGTCCATTGACAAACAGAAGCTGTCTCATTTTCTTCAGCTAAACCAGATCCATGCCGCGATTAGTTTTCGATTTGAACAACTACTGGATACCCCACGCTATTATAACCAGGTAATGTTTCTGCTGAGGAATCAGAACTGTATCAGGAAGGAGCACATTCTCACTTATGAAGACAATTATTTAAACCATCTTCTGGCAGCCTCTCAAAATCAAATTAATACAGAGACCCTCATTCATCCGGATCTTTTATTTCTGCAAAACTATGACCAGGAAAATAACACAGAATACATAAAGACTCTAAAGGCATATTTTTTAAATAACCGCAATGCCTTAAATACTTCCAATTACCTGCACATTCATAAAAGTACCTTTTTTTACCGCATCGGTAAAATTGCAGATTTGATTAGTTTTGATCCGTCCAATGCAGAACTTCTTTTTTCCTATGAATTTTCCTTTCGAATATTGGAATTTTAAAAGTTATCTTTGTTCTGTGCGTACACTTCCGGCAAAATGGCTGCTAAGTTGGAAAACTCCTTGATGTTATGGGCAAAGAGGCTCTTGGCAGCGATTTCCGGAATTTTAAAGCCTTCGGGCAGGGATTTTCGTATCATTCCATTCTCCAGCTTAAAGCCGATCCAGAAGCGGGAGCAGAACATAACCCCCTCCTTATAAGGATACCATTTATGGGTCATGCCACAGGCGCAGGAGCTCTCTCCAATGGCACAGACCATAGACTCACATGCTTCACTTCCCACGATGGAGGGATCATAACCAAAATCAGCCGGACTTTTGAAACACAGCTTAAGGAATTCAAAGCCGGGGCCAATATCTTCCATTATATAGTGGTTCACTCCCCATGTCTTCTCCCTCATTGGTACTTCAGGGTCACAGACGTAATCCGGCCGGTCAGCCCTGGCAAAACAATGGTCCTCCGGGTCCCATATTTTGTAGCGGAGATCGGAACCTACACTATGCCAGGGAAACCACCAGTCCAGCATGTCCCCAGTGACACCGGGCATGTAGGTGGTATTACATACGTAGCCAGTTCCATCCTCATGAATACCGTAACCGTTCTGACAGTATTCTTCATCATTTCCTGCAAGATAGAGGTTTCTTTTTTCAAATGGCACTCCCGCTTTGTTGTCCCCCTGGCCATTTATTAAGATGGCAAGCTTTTCCTCCGGTATTTCTGCCATAGGGCGCTCAAAAAACTTATAATAGGATAAGTTCTTTTCTTCCTGGCTTACGCCGACTTTTTTCCCCATGTTTCTATCTCCTGTCTTTTATTTTTTATTGCTTAAACTATATTTATAATTCATTTTCTTAAATACTTCAAGTACGGCAACTATTAAAAGCGCCCGATGCACTCCGCCATAATCAGAGGTGCTTCTGTCTTTGCTGCAACCTCTTCCGGTGTGGTGTCCACGGAAACTTCCTTAAGGACAAGACCGTCCTCTGTCACCTCGATGACAGCAAGTTCCGTCACGATTTTGTGGACCTTACAAACTGCCGTTGGCGGTAATGTGATATTGTTTAATATCTTTGGAGATCCATCCTTTGCCGTATGGGTCATGGCAATGATCACCTTTTTGGAGCCTGTGACCAGATCCATGGCTCCACCCATGCCCGGAACCATCTTCCCCGGTATGATGTGGCTGGCAAGGCTTCCCTGCTGATCCACCTGTAAGGCTCCCAGAACGGTTACATTCACGTGCCCCCCGCGAATGATGGCAAAGGAAAATGCGCTGTCAAAATAGCTGGCTCCATGTTCTACAGTCACAGGTTTCCCCCCTGCATTGACAATATTAGAATCGTATCCGTCGGCTCCAGGCACGGGTCCCATGCCCAGGATTCCATTTTCAGACTGGAGGTGAATGGTCATTCCATCTGGTATGTAATCGGCAACCATGGTAGGAAGTCCAATTCCCAGATTTACCACATCTCCGTCGTTTAATTCTTTTGCCACACGTCTGGCAATCGTTTCTTTAATCGACATAAGGTTCACCTCCTACAAGAAAGTCTACAAATATCCCGGGCGTAGCTACGCTTTCTGCCTGAATCTTTCCTACTTCCACGATCTCTTCCGCCGCTGCAATTACGGTTTCTGCCGCAGTCGCCATCATGGGATTGAAATTCCTGGTGGTTGCCCGGTAGAACAAATTGCCCTTTTCATCGGCAACGGAGGCGCGAATCAGAGCAAAATCGGCTTTTAGTGGCTTTTCAAGAACAAAATGTTTTCCATCCACTTCAATTACCTGTTTTCCCTCTTCAATCTCTGTGCCCAGCCCGGTGGGCGTCAGAACACCACCAAGGCCAGCTCCTCCCGCGCGGATCTGCTCTGCAAGGGTTCCCTGAGGTACAAGCTGCACCTCCATCTTTCCCTCGTTCATGAGCTGTCCTGTGAGTGGGTTTAAGCCAATGTGGGAAGCGATCAGTCGGCTGACCGCTCCTGTTTTAATAAGACGGCCAATTCCTGTATCAAGAGTTCCTCCGTCATTTGCAATAATCGTTAAATTTTTGAGATCTTTTTCTATCAGCGCATCAATCAGGATTTCCGGAGTTCCGTTTGACATGAAACCTCCGATCATGATTACGGCTCCGTCATTGATGGAAGCAACCGCTTCCTGGGGCGAAACTTTTTTCATGCGCATTCCTCCTATCGTTCCACTACGATTGCTGTTCCCATGCCGCCGCCAATGCATAAGGTGGCAAGGCCTTTTTTCGCATCCCGCTTCTCCATCTCATAGAGGAGGGTGGTCAGGATTCTTGCGCCGGAAGCGCCGATGGGATGGCCTAAGGCGATCGCCCCGCCATTTACGTTGGTCTTTGCCGGGTCAAGGCCTAAGTCACGGCACACGGCAATAGCCTGAGCCGCAAATGCTTCGTTGGCTTCTGCCAGATCCAGTTCTCCCGCGGTAATTTTGGCATGCTTCATGGCAAGTTTTGAAGCTGGGATCACGCCAAGACCCATGACCTCCGGTTCTACACCTGCAGAACCATAGCCTGTAATTCTTGCCATAATCGGAAGCCCTAATTCTTCCGCCTTTTCTTTGGAGCAGAGAATCACCATGGCAGCTCCATCATTTAATCCGGAAGCATTGCCTGCTGTGACGGTTCCGTCCTTGATAAAAGAGGGACGAAGCGTTCCAAGGGTCTCCTCTGTGGTTCCGAACCGAGGAAATTCGTCCGTATTAAAAACCTTGGGCTCGCCTTTTCTTACAGGGATTAAAACCGGTACGATTTCTTCTTTAAAACGGCCTGCTTCTATGGCCTTTTGTGCTCTTTGCTGGCTTTCTGCTGAAAACGAGTCCTGCTCCTGTCTGGTGATTTTGTAACGCTTCGCAATGTTTTCTGCAGTGACACCCATGTGATAATCGTTATATACATCCCACAGGCCATCCTGAATCATGGTATCTACCAGAGTTTCATTTCCCATTTTGTGTCCGAACCGGTGATTGTTTAAGACATAGGGCGCACATGACATGCTCTCTGCTCCGCCAGCCAGGATCAAGTCGGCATCTCCCGCCTTAATAATCTGTGCCGCAAGAGTAACTGCTCTTAAGCCCGAACCGCAAACTTTGCTGATCCCCATAGCGGGTACCTCCACCGGCACCCCTGCTTTTAAGGATATCTGGCGTGCCACGTTCTGTCCTGAGCCTGCGCTGAGTACATTTCCTACGATGACTTCATCAATTTGCTCCGGCTTAATTCCAGCCCGTTCCATCGCACCTTTTGCAGCCGTGGCCCCTAAATCCACCGCTGAAATGGCAGCAAGACTGCCCCCAAAGCTGCCGATGGCTGTCCGGGCAGCACTTACAATAACTACTTCTCTCATGTTTCCTCTTTC
>NZ_DALYXB010000003.1:184794-398213 GCF_031982545.1 Lacrimispora sp.
CTGCCCACGCTCTCTGGGCATAAAGGTATACCCGCAGGGTGTTTCCTCTTTCCTGCCCACGCTCTCTGGGCATAAAGGTATACCCGCAGGGTGTTTCCTCTTTCCTGTCCACGCTATACCCCAAGTATCTGTCTTGTTTCCTCCGGTGTGGCAACCTCTTTGCCAAATTCATGAATGATGCGCTTTGCCCGTTCCACAAATTCCACATTGGACTTTGCCAGTTCCCCTTTGCTGTACATAATATTGTCTTCCATTCCAACACGGATATTTCCCCCAAGTGCCAGCGCAGTGTATAGAATGGGAAGGTGGCCTTTTCCGATTCCAAGAGCGCTCCAGGTGGAACCTTCCGGAACCAGATTTTTTAAATAGACCAGGTTTTCTATGGTAGCAGGCATTCCTCCTGCCGCGCCTAATACAAACTGAAAATGGAGCGGGGCTTTTAAGACGCCTTTTTTTAAGTAATAAAGGGCATTGTAGATCATTCCCACATCGAAAATTTCAATTTCAGGCTTTACACCTGCTTCCTGCATGGCGTTGCCGAGTTTCTCCAGAAAAGCAGGGCTGTTTTCAAACACGCAGTTATTCTGCCAGTTCATGGAACCGCAGTCATAAGAAGCCAGCTCCGGTTTTAATTCTTTAAAGGGTCTGATTCTTACTTCATCGTCCAATCCGATCCCTCCGGAGGTTGTTAAATTTAAGACAATATCACAATCTTCTTTGGCTCGGATGAGACGGACAGTCTCTTCGAATTTATTGTAATCCATGGAAGCTTTCGACTGGTCATCTCTTACGTGTATGTGTGCCATGGAAGCCCCGGCTTTATAACAGGCGTAAACCTCCTGCGCGATCTCTTCGGGCTGAATCGGCACATAGGGGGTAATTTCCTTTGTGGGCCAGGCGCCCGTAGTGGCTACGGTCAGAATTACTTTATTGCTCAAATCTCCCATATTAAAATCCTCCATACTGATAGGTTCTTTCCGGAACATCGTTTAAATCGTCCTCATCAATTTCTGCCACGCAACGTGCCATGGAACCGTCACCTAAGTGCCAGCGAAGAGGGAAACAGTAGAAACGGAACCGTTTTCCAGAAACTTTATCTAAGTTGCCGCCTAAGTTCTCTACGCCCACAATTCCGTGTCCCAGCATCTCTTTATGGCACGGCTCCCAGGTCCCCCAGCAGCCGATTGCTTCCAGTTCACCGAATTTCTCGTTATAGGCTTCCTGTCCGTGAAGTCTGATGTATAATTCTTTATCAAATTCCGCATATGCCTCTTCACCGAATTTCTCAATATATTCCTCGGTGATGGGTCTTCCGGAAGCACCTAATAAATTCATTCTTGTCATGCCGTTGTTGCCCATGGCTGTGTGAAGGGGATGGTCTAATGCCTGCATATCCATTGCCACACATTTTACCTTGTGCTCCACAAACCATTTTCCAGCTTCAATGCCTGTGCCGCAGGAATAGTGGTAATATTCCTTGGAATCGTCAAATTTACGGTGCATTCCGGTGTTTAAGCAAACAATCATGCCCTCCAGTTCTTCCGGTTTGATGTTGGCTCTTTCACATGCATCTTCTAAATGCTTTCCTGTGATAAGCCCCCATGTCTCGATTTCAATTTCCAGACAGATGGCATCTCCGGTATAAGCATCTACTGGCATCTCATGGGTATAACGGGCGCGTTTTCCGTCAAATTCTCTCTCCATGACATGTCTTGGCGCATCGCAGTGGGTTCCGGTGTGCATGGTGCAGCCTATGTATTGGGTTAAAACACCGCCCTTTGCAAGGGAGTGCTTATTGTCGATGACTGGCTTGTCAAAATATGGCCAGCGGGGAATATCGGCACTAAATGGATGGGTTAAGTCTACAAATACTTTCTTGCTCATGGATGTTTACCTCCGTCATCTAACTTTATATTTTTGTATGTTCAAATGGTCTTGTTCCAATTAGTTGGCCCAATATCCGCCGTCTGTGGCCACATTGGCCCCCGTCATGAAATCGCTGGCCTTTGATGCCAGAAAAATGCACGGCCCTACGAAATCTTCCGGCTCACCCAGACGTCCGATGGGAAGACGCTTCAAGAAATTCTGGTAAACAGCGCTTTCCGGGTCAAACATCCATTCGGTTAAATCGGAACGGAACACGGTGGGATTGATTGTATTCACATTGATGTGGTATTTTGCGGTCCACTCACAGGCCAGAGACTGGGCCATTAAGTCAATTCCCCCCTTTGCGGTACAGTAGCCTGTGTAATTTGCCATACCCATCTTGGAGCGGGCAGAGGAAACCATAATAACCTTTCCGCCTTTGCCCTGCTTTATCATCTGCTCACCCACGTATTTGCAAAAGAGCCAGGTTCCCTGAACGTCAGAATCCATAATCTGCTTCCATGTGGATAAATCCTGTTCGACTATGGGCTGAGGCTTGTTGTATCCTGCCGCTGTCACCAGCACATTGATTTCCCCAAATGTCCTGATGGTATCATTGACCACCTTAATCACATCTGCTTCCACAGCCGGGTCCCCTGTAGAATATCCGCACTGAATGCCCTGTGCTTCTAACTCCTCACAAAGAGCCCTGCAGGTTTCTTCCTTGCGGCCTGTGACCATGACTTTCATTCCTGCCAGACCGTAACCAATGGAAACTGCCTTTCCAAGAGCTCCTGTAGCTCCCGTCACAAGGGCAACCTTGCCGGACACGTCAAATAAATTTCCCATAAATTCCTTACTTACCATATAGATCTCTTCCTCCTACTCCGGATAATTGATGATGACCAGCATACTTGCCGGACGGTTGGATTCATTAACTAAATAGCGTCCTTCATTGGGCTGAAAGGAAATGCTTTCGTTCTGATGGATGACATACTTGGTTCCGGCTTTGTCCGTCACCGTCATTTCCCCTTCCAGGACGTAATATACCTTCTCTAAGGGATTGTCTTCATAGGCATATTCCGCCCCGCCTCCCGGTAAAAAGGTGGACAGTCCCATCCAGAATTTCCTGGCTCCTGTCTCTTCTTTTCCATGAATTCTCATAGCCGTCATACCGAAATGGCCTGGGGCATTGTAGCTTTTTAATTCTTCCAGTGTTCTCTTTATCATTATTTCCCCTCCGTATTATATGGGTTTGCTTCTTTTAATCGTAATTCTTACTGGCCTTAAGCTGCCGGATTAACCGCTTATGGAACTGGTTCTGAATCTCCTGCTTTTCCTGCTCCGGATACGCAAAGAACCCTTCTCCGGTCTTAAATCCCAGCTTGCCTTCCATGACCTTTTCCCGCAGAAGGGGGCTCGCCTGGGCTGACCGGTCCATAACAGCCAACAGGTTATCTCCCACGGTGCACCAGATGTCCAGCCCGCCGAAGTCGGTTACCTCAAGCTGACCGGTGGTGGCATACCGGAATGCTGGGCCGTATTTTAAAGCAGCATCAATATCTTTCGGATCAGCCGCCCCCATTTCCATGAGAGAAAATACCTCTCTTGCGATTCCCTGCTGGATTCGGTTGGCTAAAAGTCCTGGAATATCCTTTTTTACCTTTGCAGGTCGTTTCTCAATGGATCGGTAAAGATCCTCCACCTCCTTGTAGCGGCTTTCCGGCATATTTCCGAAAAATGACAGCTCCACCAGGGGAATTAAATGGGCCGGATTATACCAGTGGCATACCATGACCCTGGACTTATTCTTTTCATCCAATTTGGCGGTTAAGTCGGAAAAAGCGATGCTTGAAGTGTTGCTGGCAATGATGGCATCTGCCGGAGAGTACTTTATGAGGTCTTCAAAAAGCTGCTGCTTTAAATCCAGTCGTTCCGGAATGGCTTCGATCATATAATCTGCATTGTTTACAGCGGTCTTAAGGTCATCAAAGGTCTGGATTCTGACCAGAGATTTTTCTATATCGTCCGGTTCAATCAGCCCCTCCTCCTGGAGAAGTTTATACTGTCTTCTGATTTTTTCCTTGCAGGTATTGCGTACCTCTTCAAAGCTTTCATAAACGGAAACAGGATATCCATACAGGGCAAAACACCCCGCTATGGCATGTCCCATGGTTCCGGCTCCTATCACAGCGATATTTCGAATCACATGTAACACCTTCCCTCTTTACAAATTGTGACAATAATTGATAATCATTTCATATTGCTTTTGTAATTCCAGTGTATCATTCTTTTGCTTTTTATAATAAATTGATAATTTTTATTACTGTTATAGTAATTTTTCATGCATTATAATTATTGATTTTTTAATTTTTGAGATTTTTGTCGGAATTTATGATATGATAGATGTGTAAAAATGAGTTCTTTTTAGTAAAATGGAGAGTATAGATGAATCTTTTTCAATTAGAATATTTTATTGTCCTGGCTGAGACCCTCAGCTACACGAAGGCTTCCCAACAGCTTCATATCACCCAGCCGACGTTAAGTAAGCTGGTCATCAACTTAGAGCATTCCATCGGCTCCCAGCTTTTCATTCGAAACAAAAGGGAGGTAAAACTGACTCCCACCGGAAAGATTTTTTACCACGAGATTAAAAAGATACTTCACGCTTATGATTCTGCCGTAAAGAAAGTAAAAGACATGGAAAACGGAACAACAGGAGTCATCAGCATAGGGCTTTTAGGAACTGCCCTTGTCCATCATTTTCCCAAGCTGATCAAGCGGTTCCATGAGCTTCACCCAACCATCAAGGTGAACCCCATGGACTACACCTACGATCACATTATGGAAACCTTGACAAGCGGTCAGATTGATGTTGCCATCTTACCGGATATAGAAATCGACTGCCCTCCTCAGTTTATAAAAAAGACCGTTTTCACAGACCATATGTGCGTCGTACTGCCTCAAAGCCATAAATTTTCGGAGCTAAAATCCCTTTCACTCACCATGATAAAGGACGAGCCATTTATACATATGGACCCAAAGTATTCCAGAACTGACCATAATTTAATTGACAATATCTATTCTCAGGAAGGTTATTCTACCAACACGGTTTATGAGGCCAACTCTCTGATTAATATGATGCTTATGGTAGACTGCCAGCTGGGCATCTCCATTCTCGCCAGCCATATGAAGCAGTTCGCGAATGACACTGTGCGGTTTGTTCCTCTGATGGGTTTTGAAGATTATTTTAAAGTGACATGTCTTTATAACAGGGAATCAAATGATTGTATTGAGAAGTTGCTGGAAGTGACTGATGAATATTTTAAAAGTTGCAGCAACTGAGAATAGCCATTGGTTGCTAAACGCTTGATCATGCAATTCATAACTGATTTATGCAGTTAATAGATGAATTTACCTTTGAGGTAAATCAGTATACAAAGACCAGCAGGCACAAATCCTATCACCTGCTGGTCCTTATTTATAAATTACGATTTTTAATTACGGCAATTATGGTTCCCAGAATGATAATGATTCCACTTACCAACAGGACTGTGGAAGTAACTGGACCTGGCCTTCCTGCTATAAATACCGACGTCGGTCCATCGGCTTTGCCAATCACTGCAACTGCCTTATTTCTTGTAAGCAATACACCGGCTATTATAAGAACACTCCCAGCTAAACCTGTAAATCCGCAAATCCATTTCATCATTTCTGCTCGCCCCTTTTGTTTTGATTATTCCAGATACTTTGTAATAAGTATACCAAACTGTTGGAGCTTTGACCAGTTAGTATACAGGGGCTGTTACTGTTTCACTGCGAATCTTTTTTATCAGCTCCGGTACAATCTTTTTCCAGTCCCCCACAATCCCATAATCAGCCACATCAAAAATAGGAGCTGTTTCGTCCTTATTGACAGCAATTATAATATCAGACTCTTCCATACCCGCCACATGCTGAATTGCTCCTGAAATACCAATGGCAAAATATACATTTGGCCTCACAGTCTTGCCGGTCTGACCTACCTGCATATCCTTGGGTTTCCAGCCCGCATCTACAACGGCGCGGGAACAGCTGACCTGACCATTAAGGGCGGAAGCCAGTTCTTCCAGTAAACCAAAATTTTCCGGTCCGCCAATGCCCCTACCGCCAGACACCAGTATTTTGGCATCCATGATGTCAGCGCACTCCGCTACCGATTTTACAATATCCAATATCTCAACATACTTATGGTCTGGCGTAAATCCGGAATCAAATTCTTCCACGATTGCCTTCCGGTCTTTGATGGGTGTGATTGCCTGCATCACACCAGGGCGCACAGTAGCCATCTGGGGACGGTGATTGGGGCACGCTATTGTTGCTATGGTATTGCCGCCGAATGCCGGTCGGGTCATGAGAAGCTGGTTGTGCTTCTGTTCTCTGCCTGCTACCGGGTTAAGCGGAAAATCTCCGATCTCCAGTTTGGTACAGTCTGCAGTGAGCCCTGTGGCAACCCTGGCTGAAACTCTTGGTCCCAGATCACGGCCAATTGCAGTTGCACCCACCAATACAATTTCCGGTTTGTATTTCTCAATCACACTGGAAAGAGCATGGGTATATGGTTCTGTCATGTATTCCTTTAACGCCGGATTATCAACCACAATAACATGATCCGCCCCGTATTCAGCCAGTTCATCTGCCATCTGTTTTACACCGGAGCCTAACAGAACCGCCGTAACATCTGTCCCCAGATTCTCTGCCAGCTCCCTTGCCTTACCCAGCAGTTCCAATGCAATTCGGCTAAGCTGATGATCCACCTGCTGGGCAAATATGTAGACACCCTTATATTCTTCTAAACCCATTTTATTCACCTCTTTTCCTTCCATATCAGATGATATGTCTTTCTCTTAGTTTGTTCATAATATAATCAACTGACTCCAAAACGTCCAGATTCACAACCTCTCCGGCACCCTTTCTCACTTTGTCAGAAGCCTTTGCAATCTGGGTGGGAGAACCTTTCAGACCAATATTGCTGTCATCAACCTCTTTTAAATCCTGTCTTCCCCACACGGTAAGCTCTGCACCATAGGCATCAAATATGCCGCCCGGCGTCATGTACCGGGGAGGGTTAAGCTCAGAAAGAGCGGTAATTAAGCACGGCATCTTTGCCCGGAGCAGATGGTATCGGTCCTCAAACTGACGCTCTGCAACCACATATTCCCCATCGATCCTTAAATTCTGTACATAGGAAATAACCGGGATATCAAGATGCTCGGATAACTGGGGTCCCACCTGGGCTGTGTCGCCGTCAATGGCCTGGCGCCCGGTAATAATCAGATCATAGTCAAGTCTTTTCAGTGCTCCTGCCAATGTGGAGGATGTCGCCCATGTATCTGCGCCTCCCAGTACCCGGTCTGTGACAAGAATTCCGTTGTCTGCCCCCATTGCCAGAGCTTCTCTTAAAACCTCATCTGCTTTGGGAAGACCCATGGTGATCACTGTCACCTTTGCGCCGTACTGGTCTTTTAATTTAAGTGCCGCCTCAAGACCCGCCTTGTCGTCCGGATTCATGATTGCCAGCATGGCACTTCTGTCAAGTGTCCCATCCGGATTAAATTTTACACCGCCTTTTGTATCAGGCACCTGTTTTATGCAAACAACAATATTCACTGTGTATCCTCCTTATTTTAGCACGTCGCTGGAAATCACCATAAGCTGTACCTCGCTTGTTCCCTCGTATATCTCCGTAATTTTCGCATCACGCATCATTCGTTCCACATCATATTCGCGGATATATCCATAACCTCCGTGGAGCTGAACTGCTTTTTCCGTTACTTCCATGGCAGTTTTTGCCGCATATAATTTGGCCTTCGCAGCCTCTACACTGTATGTCTTCTGGGTTTCCTTTGCAAAAGCAGCTTTGTATACCAGCATTTTTGCCGCTTCAATCCTGGTCGCCATTTCCGCCAGCTGAAACTGGGTATTCTGGAACTGTCCCAGCGCACGTCCGAACTGTTTTCTTTCTTTCACATATTTCACGGCGGATTCAAAAGCCCCTTCTGCAAGACCGAGAGCCTGAGCAGCAATGCCGATTCTTCCGCCGTCCAGTGTATGCATGGCAATACCAAACCCCTTCCCCTTCATTCCCAAAAGATTTTCCTTTGGTATTCTGCAATCATCAAATATAAGTTCATAGGTAGCAGACCCCCTGATCCCCATCTTCTTTTCCTTGGTTCCAAATGAGAAGCCGGGTGTTCCTTTTTCCACAATAAAAGCGGATATTTCCTTTGATTTTTTCCCCCGCTTTTCAACGGTTCCTGTCACAGCTATGATAATATAGATATCTGCTTCCTTTCCATTGGTAATAAAGCACTTGGAGCCGTTAAGTACCCATTGTTCCCCATTAAGAACCGCTTTTGTCTGTTGGCCCTGTGCATCGGTTCCAGCCCCCGGTTCAGTCAGTGCAAACGCTCCAAGCTTCCGGCCTGCCGCCAGATCAGGGATATAGTTTTGTTTCTGTTTCTCCGTCCCGTATGTAAGAATGGGATCTATACAAAGGGAAGTATGGGCTGACAAAATTACTGCTGTGGTTCCGCATGCCTTTGCCAGTTCCTCCACGCACATAACGTAAGATAATACATCACAGCCCTGCCCGCCGTACTCCTTTGGAACCGGTATTCCCATGAACCCGCATCTGGCCATCTTTTCTACGGTTTCCCTGGGAAATAGTTCTTTCTCGTCCACCTCATGCGCCATTGGCTTCACCTCATTTTCAGTGAAACTTCTGTACAGCGATTGTGCCAGAAGATGTTTTTTTGATAAAGTAAAATCCATATTCTGCTTCTCCTTTTACACACCGGCATAAATGCCGTTATTTACATTCCATTCTGTTATCAGCTGTTGTTTCCAGTTCCTGATACAGGGTTTTTCCCGATTCATTTTTGGGGATTTTATTCCTATACCTTACAGCTGCTGCCCTGCCGATTTCAGTTACCCGGTATAAGTAATCCAAAATCTCCTTCCCTGCATCTGTTAATGAGCAATCCGTGTAAATTGTAAGATTGTCATCGGTTCCCACACATGCAAAATCAATTCCTTCATATTGTTCCTTTAAAAGACGTTCCACTTCATCCAGATTCACCCTGCTGCCAGACACTTTGATAAAGCGTTTTTTTCTGCCTGTTATAAAGTAATACCCTTCGCTGTCCCGACTGGCTATATCCCCGGTATGCAGAACGCCCCTCCATTCATCCTGTTTGATAAGGTCGTCTTTGCAACAGGCGTAGCCAAGGGTTACATTCTTTCCCCGATATACCAGTTCTCCCGGTATGTCTGGCTCTATGACCTCATTGCCCTGTTCATCCTCCAGCCAGAATCTGCCGCCCGGTATGGCAATCCCCATGCTTCCGCACTTCTCCAGTGATTGATCAGCTGGAAGATACCCCATTCTCGCCGTCGCTTCCGTCTGACCGTACATGACAATGAATTTCCTGTTGGTCCGCTTCGCGTATAATGCAAATTCTTTGTGGAGACTGGGTGGCAGCTTTCCGCCTGCCTGTGTCATGGTTTTTAAATCCGGCAGATCCATTTCCATAAACCCAATCCGTTTTAAAATCTGATATGTGTAGGGTACACCAGCAAGTGATGAAGCCCTGTACTTTCCTGCGAAATCCCAAAATGCCGGCTCCAGCACTCCAGATTTAGTGAGTAAAAGTGTGCAACCCATTAAAACATGGCTGTTAATTATGGACAGACCATATGTATAATTCATAGGCAATGTGGTAATTGGCCGCTCATTGACATCAATCTCCAGATAGGAGGCAATGGATTTTCCATTGGCATCGATATTCCCGCTGCTTTGCCTGACCAGCTTGGGACTGCCTGTACTTCCTGATGTAGTCAGCAGAAGGGAGAGTTCACAATAAAGGGCTGGAAGCAGTTTTTCATTTCTTCTGCAAAGGCAGTAACTGCCAAACTGCCATATGACTTCGCTGCCTTCTGCCTTCTCAGTACAGGTTTCCGGGACGTACAGGAAGGCTGGATGATATTCCCTTATGAGACTATTTAAAAGGCTTGGGTGGATACGGCTTTCCAGCATCAGAGGGACAATGCCAGTTTTCAGACAGCCAAGATACCCAAACAGTGACTCTACTGTATTCTCACAGAGAATAAAAATCAGTTTTTTCCCACCGACTTTACTATACAGTTCTCCCGAAAATGAATCCAACTGATCATATGTAACCTTCCTGTCCTTGTCATCCACTGCCAGAATTCTGTCACCATATATCTTTTCCTTATCAAACAAATGCATCTTGCGCCTCCCTTCCGATCTGTCTGGACAGCACAGCAATAAAATCCTGACCATCCCATACAGGATCCATATCCGCCGCCCGTCCGGCCGGTACGATTCGATGGACTCCAAAGAGATGATTTTTTATTACAAAATCTACTATTTCCTGTTCCTCTATTCCATGATATGTTATGGTCTGAAGACGGCCTGATGCCAGACGGGTGAGCGCCTTTCTCCAGTCTCCCCGGTATTCGAAAAACATACCAAAAGCACCCCGAAGCTGATCCGCGTCTGAGGGCATATCCGGCAGCCCTATTGTATACAGGCGGTTTCCATAACGGCTGATCTTTGTTTCTCCATCCATTGTCATGGCATATCTGCACATCAGTTCATATTTAGCCATTGCTTTATGGGCTGTCAGATCATAAGACCGGGCTTCCTCAGCAACTGCATTCCACCAGCGCACTCTGGCGTTCTCTGCTTCTTTCGATTCTTCCTCCTGATTCCATATGACAAATACAGGGCTGGAACAGGCATTCTGATCCAAAAGATAGGTGTCATTATAAAACCTGTGGGCGAGATTCTTTAATTCCTCCTCTGTCATATATCCCAGCTGCAGGGTGTCCATGATGGAAATGGAATACCGGTCCGGAAAATTCAGCTGCACCGCATCTGGCCGGATGGGCATGGATCTGATTTCCAATATAGTCCGGTCACCGCCCCACACCACACAGCCTGCACAGCCCGAAAGCGCTTCTCTCACTGCCGGGGAATCCCTCTGGCTGGAAAAGACAGAGATCCGTCTCCTCATCTCCTTATATTCAGTGCGCGTCAGAATGCGGTCCATGATGCGGCACAGGATTTGATCCTGCTCCCGGCTTTTAGAAGAGATACGGACAGAACAGCTGTTGCCTGACAGCAATCCCATGACAAGGCTGTAGCCAAACAATATCGGAACATTTGCCGCTGGAATGTGAAAAACAACTCCCCTGCCCAGACGAGAACGCCCGTCTTCATACCGTTTTCTGAATTCCTCTATATGAGATCTGCGGCACCAGAAACCAAAGGCCGCCAGCTGTTCATATTGTTTTCTCTCCCTGCGTATTTCCCTGGACAGCTGTCCCAGAAAATCCAGCACCGGGGCCGCAAAGGGTTCCCACGGCTCTGTTTCCGGCTGCCTTACCCCTGCCAGAATAACCACTTCATCCTTCATAGGTATCACTGCACCCCCTGACCGGGGCATGTTTGATTCTCCCCGTCACCTTGAAATATTTCCCCAGGCGTCCGCACAGGCAGTCATCTTCGCCGATAATAATTCCTTCATCCTCTGTGAGTATGGAATGTCCCGGGTAGGACCGGGGCAGGGGGGATAAAATCTGGATGATACCTTTTTCCCCGTATTCACAGGGAGTAAAATCCACTGCCCTTCTTGTTATAATATCCGAATAAACACTGGCATGAAGATTGCCGCATGGGCATTCCATGTAAATGCAGCCTGTCTGTTCGGCCATTCCATAATAATTATGGATGCGGCTGATCCCTGTCACCGAATAAATCCGCTTTTTAAACTCATCGGAAGAAACAGACTGGCTTATCAGCTTCTTCCAGCCTCCTCCATGGACAAGGACAGCATTTTCCAGTTCCAGCTTCTTCCCCTGTCTGGCAAGGGCTTCGTAGAAGTATTTCCAGATTATATATGTAAATCCAAAGACAAGGATCCGCGTATCTTTATATCGTTTCAGGAACTCTTCAACCGCCTCCGTATCCAACTCCATGTCACTGGTGAGGGCATAGCATATTTGGGAGGAAAAAATAGAAAACCCCAGTATCCCCGCCCCTCTGGCAGAAAACATCTCCCTGTCCTTCAATACATCCGGACTGTCGATCACAAGAAGCGGAAGCCGTTGACCTCCAAAGAAATCTTCCCCTATACCCGCCAGCGCAAGCTGCTGGTATCTGGCAGTGTCTGTATCCAGAAAAACCTTTGATACCTCCTGCCCTTTTGTTCCGGAGGAGGTCATAGTCTTAAAAATATGACCGGGTGGAACGCTCATCAGTTCCATACTCTTAAAAAGACCAATTGGGAGCATGGGGATTTCCTCTTCCTCCATGCTTCTGCCTGAAGGAATTTCCAGAGCATTTAACAGCTTTTCATATGGCAGGCAGTGCTGTCTGTGGTATTCTGTCAGTTCTGTCAGCCATTCCCTGAACAATTCCCTTTTTTCTGCCCTGCAAAGGGAGTATGGTTTCCTTGCCAGAATCATTTCATAATCCATGTCAATTTTCCCCCTTTCTTCAGACATTTTTCCAATCATGATTCTTAAATCACCACACCATATTTTTTCATTATCTCTTTTCCTTTTTCATAGGAAGAAAAGTTCATAACATCTGCTGTATTAAAGTGAATATCAAACACTTCTTCCAGATCTGTAACCAGATCCATATGTCCCATGGAATCCCAGGTGGGAATCCCCCTGTATTTTAAATCTTCTAAATCTTCCTTTTTTACCCTTAAATCCTTTATAAACAACTGATCATATTTTTCCAAATTCGTCATCGTCTGATCCCTTTCCTCTGAGGTGGCATTGAATCTGTCTTCAAACAGGTCCGGTTGCTGTGAATAAGCATTTCATCATCATCTGGCTGCAGCTGGACGTCAACACCCGTTCCCCGTACTGATTTTTGCAGGTTCCCCGAAATAATCCCACATAGCAGTTATCCCGTTCCTCATAAGAGAGGAATTCCACTGTAATTTCAATGGTATCCCCCTGATAAACCGGGCGGATGAATCTGGTGGCATGTTCCATATACAACGTGCCGCTGCCAGGAAGCTCCGTTCCCATGACAGCTGATACCAGAGAATCCAGAAACATGCCGTGAACCGGAGGACGTTTCAATCCAGCCATTTCTGCTAATCCAGAATCCAGATGTAGCAGGCTTTCATCTCCTGTAAGCGTTGCAAAGCTATGTACATCCTCCCCAGTCACCAGCCGCCGCCTCACTGCCTTCTCATGGAGGTGAAGAACTTTCTTTTCCCGGTTGCCAGAGGAGGAACTTCTTTCCTCAGCCCGGATCTCCTGTTCCAGACGTATAAACCTCGTCTCCTCCCACAAAAGCACCACCTTTTTGCAATCCTTTAAGCCGCTCACATCTGCACATCTGCGGCTGCACCCGCAGACCACCATCCAAATGTCGCATTCGGCTGCTGTATCTGAGGTAACATACTCATGTCCGGGGTTGGCTTCCCTGAATTTGCGTACCCTGCTGCATCTGTCATAGACGGGATTACAGCCGCCGCAGAATTTAATTCCTATTCTCACGTCATCCCTCCCCCATCATTCTATTCCCGGGATTCCAGCATACACTGCAGCTTCTTTGCGGCTGCACTCAAAGGCCGTTTGCTGTCACTGACAATGCAGATGTCCCGCTGAGGTATCTGCTCATACAGATTTATCTCCACAATTTCCCCCTTTTCAACCAGAGGCCGCGCAAATTCCTCTGGCACAAACCCGATTCCAAGATTCTTAAGGATAATCGGGAGAATCAGGTCCATGGACGCTACCTCAATGGATGGACGCATGGTCAGACCGCAGGAGCGATAAAATTCCTGAAAAAATTGAAATGTGGTGGTGTTTTCAGACATGGTGATTAGCGGCAGTTTTCCCACCTCTTCCAGATAAACAACCCTTCCCGCATACTCTTTGTATATGGGACCGCCCACCAGTACGCTGTTAAAATCCTTTACCTTTACCACTTTCAGTGACTGTTCCTGGTCAAAGGGCGTAGTGATAATTGCCAGATCAATCTTTCCGGCTTTCAGCTCATTGAGAGTCTGGGGCGTATTATAGTTAAAAATATTTATTTTCACCTGGATATACTGCTCCTGGAACTGCTTTAAGCTGGCTACCAGGTAAGAAAGCATTGCCATCTGTGTTGCCCCCACATTGATGTACTCATGCTGCTCTCCAAGGAGTTCTCTCAGTTTTTCCTCACCCTGTATCAACTGCTGGCATGCAGGTGCAACATAACTGTAAAGCATTTCTCCTTCTGCAGTCAGCGTAACCCCTTTTCTGGAACGGATAAATAACTTGCACCCTAATATATTTTCAAGATTCTGCATGCAGTAGGTTACTGATGGCTGGCTGGTCACCAGGGCATTGGCCGCCCTGGTAAGGTTTTTATATTTTGCTACGTAATAAAAAATCTTGTAATGTTCAAAATTTGCAGTCATACCACTACTTCTTTCTAATCATTTTTTATCTTTATCCATCAAGTTTTCATATCATGGCATCAATTGACAAACCGCCTGCCCGCTGTTAAACTACAAGGCATAGGAGGGTTACCAATGGAGATCACAATTCAACAAATAGAAGCGATTCTTGATACAAAAGTGCGGCCGGCATTAGCTGAGCACAATGGCGATGTGATGATACAAAGCCTGGAAGATCATGTTTTAAAGGTAAGGTTAACCGGAAAATGTTCCGGCTGCCCGGCTGCCCACAGTACCAATGAGGAACTGATCACTGCCGAAGTCCAGTCTGCTTTTCCTTCTATTCAGGACGTCATTCTGGTAGAAGAAATCAATCCGGAATTAATTGATATGGCCCGCAAGATACTGAATCATAAAATCTAGAGGGAAACAAAGCCGGATTATGGCAAAACATCCATATCATTCTGACCCGGGGACACCCCGGGTCCCTGACCCAGTGGAGCATGTCACAATAAGCCAGCAGTTTCTCCCTCTCTAACCTTATCAAGTTTTACATTTCTTCCATAAAGCCACATATCAAATGATATCTCGGCAAAATTCAGCACATAGAAAAACCAGGAAAGAAAGAACAGCCAGTCGTAACTGGATGCATATTGATACTGAAGAAACTTCCTTGCAATACCAAAGATATATCCCAGCCATATAAAAAATTCAAACTGAAGGCTCTTGCCTTTGGCCGTTTTTGATACATAAGATTTGTAAACGGAAAACGGCCAGGACAAGCCAAACCCTACGATCATGAGCGTTTCCAGCAAATCTGAGATCATCGTTACATTCATATAGTACCCCCTCGTACATTGTTATAGTGCTTCCCCAAAACGCTTCTCAAATTCCACTGACAGATCATCCCGAAATGCAGGTGCTGCAATATTGATTAAAGCCCTTGCTCTTGCTCTTAAAGATTTTCCTTTTAGATGAGCGACCCCGTACTCTGTCACAATATAATCCACATCATTTCTGCTTGTGGTAACAGCTGCCCCCTGTGTCAGAAATGGAACTATCTTCGATATGGTTCCCCCCTTGGTGGTGGCTCCGAAGGCAATGATTGACCTTCCGCCTTTGGATGCGGACGCTCCCCTTACAAAGTCCATCTGTCCGCCCACTGCCGAGTACTGCTTTAATCCGATTGTCTCTGCACAGACCTGACCCATTAAATCCGTCTGCAAAGCTGAGTTAATGGATACCACATTGTCATTCTGGCTTATGATGAACGGATCATTGACATAACTCACCGGTTTCATGCAGATGGCAGGATTATCGTTGACAAAGTCATACAACTCCTTTGTGCCCATCATAAAGGTAATGACCATTCTTCCTTTATCAATATTTTTCCTTTTACCGGTAATTGCTCCTGTCTCATACAGATCCATCAACCCATCGGAAATCATCTCGGAATGGATTCCCAAATCCTTTTTATCACCGAGAAATTTAAGCACTGCATCAGGAATTGCACCGATTCCAAGCTGCAGACAGTCCCCATCCTGTACCAGCGAAGCTATATTGGCGCCTATTTTTTCCTCCACCTCTCCAATAACCGGACGGCCATGTTCGTGGATTGGTTCATCACTCTCCACAATAGCTTCCAGATTACTGACGTGAATGAAATTATCACCCATCACCCTTGGCATGTTGGGATTTACCGCACCGATTACCTTTGTCCCCGGCCGCTCTCCTGCTTCCTTGGCGAAATCGCAGGACAGTCCATAGCTGCAATAACCATGCTCATCCGGCTCAGACAATGTCACAAGGAATACTTCTGCCGGGTCCATATTGGTCACATAGTCTGGGATACGGTTGAAAAATACGGGAACAAAATCCCCTTTTCCCTCTGCAACATAATTCCTGCTGCGGGCACCTATGAAGAGGGATGCGTATTTAAAATGCTTCTCCAGCCCAGGCTCAAAAAATTTACAGGTTCCCATATCATGCTGCTGGACAATATGTATTTCTCTCAAATCCTGTTCCACCGCATAATCAACCATTGCGTTTACAAGACAATCCGGCTCCGCAGCTGCATGGCCAATCAGAACGGTATCTCCTGAGTGAATAATCTTTACAGCCTCCTGAGGAGTTTTCAATTTTGAAGCATAGATTTCTCTCCAGTTCATACGGCTACACCTCCTTATATTTTTCAGCAAAACGTCTCTCAAATTCTTCTGCAAGAACGTCCTGAAACTGCGGTGCCGCAATGCGGATCAGCTGCCGGGCCCGTTCTCTGAGCGTATTGCCTTTCATCTTAGCGATTCCATGCTCTGTAACGATATAGTCAACATCATTTCTGGATGTGGTTACGGTTCCTCCCTGAGTCAGATAGGGTACAATCCTGGAAACCGTTCCCTTTTTGGCAGTGGAAGGAAATGCCAGGATGGACCTGCCGCCTTTTGAGAAGGAAGCTCCCCTGATAAAGTCCACCTGTCCGCCGATTCCGGAAAACTGCTTCAGCCCCATAGCCTCGGAGCACGCCTCCCCCATCAGGTTCACTTCAACCGAAGAATTGATGGATACCATATTATCATTCTGTCCGATAATGACCGGGTGATTGACATAATCTACCGGTGCCATATAGACACTGGGGTTATCGTCTGCAAAATCATACAGTTTGCGGCTGCCCATAAGGAATGACACGACTATTTTTCCTCTGTTATAATTCTTGGCTGCACAATTAATGACTCCCTTTTCATATAAATCAATCACACCATCTGATATCATCTCAGAATGAATGCCCAGATCTTTTTTGTTATCTAGGAATTTAAGGACTGCATCCGGAATTGCTCCGATACCAAGCTGCAGACAGTCCCCATCGTTCACCATAGAAGCAATGTGCTCCCCAATTGCCATTTCCACATCCCCAATCTGCGGAAGTCCAAGCTCGGGTATGGGGGTGTCATCTTCCACAATCACATCAATATCGGATACATGGATAAAGCTGTCTCCCAGCGTTCTTGGCATATTGGGATTTACTGCAGCAACCACCTTGGCGCCCTCAACTTCTGCCGCCGGTTTTGTATAGTCACAGGATACACCGAAACTACAGTATCCGTGCTCATCCGGCAGGGATAACGTGACGAAAACCACATCTGGTTTCTTTGTGCTGCGATAAAATTCTGGTGCCTGGTAAAAATAGCATGGGGTAAAATCTCCCCGACCACTGTTCACACAATCTCTGGTCTTTGCTCCAAGAAATAAACTGTTCTCCCGGAAATGTTTCTCCATCCCCGGCTGTGCATAAAGGGAATGCCCCATATCCACCTGCTGGTATATTTCTATGTCTCTTAAATCCGCCTGTACCGCGTACTCAGTCATTGCATCCACCAGTTTAATGGGTTCGCCCACTGCATGGCCAATCACCACTTTGTCGCCGGATTTTACCACCTTAACAGCCTCTTTTATCGGCTTTAATTTTGAAGTATAGATTTCTCTCCAATTCATACCTGCGTCCAACCTCCCTCTTAGGTCTAAAATGGGTTTTTAATCCTTTATTTTTGCAATCGCTTTTGCGAGCTCTTTTTTTCTTCCAATATTACCCTGACGGGAAATCATAATCCTCTGTGCCTGGGGCGATCCAGCTCCATGCAGGGATTCGGTCCTGTATCCCACTGCAGCGGTTCCAAGGGTCAGATTTTCAATTAAACGCAGGATCCTGAGACGGTTTTCGGTGGATACGCCTTCAATTCCCTTTAAATATTTATCCACATAGCCCCCTACAACCGGATCGTTTAAATCCTTCTCAGATGGGGCGGTTACCATAAGACCTCCTGCAATATCCTCTGCCAGACGTGCAATCTCATAGGGATATCTGGTCACATTCTGCTTACATACATTGGCAAGTAACAGGTCGATGATATAATTACCGGAATCGGTGGGCGTCCCTTCCGCGGAACATGCAATGCCGCAGCAGTAAAGTGTTTCATTTAAATGAGTCATCTCAATCAGTTTATCCTTAATATGGGAAACCTTGGGCACGCCGTTATAATCCGCTGCCAGGGCTGCCGCTCCAATTAAAACATCACCTACGCCAACCTTGCATCCGCCGTAGGACTGCCTGTGGTATCCGGCGAACCGTTCTACCAGCATACCGGCATACTCAAATTCACCATTGAGGAAAATGCGGTCATTGGGGACGAATACGCCATCAAATACAACCAGTGCCTCTACGCCTCCAAATTCACTGTTGCCCACATCCATCTGGGACCCTTCCAGCTTTCTGGTATCGCAGGACTGCCTTCCGATAATCATTACGATTCCCTCTGCATCCACTGGAACTGCAAAGGATACTGCATAATCCTTATCATCCGGTCCCATGGCAACGGTAGGCATGACAATCACTTCCTGTGAGTTGATAATACCTGTCTGATGTGCCTTTGCGCCTCTGACTACGATTCCGTCATATCTTCGCTCCACAACTCTTAAATACATATCCGGGTCTGGCTGTGCATGAGGTGCCAGCCCCCTGTCACCCTTTGGATCCGTCATTGCTCCGTCTACGGTCAAATCCTTATCCTGTACCATACGGAGATACTTTTTAAAATTCTCATGATAACTGGTGCCGTATTTCGCATCAATTTCATAGGTAGTTGACCATTCCGCA
Source organism: Lacrimispora sp. (assembly GCF_031982545.1). GTDB lineage: Bacteria > Bacillota > Clostridia > Lachnospirales > Lachnospiraceae > Lacrimispora. Next base: position 203,788 of record NZ_DALYXB010000003.1, read on the forward strand.
TTAAATGCATCCATTCCCACACACCGCTGGAAGCAGGCAGCTGTTTTCTGTCCGCAGAGCCGTTGCATTTTAACCTTTTTAATTAAATCATCCGTGCTTCTGTGAATGTTGGCAAATCGGTTGATTTTACGTCCATCATCTAAAGTTACTGTCATCAGATCCTCGTATTCCGGAAGCTGAGCCAGATCGTAGGTAGCTTTCACCGAATTAAGGGATGGTCTTAAAATCGGATGGTCAATGGGGTTTTCAATCTTCTCCCCAAACATGTAAATATTAAGTTTTAGTTTCCGCATACTTTCCACATATTCTTCACCAGTCATTAATGCCATAATCTTCTTCTCCTTTTCATGCGCTCCGACCCTGGTCACCCATCTGGGAACGCAGTTTTATTTCCATCATTGACAGCCTGATTAATACAGTTCCTGATAAATTTTAAGCACCCGGCCCGCATCAAGGGGGACAAAGTTGTTTGCCATAAGACGTCCCTGCTGTTCCATGACACTCTTTGTAAATACAGCAAGTTCTTCCTGCTTTACACCATACTGGCGAAGCGTCTTCTTTGGAAGAATTGTTCCAAGCAGTTCATCAAGCCTGTCATAAACCACATCATTATCGCATCCCAGCAATCCTCCAAGAAACTGATTCATCACTGCAATCTCGCCATCCTGCCTGATCTCCATGTAATTTTTAAGCACCCCTGTAAACATGGCATAGTTGCTCTCCCCGTGAGCGACGTGATAGGTTCCTCCCAACGGATAGCTGGTGGCGTGGACAGCCGCACAGCCTGCCGTTCCGAATGCTATTCCTGCATAATTGCCTGCAATCAGAAAATCCTTCATAAGAGGAAGCCTTGCATCGATTCCTTCGGCTGCAATCTTCTGATATCCCCTGATAATCATTTCAATGGCTTTGTAACCAAAGAGCTTTGTAAATGGCGTTGCCTTGGGAGACAGGCTGGACTCCACCGCGTGAACCAGAGCATCAATGGAGCTGGTGGCAAACACCGCAATTGGCAGTCCGTTTAAAAGTTCCGGAACCAGCACCGCCTCATCTGCATACATATGGGGTGACACAAGTCCTACCTTTGTTCCCAGTCTGGTCCGGTTGATAATGGAAATATTGGTGACTTCACTTCCAGTTCCGCAGGTTGTGGGCAGAATCACAAGTTCCCGTTTCTTTTGGATTTTTTCAGGTTCGGCATAGAGGGAATCCAGCGGGTCCCCTGCAGACACTGCCATAACCTTGGCGATATCAATCACCGTGCCGCCGCCTATGGCTATAATCCGTTTGCAGTCCGTCTTTGCAGCTGCTTCAAGGATGGCATCCACCATGATATCTGTGGGCTCTCCCGTCCCATATTTCTCCTGAAAAATGGTATGGACATTCAGCCCAAGTGTTCCGAAATATGGTTTGTATATGTATTCGTTGGTCAGTATGAGATCACCGCTTCCAAGGTGGAACTCTCTGGCAAATTCTTTACAGGTATCGTAGTAGGATATCTGGGATTTTAAAATAATTTCTTTCATTTCAAGCCTCCCTATGCAAAAATCTCTTCATCCGTCGGCTGTTTCCAATCCTTTTTTACAAATGCTATCCGGCTCTTGTTCATCAGGTGGGTATAGAACAGGTTCTCGCTGATTGCATTGTTGCCCCAGCTTCCGCACCCCAGTGTGGTGGTGGGATTTAAGGAGTTTGCAAACGCACCGCCTGCCATGCTGGAACAGGTCTGATTGACTACCACCCGGCTTACGGGAAGCTTTAAACCTGCATATTCAATGTGATTTTTATCGTTGGACTGAATGTCTGCTGAATGGCCCTCACCTTCATATACCAGATTGTCATATGCGATCTGAACCGCCTCTTCCCATGTCTGATAGCTGTATGCAGCCATCATCGGACACATCTTTTCCTTGCTCCATACAACTCCTGCCCCATGTTTCTCAGGTTTTACAATTATGACCTTTGTGCCCTGGGGAACGGAAATCCCGGCAAGGTCTGCGATGGTTTTGACTGACTGGCCAACTACTTTTTTATTGATTACACCATTGGGAAATACCACTTCTGCCAGTTTATCAATTACCGCTTTATCATCAATGTAGAATGCTCCCTGAGACACGAATTCCTTTATCACGGTATCGTAATCCTTCTCGGGGGCTATGATTGTCTGGGTTCCGGAACAGATAATGCCATTATCAAAGATACGGCTGGCTATCATTCTTCCTGCTGCAGCCTTGTAATCGATTCCTTCATCAATCAGTCCCTGTACATTGCCGGGTCCCACACCATAGCTTGGTTTTCCGCTGGAATAAGCGGACTTTACAACACCAGCACCGCCGGTCGCCAGAACAACATCACAGGCAGCCATCAGTTCATTGGTAAGCTCGATAGACGGTTCCTCGATTACCAGGAAAATATCTCTTGGAACTCCCATACGGTCCAGTTCTTTGTAATACAGTTCAGCTACTGCCATGGCACATTTTTTACTGCGCGGGTGAGGTGCAATAATAATCGTATTCTGGCATTTTACGGCATACATGGCATTACACATGGGGGTAACAATGGGGTTGGTGCACGGTGTGGCAGCTGCAATGACGCCCATTGGCTTTGCCACCTCAATCAACCCTGCTTCCTCATCTGTTCCAATGACGCCAATGGACCTTTTACCCTTTAATGCATTCCAGATGATTCTGGATTTTCCTCTATTCTTAGTGACCTTGTCTTCGTAAACGCCCATCCGACTTTCCTCAACAGCAAGCTTTGCAAGCGGTTCAGCATTGTCAAAAATAACTTTTGCAAACATCTTTACAATCGCATCTGTCTTTTCCTGGTCATAGGAACGCAGAACCCGCTGTGCATTTCTGGAACGTTCTACTAATGATTGGATTAATTGGTTCATCTTTGTTATCTCCTTTGATAGTGATTTTTTTAACATTGTTTCTATGGTTCATTCTAATTCCTTTTGCCTGTATTTAAAAATACTAATAACTTATTATAAACAATAGGATTTTTTATGATTAATTTTTAGCACTTTTAACGATATCTTAGTCAAAATGGGCGATAATCGTATGATTCAAGGGATAAAACCGCAAAATTAATCGTTAATTTATTAACTTAGAGACGATAAAAAAACCGTATATAAAGAGATACAATAAACGGATAAGGAAGGTTATTATGGGAAGACGGACTTGATATGTAGATTGTGAACGAAACGATATAAATTCGTATTATTAATAAAAGACCGGGAAACTGTTGGTCTTAAGGTAAAATATGGGGATACACTTTACTTCTTATATCTAGAAGTATATAATAGCTGTTAATATATGTAAAATGTATTTATTGTATGTCAGTTATCTAATATTTATATAGCAGATAAAAGGGGGATCTATGGATATTACATATGACTATTACAGAATTTTTTATTATGTCGCTACATGCAAAAGCTTTTCCAAAGCCGCCGGGCTCCTTTCAGCCAACCAGTCCAATATTTCACGTTTCATAAACAATTTAGAACATCAATTAGGGTGTAAGCTTTTCGTGCGATCCAACCGCGGCATTTCTTTGACACCAGAGGGGGAGAAGCTCTATTCCCATGTAAAAATAGCCCAGGAACAGTTCAGAGCGGCTGAGCTGGAACTGATCAATGACAAAAACTTAAGCGGAGGTACGATCACCATCAGTGTCAGTGATACTGCCCTTCACGGTCATCTTCTCCCTATACTTGGGGCATTTCACAGTACCCATCCCGGTATACATCTTCGTATTCTTACTCACTCCACACCACAGGCAATCCAGGTTCTAAAGAACCGTCTGGTTCACTTTGCAGTTGTGACCACTCCTTCTAATATCAAACCTCCACTGAAAGAAACATGTTTAAAGTCGTTTCAGGAAATATTGATTGGGGGGAGACATTATTCCTTTTTAAAAGACACCCCCCACCATCTGTCGGAGCTGGTTCAGTACCCATTTGTCTGTCTCGGTAAGGATACCGTAACTTATGAGTTTTTTTCAAACCTCCTCTTAAAGTATGATCTGGTTTTTAAGCCGGATATAGAAGTGGCATCCACCAATCAGCTGATGCCTATGATTAAAAATGACCTGGGTATCGGTTTTATCCCGGAACGCTTCGCCAGAGAAGCCCTTGAAAACGGGGATGTTTTCTCCATCCCTCTGGAAGAACCGATTCCCAGACGCAGCATCTGTCTGGTGGAAAATACCAGCCGCTGCCTGAGCATTGCTGCAAATGCATTAAAACAGATGATACTATCCCCAGAGTTCTGACACAGTAAGCAGTGATAATGCCTGGAACCAGGCTGGAAAATCCAAATTTATTAAAAAACAAAATAAAAGCTTACATACTATTAATTTTTATGTTATACTAACTGAGCTAATTTTAAATATGGTACATAATTGGAAACGCACACTCCTCCCGGATGATAACGAACAACACATTCATAATCACTAAGGAGGATTTTTTTATGCCAAAAAACAAATTTCAAGACGTCATTTTTACTGCTATCATGGCAGTTGTAATGGTATATGGAATGATTGTTTACAACGTCGCCCTGAATATGAGAGGGATTACAACCGGGACATTTATTGCAGCACTTCATGAATTGCCTGTCATGGCTCCAATCGCATTTATTTTGGAATTTTTTGTGGTAGGGAAATTAGCAAAGATGCTTGCTTTTAGAGTGATAAGACCGGATGACAGACCTCAATTTATTACATATGCGATATCGATCTGCATTTGTTGCATTATGTGCCCGGTTATGAGTCTGATTGCAACAATACTTTTCAAAGAGCCGGGAATGGGAACCTGGATACAGACGTGGGCCATGAATTTCCCAATGGCAATTTTATATCAGATGTTTTATTGCGGACCAGTTGTCAGACTTATTTTTCGATTTATTTTTAGGGAAACAGAGACTGTATAATTGGGTGTAGCCATTAGCTGAGAAAAAGCAGACAGTAATATCACTGCCTGCTTTTTCTCAATTTTATCTAAATAGAATTCTTACGTTCTCTATTCAAGATTTTCCCCATTGGACTCAATACACTTTTTATACCAATAAAAACTATCCTTAGGAATTCTCTTAAAGTCACCAGTTCCATCATCATAGCGGTCAACATAGACAAGACCATATCGTTTGTACATTTCACCTGTTCCTGCACTGATTAAATCTATGGCAGACCATACGGTGTAGCCCATGACATTAGCCCCCTCACTGATCGCAGCACCAATCGCTTTGATGTGATCGGTAAGGTAGTTGATGCGGTAATCGTCATGTATTTTTCCATCTGGGGATATGACATCCGGCGCGCCAAGGCCATTTTCCACAATCATAAGGGGGATATGATATCTGTCCCAAAGATTATTTAAAGTATACTGAAGGCCGGAAGGATCGATCTGCCACCCCCATTCACTGGCTTTTAAATATGGGTTTTTTGCTCCGCCCATCAGATTTCCATTCACTTGTTCCACATCAGTGCGGACTGTAGAGCAGTTGGTCATATAATAGCTGAACGCGTAGTAATCAACACAGCCATTTTTCAGGATCTCCATATCCTCTGGCTGCTTTTTAATTTCTATTTGATTATCACGCATATAGGTTTCCATGTATTTGGGATAGCTGCCCCAGACCATCACATCACCGCAGAACTTGTTCAGTATTCTGTCCTTTTTCTGAGTTTCAAGAATGTCCTGTGGATCGCAGGTCAGAGGGTATTGGGTGATGTGGCTTATCATACAACCCACTTTATTTTGCGGATCAATCTCATGTGCCAGCCGGGTTACCATGGCACTTGCGATAAACTGGTGATGCAGTGCCTGGAATTGCTGCTGTCTATCCCTTTTCAACCTGCTTTTTGGTATAAAATCATCGGTTTCCAAATCTTCTGGCTGAACGATCCCAAGTGAATTGTAAGCTCCCATTTCCAGTATACCAAAATTAATTTCGTTAAATGTCAGCCAGTAGCGGACCTTTCCTTTATAATAGTTTATTACACACTCTGCATATCGGACAAAATCATTGATTGTATCCCGTGACAGAAAGCCATTCTTTCGGACAGTTAGACTCCATGGCATATCAAAATGACTTAATGTGACCATTGGCTCGATCTTATATTTTCTGCACTCATTAAAAATATCGTCGTAGAACTTAAGACCTTCTTCATTTGGCTGAATGTCATCTCCATTTGGAAAGATTCTCGCCCAGCTTATGCTCATTCGATAGCATCGAAATCCCATTTCACCAAAATATTTTATATCCTCTTTATAATGGTTGTAAAAGTCTACCGCCTGATGACTGGGATAGAACTGATCGGCTTCTATCCTGCTTTCAAACATTCTTGGAGAGTTCCTGCTGCCGCCTTTTACAAGGTCCTGGATGGTAATGCCCTTACCACCCTCCTGGTATCCGCCTTCACACTGGTTTGCTGCAGTTGCTCCGCCCCACAAAAAATCTTCTGGAAAAATCATATTGCTGTCCTCCTATCGTTGAATTCTGTGTCCCAGGAAATCAGCCAGGCGCTCATCGGAATAGATTAAATCAACGGTCTTATATCGATGTTTATATCCTTCGCCCATTGGTGACTGAAACGGCACGTCTTCTTTGTAGTTTTCTTCCAGCTCATGGTCAAAGCATTCTACTAAATCATCCAGATACTCAATCCCAACAGGGGATTTATTATGTGCGGGATAAAGGGCAGTGATCCGGTCCCTGGCTTCTCCCAGACGCTTCAAGCTGTTGAAGGTCTCTGAAAATGCAGCCTGTTCGTCGCTGCTTAAAAAATGCCAGATATTATTTGCGGTCAGCTGATCTCCCGAAAAAAGTCTTCCTGTTTCCTGTTCCAGAAACATAATGTGACCATAGCTGTGACCTGGCGTATGGAAAATCTCCACATGTTTTCCGCCCAGATCGATCACATCATGATTCAGCAGAAAATGAGGGTTCAGTTTCTGGGAAATGGGTGTATTGATATAGATATCTTCCTCTATTGCACCTTTTAGCTGGGGCATCTTATTGAGGCGGTAAGTCAGCATCTTACTCTTTACAGACGGATTGTCGTTCATCAGAAGTTTTCCGTAATCCAGAGGGTGAATCCACAGATCCCCAAAGTGCCCGGCCCCTAATGCGTGATCCGGATCTCCATGGGTTACTGCCAGAATGACGGGCAGCATTGTAATTGACTGAATAATTGGGTGAATGTCCTCATATCCATAACCGCAGTCAATTAACAATGCTTTTTCTTCTCCAATCAGAAGGTAGCAATGAACGCTCTCTGTCTCGGTAATAACATATAAATCATCAGCTATTTTTTCTGTTTTATTAATTCTGGTTGAAATCATTCACTCATCTCCTTTGTTGAAAAATGCCAGTCCTGCAAAGAAACTGGCATTTTCCTTATTATTCATTATGAAGCAGCTGTTTCTTCCCCATATACACTGTCATCAAATCCAAGAATCCATGTTGCCGCAAAGCTCACTGCAATTGTAATAACAACAGCTGCAACAGCAAAATAGAAATTGTTCATACTTCCATCCGGATTCATGAATATCGGCATGGTAAAGAAGGATGGGGCTCCAAAATTAAATACTTTAATGGAAAAGATGGCACAGAATACGGCATTGACAACGCAGGCGATCCAGGTTGCGATCAGCGGTCTCTTCATTCTTACGCAGATACCATATAATGTGGGTTCCGTAACACCTGCCAGAAATGATGTGATTGCACAAGATGAAGCAAGTGTCCTTAAATTCTTATTTTTTGTTTTAAACAGGCAGGCCAGCGCAACGCCAAACTGGGAAAAATTCATTCCAATAAATGCTGTAAATAACATATTGTCATATCCCACTGTTGAAAACATTGTCATGACCAGCGGAATAAGTGCGAGATGCATGCCGGTTAATACAAGAAGTGGTGCGAGACTGCCGATTACAAGTACAGTCGCCCAGGGTGCTGCACTGTTCACTGCTCCCATAACTGAAAGAAGAGCATCTCCTAAATAACTTCCAACAGGTCCTGTGACACACAACATAACAGGCATCATTATGATTACACACAACAGTGGTTTAAAGACAAACTTAATGGCTGCCGGTATTATTTTTTCAACAAATCTCTCCACATACTTAAATACCCAGATTGTGAAAATTACAGGTATTACCGTTGAAGAATAATCTACCGCTTTTACCGGCAGTCCGAAAAGATGTACGGGGCCGCCCAGGCTGGTAAACCCAATCAGAGTGGGGCTGATAAAAATAACACCAAAGAATACACTCATCATGATATCGCAGCCAAATTTCTTCGCTGAAGTGTATGCCAGAAATACTGGGAGAAAATAAAGTGCTGCATTCCCAAACATTTTGATGATGGTATAGGTTGTACCCTCTGTACTGAGTCCCAGTTTTGTCATAATCACAAGGATTGCGGAAATAAGACCGCTGCACATAATCAGAGGAATCGCAGGGCCAATGATTGCCGACAGCACATTTAGAAACATGGATAAAACACCCTGCTTCTCTGTCTTATCCCCTGAAGGTGCACTTAATTTCTCACTCCCTGCAATATTTTCCTTTATATCAAATTTATTGATTATGATATCGTATACCTTTGCTACATCATTTCCGACTACTACCTGTACACCTCCAGCGCTTTCCACCACGCCAAGGATATCCGGATTCCTTTTTAGTGCGTCTAAGTCTGCCTGATCCTTATTTAATAACTGAGTACGAACCCTGGTTGCACAGTGAAAGATTTTGATAATGTTATCCGCTCCGCCAAGGCCTTTCACAATATCATCAGCTAGTGCATTATAGTTTTTTGCCATACTAAACTCCTCCTTTTTCTCGTACATGCGTTTCCCTGATAATGTTATTATAATGTACAAAAAAATAATTCGAAATTCAAACTTTTTCGTCATTAATAGCGAAAAAGAATGTATTATGGCATACTTGCAATCTGTGCAGTGACGAAATCAAAAAATTCCACGATATCACCATCTCCTCCAAAATGGATCAGCCAGATGGTTGTAATCTGTTTGCCGCCAAACTGGAATGGCTGTTCCAGCTCGATTTTGCGAAATAGATTTTCTCCACTTCTGTCATGTGAAATGATATAAAGTACTTTACTCCCAATACTTTCAATGGTTGTAACCTTCTCTTCAAATGGAATATCCAGATTCTCAAGCAGTTCTTTTATGCTGTTACATTCACCAGATACCTTTATTTTATATCCTGGTTTCAAATATTTTTCGATCTGGAGCTTCATTCTGCCTATCTTCCATTCCGCCAGCATCTCCTCCGTCTTTTTCTTTAACTGACTGAGCTGATGATTGTTAATGAACAGATCGAGATAAAAAAATCTCTTATCGACCAGAGCCAGTTCCCTTTCTGTTGTCAGCAAAAGTTGTGTTTCTCCTTTGTACTTGCTTCTCTTATTTTCGAATAAATACATTGGAATTGCAGTGATGGTTCCGATCTGTTCCCCATTGCTCTTCTTTAACTTATTTTCCAGATTATATATACTGCTTGCACTATTGTCACTGACAAGCAGCACATCTATTTTCTTACGCTCTGATTCAACGGCTGTTGCAAGATAGAGTATGAGATATCCCAATTCTGCATCTGGGATGTCAATATTCAGTGACTGGCAAAGGCATGTTTTTAGCAGGTGCAATTCCATGGGATAACGGGATAACAGATCCTTGGTGTAATTGCCCACATTGGTTCTGCCGCTTCGGATTCTCCTGATCATGCGTTCCATGTGATCCGCCATGGCAGCTTTTAAATCTTTACTGACTTTTATTTTATATCCGGTTTCTGCAGCTACCTGGTGTATAAATTCATCTATGTTTCTCCCGATGTCAACATTTGCTATGGGATTTTTGCAGACGATATTAAGCTCCTGAATCCGTCCTTCCATGGACTGCTTTTCCGCTTCACTGAACGAATAGTCGAATTCCGCTTTCACCTGATCAACGATTTCATTGGTAATGTCAGAAAGAGGGAGGCTGTCACATGGCATATCTTCTTCAAAACCCATTCTTGTCCTTGCAATGGAAATGAGAAGATACAAAGCAAAGTCAGAATAGGCCTCTCCGCTTACGATGAAATCAAATTTAGTAAAAATTCTTCCTATCATTGATTCCATCTTTTTCTGATCCTCAAAAATCATTTTCATAACTTCAGTGGTTTGAAAGTAATCACAGCTGCCTGTGATCGTTTTCATGCAAAGAATCCGTTTCGTATTTTCCGGCGCGTCCAGACGGATCCCTTTATTGCTTGATATTTTCAGAACAGCTCCTGCATTTCTTGCAATGATGCGCTTTACCTGCGGGATATCTGCGCTTACGGATGATTTGGAATAAAACAATCGATCTGCTATCGTTCCGATACTGATGTAATCCTTTTCAAACAGCAGCAGCATCAGGATATGCTTGGAATGTATATACTTGTCTTTACTGGCTTTCTTACGTATGGTTTCGTTAAGGATGTATTGCAGCGTGCTCTGATCATCCTTCAGCCGATAGCCAAGTCTGTTATTGGATATAATTCCAGGCTCCCCAGACAGATTGTTTTGAGAAATAACGCTGTTTATATTTTTGATCTCATTTTGTAATGTACGGTTGCTGGCACCTATCATTTCTGCAAGAACCGATCCTTGTACCCAGGAATCTACGCCGGATAAAAAAGCCAGGATCTGACACTGTCGTTCTGTGAACATGGATTTCACCTCTTTTCGGTAAGATACTTGATGGCTATCATTATAAATTGAAAAGCGGAGGCTTTCATACCTCCGTGTTTTTCTTGAAATTGATGTATTGATTATTTTTACACTGATTTAAATACTTCCTATAAAGAAAGAATCTTATACGCAATACTGCATCGTTTTTTGTTATGGGCTATTCAAAAGCTATTCCTTGATTTAACCCCACAGCGCTTTCAAAGTTATATTTCTTCGCCCATAACCCACTTAGAGCGGCCTTATGTTGTATATAATCTGGTATTCAGCCATATTTAAAGTATACTTCTGCTTTTTATCCTCTCCAATACTTCAAGCAACATACACCCAACACCGTAACATGCAATATCCTTTATATCAAACACCGAACCTAATACGATTCGTAAAAACCTGTTATCTCCCACCCCAAGTAGGTGTACTAATTTGAAATATTGCAATACCTCTATTCCTGCTGCAAATAAAAAGACATACAATGGAAGTAATCTGCATTTTTCCGGTATAATGATCCTCATGAAACTATACACTAAAATTACTACCAGCATATCTCCTACATATGGCCGTACAAAAGAATCATGTACATATAATGCAATTATCACTTCTATAAACAGAAGCAATACAAATGCAATCCCATACTTAATTCTTAACTGATTTCTTTTTGTCTTTTGTAAGCTCATAACTCTCTCCAATCATTCTGATAATATCTTTATCTGGAATTGTTCCATCGAGAATTATGGAATTCCAATGTTCTTTATTCTGATGATATGCCGGTATTACAGAAGTAAATGTGCTTCTCCAGAAATCTCTCCACTCTGGGTCACATTTAACGTTTATCCAGATGTTGCCTTCCCTCTCATAGATCCAGGCAAATGCTTTCTTATTGGTTTTATGGCGAATTAAGGTCCAGTTTGCATCGTGAAATGGATAATCCTCATAGACCTCTTTTAATTTCATACATAAAGCTATTACTTCTGAACGTTTTTTCAAAATTATCACCTACTTTAAATAATGATGGAATAAGAATCTATATAGACATACGAATTTTATCTACCAAAGTTATATCCGCTGGTAGCCAGCCCACAGAATTCATCTCTTCCTTCGTCAACCATTTTGCATCCTCATGTTCTTTCAAAACCAGATCCCCGGCAACAATTTCTGACCAGAAACAATCCATAGACAGATGAAATGTAGGATAATCATATTCAATTGTATGGATCAACTCTCCTACTGAAATATCCGTATCTAATTCTTCTTTAATCTCTCTCACTAGTGCCTCTCGAGGAGTCTCACCATTTTCAATTTTTCCACCAGGAAATTCCCAACCACCTTTAAAATCTCCATAACCTCGTTGGGTTGCAAAAATAATTGGTTCTCCCTTTTCATTCAAATCCTTAATCACTGCAGCTACTACTCTAACTATTTTCATCCTGCCTTCACTTCCTCTTTTTTAATATTACTTTGCAAGTAACGCAAAAGATCCTCTCTAACCGCATGATGCATCTTCATTTGGAATTTAGCAATATCACGTTCTTTTCCATAATTATCTTTCTTGCGAGCAGGTTTAGCCTCCAATATTTCAAACTGTCCTACATAATAGAAGTCTGTTTCTGCATCACTTTTCTTAACTAAAAGATGTTTTCTCTGTGCTGTCATTACATCCCCAACATAAGAACTATTAATTCCTCTCCCTATCTGAGAATCCCATCGAAAGATCATATTATCTTCAAAGGCATCTGCATAATCCGGTTTTCCATCAACATAATTTTTATCATCAGAACTTTCCTCTTTATGATATGTTACAAAAATAAACACATCTTCATCTATTCGCTTCATACCATACATGATTGAGGATAAATCCTTACCACAATTCATTAAAAGGCTCACATCACGCCTCGAATATTTTTCATATAAAACAAATGGAGTGCCATTTTCCTGATTAATTAAATACCTTTCCTTATACCTTTTAAGTCCTACTTCAATAATATCATTGACCTGTTTGTAGAATTCCGTATGGTGAAGACGGTCCGTAAAACCCTTAAGCCTTTGTAATGTTCTCATTTCATCGTATTTTACAATATCAATATGACAGTATTTTTTATACTCTTCCTCTTTGCTTACAAATTTTCCTTGCAGAACTTCTATCGCATTATTAAAAGAGGTTAGGTCAAGCTCATACCCGTAAGTATGTTGAAACTCCTGTTTAATCTGATTCAAATAGATTACTTCACGATTTAAAAAGCGCTTTAATATTTCAAGTTCATATGGTCTTGTTCCACTCAGTATCGTTTTCGACAAATACTCTAAGGTAATCATTTCCTGTTCCGTTATCTTCTCCATATAGAGTTCCTTCTCTACAGACACTATGAAACTTTGATAGGTCTTATATTCTCTGATAATTACAAGTGGATCAGTTTCTCCATTTTCGTAGAAATCTAAAAGATATGGAATTCTGCCCAAGCGATTTTTCAAAGAAATATAACTTTCTCTTATAATCGATTTCATTCCTTTAATCTTATCAATTGACGAAAAAATCTTTTCTTTCGCAATTTCGTCAAAATGAATCGTAGAAGCACCCGGTATCGTACTGTTTCCACTAATAATATATTTTCGAATCGTGTCTGGATTATAAGAACGATCTCCTGATAATGCGACTGGAATCATAAAGTTATTATTATAATTACCAATAAAATCTAGAATTACAACATACTCTTTTCCTTCCGCTTTCCTTAGACCTCTTCCCAGCTGCTGAATAAATACAATCGGTGACTGAGTAGGTCGAAGCATAATTACTTGATTAACTTCTATGATATCTACACCTTCGTTTAAAATTTCTACTGAAAATATGTAATCCAAGGGTTGTCTGTTTTCAAAATTATCATCTTCATCCATTGCCAATCTCTCAAATGCTTCTTGCCGTTCCTCTTCAGAGGAATTGCCATTCAAGGCAATTGTTCTATATGATTTTCCAGTTGACGGATTAATAATCTGATTAAATTCAGTTGATAGTTTTTCAGACTCGTCTATTCGGCTACAAAATATTAATCCCTTTACTCTATCGCCACTATATCCGTAATAATTAGCCTGCTCAATAATATGACGTACTCGTTCAGCCCCTGTTAATTGATTAAAATCTCTTTCGGTAATGTTTTTGGCTTTAATTTTCTTCTCATCCATCATTGAAATATCACTGATACCAAAATAATGAAATGGACAAAGCATATTTTCTTCCATAGCCTGCTGAAGACGAATCTCATAAGCTATCTGATAATTAAAAATTTCGTAAATATTTTTCTCTGCAACTTTATCATTTCGCGTATCAGGGGTTGCCGTCATGCCAAGCCAAAGCCTGGGTTTGAAATAATTCATTACTTTTTGATAAGTGTCTGCAGAGATATGATGAGCTTCATCTAATATAATACAATCAAACTCATCATAATTATATTTAAATAAATGTTCATCTTTGTTCAACGTCTGAACTGTTGCAAATACAAAATCACAATCATATTCATGATATCCAGCTCCAACTAAACCCATTGAGACTGACTTAGAAAATACCTTTTGATAAGATTTCCTGGACTGACGCGCAAGCTGCCCTCTATGAACTAAAAATAATACTCTTTTAAACGCAAGCTCACGCATTGCAAATGCTGAAGCATAAGTTTTTCCTGTTCCTGTAGCTGAAATCAGAAGCGCTCTTTCTTTGCCAGTATCTAATATTTTTCTAAGATTTGTAATAAACCCAACCTGCATATTATTTGGCTGTAATCTGTATTTTTCAATAGATGGAATCTCGTCTTGCTTGGCAATCTTACGTTGACGCTTAATGGAATTATATCGTTCTTCATAATTTTCATAAAATTCATCAAACTTAAGTGAATATCTGGAGTCCCAAAGTTCATAGAATTCTCCAATAATTTCCTGCGCCATCTCTCCCTGCTCAGTAGATATAACTTTTGTATTCCATTCTCGATTAATTGTTAAGGCTGCGCTTGTAATATTGGAACTACCGATTATAATTCGATAGATTTCTTCCTTTTTAAATATATATCCCTTTGTGTGAAATCCTTTATCAGCGGCCTCTACATCAAACATTTTAAGAGTAATATTTTTAAGTTTATGTAACTTTTTTAGTGCCTTAGGTTCACTAAAATTCAAATAATTGGTTGTTAGAATCTCCCCAGGAATGTTTTTCTTCTCAAGTTCTTTCAATGTCTGAAGAAGGGGAGTAATTCCGCCCATTGTTATAAACGCAACACTTATTTGAAACTGATCACATGTTAAAAGTTCATTTTCTATAGTCGATAGTACTTTTTTACCTTCTTTATGATTATTTGAAACAAACTGCGGCTTGTAAGCCAGATTAGATGAAAACGTCCCATCAACGTACGCCGTTTCAAAGCCATTTCTAATTTCAGCCAACTTTTCTTTTGTCATGTACCCATACCCCTTTTACCAAATTTGGTACCCTTGTCTTCTTGCCGAATCATAGACCGGCTGCATGTTTTTCTCAAGAATATGATAAAATTTCTCTTTAGAATTTCCCTTTCTATATAGCTCCTGATTAGCCCAAATGGAATGTAAATTATCCCGATAGCAAGACTCGTACTTTTTTCTAATATCTGGCTTTCTTTCATCATGAATTATGCCATACAAAATATACTGGTTACTTGCAAATCGCCTGAAAAAGGGATCCCACTTTGGAAGCTTATTACTTTTCGATGAATTTAACGAGGAATCCATAGGCATTAAATTCCATAATTCATCATTCATTACAAAGGACCAAGGAATGAAATGATCCACATCATAACTTCCTTTTACTATGGGTGAATTCTTAAAGACATCCACGATAGGTTTCTCATCCAAAACTGCTTCCCAAAGTTTCCTAACACTATTAATCCTGCGCATTTTTTCATCCATTGGTGCCAGCTTATATATAAGTCCTGGGACTTCAGGATTATTATTTTGAAGCCACTTTACCTTTTCATACTGAATCCAGCCAAGAATTGATACGGTATTATCCTGAATCATCTTTATCCATGATTCATTAAAATAGACTTCTTTCTTAAGTTTACTTCCTGTTCCAAGTGTATAGGGCAGTAATGATATCTGATTGACTCGTTCAATATAAAAAACCATTCTTTGAGTACTGCCCCAATCTGCTTTTTCCTGACACTTATCGAAAAACCCTGAAAGCGCTCGATACGGAATCATATGAGTTAACTGATCTTTAAAAAGTGCCAATTCTTTATCATACTTTTTTATTTTATTCTTAATTTCTATCTTGGAAGCATTTCCTGGAAGCTGGCTTAACTCCTGTAGAGTAAAAACAGCTCTTTCCAATCCATCTTTTACACTGCCTTCAATCACACCACTTAGATGAATATGAAATTCTAAAACCGTATACCACGCATTTGCAATCATCTCATCAATTAAATCGTTGAAACTGGTCTCTTTTAAGCCTTCTGAAATTAAATGAACGATTGACTCAAGCCAATAGAACTTATAACAGTATGACGGGTTTTTCATCATAAGAGAGAATGCTTCTATATCAAGACTATTATAATACTTACCATCAATATTTAATTGATTTCCGATTTCTTCATAATCAAATTGAGGCATTTATCCTCATCCCCCTTGTCTTACGTGAACTGGTGCTAATCGTTTTTCTGAATCATCTCTGTTTCAGTTGATCATATTTTTCCTTGCTGCCCTTAGCTAATTCTACTGGATACTTTTCAGTATTTCTTTTAATCTTCGCCCGTACAATCTCATCTATATCAAGACCGCACGCATCTGCCATAAGCACACAGTAATTTATTACATCAGCTAATTCTTCTCTTATCTTGTCCATCTTCTCTGTGCATTTCACATCCTCAGCACTCCACCGAAAGACTTCCAATAGTTCAGCCGCTTCCAGAGAAATTGATATCGCTAAATCTTTTGGATTATGAAATTGTCTCCAGTCGCGTTCATCACGAAATTGCAATATCCTATTTATTGTTTCTTGTGTCATTAATATTCCCTCTTAATTCATCCTGCTTTTTAAAAGAACCGGTGCAAAAAGTTCAAAATGTTTTCTTTTCTAACTGGCTCACTGTGGCCCACCACTGCCAACTCAAAGTCAATATTACTTAATTCCTGATATAATTGCTTTGTTTTTTCCAAATCTCTGTAATGATTTTGATAAAAGTCATCATTATAAATATCTCCTAAAAATATCACTCTTTCCTCTGGATTGAAAACAACCACGGAATCGTCACTATGGGCGGAGGGAAGGTGCATACATTCGCACGTAATGCTGCCGCAGTCCAACACGATTTTTTGCTCAAAGGTTATCACTGCTGGAATTACCCTTATTTCTTTCAACTTTGGATACTCTGCCCGAATGTGCTCATCTGCAAACGGAATTTCTTCTCCGGTTATCAACCGTTCCTTCATTTTGGAATCTGTAAATTCCCAGGAAGACATTCTGATCAATTCCTGGTTGGTCTTTGCATGTGCAATTGTTTCCGCATCAACGGCATGCATCCCATAGGTATGATCCCAATGCCAGTGTGTGATAACACAATATTTTGGCTTCTTTAAACCTTGCTGGGTAAGAAAAAAATTATAATCTTTCACATGATTCGCAGAATTGCCTGCATCCACCATTACCGAACAGCGATCCCCATAGATATAACCCAAAACAGGGCGATCGCTATTGGAATCACATTCAGTATAATATATATTTTTTGTTAACTGATTCAATCTCATAAAATGTCTCCTATTCTCCAAAGCCGCTGTCCACAAAATTTGCTATGGATAAAATCGCTTCTTTTTCATCCTCGCCCTGGGCTTCAAACGTCAGCTTGTCTCCCATGATTGCGTTCATATCCATTACGGAAAGTACATTCTTTGCATTATATTTCCTGGTGAGGTCTTCATTTTTATAGACTGTAATTTCACTTATAAATCCCATAGCATGCTTTGACAGCAAGCTGGCTGGCCTTGCATGTAATCCATATAGGTTTGGTACGGTCACGATAACGATTTCCATGGTATTCCTCTCATTCTAATATAACGGCATTTAGATGATCATCAATCTATTTAAATAAAGTATAGTTTGTAATGGTAGTTCTGTAAAGGAAAAAGCAAGCGGAATATGATCATTATCTCTATTTTTAGACTTCAATTTTAGGTGGTTGCATTTTATTCAGTTAAGCATTTTATCAAGTCACGTCCATAAGTTTCATTAAATAGAGCCATGCGTCTGGCACGGCCCTGTTCAAATATCATTTATATCTGCATGATCTTATGCACCATACTGCATCGTTTCTTGTCATGTGCTAAACCAACGCACAGAACCTCTCCTGATAATCCTGTATAATATTGATTATCAATTATCTGTTGTAATGCCATTTGAATTATTTCCTTTTATCCAAAATTCGAATAAATTATTTACACGATAATAATATAACTGATCCGATAGCCAATACCATGGCCAATAGTGTGCCAACATTGCAACCAGAGTATTGATAGGATCTTCATATTTGGTAACTTGTCTCTCATGAAAGGCATAATTCTATATCGTTTCTGTTGGAACAACAGTATTCTATTTATTCCTACCAAACCTCTATCCAGTTAAGACAGCCTCAAAGCAATACTTATTCTTCCAATTCAGGAATACTATCTAAAAGTTCTTCCGATTCTCCTGAAGGAAGTTCAGATACTTCTCTAAGCTTACTATTTATCTTTCTTGTTCGTACACCAATCAGTTTATCCAGTTCCTCTCCCGTTTGCTCTATTCGCTTCTGCGCAGCGGCAAGAACGGTTTCAAACCTAGAAAATTCTGTTTTAACAGCCCCCAATACATTCCAGACTTCACTAGATCGTTTCTGAATAGCAAGCGTTTTAAATCCCATTTGTAAACTATTTAATAATGCTGCAAAGGTTGTCGGCCCCGCTATATTTACACGATATTGCCTCTGTAACGTATCTATTAACCCCTTTCGTACCACCTCAGCATACAAGCCTTCAAATGGCAGGAACATAATTGCAAAGTCAGTAGTATATGGTGGATCTATGTATTTGTCATGAATATCCTTTGCACAACCTTTAATTCTTGTTTCAAGGGCAGCTTGTGCAATTAGAATAGCGTCGTTATCTCCCGATTCATAGGCATCAACTAATTGGCTATATGTATCACCCGGGAATTTAGCATCAATCGGCAAATATACAGACTCACCATCTTCTCCACCTGGTAGTTTGATTGCGTATTCAACACGATTCATTGATCCTTTCTTAGTGACGACGTTTACGTCATATTGTTCTTTTGACAAAATTTCCTCAATGATGGCTCCTAATTGATATTCGCCGACAATTCCTCTTGTCTTAACATTGGATAAAACTTTTTTTAGATCCCCAACCCCAGTAGCAAGCGTTTTCATTTCACCAAGTCCGGTATATACCTCCTGAAGTCTATCATTTACCATTTTAAATGATTGTGTAATCCGCTCATCAAGGGTTTTCTGTAATTTTTCATCTACTGTTGCTCTCATTTTTTCTAGCTGCTGATTATTATCAGTACGCAAAGATTCCAATCGTTCCTGAACAGTATTTCTGATACCATCTATAGATTCTTTGTTTTGAACAGTAAACGTTTTGAATTGTTCATCTACCACTTTCAATCTCTCAGATACAGAATTTTCTAAGTTTTGTTGTGCCTCCTTTAACATCTGAGACATCTCACTCAATCGTTTATCCTGCATCTCAAATTGCCTATTCTGCGCATCTGAAAGCATCGTAGTTGTCTCTTTTACATTATTTTGAAGAGCTAAAATACTTTCCGACTGACTGACTTGAAATGATGATAGCTTTTCAACAATATCCATCTTCATTGCAGTCTGATTTTTTGAAATACTATCAATCAGTTCTCTTAGTCTGATATCCTGCCTATCGGTAGATTGGTTTTGAACCAACGTAAAAGAATCTGTGAAACTCTTCATTGTGTTCTGGAGAGTTGTTCCCATCTCTGTTCTGGAAGAACG
Organism: Lacrimispora sp.; assembly: GCF_031982545.1. Lineage (GTDB taxonomy): Bacteria > Bacillota > Clostridia > Lachnospirales > Lachnospiraceae > Lacrimispora. The sequence goes on from NZ_DALYXB010000003.1 coordinate 223,550, forward strand.
TATTTCGTTTAATATTTCTGATTTCATAGATCCGAAAAACAATGTCTGCTGATTGGCAAACTCACTTAATAATTCTCTCCTGATTTTTTCAGTATCTACAGATGTTGATTTTTGCATCGTTAAAATAGTATTGATAATAATTGCAATCAAAATAATAATACAAAGACTCATTAGTAAAACCATACCTTATTCCCCCGTTCAATTTTTTATTATTTAAAAATATAATAGCACATCAACATTATAAAGAAAATATGCACACCAGATATTTCTAGGTAATATGCCTATAAATTTATTTATTAATTTCGATCTTTCAACTAATGTTGATTTATGTACTAAAATTTTATTTATTGAGTTCTATGTTTTTTGACCATCTTCCTGAATATGCAATATTCTCTTCTTTCATTTCTTTTCCACCCAACAATGTAATTCGGAATAATCAGAACATTTGCTTCTTTTATATCAGATATATATTCTGTAGGAACATAATCTTTTCTATATACATCCTCAAAACATAAATCACATCAGTAACTTTAACTTCTTTTTCTAAATCACTTTCAAGCAACATTTGATTTCTCCTTATCCACAATATATTTTTTAAAACCACTTATCAGACATAGTAAAGTCATACCTTTTCTTGTCCTCAAAAGTATGCCTTTATTTTCCACATCTGTCGCTAAAATCATAATGTCAGCATCAACATTTTCACCTCCAAGTTAATTTCTAGCTTTGCAATAAAAAAATCAAATGCTCTAATTCTCATAGTGTAGATAATCAAGCTGCTTTAGACGATGTTGTATTTTGCAGTAATTTGCTATAACATTCTTTAGCATTTTCCATAGAAAAAGCTCCCTTCTGAAATGAATCATTTAACTAATTCACGCCAAAAAGAAGCCATTTCTTACCAGAAAACTCTTGATTATTTATTTCCTTTTGCTCGATTATGCGTTCTGCAAAGCATCTGACAATTACCTATATCAGTCGCACCACCTTTACTCCACGCTGTTACATGGTCTGCATCCATTTCATTATATTTCCAAATTCTTTTCTTATTATTATCATTGCCCAATGCACATAAAGGACAATTTGATATATCATTTTTTTGTGCTTCATCCGTCTGTTGTCTATAAACCACTTTTTTTGTGGATTCTTCAAAGACTCTTATCTCAAGTAATGTAGTATCTTTTTCTCCACCTAGAATATATTCAAATACTCCTTTACGATTTTTTACAGCTGCATCAGCATATAATTTATGTACCTCATCAGATATCTTTTCGGGATCAAATGGTATTTTATTGTAATATTCAAATAATCTTCCCCATTCGAGACCTTTCATTTCAGATTCAACGTCAATAAATGTCCCAGATGCCCAATCTATAACACTCGTGAAATATGTTTTTAATTCATCTATATTTGTATCAAATCTATGATTGCTCATATATCCATCAACAACATCATCATTTTGACTTTTTGCAACCCATTCAAGCGCAGTACGAAGATATTGTTGTCTGCTAACTTTTCCATTAATATAAGCACTCCATTTTTGTATATTTGCGTTATGTGAATTAGAAAACTCTTCCTTAGCTTTTGTCACAAATGGTCCAGAATATACCGCATTCGCTACCTCTTGATGATTAAGTGGTATTCCTGCAATATTTATAGTTTTAAACCATTCTTTTATTTCGCTTTCTTCTCCTTCACAAATATAAATTGTAAGTTTTGCTTCTTTTATTATCTTCCTCTTATCTTCTGGTAATGATGCAAAACTATGTGGCATCCCATTTTCATCTATTAAATCAAACTTTCCAGTAATATATCTTCCTAAACTTGTAATTCTTTGTTGCCCATCTAAAACTTCATACTTATCTTCCCCAACTTTATTAAAATATATAAGTCCTAAAGGATAACCTTTCAAAACAGATTCAATAACCGATGCCTCCATTTTGGCTTCAGAATATAAATAATTTCTCTGATATTCTGGCTGAATTACCAACTTTCCACTCCATCCAAATACTCCTTTACCTTCATATTCATTGTATAGAAACCCTTTACATATTTCTTCTATTGTAATACCATTTACTCCTGCCCTTAATTCAGTTTTCATAATTCTTCTCCTTTATCAAAGTCCTCTGGATGTAATTTAATCCATTCTTCTGTATAACGAATTAATACCTTAGAAAAAGGGACTTTGGCTTCTCCTTCACTATTATAAAAACAGAGCATTTTCATTCCTTTTGTATAATGACCTGTTCCACCTTGTGCCCTATAATCAGCCAAAAATTTCTCTGGCATCTTTTTTATTCCACATATAACATTCTCATCTTCTCTTTCGTACCCTATTATTTCAAATTGTTCTGGACAATACTGTTCCATAAATGACTTTGGTACTCCCATTATTCCTTTGAAATCTTTAGGAATTGCATCCGTAAATTTAACCTCTATTCCATCTAACGTTTCATATCTTGGATATTCATGTCCTTTTATTTCTTTGTGCTTACTAAATTTAATATTATCACTCATTGTCATCAATGGAATCGGTTGATGCCTTCTCCCATGTTCCAAATTAGTATACCATATTACACCAGATACCCTTATCGTTCCCTCTTTATGATTTCCTGCTGTTGCATAATCTTCATACATTTTATTTATAAAATGCCCTGCCATACCTTTAAACCCTTTGCCTAACCACATTTGATTTTTCATAAGCAATGGAAATATTTCTTTATAAGTTACAGAATTAAGATTTCCTACAATAATAAATTTTTTTCCTGCTTCCATGATCCATGGAACAAAAATCTTAAACAAGGAAAAAGGAGGGTTTGTAACAATAATATCTGATTCATCTCTTAATTTTTTAACTTCATCACTTAAAAAATCTCCATCTCCTGCTAAATACGACCATTGTAAATCATCTATATCTATATTATGAGAATTATCAATATCCTTTTCAAGTGTGAATATTTTTCCCTTTTCTTGTTCTTTCACTTCATCGTAATTCTCATCTTTATAATCAAAAAGAGAATATTGGTAAACACTGTCGCCATATATTTTCTTCTTACTATCCAATGCATAGCTTGTAGAAATAAGTTTCTTTAATCCTAGCACTTCAAAATTTTGTGCAAAAAATCTAGTGAAATTACTCCATTCTGGATCATCGCATGGTAACAATACAGTTTTCCCTTTGAACGTATCTGGATTATATTCTAAATATGCATTGATTTCATTCTGTATATCTTCATATTGAGTATAGAACTCATCCTTTTTTGCATCTTTTGCACTTGCCAATTTATCGTTTGTCATATAATCCACTCCTCAATTATGTTATTCTTATTATACCAAAAAAACGGTCAAACTGTAAATAGTTCAACCGTCTTATATATGAGCATATTCTCTTTATTAACTTTGATTATAAACCGGTCGTAATTTTTATCCTAATTACTCTAGATCCCTTTATTTTACCGGGTCTACTTATCCAAACTCTTCATCGTCGGGAACAATAAAACATCCCTGATCGCATAACTATCCGTAAGCAACATTACAAACCGGTCAATACCAATTCCAATACCACCAGTCGGTGGCATACCGATCATCAGCGCATTCACGAAATCATCATCCATCGAGTTCGCTTCATCATCACCTGCTGCCAGAAGTGCTTCCTGAGCCTTAAATCTCTCGATCTGATCCAGTGGATCGTTCAACTCAGAATAAGCATTTGCCATCTCACGTCTGGTTATAAACAGCTCGAAACGCTCTGTATATTCCGGATCGCTTGGTTTCTTCTTTGTAAGAGGTGAAATCTCAACCGGATGATCAATAATAAACGTAGGCTGAATCAAATGCTCCTCTACAAATTCTTCAAACAGAAGGCTTAAGATATCGCCCTTTTTATGTCTTGCTTCGTAAGCTACGTGGTGCTGATCTGCAAGAGCTTTCGCTTCTTCATCTGTATGAATGGCAGTAAAATCAATATCCTTATATTTCTTCAGAGCGTCAACCATGGAAATACGCTCGAATGGTTTAGACAAATCAATCTCTACTCCATCATAGGTTACAACCGCTGTGCCAAGCACCTTTAACGCAACCTCACGGAATAAATTCTCCACCAGATCCATCATGCCGTGGTAATCGGTGTATGCCTGATAGAGCTCCATCAGTGTAAATTCAGGATTATGTCTGGTATCTACGCCTTCGTTACGGAAAACACGTCCAATTTCATAAACCCGCTCTAAACCGCCAACGATCAGTCTCTTTAAATAAAGTTCCAGAGAAATACGCAGCTTTACGTCCTCATCAAGGGCGTTATAATGGGTATCAAAAGGTCTTGCTGCTGCTCCGCCTGCATTGGCCACCAGCATAGGAGTCTCAACCTCCATAAAACCCTGGGCATCTAAATGGTTGCGGATCTCTTTTATAATCTGGGAACGCTTTACAAAAGTATCGCGTACTTCCGGATTCATAATTAAATCAACATATCTCTGTCTGTAACGAAGATCGGTATTAGTAAGGCCATGGAACTTCTCAGGCAGAATCTGCAGACTCTTGGTCAGCAGTTCCACGCTTTCCGCATGGATGGAAACCTCTCCTGTCTTAGTGGTAAATGCGGTTCCCTTGATTCCAACGATATCACCGATATCAAGTTTTTTGAATTCTTTATAGGATTCTTCACCAATGCTGTCTCTTGCTACATAGGACTGAATATTACCCTTTAAATCCTGGACATTACAAAAAGAGGCCTTTCCCATAACCCGCTTGGACATCAGACGTCCTGCGATGGAGACTTCTTTGCCTTCCCAGACTTCATAATTTTCTTTGATCTCACTGCTGTGTACGGTAACATCGTACTTTGTAACTTTAAACGGATCTTTTCCTGATTCCTGAAGCTCAGCCAGCTTTTCACGGCGAACCTTAAGTAAATGGTTTAAGTCCTCTTCTACAACCTGATTCTGGTTTTGATTCTGCTGTTCTGCCACTTGTTTTCACTCCTTTGTGAACTATGTTAAGGAAGTACTCTTAAGACACTCTCTGAATCTCAAGTACTTTATACTGAATGACTCCTGACTGAGTCTCAACGTCAACAACGTCTCCCACTTTTTTACCAATCAGCGCCTGACCTACCGGAGATTCATTGGAAATCTTGTTCTGAAGGCTGTTTGCTTCGGTGGAACCAACAATCTTGAATTCCATCTCTTCGTCTTCATCCACATCGTAGACTTTTACTTTACAGCCAATATTAATCTTATCTAAGTCTATTTCATCTTCTACGACTACTTCTGCATTCTTAAGCAGCTTCTCCAGCTCTTCGATACGCAGCTCGATGTCTCTCTGCTCATCTTTGGCAGCATCATACTCTGCATTCTCGGATAAATCACCCTGTTCTCTGGCTTCTTTTATTTTCTGGGCAACTTCTTTTCTTTTGACTACTTTTAAGTTCTGAAGCTCATCTTCGTATCTCTTAAGACCTTCATAGGTTAAAATATTTTTCTTGTCTACCATGGTTTTTTACTTCCTCCTGGTTACTTACTCGCTAAATCACATTCCAGATATTATAGCTTAAACATCTGTAATTGTCAAGATTCGCGTCCCTTTTTCTGGTTACAATGCTCCAATTCTTTCTCGTACAAAACGCCTTAATTCTTCCATTGTTTCAACCTGATTGATATCATTTCTCAATTTGGCCGAATGAGGAAGTCCGCCGGTATACCACGCCATATGCTTTCTCATCTCCCGCATGGCAACTGTCTCTCCTTTGTGCTCTGCCTGCATGGTTCCGTGACGCAGAATCATCTCGCTGATCTCAGCCGGAGTCGGTGGCTGTAACAGCTCTCCTGTCTCTAAATAATGCAGTGTCCTGGAAAAGATCCAGGGATTTCCTTTTGCACCCCGGGCGATCATGACTCCGTCACAGCCGGTCTGATCGATTAAGGCTTTGGCATCTTCCGGCTCAAAGACATCGCCGTTGCCAATGACAGGAATGGAGACAGCTTCCTTCACCTGCCTGATGATATCCCAGTCCGCAGTTCCGGAATAGTACTGCTCTCTGGTTCTGCCGTGAACTGCAATCGCTGCCACGCCACTGCTTTCTGCCATACGGGCAAATTCCACTGCATTGCAGTCTTCCTCTGTAAAGCCTTTTCTGAATTTTACAGTGACCGGCTTTTTCACTGCCTTTACCATGGCAGTCAGGATCTTCTCCGCCAGCTTTATATCTTTCATCAGTGCGGAGCCTTCGCCGTTATTTACAATCTTTGGTACCGGGCAGCCCATGTTCACATCGATTAAGGCAAATGGCCGTGATTCTATGGCAGCTGCCATATTTGCCATGATGTCCGGGTCGGAACCAAAGAGCTGGACACTCACCGGTCCTTCCTGATCGGATACACTTAACAGCTCATTGGTGTTCTTATTCTTATATAAAATGGCTTTGGCACTGACCATCTCTGTGACCGACAGTCCGCAGCCCTGCTCCCTGCAAAGAAAACGAAATGGCAGGTCCGTAACCCCTGCCATCGGCGCCAGTATCAGATTATTGTCAAACGTTACATTTCCTATTCTAAGTTTCAACTGTCTTTTTCTCCGTCTTCTAATTCTTCTCCCAGATAAAAAACACGGTAGTACATCTCAAGGGACCTCAAAAGCTCCCGTTTTTCCCGCTGGTACTGCTTAATCTTTAATACACTTCCGATTTCATCGAACAAATAGTCCTCTTCCGGTGCGGTTACTTTAAATTCCAACGTTCCATCTTCGTTAAACTCCAGAACCAGAACTCCGCCAATATCTTCGGTATAGAGCACACACATGATCTGAAGCTCCTGCCGGATGCTTTCCGGAAGACTTTTAAACTGTTCATTAAAATAATATTTCTGTTCATAAGAATTGGCGCCGCACAGCACCACTTTATCTTCAGCCTGCTCCATATCTGTCACCGTTCTTTCTGCCCGACCACGCATTCAAGCATGTTTTGTCCCCCTTCGGATACAAAGCATGCTTTCTGGTGTCGTTATGTTTACCGGTTTATAATTGTACCATACAAAAATAGAAAAAACAATAGCCTAAAAATCCGTTGTACAGCGCTTTACCAGTCTGCAGGGTACCTTGCAGTTGCGGCTGATGTCAGGATCTTTCTCCTGAAGAATCTTCATCATGTTACTGATGGTTATATTACACAGTTCCTCTACCCGGTTATCCACGCTGGACAGCTCCGGATCACTGCAGATTGAAAGCGCGGAATTATTAAAGCCTGTAATACAGATATCCTCTGGTATCTTTAACAGCTTGGCATTTGCATACTTAATAGCTCCGACTGCAAGACCGTCGTCTGTACCAATCACACTGTCAAACCGCAGATCCCGTCGTTCCAGCAGAATATCTCGTACGGTGTGGATCCGGTTTTTTACGTACAGCTTTAAGTCTCCCAGCACCGGCAGACCATGGCTTTTTAAGGCTGACTCATAGCCGGCAAGCTTCCTTACGGCACTGTAGGAATGAGAATCGCACAGAAAGAGAATTCTGCGGCGGCCTGATTCGATCATCTGACTGGTCACATCATAGGTGATCTGATAATCATCTCCATAGGCGCAGTAAATATTCTCACCATCTAAATATCCATTAATTAAGAAGACCGGAATCTGTCTGGCTGCATCAAGCACATACTGTACACGGCTTTCTTCCCCCTCAGCACCTGCATAGGTGGAACCCACCATAATTAATGCGTCAATGCGTTTGGCTAAGAGAAGACTTACGTACTTCTCCTTAATAGACTGTTCAAAGCCGCTGCAGCACAGGATACAGTCGTAACCGTGTTCATGCATACGGCTTTCTAAATGGGCAACTGCTGTTGCCATATAGGCATCGGATACATCCGGACATAGGATGCCGATGGTCTTCATGGAGTCAAGACCTAACCCCCTGGCAAATACATTGGGTGTGTAGCCATTCTCCTCCATGATTGCCCTGACTTTTTGTTTTGTTTTTTCACTTACACGGGGGCTGTCGTTTACCACCCTGGAAACGGTAGCAATGGAAACTCCTGCAAGTTCTGCGATATCATATATGTTCATCCTGGTGTCCCTCTAAACGTCTTTATTGTTCACCGCCTGAATGGGATTCAGACAGACGTTTCCCCTTTTACTGTGCCAGCGTTATTCGTCGCTCTGTTAAGCCATATCAGCAGGGAGCGTAAGCGCTTACACTTATCTCGATTCATTATACATAATAATTTTGTATTACGCAACTGTTATTACCAGGTAATCATGAAAAACCGTGTATGTTTTTTCTATATTGTTCCCATAATTAAAAGAAATATGTTTCTTTTATGTTTGCCTATTGACTAAGAGAAAAAAATGGTGTATGTTTTATGTAAGTACTTACATTGCATCTGAATATCGAAACTGGTACTAAGAAAGGAAAGGAAGCTTATGCAGGACTTTATCAAAATTAATTCCGAAGACAACGTGGCAGTCGCATTAAAGCCGCTTGCTTCCGGCAGTGCTATCGAGTCAGACGGCACAGCGGTTATTCTTCTGGAAGACATCCCACAGGGTCATAAATTTGCCCTGACAGATATACCTGCCGGCTCATCCGTCATCAAATACGGCTGTGCCATCGGCATAGCAAAGGAGAATATTGGGACTGGGGCCTGGATTCACACACACAATTTAAAAACAGGATTAGGGGATTTACTGACTTACACGTACAACAAACAGGAGATCGAAGTTACTCCAACAGAAGAACGCTTTTTTAACGGTTACCGCAGACCCGACGGACGTGTGGGCGTGCGTAACGAAATCTGGATTATTCCTACCGTAGGCTGCGTGAATAAAATTGCGACAGCGATTGAACGTGCCTCTTTAAAACATGTAAAAGGAAGCATCGATGCGGTTGCTGCTTTCCCTCACCCATACGGCTGTTCCCAGATGGGCGATGATCAGGAATTTACCAGAACGATTCTGGCAGATTTAATCAATCATCCAAACGCTGGCGGCGTACTGGTACTTGGACTTGGCTGTGAGAACAGTAACATTACCGAATTAAAACGCTATATTGGAGAATATGATGAGCGCAGAGTCAAATTCCTGGTAGCTCAGGAGTCAGAAGACGAGATCTCCGATTCTCTTGAACTCATTGATCAGCTGGCAGAGTATGCAGGAACTTTTCACAGAGAGCCTATCAGCTGCAGCGAGCTGGTAATCGGAATGAAGTGCGGCGGTTCCGACGGATTATCGGGAATTACAGCCAATCCTACTGTTGGAGAATTTTCAGATATGCTGGTTTCAAAGGGAGGAACTACGATCCTTACAGAAGTTCCTGAGATGTTTGGTGCAGAAACTCTTCTTATGAACCGCTGCCAGAACGAAGAAACCTTTGAAAAAACTGTTGATTTAATAAATGACTTTAAGAATTATTTTACAAGCCACAATCAGACCATTTATGAGAATCCTTCTCCAGGCAATAAAAAAGGCGGTATTTCCACACTTGAGGACAAGTCCCTTGGTTGTGTCCAGAAATCCGGCAGAATGCCTGTGGTTGATGTATTAAAATACGGAGAGCCGGTACGCAATAAAGGACTGAACCTTTTAAGCGCACCAGGCAACGATCTGGTGGCATCCACAGCCCTTGCTGCATCAGGCGCCCATATCGTTTTATTTACAACCGGACGTGGTACTCCATTTGCATGCCCCGTACCAACCATGAAGATTTCTACCAACTCTGCTCTCAGCCAGAAGAAGAATAACTGGATTGATTTCAACTGCGGAGTGCTTGTGGAAGGAACCGATATGGAGACTCTTAAAAATCAGTTTTTTGACTTTGTAATTGAAGTTGCCTCCGGCAAGATGGTGAAATCAGAAGAAGCAGGTTTCCACGATATGGCCATCTTCAAGCAGGGCGTAACATTATAAAATATTTTTGACTACCTATAAGGAGACAAACGGAATGGAAAAGTTAAGCTACCAAACACTGGAAAAGCTGGGTTATGATGGATATTTATTAAAAGATGCACCAGAACGTGTACTGCAATTCGGCGAAGGAAATTTCTTAAGAGCTTTTGTTGATTATTTTGTCGATGTTCTCAATGAGAAGACCGGATTTAATTCAAAGGTTGTTTTATGTCAGCCAATCGCTCCTGGTCTGGCTGATATGATCAACGAGCAGGAAGGTCTTTATACTCTCTTCCTCCGCGGCTTTGAAAATGGACAGAAAGTAAATGACAAGCGTGTCATTTCCTGCGTAAGCAGATGTTTAAATCCTTACAGCGAGTACGAAACCGTTCTTGCCTGTGCAGAAAACCCAGATCTCCGGTTTATAGCCTGCAATACGACTGAGGCTGGAATTACTTATGACCCTTCCTGCCAGTTTACCGATGTACCGGCTGACAGCTATCCTGGAAAGCTGACACAGTTCTTATACAGACGTTTTGAGAAGTTCGGCAAGGAAGCTGGAAAAGGATTTGTAATTCTTTCCTGCGAGCTGATCGATAACAACGGAAAAGAGCTGGAAAAATGCGTTTTAAGCTATGCAAAACAGTGGAATTTAGGTGATGAATTCTTAAACTGGATTAAAGCAGAGAATATCTTCTGCTCCACACTGGTTGACCGTATCGTAACCGGTTATCCAAGAAACGAGGCAGCTGAGATCTGTGAAGAATTAGGCTATATTGACAACATCATTGATACTGGTGAAGTATTTGGCTTCTGGGTAATCGAAGGACCTGACAGCTTAAAGAAAGAACTTCCATTTGAAGAGGCAGGTCTTCCTGTAGTTATCTGCGGAGATCATAAGCCATACAAGCAGAGAAAGGTTCGTATCTTAAACGGTGCTCATACCTCTTTTGTTTTAGGCGCTTACCTGGCTGGTCAGGATATCGTGCGCAACTGTATGGATGACGAAGTGATCTGCGGTTTCATGAACAAGACCATTTACGATGAGATCATTCCTACCTTAACTCTTCCGGAGGAAGAATTGAAGAGCTTTGCAGCTTCTGTAACAGAGCGTTTTAAAAACCCATTTATTGACCATGCGCTGTTGGCTATTTCCTTAAACTCCACTTCCAAATGGAAAGCCCGCGTTATGCCCTCTTTAAAGGGATATGTAGAGAAGAATCATGCGCTTCCAAGCTGCATCACTGCTTCCTTTGCATTCTATATTGCATTCTACCATGGAACTACACTGACAGAAGACGGACTGACTGCGGTACGTCCTGCCGGTGATACGTATACAGTAAAAGATGATAAGCAGATTCTCCAGTTCTTCTATGACCACAAAGACGAGGATGCAGCTGCACTTACCCACTCTGTCTGCACAAATACAGAGTTCTGGGGCGAGGATTTAACTGCCATTGAAGGCTTTGAAGCTGCTGTCAGCGGATATTTAAAAGATATCGAAGAAAAAGGCGCTTACGCAGTTATGAAGGAATGTTTATAATCAGGGTATGAAAAAAGAGCTTTGATTGGTGTAAAACCAGTCAAAGCTCTTTTTTTATCAGGAACTACTGCTTAATTACAGCTGTAATTTTCAAGAAACTTTCTTGACCACTCTGCATTATCCGGGGTACTGTCCTCGATTGTCATCTGAATGTATGGTTTGTCCTTCTTTGCAAAATTCAGAACTGTATCATATTTCATCACTCCGGTTCCAGGTGCTCCGGAAACCACTTTATCGCCTTCAATGACGAAATCCTTCATATGAAGAACGTCGGTATACTCTCCCAGATCCTCGATGGCTTCTGTAATCACCTTGTCATATTCACTGCTGTTTTCTACAGACAGTAAATTAACCGGATCAAGAATGATTCTTAAATTCGGGGAATTGATCGCTTTTAACACTTTAAGAGCCTGCTTGGAATTGTATACGATATGGCTCCATACCGGTTCGATTGCCATGATTACACCGAATTTTTCTGCACATTCCACAACCGGACGAAGGTTGGTAATAAATGTCTGAAGAGCTTCTTCTGTATGGGATGCTGGCTCAAAACGGTATTCTGCATTAGGGTTTCCTGTCTCGGTTCCCACTACGCTGCAGCCTAAGATGGAAGCAAAACGAAGATGGGCAAAATAACGTTCCTGAATCTTCTTAATCTCTTCCGGATCGGGATGAGCCAGGTTTAAATAGCAGCCTAAAACAGCAATATCCATATGATACTCCCCGAATTTGTTCCGAAGATAGGAAGCAAATCCCGGTGTTAAGGCAGAATTCTCCACCGAATGATCATTGATTGTCTTTGTCAAAGCCAGGTGTACACAGGAAAATCCCTGTTCGCTGGCTATTTTTAAACGTTCCTCTATGGTACCTGGTGCCACATCGTGTAATCGAATTCCAATCTGCATTGTACTCTTCTCCTTTAGATCGTTTCGTAATGATTGATATTGCTTAATTCAAATGCTTCCCCTTCCTGTCCGGAAATATGAACATTTTCACAGATCAGGGTGTCCACATTGCTGATACAAAAACCTTTTTTGGTGCATTCTCCCACTCCGCTTAACATAGCGGGAGCTCCTGACTTCGCCTCTTTTGCAAAGGAAATGTCAACGTTCTTAAATTCAATGCGTTTAATCTTCTTTTCTGGAAGACCATAGAGAAAGGATGCTGCCACATGACAATTAGCCGCGTTTATATTGGTAAAGCTGAATCTGCCGATCTCAGGCGTTCTGTCATCAACCGGAAGTGGTTCTCTGCACTGAACGTATTCTGATTTTCCATCAGGATCACAGAAGTAGAAGCCATTGACTACAAACGGAGTCATGACATGATCCATATCAATGTGGTCAAAGGTAATATCCGTAAGAACGGAGTCCTTTCCTCTTCCTCTTCTGGTCTTGATCCGCAGGCCTCTGTCTGTATGGCGGAACAGACAGCGTTCTACCAGGATATTTTTCACGCCTGCACCTACTTCACTTCCTATGGTAACGGCTCCGTGACCGTTTTCCATCAGACACTGGCGAATGGTGATGTTCTCAGATGGCTTCTTATATCTGCGTCCCATATAAATCTTGCCTGACTTGATGGCAATGCAGTCATCACCCAGGGAAAAATGAAGTCCCAGTATCTCCACGTCCTTACAGGATTCCGGATCCAGTCCGTCTGTATTGGGGGAATCTGCCGGATTGCTGATGCTTAAATTTAAAAACTTTAAGTCTTCGCTGAAATAAGGATGAAGTACCCAGGTCGGACTGTTTTTTAAAGAGAAGCCCTGAAGAGTAATCTTCCTGCATCGTTCCAAAAATACCATACGGGGGCGGAATGCTCCCTTCATCACTCTTACATTGTCCCACCAGTTGTCAAAGGAAGCCTGACCGCTTATGGTTCCTCTGCCATAGATTACAACATCTTCCACATCAATACCGGTGATAATGCCTGCAAACATGGGAAGGGGGTTGCCCTCCCAGGTTCCCAGATTATAATCATCTTTTTCATCGTAACTCTCGATCATTCCGGGGAACTTTGGATACTGATACCGGTCAGTCTCTGCAAGGAGCTCCGCTCCCTCTGAGAGTTCCATCTTAATATGACTCTTTAAAAACAGGCTGGTAACTTTATATTTTCCTGCGGGAATCAGCACTCTTCCGTCTTTGGGACATGCCATAATCGCAGCCTGAATGAAAGGAGTGTCATTTTGGATTCCATCTCCAAGAGCGCCAACTTCCCTGACATTGATGGTAACAAATTCATAATCCGTATGAAAATTTACCTCTGCCTTTTCTCCATTTCTTTCCAGAGAAATATTATAGTCCATATCCGGCTTTAAGTCAAACAATGTAAACACAACCTGCTTTGTCTCTCCCCGGTTTTCTCCGTTTACCAGAATCTGGCCCGGAGTATCAAATTCATAAATTGTTTCTGTGATTGTCTCTATGGTTACAGAACGCGCTGTCTGAAATACAACTCTTAATTCCATACTGTTAAACCTCACCTGTAAGTTTTCCTGTGTTATTGTTTTTTCTATTGAAAAAGAGCGCAGCAATTACATACCACGCCCTCTTTATGATCTTTAACCTTTTACTCCGCCTGCAGCAATACCATCAATGAAGGAATCCTGCGCACAGAAGAATACAATCAGAGAAGGAATAATGGAGATGAGTGACATCGCCAGAATTCTGTTCCACTGAAATCCTACATCACCGTCCATTGACATACGTAAGTAAATGGAGTTTGTATATTTCGGCATGTCGGAAACGTAGATCAGGGGTCCCATAAAGTCATTGGAAGTCCACATAAACTGGAACAAAGCAACAGATACCAGTGATGGCTTTAACATGGGAACGATAACATACCATAATGTTTTAATTGAATTACAGCCGTCAATCTTAGCTGCCTCTTCCAGCTCTCTCGGCACACCTCTTAAAAACTGAACCAGCATGAATAAGAAGTATGTGTCACCTGCAAATAAAGAAGGGATCACAAGAGGAAGATAGGAATTTGTCCAGCCCCACTTATTAAACATAATGTACTGAGGTGCATTTAAAACTACCTGAGGAAGGAACAGGGTGGAAATCATAAGAGAAAAGAGGATTGCTTTTCCTTTGAATTCAAACCGTCCGAAACCGTAAGCAGTAATGGTAGCTGATATTACAGTGAAAATTACCTTTGGCACTACGATTTTATAAGTGTTTAAAAGTGATTTAATCAGGTTAATTTTACCGCCGTAATCCACGAATGCATTAGCATAACCGTCCGTAACCGGGTTCTTAGGCCAGAACCATGCGCTGGTAAAAATCTCTGAGTTGGTTTTAAAGGTCGCACCTACCATCCAGATCAGGGGATAAACCATAATGAATCCAATTATTACGAGAAGAGTATAACGGATCACTGTACTTAATTTTCTTTTCGTTTCTTTCGTCATGTCATCTACCTCCCGTCTTCATCTGAGTAATATACCCATTTCTTCTGGCTAACAAATGCAACTGCCGTAAATGTCATGACAATCAGGAACAGAATCCATGCCTGGGCACTTGCGATACCCATCTTATGACGAAGGAACGCATTGTTGTAAATAAGAATGGAAATCAGTGTGGTTGCACCGTTTGGTCCACCCTTTGTTACAAGGAATGGTCCGTTGAATTCCTGGAATGCCTGACATAACTGAGTGATCAGGTTGTAGAAAATAACCGGTGTGATTAATGGAACTGTAATTTTAAAGAACTGGGTCCATTTTCCTGCTCCGTCAATGGATGCAGCCTCGTATAAATCTTCCGACACACCTTTTAATGCTGCAAGGAAAATTACCATGGCTGAACCAAACTGCCATACTCGTAACATGATGATAACGAATAAAGCACCGTTGGCAGATGCCATCCAGTTGATTTTTTCTCCGCCAAATGCAACGACTACCGCATTGATCAGACCATCTGTATTAAATACAGCTCTCCACAAGATGGCAATGGCGATGGAACCACCAAGAATAGAGGGAATATAATAAGCCGTTCTGAAAAAATTAACTCCCTTTAATTTAAAGTTCAGAATATAAGCAATAAATAATGCGAAGGTCAGCTTTAAAGGAACGTCAAAAATCGCATATTTAAATGTTACCATAAATGCTCTTGTAATATCAGAATCTGTAAAAATCTTATTATAGTTCATCATACCTGTTTTCGTTACGCCATTAAACAGATCGTAATTTGTAAAGCTATAGTACAATGAAGACGCGAATGGATAAACTTTAAAAAGTATAAATCCAATCAGCCACGGCAGGACAAAGAAGAATCCCGCATTATCAGCCAGGAACTTACGTATACCCTTTGACTTCATACTGCTTATACCTCCTGTTTGTTAAAAATTATATGCTGCGCACAGATCATATCCTTTAAACCTGTACATGTATTATTATCAATCCCCGCAATATTTCTCCATACAAGTTCCCCGAAATTACCGTATTTTTCTTTTTGAAGCACGCCAATGTTGCATGCTTTCAGAATGGAATAACCAATTTCCATAATTTCAGAAGAATTGGGGAGGTCTTTCATCTTCTCCTTGATTATAACCTTAAACAAATCCCTTAATTCCCTATAATATTCATAGATCTCTTCCGACATCTGAGCAATCGTATCGATCAGTGACACCAGATCATATCCCGTAAACTGCTGTTTATCCCGAAACATGGCCACAATCTCATTGTAATGCTCTTTTCTTTTATAACTTGTGTCATACGCTGTTATAAACGGCATAAGCTCCAAAGTCCACTCCGGGGTTTTCATGACATCTTCTATCTTTTGTCTGTAACTCTCATTACCGGTTTGTTCCAAAGCGAAAAAATAAGCGGAATAATCCTGTGCCGGCAGACTTCCTGCCGTCCCTTCCGGGGCTTCCATACAGCTTAACTGATCTATAACAAATTCTTTGAATGCATCTTCTTTCGTTGCTTCAAACATTTGTACTGCTCCTATGAGCTGATATGGTTTTAATGTCTCATTTCTGCATTCCATGACGTTTTGTCTGCCCTTTTCTTTATGGGAGCCGCCATAAATCTATGGCGGCTCGTATGAAATATGAATATCTTATCTTTTTAAAGACAATTAGTTCTCAAGTGTATCAGTAACACCCTTGATCAGATCTTTTGCAGCTGCAGCAGAATCCAGCTCTTTGGAGCTTAATTTGCCGAATACTTTGTAGTAAACGCCGTCTGGGTTAGCCTTTAAGTCATTGTGCTCAAACTTGGCATCCAGAGTGAACTTGCTGTAATTCATAACTTTTGTATTTGCTTCAATGGTAAGAGGATCGCCAAGCTTGTTATCCTGAAGGATCTTTAAGCCAGCTGCAGAACAAGGAATACCTCTTTCTGTAGAACCGATCTTAACGCCTTCCGGATCATTTAACAGGAAGTTGATCAGCATAGCTGCTTCCTTCGGATGCTTGGAGTTTCCAGCAACTGCAAATGCCATGGAGATCTTTGTAAATCCGCCGTTGTTGTCGCCCATCTTAATGAACTCACCAACTACGAATTCCTGACCAGGTTTGTTTACGCTGCCTTCCAGTGCTTTTTTGAACTTGGAAGCTGAGGAATCCCACTCAAAGATACCAGCATACTTTCCATCAATCCATTTTGCATTCTTGTCAAGAGAGTCAGCCATATCTCCGCTGATGGTAGCAAGAGTCGGAATTACATGTTTCTCTTCCAGTCCTGTGATAAAGTCCATACCATCTTTTACTTCTTCTTCTGTGTAGTTAACGGTACCGTCTTCTACCCAGTTTTTGCCATACTTGGATTCCAGATAGTAAACCATAAGGATCATACGGTCATATTCGCCAAGTGCCAGCGGATACATATCAGCATCTTTTGCCTTGAATGCTTCACCAGCTTTGTATAAGGAATCAAGATCAGTAGGAAGTGCAACACCAACCTCATCAAATGCTGACTTGTTCCAGTAGAACAGACGGCCTGTTAAAGAAATCGGAACTGCCATTAATTTATTATCTACCTTGCAAAGATCAAGGCTTTCTGGTGTGAACTGTTTTAAATCAAGAACATCGGAGTAATCCTCCAGGTTTGCGAAAGACTTTCCGCCCTGGCTGTAGGATTCGATCCAGTTCCAGTTGATCTGCATAACATCAGCAGCATTGCCGCCTAAGATGTTTAAAGACTGTTTCTCTTCCCAGCCGTTCCATGCACCGTATTCAGGAGTTACAGTGATGTTCGGATATTTTGCCATGAAAGCTTTGATTGCTTCCTCGGTTGCTGCATGTCTTGTGTCGCCGCCCCACCATGAAAATTTCAGTTCTACTGGTTCTGTAGAAGTTGTAGCTCCAGCAGTTGTTGTTTCAGCTGCTGTAGTAGTTTCTGCAGGTGCAGCAGTGGTTGTTTCAGCAGTTTTGCCAGACCCGCATGCAGATAGAGACATTGCCATAACAGTCGCTAACCCCATTGCTGTCCACTGTTTGATTTTTCTCATCTTTTTCTCTCTCCTTTTTCTCTCCCTCATAAATGAGTTCTTTAAAAGTTTCATGTAAATGTTTTCGCATTTTTTATATGGAAATATGTACTTTTGCGTAAGCGCTTACACAACACTTTTTTATTATTATAACACCTATGTCCTTATAATTCATTTCAAATTCGGCACAAAACATTGCATATTTTGACATCCTATGATATTATTTTAGTAGTATTAGCCAAGGAGAATGCAAATAATGAAAGTACTTACTTCATATTCGGAAGGAATTGACCGGTGTTTTGAAAGCCATTACTTTTCCATTGCACATCTGCACAAGGAAAGCAGTGTTTTAAGCATGCACAGCCACCGGTGTTGTGAGTTCTACTTTTCTATCAGCGGCGGACGTACCTTTTTAATTGAAGATAACAATTACCGCATAGAGCCTGGCGATTTATTTATGATTAATCCCCGGGAAAAGCATCAGATTCTACAGATGGATTCGTCCATCCCCCATGAACGGTATGCTGTTTTTATTGATCCGGAATATTTAAAGGCTATTTCCACTGATTATACCGATTTAACCTACTGTTTCACCCACCGGCCGGATAACTTTTCCCACAGGATCCACTTAAGCCAGGGACAGCAGCGGCGGTTTACCTACTATTTTAATAAACTGGCAGTAGAGGATGGGTTCGGACACGATGTGGAAGAGCGTTCTGCTTTTGCGGAGTTTATGGTGTTTTTAACAAAATGTGCAGCAGATGCAGATCTGGGAGAACGGTCAGAAGAACAGAGACAGTATTTTAACAGCAAGGTGGCAGATATTATTACCTATATCCACCATAACATTGATTCTTCCTTAAGCATTGGGGAGATTGCCGCCCATTTTTATTTAAGCACCTCGTACCTTTGCAGACTCTTTAAGAAAGGGACAGGCACTACCATCAACTCCTATATTACCACCAGAAGAATTGAACTGGCGCAGACGCTTTTAGCAGGCGGATATAGCGTCAATGAAGTATACAGCATGTGCGGCTTTAATGATTATAGCAATTTCTTTAAAGCCTTTACAAAGAAAACAGGAATTTCACCGAAGAAATTCGCACAAAACAGCTTAAGTTAAAAGGGAATGAGGCGGCCTGCCTCATTCCCTTTTCTATTCTATGACTGATATTCCCATCCGCACCGCTTCATCTCTGTATAAGCAAGAAGGAATGGTCCTACACCCTTTGCATCATCTTTTACCACTGGCTCAGACATATAGTACTGGAAGGTTCCGTCTCTTCTGTCTTTTCCGCCCAGGCCTGCCACCAGACAGATTCCGCCTAAGCTCATATTTCCTTCTTCCATATGAAGATATGTTTTGCAGATCCCTTCAAATGCTTTTTTTCCGTATTCTGCATATGACTCAGGCAGATAACCAAGGCGCACGCCTTTTAAGATTGCATAGGAAAAGATTGCACTTCCGCTGGTTTCCAGATAGTTTTTCTCCATTCCTCCCAGATTGACCAACTGATACCACATGCCACTTGGGTCCTGATATTTTAACATGGCATCAATCAGGGATTGGAACGCTTCCTTCATCTGATGCAGTGCGTCCTGCTCCTTGTGATTGTCTTTATCCATGGTATCAAGTAGCGCCATGGAGTACCAGCCCAGTGCTCTCAGCCAGAAATTCTGGGAAAGTCCTGTCACTTTATCACACCAGAACATCTCTCTGGAGGAATCATAGGCATGATAGTAAAGCCCTGTCTCACTGTCCCGCATATGCTTTGTTACATTGGCAAACTGGCTGTAAATATCTTCACATTTTTTTCTGTCATTGAAGCGGGCCTCGTATTCCATATAAAATGGCTGACACATGTAAAGACCGTCCAGCCACACCTGGTTCGGATATATATTTTTATGCCAGAAATTCCCTTCTTTTGTTCTGGGCATTTTCTCAATCTGGCTGTAAACCAGATCAATAGCCTTTCTGTACTTTTCCTTTCCGGTCAGATCGTAAAGTTCAAACAGGGTTTTTCCTGCATTTACATTATCAATGTTCAGCTCTTCTACATCATATCCCTCAATGGATCCGTCTTCCTTTACACGGTAATCAATAAACGTATCTGCAAATTCCAGATATTTCAAATCCTTTGTAATGGAATACATCTCCAGAATCGCCTTAATCATGCAACCGTCAATGTAATTCCAACCGGCTTTTTCTCCCTGAAGAATCTTCTCAATGTTCCACACCGGACGATCCGGAGTACTTTTTTCCATCAGTTCATTGATATACGTTTCAATTACATCCATGTCACTTTTCCTCGCTTTGCTCATTTATCTGCTGTTCTATCAGATTCTATTTTTTTTACGCTGTCTCTTACAATCAGGCGGTTTTCCAGCCATACATCGGCTGGACGCACTCCTTCCTCCATACATGTAAGCAGCATCCTGCTTCCTTCCATGGCAATCTTTGCAGCGCTCCGCTCCACGGTTGTCAGTCTCATATCAGAATAACTGGAAAGATCCAAGTTGTCAAACCCTGTCAGTGAAATATCTTCCGGAACCTTTAATCCCCGTTCCGCTGTGGCACTTCTGGCTCCAAAAGCCATCTCATCATTAAAGCATAACAAAGCAGTTAAATCTTTATGGGCATCAAGCAGTCTTCCTGCTGCAAGCCTTCCGCTGTTAAAGCGGTAATTCCCGTAATCCACCGGAAGCTGGTCCGCATCCAGTCCATGCTCCCTTACCGCCTTCTGCCATCCCTCATGCCTTAACATGGAAGCCTCTAAATAGGAGGTGCCTTCAATCACTCCTATTCTGCGGTGACCATTTTTTAAAAGATAGTTCATCGCCTGTTCCATACCTCCCATTTCGTCTGTAACCACGGCAGGTATGTTAACGGGTACTCTCCTGCTGATGGCCACCATAGGAATATTCTTTTCCCAGGCCTCCTCCAGAAACTCCTGATCCCAGTCTCCCTGAGACATGATGAGCAGCCCGTCAAAATAAGAGGGATTTAAGGTCCCCGGCTGATGCATATCAATTCCCTTTACGACCACCTGATACTTACTCCCCAGTTCCTGATATACTCCAGTAAGAACATCGTGGAGCACGAAAGGTGATGTTGACTTGCTGATTGTTGAAAAGCAAAGACCAATCATACCTGATTTTGACTTTTTCAAGGTAACCGCTGCCTGGTTTGGCATATATCCCATTCTCTGTGCAATTTCAAGGATCTGCTCTTTTTTCTTTTGTTCCACCGCCCCCGTACCGTTTAACGCTCTTGAAACCATTGAGTAAGATACACCGGCACTTGTTGCAATATCTTTTATTGTTACAGCCATATATTCTCCTCCATGTACCTCAATAACCCCATATTTTAAATAATAGCATGCTTTCTCTTCCTTGTCACTGCTAAGATCGTTGGATATATAAGCCATTGATTCCTATACTGCAAAGGTTTGCAATTTAACATTTTGCAATCATACATTTATACCATATATTTTATCAAAAATCCATATTCAATTGTTAATTTTTAATTATTTTACTAGCTATTTCTTTTTAGGGTATAACTATATTTTTTATAATTGTGTATTATTCATAATTTCTATACAAGTTTTTTATTAATTATTAATCTTTTTTCTTTTTAAACTTATGATAAGATAATCTGGTGTGTAAGTGCTTACACATTTAATAACCGGTATTATGCCGTTTTTATCATTTTCCCAACGGGAGAAAAGAAAGAGAGGAAATTATATGAAAAAAAAGATTGCCAAAATTATGGCTGTCGCTTTGTCAGCTGCCATGGGGTTATCACTGACAGCGTGCGGCAGTGCACAAAAAAACAATGCCCCCTCTGATACCGCTTCTGTTTCAGAATCCAAATCAGAAGGTGCTGCCACAGAAAATGCATCAGGAGATCCGGTAAACATTCGTCTTTCCTGGTGGGGCGGCGATGCCAGACATGCTGCTACAGAAAAAGCTGTTGAAGCATTTATGGCAAAATATCCTAACATCAAAGTAGAAACGGAATATGGTGCATGGACAGGCTGGGAAGAAAAGCAGTCTCTCTCAATTTTAAGCGGAGATTGCGCTGATGTGATCCAGGTGGGTTCCAACTGGGTGACTGATTACAGCAAAGGAGGAGAATCCTATCTTGATTTAAACCAGTATTCTGATGTCATTGATTTAACTCAGTTCCCTGAAGATAAATTAAAGGCAAATGAAGTAAATGGAAAACTGATGGCTATTCCTATTTCCCTAACCGGACGTCTGTTCTACTGGAACAAAACAACCTTCAACGAAATCGGATGTACCATTCCTACAGATGAAGCTTCCTTACTGGCCGCCGGTGCGGCATTCAAGGCATATGACAATGACTTCTATCCTCTGGCTCTTGGAGAGTATGACCGCGCTATCTTTATGGTATACTATCTGGAATCAAAGTATGGAAAGGACTGGATTGTGGACGGCAAATTAAACTATACAGAAGCTGAAATCAAAGAAGGCCTGGATTTCATGAACAAGCTGGAAAGTGAGCATGTCATTCCATCCATAGCTACCATCAATGGTGATATGGCTGACTCCCTTGATAAGAATGCAAAATGGATCGATGGAAAATATGCAGGTCTTATGGAATGGGATTCCGGCGTTTCCAAGGTAAAAGCAGCTTTAGAAAGCAGTGTCAATAAACCTGGCCAGGAATTTGGAATTGGTGAATTCTTAAAATTCGGCAACTATCAGGGCGGTTCCACAAAGGTTTCCATGGACTTCGCAATCAAAGCGTCCACCCAGCATCCAAAGGAAGCAGCAATGTTAGTTAACTTCCTGTTAAACGATCCGGAAGGCGTTGAAATCTGCTCGACAGAGCGCGGTGTTCCATGCTCCGCTGCAGCAATTAAGGTGCTAAATGAAAGAAACATCGGTGATGAGATGACAAAAGAAGCCAATGCAAAGGTTCTTGACTATTGCAAATTTACACAGGATCCTCAGTTTGACAACAGCGAATTAAAAGCAAATCCAGACGGTTTATACTATAAGGTATTCGGCAAATTAAGCGCTAAGGAAATCACCTCCGAAGAAGGCGCGAAAACCTTGTTTGATGGGATTACTGAGGTTCTTGATAACTAAAGACACATAGAAATGGAGCGCAGCAGATTATGAAACAGTTCACAGAACCGATCATCATTTCAGAAAAGCAGACTGGCAAAAAGAAGTTAACTGCAGATGCCCATTTAAACGCCTATCTCCTGGATCCTGTTTCCATCGCTTCACAACGCATTCGCCCGGCAGTAATTATCTGTCCGGGCGGCGGGTACGGACATTTATCCGACAGAGAGGGAGAACCGGTCGCCATGCAGTTTTTGTCCATGGGCTGCCATGCATTTGTTCTCCACTACACCCTTGCCCCGGATGAATTTCCTTATCCTCAGATGGAGCTTGCATATGCCGTCTCTTTGGTTCGTGCCCATGCATCTGACTGGCAGGTTGACCCGGACAAAATTATTGTCTGCGGCTTCTCAGCAGGAGGTCATCTTGCCTGCAGCTTAGGGGCATTCTGGAATCAGGAATTTTTATACAGCCCTTTGAATCTGACTCCGGAGAATATCCGACCGAACGGAATGATTCTGGGGTATCCTGTGATTACCTCCGGTTCCTTCTGCCATCCGGGTTCTTTCCTTAATTTATTAGGCTCGGCGGCTGGGGATGAAACCATACGGCGCCTGGTTTCTCTTGAGCATCAGGTGGGTTCACACACGCCTAAAACCTTTTTATGGCATACTTCCACCGACGATGCAGTACCGGTAAAAAACAGTTACTTACTGGCAGATGCTTTGACGGATCATGGGGTGAATTTGGAAATGCACATCTATCCCACTGGCTGTCACGGGCTGTCTCTGGCAACCAGTGAAGTCTCCGGTGATGACGGCCGATACATTGTGCCGCAGTGTGAAAGTTGGATCTCTCTGGTCAAAACATGGCTGGAATATTTTTAAACAGTGAAAAAGGCGAGACAGCCGGAGTATTTCCCCAGCCGGCTGTCCCGCCTTTTCTTTTGATTCCTGTATCCGATTAACGAACCAGCATCTTACTGATCTGATACTGATCTTCCGGAATATCCTTGGTCATAGCCAGTGCTTCCTGAATATCGAAGTCAACGAATTCTCCGTGCTTATAACCTACAACACGGTTACTCTTTCCTTCGCAAAGCAGTTCTACCGCTCTTGCTCCCATGATGGAAGCATACACACGGTCTTTACAGGTAGGTGCTCCGCCTCTTTGCATATGGCCCAGAATAGTTGCTCTTGTTTCTATACCGGTAGCAGCCTCAATTCTCTTAGCCATGGAAGAGGAATGACCGATTCCTTCTGCATTGATGATAATATGATGCTTTTTTCCCCGCTTTCTGTTCTCGATGATGCGGTTAATCAATGCCTGCTCGTCTCCGTCATACCGCTCTGGCAAAAGGATGTCCTCTGCTCCGTTTGCAAAGCCGCACCAAAGTGCAATGTATCCGGCATTTCTTCCCATTACTTCTATAATACTGCAGCGCTCGTGGGAAGTGGATGTATCACGAACCTTATCAATAGCTTCCATCGCAGTGTTCACTGCTGTATCAAAGCCAATGGTATAATCGGTGCATGCGATATCTAAATCAATGGTTCCAGGAAGTCCGATGGTGTTAATTCCAAGAGCAGAAAGCTTACCGGCACCGCGGAACGAACCGTCTCCACCGATGACTACCATTCCGTCAATGTTGTGTTTTTTACAGATCTCAGCACCCTTTTGCTGGCCTGCAGCTGTGGTAAATTCCTGGCATCTGGCTGTATAAAGAATCGTTCCGCCCCTATGAATGATGTCTGATACACTGGTGCTGGTCATATCAACAATCTCTTCCTGCAGAAGGCCCGCGTATCCCCTCATAATTCCCTTTACTACCAATCCTTTATGGATTGCAGTTCTGACAACGGCACGGATCGCAGCATTCATACCTGGTGCGTCGCCGCCGCTGGTTAATACGCCAATGGTTTTCACTTGTTTTGCCATAGTAACTTCCTCCTGATTCACGGATATCTGTTTTTGTAAGTTTTACATTTCATACACGTTGTATTCTAATTCATTTTGCCAATCTTTTCAAGTTTTTTTTCTACAAGTCTGACATTTATTTCACCAAGTTTTTTGGTTAAAATATCAAGAAGTCCATCAGAAGCATTCACATTCCAGTTGGCTGGGAGCACTTTCTTTGCCCGTTCACGCTCCAGATAGATGATTACGGAATCACTGCCTTCGGATTCCCGCAACAGCTCAAGTATCTCCCGCTCCAATTCCACATAGGTATCCTTGTCAGGGAATTTCAGCCACAGTTCTTTGGGAACTGCTGAAAATGGAATGACTCTCTCACAGATCAGCTTTCCAACCGGATCATCTCCAACGGAAGCTCTGCCCTGGATAAACACCTTGGAATCCTCCACAAACAGCTCTCTCTTGCTTTCATAATCCTTTGGAAATACAATGACCTCCACAGATCCCACCAGATCTTCCAGAGTCAGGAATGCCATCATCTTGTTGTTTCTGGTAGTTTTTACGTTTTTGCCTGTAATCATACCACCAATGGTTACGTAAGCACCGTCCTGAACGTTGGTTTTCTGAGTCTCCTCGTCCACAATAAAATCCACAGTTACTGCTGTAATGTGATTTCTCCAGGTCTCCTCATATGCTTCCAGCGGATGGCCGCTTACATAAATGCCAAGGGTCTCCTTTTCAAATGCAAGAAGATCTTCCTTCCCAAACTCACCCACATCAGGAAATGTGATCTGGTAGTTGCTTTTCTCTTCCTCTCCTGCAAGATCAAACAGGGTAATCTGCCCTTCCATGGTATTCTTTCGTTCCTTGCTCCTCTGATCAAGAAGTTCCGGCGCGATTAAAAGCTTCTGCTTTCTGGTACCTGGAAGTGTGTCAAGAGCTCCTGACTTGATGAAATTCTCAAGAGTCCTCTTATTGACCTCTTTGTTGCTCATTCGGTCGATAAAGTCTTCCATATCGTGATAAATTCCGTTTGTCATCCGCTCTGCCACAATCTGCTCCACCACGGATTTGCCAACGCTTTTAATGGCAGAAAGGCCATAGCGAATGGACTTGCCTGAAACGGAAAATCCGCTTTCTCCCTCATTGATATCCGGCGGAAGTATGGAAATCCCCATCTGCCTGCAGCTTAGGATATACTCTGAAACCTTAGACACGTTGTCCATAACAGAGGTTAAAAGTGCTGCCATAAACTCCTGGGGATAATAGTATTTTAAAAATGCAGTCTGATAGGATACGACTGCATAAGCAGCTGCATGAGATTTATTAAATGCATATTTGGCAAAATCAATCATCTCATCATAGATCTGGTTGGCTGTCTTTTCATCCACTCCATTGGAAATACAGCCGGTTACCCCTTCTTCCGTATTGCCATATACGAAATTCTGGCGTTCCTTCTCCATAACATAAGTTTTCTTCTTTGACATGGCACGGCGCACCAGATCGCTTCGGCCCATGGTATATCCGGCAAGGTCGCGGACGATCTGCATAACCTGTTCCTGATATACGATACATCCATGGGTGGGACCCAATATGTGCTCCAGCTGAGGACAGTCATAGGTGATGGAATTCCGGTCATTTTTACCCTTTAAATACTTGGGAATAAAATCCATGGGACCGGGGCGGTAAAGAGAAATTCCGGCAATAATATCTTCCAGACTCTCTGGCTTTAACTCCTTCATGAAACTCTTCATGCCGGAACTTTCCAGCTGGAATACCCCATCGTCCTTTCCGGATCCGATGGAATCAAGCACAGCCTTGTCATTATAATCAATCTGGTCCATATCAAGGACAAGATCCCGGTTCTTCTTTATCGCTCCCACCGCGTTCTGAATCACCGTAAGGGTTCTAAGCCCCAGGAAGTCCATCTTTAAAAGTCCCAGCTCTTCCAGTGTGGTCATGGTAAACTGGGTGGTTATGGTTCCGTCCGCCGCTTTTGATAAAGGAACGTATTCATCCACCGAAGTTCGGCTGATTACCACTCCAGCCGCATGCATGGAGGTATGTCTGGGCAGTCCTTCCAGACGCATGGACATATCAATTAAGTATTTTACTTCGGGGTCATCGTTGTAGGCGCTGCGCAGGTCAGGGCTTTGTTTCAGCGCCTTTTCCAGTGTCATGCCAAGGTCACCCGGTATCATCTTGGCAATGGCGTCACAGCGGGCGTAAGGCATATCCAGCACCCTTCCTACGTCTCTCACCACACCCTTTGCTGCCAGGGTACCGAAGGTAACGATCTGAACCACCTGATCCTTGCCGTACTTCTCCACTACATAGTCAATGACTTCCTGCCGCCGTTCAAAGCAGAAATCCACGTCAATATCAGGCATGGAGACTCGTTCCGGATTTAAGAAACGCTCAAAAAGAAGGTTATACCGAATGGGATCTATGTCCGTGATCCCAAGACAGTAGGAAACGATACTTCCAGCAGCAGATCCTCTTCCCGGACCAACCATGATATCTTTGGATCTGGCATAATGAATGAAATCCCATACAATCAGGAAGTAGTCCACATATCCCATGGTATGAATGACATCCAGCTCATATGTGAGGCGATCCTTTAAAGTCCCGTCATCATCAGGATAATGGCGTAAAAAGCCCTCGGTACAGAGTTTATTTAAATAACTCCAGGAGTCAAACCCTTCCGGCACATCGTACTTTGGAAGCTTGGTAACTCCGAACTCAATCTCAATATTACACCGCTCCGCAATCTTATGGGTATTCTCCACCGCCTGGGTTGCATAAGAGAAAAGCTTCTTCATCTCTTCTTCCGATTTGCAGTAATACTGGCCGCCCTCGTAGCGCATCCGGTTTTCGTCTGTCACCTTCTTACCGGTCTGAATGCACAGCAAAATATCGTGGGGTGTGGCATCCTCTGCATAGGTATAATGAATATCATTGGTAGCCACCAGTTCAATCCCGGTCTCCGCGCTCATACGCACCAGTTCATGATTCACAGTCTTCTGCATGGGAATCCCGTGATCCTGAAGCTCAAGGAAGAAATTACCCTCACCGAAAATCTCCTGATAATGAAGAGCCGCTTCCTTTCCCTTTTCATACTGGCCCCTGCCAATATAGCGCTGCACCTCACCGGCCAGGCAGGCACTGAGAGCAATCACGCCCTCATGATATTCTCTTAATATCTCATAATCCACTCTTGGTTTATAATAAAATCCATCTACAAATCCTTTGGAAACAATCTTCATTAAATTCTGATAGCCCTGATTGTTCTCAGCCAGAAGTACCAGATGGTAGTACCGGTCTTCCCCGCCTGCTAGCTCTCTGTCAAATCTGGAACCGGACGTCACGTACACCTCACAGCCGATTATGGGCTTGATGCCGGCTTCCCTGGCGGCTCTGTAAAAATCAATCACGCCATACATGACGCCATGGTCTGTGATTGCCATACTGTCCATTCCCAGTTCTTTCGCTCTGGCGGTCAGTTCCTTAATTTTGCAGGACCCATCAAGCAGGCTGTATTCTGTATGGACATGCAAATGTGTAAATGCCATCTGTCGTTTCTCCTTCTATCCTCATTTCTTCTATTATAACATAAAAAGACAGCCCCTGAAAATAATTTGCGTGAAATTAAAAAAGGGGATATATAAGAGGCGGAGCTTCCATTGTCAGGCAATGGCAGTCTCCGCCTCAAAAACACGTTATATTCCAGATATTATTCCTGATTGCTTAAGTATTTCTCGATCTCACTGACCGCATGCTCTTCATCTGTACCATCAGCTGTAATTGTAATCTGCTCTCCTGCAGCAAGGCCGAGAGTCATCATACCCATAATACTTTTGGCATTCACTCTTTTTGATTCGATTTCAACATAAATGTTGCTTTCATACTGGCTGGCAACCTGAACCAGCATAGCGACTGGTCTCGCCTCCAAACCTGATGCAAGTTCCACGGTGACTGTTTTTCTTACCATAATTATCCTCCTCATTCCTCTGAACGGGTCTGTTCCGTTCCGCTGCCCACGCCTGTCCCGCGCAGCCGCCCTGCCAAATCACAAAGCTTTCTAAGTCGGTGGTTCACTCCTGATTTACCAACAGGAGGGTCCAGAGCTTCTCCAAGCTCCTTTAATGTTGCGTCCGGCCTCTCCAGTCTCTCTCTGGCAATCTCCATTAAATTGTCAGGAAGATTATCAAGTCCGATTGTATCTCTGATATATTCTATATCTTCTATCTGCTTTACCGCAGCTGATACCGTTTTATTAATATTTGCAGTCTCACAGTTGACCTGTCTGTTCACGCTGTTGCGCATATCCTTTAAGATCCTGATGTTCTCAAGCTCCATTAAAGCAACCGGGGCCTCCATGACATTTAAAATATCAACAATCTGGCTTCCCTCTTTGATATAGACAACAAAATAACGCTTTCTCTTAACTATCTTTGCATCAAGTTCAAACGTTGCAATAATTGATTTCAACTGCTCTGCTTTTTCTTCTGTGGCACATACAATTTCATAATGGTAGAACTTCTCCGGATCACTTAAGGATCCCGACGAGAGAAATGCACCCCGTATAAATGCTCTCCTGCAGCATGACTGCTGGATCACCACATTCTTTACTACACTTAGATTCTCTCCTACTTCTCCGTTCTCGTCAAGGAGTTTGGTTGCATGAAGTACCCGAATGGCATCTTCATGTTCCCGGATCGTCACCGTATAAGTACGGTTTTTATTCAAGTAGGCATTTCTTCTAATAGAGACATCAGTACTTATATTAAATGTTTTTTTCAATAATGTAAAGTACTTTCTTGCAACTGCTACATTTTCTGTATGGATTTTTATCGTATAGCGGTCATCTTCCGATATGATTATCTTGCCGCAAAGGCTGATGATCGCAGCCATTTCCGCGATCTGACAGTGTCTTGCCGGGCTGATCTGCCTGGAAAGCTCTTCTTTTAATTTGGAAGAAAATGACATATCTAGACCACCCTTTTTCCTGTATTATCTTTCTCAATATCCCGGTGTTCGATCTTTATACCGAACTCAGCCCTGGACTTAAACTTTTCGTAAACCGCCTTGGCAACGGTTACGGACCGGTGCTTACCGCCGGTACAGCCAATGGCGATCACCAGCTGATTCTTTCCTTCCAGAACATAGTTTGGAAGCAGGAACTCCAGCATATCATAAAGCTTGTTCAAAAACAGGTCAGCGGTTCCATGCTGCATCACATAGTCCCGCACTTCTTTTTCTTCCCCTGTCCTGTATCGCAGTTCTTCCACATAATAGGGATTGGGCAGAAACCTCACATCAAATACCAGATCTGCATCCGATGGAATTCCATATTTAAATCCGAAGGAGAGGATGGTAATGTATAAATTCCGGTAAGATTCATGTTTCATGAAAATCTTTTCCAGTTCCTGCCTCAGTTCTTTGGTGAGAAGCTTGCTGGTATCGATGATATAATCTGCCTCTTCCTTTAGAAAAGCAAGCTTCCCACGCTCTTTTTCAATTCCGCTGTCGATTCTGCCGCCTGCTGCCAGTGGATGGGCTCTTCTGGTTTCTTTATACCGTTTAATCAGTATTTCATCTCCGGCATCCAGGAAAAGAATCTCAAAAGAAACCCGGTTTCTGGACCATTCATCAAAGATCCTGTCTAAAACCGATAAATCCTCGCCGCTTCTGATATCGATACCCAAAGCAGCGTTCTGGATTCCTTCCGGATTTTTAGAGGTCAGCTCCGCAAACGTCTCAATAAGGGGGATGGGTAGATTATCCACACAGTAGAATCCCATATCCTCCAGCATCTTGAGCGCCTGGGTCTTCCCTGCGCCTGACATGCCTGTCACAATTACAAGCCTCACTGTATACTCCTTTGCACCGTTAAAACTTTCCCAGTGTCTTTACTTCCATCTCAAGCATTACTCCGGTTTTTTCGTATACCCTGTTCTTTATCTCTTCGCATAAGGCTATAATGTCCGCCGCAGTTGCCTGATTCTTATTAATCACGAATCCACAGTGCTTTTCTGAAACCTGGGCACCTCCTACGGAAAATCCCCGAAGTCCTGCATCTTCGATCAGCTTCCCGGCAAAATGTCCTTCCGGGCGTTTAAAGGTGCTTCCTGCACTTGGAAATTCCAAGGGCTGTTTTTCTTTTCTTCTGCGTGCCAGCTCATCCATTCGTTCTTTAATCGAAACCGGATCGCCTTCTTTTAAGCGGATGTTTGCTTCCACCACCACATACTGCTTTGGAATAATGCAACTGGTCCGGTATCCCAAAGAAAGCTCGCAGGCGGGGATCTCTTTGATATCGCCATCCCCTGTTACTACTTTTACACTGCGAAGCACCTCTTTCATCTCCGAACCATATGCACCGGCATTCATGACTACAGCTCCTCCCAGTGTTCCCGGTATTCCGGCAGCGAACTCGAAGCCTGTCATTGACGCCTTATATGCTTCCTGTGCAATTCTCGCCAGAGAAAGTCCTGCTCCGGCTTTTATCATCCCTGTCTCCTGATTCACATGACAGCTGTTAAAGCTGTCCATAGAGATAACCACCCCGTCAAAACCCTGATCCCCCACCAGGAGATTACTTCCATTGCCTAAAATGAAGTACGTCTCATTCTCCTGCTTACAAGTCTTAATGACTGCAGCAAGTTCCTTTTCATCTCCCGGAGTTACAAAGCAGGCTGCCGGTCCCCCAACCCGGAAGGATGTATGTCTTCGCATCTCTTCCCCTGCTTTTATATGGTTTTTATCGGCTGCACCAAGAAGTTTTTCATAAATTCCAGTCATCAGACACCTCAATCATCCTGTTTTCTTGATAAGTTTGCCTGGACGCGGTTGTATAATTCCTGTGCCGCGTTGTACCCCATCTTCTTCTGTCTGTAATTGACGGCAGCTGATTCAACGATAATGGCCAGATTACGGCCCGGACGAACGGGAATGGAATGGCATACTACCTGATTGCCTAAGAACTCCGTGTAATTGTCCTCGATCCCCAGTCTGTCGTACTCTTTATCCTTATCCCAGTCTTCCAGCTTAATCACCATATCAATGGCCTGTGTGTCCTTTACACTCTCTACACCGAACAATGTCTTCACATCGATAATTCCGATTCCTCGTAATTCAATAAAATGTCTTGTGATTTCCGGTGCACTTCCAATTATGGTATCATCACTCACCTTGCGGATCTCCACAACGTCATCGGTTACAAGACGGTGTCCTCTCTTGATCAGTTCCAGAGCTGCCTCGCTTTTACCGATGCCGCTCTCTCCCATAATCAGCACACCCTCACCAAATACGTCAACCAAAACGCCGTGAATGCTGATACATGGCGCAAGCTTCACCTTCAGCCAGCGGATTACCTCAGCCATTAAATCAGATGTGGTCTTATCTGAAACAAGGCATGGGATTCCGTAATGATTGCAAAGTGCCAGCATATCCTCATCAGGATTCTGGCTGCGGCTGTATACCAGACACGGAATCTGATAGGAGAGAAGCTTATCATACATCTCCATCTTTCTTTCATGACTCATCTGGTTTATATATTCCTGCTCTACATATCCGATAATCTGAACCCGTTCACTGTCAAAGTGATCAAAAAAACCGGTCAGCTGAAGAGCCGGACGGTTTACATCCGGATGGCTGAGCACAATTTTCTCCGCATCGATCTCCGGCGTCATATTCCGGAGATTCATTTTTTCAATCAGATCTGTGATTGCTACTCCATGCATGGTGAAATGCTCCTTTTCATCTGTTTTTTTCATACTAACACAGATTTCGTGTTTTGAAAAGCTGTGGGTACTAATTATGAAAGAATTCATACACGCTTTTAGCAGAACGGGAATTCATGCCTTCCGTGGCTTCCAGCTCTTCCAGTGTTGCTTCTTTCACGGCTTCCAGCCCCTTAAACCGGCGCATCAAAGCCTTTCTCCGCCCCGGGCCGATATTAGGAATATCATCAAGAATTGATTTTACCTGCCCTTTGCTTCTTAAACTTCTGTGATACTCAATGGCAAACCGGTGGGCTTCATCCTGAATTCTT
Source organism: Lacrimispora sp. (assembly GCF_031982545.1). Classification (GTDB taxonomy): domain Bacteria; phylum Bacillota; class Clostridia; order Lachnospirales; family Lachnospiraceae; genus Lacrimispora. The sequence goes on from NZ_DALYXB010000003.1 coordinate 256,472, forward strand.
GTAATCAGTTTAAACCCTTCCGAATGCCGGTCAATGGGGATTTCCACATTGTTATAGTACAGCCCCCTGGTCCGGTGATTGTCATCTTTCACCATTCCGCATACAGGAATGGCAAGCCCCAGCTGCTCCATAACCTCCAGAGCGATGTTCACCTGGCCTTTTCCTCCATCCATCATGATTAAATCAGGGAAACGGGTAAAACTTCCAAGCTCTTCCTCTACGCCCTTCTCCCTTAAACTTTCCGCTTCCTGTAACCCATGGGAAAATCTTCTGGTCAGAACCTCATTCATGGAAGCATAGTCATTGGCTCCCTTTACCCATTTAATCTTAAATTTCCTGTAATCATTCCGCTTGGGTCTGCCGTTTTCGTAAACGATCATGGACCCTACCGACTCAAAACCGCTTATATTGGAAATATCAAATGCCTCAATCCGTTTTACACCAGTAAGACCCAGCAGACTTCCTACCTCATTCATGGCACCGACGGTACGAAGCTCCTCCCGCTTGATCTTTTCTTTATCCTGAGAAAGCACCAGAGCCGCATTTCTCTCCGCCAGCTCCACAAGACGTTCCTTCTGCCCCTTTTTCGGTATAATGAGTTTTACTTTCTGTCCCCGTTTGGCAGACAGCCACTCTCCAATTACCGCTTCCTCCTCAAGCTGGGTCTGAACCCATATCTCTCTTGGAATAAAGGGCGTTCCGGAATAGAACTGTTTTACAAAGCTGGTTAAAATCTGGCCGTTGTCTTCTGCCGTCGCCACATTCACATGGAAATGCTCTCTTCCGATCAGCTTTCCCTCACGCACAAAAAAGACCTGGACCACAGCATCTTTTTCATCTTTTGCCATGGCGATAATATCCCGGTCTTCCATACCGCTGTCTGTGATCTTCTGTTTTTGGGCAATCTGTTTTACACTGGTTAATAAATCTCTGTATTCAATGGCTTTTTCAAAATCCATCTCATCGGATGCCGCCTGCATCTTTTCTTCCAGCATGGCAATGACAGGCGCGTATTTGCCTCCAAGAAAATCAAGCACTAAACCGATGGATTTCCCATAGTCTTCCTGGCTGATATATCCCTGGCAGGGCGCCTGACACTGTTTGATATGATAGTTTAAGCAGGGTCTTTCTTTCCCGATATCTCTGGGCAGATTCCGGTTGCAGGTTCTGATCTGATACAGCTTGTGAATCAGTTCAATGGTGTCTTTTACTGCTCCTGCACTGGTATAGGGACCAAAATATCTGCTTTTATCCTTTTTCATATCTCTGGAAAACAGGACTCTTGGAAATTCCTCGTACATGGTAACCTTAATGTAAGGATAAGTTTTATCATCCTTTAACATGGTGTTATAACGGGGGCGGTGCTCCTTGATTAAATTGCATTCCAATACAAGTGCTTCCAGTTCCGAGTCTGTTATAATGTATTCAAAACGGGCGATTCTCGATACCATCTGTTCGATCTTTGCCGTTTTATTTCTGCTGCTTTGAAAATACTGCCTGACCCTGTTTTTTAAGCTGATGGCTTTTCCAACATAGATAATTTCGTCCCGCCTGTCGTGCATGATATACACACCAGGCTGGGACGGCAGTTTTTTTAATTCTTCTTCTATATTAAATTCGATGTGGTCCACCTGGTCCGAATCACCTCAATCTTGTTCCGTCGTATTTGATCTGCAGTTCCAGATATCGCTCTACAGCGTAGTACTTCTCTTCCGGCTCCGAATCCGCTCTTCCAATCTCCATGATTTCACAGATTGCAAGCAGTTCTTCCGCCGTAAATTTGTCTTTGTAGGTTCTTAAAACCTCCAGCTTCTCATGATACGTCTCTGCGTCAAGAAATGCAAGCAGATTTTTATTGGGACCGTGGTGTTCTTCTTTCGTTCCCTCTTCTTTTTGTTCTGCCTCCGGCTGGTCCTTCGGATCGGAATCCTTTAAATCCACGTGCTCAAACCGGTACGTTTGAAGAACATCCGGATATTTTTCATGATCCACCTCGCTGATAAACATGGAGAGAGGACGTACATAAACATCAAAGGTTCCGTACAGAGCCTGATAAACTACCATCTTTTCTCTGGTCTCGGAATGAATCGCAACTGCTACCACCTGATACATCTTATCCTTAAAATGTCTGTAAAATTCTCCTGGTTTTGGTGTTCTCTCCATCGCTTTCCTCACTTTTCATTTCTTAAACCGCCTGTGGTCACGATCACAACAGGTGGCTTATTCCTTTTTTCTTTTTTTTCTGAAGCTTCCCCAGACTTCTGCTGCTGCCTGGTTGTCTCTTCTTCCACCGCGCCTTCCAGACTCTTCTCTGCCTCACTCTGGACTTTGACAGGCGCCTGTGTGGTTTCTGCAGCCGAAGGTTTTGATTCTTCCTTCTTCGTGGCTCTTTGCTGGGCAATCCTGGCCGATTCCTTTTTCGCCTCTTCCTCAGATAACAGGGCATCCCAGGTATAACGGTTGGAGGCACTCCAAAGAATCCATTCGTCGTACCCTGCATCGTAAACCGCCTGGATCTGTTCTCTGACTTCTTTCTTTCCATATGGAATATGGTGATCCAGATAAGAAGCAGTAAAGTCCTGAAGCCAGGGACGTACCTCCGCCTGTTTTACTGCCTCTCCACGGGTCTTTTCCAAATCTGATTTAGAAAGCTTTAAGGCTGCACGAATGGTCTTATAAGGTTCTGTATCCGGATGATCGATTCCGAAATTACCATCTCCGTAGTGGGACGGATAGATCATCGGGCAGATATAGTCCAGATAGTTTGCCATATCACTATAAACCTGTCCCACTGCCTGGGCATCCACATTGCTGCCGATAATGGTCCCGAACACATCGGCTGAAACCATGATATTCCTGGCAGAGAGTTTCCCATAGGCGTACTGAATGAATTCTGTTATAATATCGGTTTTCGAACGTCCCTGGGTCTCATCTGCATCAAAAACCACCTGCTTCATGGAGCTGTCCGTAGCAAACCGGATGTAGTCAAACTGAACTTCGTCAAAGCCTGCTCTGGAAGCGGCTTCTCCCACTTCCACAAGATAATCCCAGACTTCCGTGCGGTACGGATTCACCCACGCAAGTCCCTTATTATCTCTGTGCAGACTTCCATCCTTGTTTTTTAAGCTCCATTCCGGTTTCTGCTCCGCCAGATAGGGATCACGAAATGCGACCACCCTTGCAATGGTATAGATTCCCTTTGCTTTTAACTGTGCCATCATGGCAGGCATATCCTGAATATACTTTTTCTCCGCTCCGATTTCCTTCACTGTGGGAGCACCGTCCATTGCAAACGTAATTCTGCCGTCATCATTCTTAACATCGATTACGACTGCATTGATTTCTGTACCCTCAATCTTGTCAAGAATAGCCTGAAAGCCCTCAGATCCAGCCATATATCCGGAGATATAAATTCCCTTCACTTTCACTGGGGATTTCTTTGGAAGCGCTGACACTGGAAGAGTCTCCTCCTGCTTGTCCGCCTCACTGCTCATGCTGGAATCGTCAGTTGCCTCGTCACTGGAAGGACTGTTCTTCTGAGTCTCAGGGATACCTTTATATCTGCTGCATCCGGACGCTACTAATGAGCATACAATTACTGCTAAAAGCCATCGTTTCATCATTTCACTTTCACTTTCTTTATGGTCTTCAGTGTTTTATTGTAATAATTATTTAACATTTTACCACATTTTGTAAAATTTTCCAAATAAATTTAATATTCCGGATGCAGCCCATTGCTGCATGATTTAAAAACCAGTGATTTTATAAACCGGATACTCCCGGTCAAAATGATATCCAAAGTCCTCTTTTTAAGCATTCCAGGATCAGCTTTGCCTGGCAGGCCTGGTTTCTCCTCGTCTTATGAATGCTGTCTGCAGACACACCCAAGTTCGTGGTCGTTGACAACCCCTACTGCCTGGAGATAGGAATAAATGGTTACAGATCCCACAAAGGACATCCCTCTTTTTTTCAGATCTTTGGATAGCTGATCGGACAGGTCTGTTTTTACCTGGAAATTGTCATCCTGATTTACAATGATCGTTCCGCCTGTAAATCCCCACAGATAGTTTGAAAAGGAACCGAATTCCTTTTGTATCTCCATGAATATGCGGGTATTTTTTACTGCAGCGTCGACTTTTCTTCTGTTTCTGATAATGCCGGGGTTGTTCATAAGCTCATTTAACTTTTCTTCCTTATATGCCACAACCTTCTCTGGATCAAAACCGTCAAATGCTTCCCGAAACGCTTCCCGCTTATTTAGCACGGTAATCCAGGAAAGCCCTGCCTGAAAGGTCTCTAACAGAAACATCTCATATAATTTCTCATCGTCATAAACAGGGACTCCCCACTCCTCATCATGATATTTTACGTAAATGGGCAGTGATTCATTTACCCAAAAGCAGCGTTTTTTATCCATTATCTGGCAAGCACCTCCGGTCCATCTTCTGTAATTAATACGGTATACTCCCATTGGGCAGACAGGCTTCCATCCTTTGTGTAAATGGTCCAGCCATCTGAATCATCCTGTACTACATCAGCCTTTCCTGCATTGACCATAGGCTCAATGGTAAATATCATTCCGGGGACTAAAAGCATATCCATTCCCCTGGTTCCAATATGGCTGACCCATGGTTCTTCATGAAATTCCACACCAACTCCATGTCCGCCGATTTCTCTTACCACGGTAAACCCATTGGCATAAATGTATTCCGAGATTACGGCTCCGATATCCCCTAAATGTCCCCAGGCTCTGGCTTCTTTTAATGCCAGATCCACACTTTCCTTTGTTACACGGACCAGCTTTTCGGCTTCCGGAGACACCTTTCCCATGCAGTACATTCTGGAAGCATCTGCATAATAGCCACCCACAATGGTGGTCACATCTACATTAATGATGTCTCCTTCTTTTAAAATTCTTTTGGAATCAGGAATTCCATGGCAGACTACCTCGTTGATTGAGGTACAGACACTTTTGGGATATCCTTCAAAATTAAGAGGTGCCGGGATTCCGCCCAGACGGAGGGTGGTCTCGTGAACCAGGGTATTTAGATCCTCTGTACTGATTCCAGGACGGATCTTCTCACCAACCAGATCAAGAATCTGATTGTTAATAACACCAGCGTGGCGTATGCCTTCTATCTGGGCAGGTGTCTTTATCATGGAGTGATCCGGCACTTCATCTCCCATGATTTCATAATTCTCAAGCTTTCTGTCAAATTCCAGATGACAGGCTTTATATTTCTTTCCGCTGCCGCACCAGCAGGGGTCGTTTCTTCCTATTTTAAGCATATTTCTCCTCCTTCTTACTACAACGTTTTAACACGTTTAGAGCCTGTTGTAAAGTGTTTCAGCCAAATATGGACAGATAAAAGCCATGGCATTTTACGTTCTTCTATGTTACAATCTTAAGTATTGTAAAAATGAACGCGTTACGGAGGGACAAATGAAACCAGGATTTGATAACAACAAGTATTTAACCATGCAGTCAGAGCACATTAAAGAGCGGATCAGCCAGTTCGGGGACAAGCTCTATCTGGAATTCGGGGGAAAGTTATTTGATGACTACCACGCTTCCAGAGTGCTTCCAGGCTTTGAGCCGGACAGCAAGCTTCGTATGCTGATGCAGCTCTCTGATCAGGCAGAAATTGTAATTGCCATCAGCGCTGCTGACATTGAAAAGAACAAGATCCGCCACGATCTTGGCATTACATATGATGTGGATGTATTCCGTCTCATTCAGTCCTTTACGGACAAGGGACTTTATGTGGGAAGTGTTGTTATTACCCAGTACTCCGGTCAGAAAGCTGCAGACGTATTTAAGGGAAAGCTGGAATCAATGGGAATTAAGGTGTACCGCCATTATATCATTGACGGCTATCCTGCCAACATTTCCTTAATTGTCAGTGATGAAGGTTATGGAAGAAATGATTACATTGAAACCTCCAAGCCCTTAGTGATCATCACTGCACCGGGACCTGGCAGCGGAAAGATGGCCACCTGCTTATCCCAGCTTTATCACGAAAACACGAGAGGCGTAAAGGCTGGTTATGCCAAGTTTGAGACCTTCCCTATCTGGAATATTCCGTTAAAGCATCCGGTGAATCTTGCTTATGAAGCTGCTACTGCTGATTTAAATGATGTAAATATGATTGATCCCTTCCATTTGGAAGCTTATGGGTTAACTACAGTAAATTATAACCGGGATGTGGAAATTTTTCCGGTATTAAGTGCAATCTTTGAGGGAATTTATGGAGAATGTCCTTACAAATCCCCTACGGACATGGGTGTGAATATGGCCGGACATTGTATCGTAGATGATGAAATCTGCAAGGAAGCATCACGCCAGGAAATTATCAGACGTTATTATCAGGCATTATCCCGTCTTGCAAAGGACATGGGCTCCAGGGATGAGGTATATAAAATCGAACTGTTGATGAAGCAGGCAAAGATTAATACGGAGATGCGAAAAACCGTAGGCGCTTCCAATGAGCTGGCTCAGAAAAACGGTTCTCCTGCTGCTGCACTTTTGCTGGGTGACGAAACGATAGTAACTGGAAAAACCACCAATTTGCTGGGAGCCTCTGCTGCTCTTTTACTGAATGCAGTTAAGGTTCTGGGCAATATCCCTCATGATGTCCATTTAATATCTCCTTCCGCCATTGAACCGATTCAGAAATTAAAGGTAAAATATCTGGGAAGCAAAAACCCCAGACTTCATACCGATGAAGTGCTGATCGCCCTGTCCGCTTCTGCCGCCACAGATGTGAACGCGCAGATTGCCTTAGAGCAGCTTCCCCGGTTAAAAGGGACTGATGCCCACACATCTGTCCTGCTCTCTGATGTTGATGTGAAAACCTTTAAAAGATTAGGGATCCACCTTACCTGCGAACCGATCTATGAGCAGAAGAAAATATATCATTAAAAACCTGGATATAAACAAACTATTTATTGATAAAAACAATCACTGCCGCTGTACAGATAGAGAAACACGATTGGAAGTTCTAAGTATTCAATGTTAATATTAATATATTAAATTTTACAAAGGGGTGTTTCATAATGGAAATGAAAAAAGAAGTCAGTGTACAGAAAATCAAAAAAGATGCAGAGGAATTATTCCGGGGTGGATTCTTCTGTTCGGAAGCCGTCGTATCTTCCATCCGGGACAACTTTGAACTTGATGTTCCAGATATGGTAATAGCCATGGCCTCCGGGTTTCCCGTAGGAATCGGACGCTCCAAGTGCGTATGCGGAGCCGTGTCCGGCGGCGTTATGTCTCTTGGCCTTTTCTTTGGACGTACCAGACAGGGGGATCCAAAGGTGGAAAAGAACCTTTTACTGGCCAATGAGCTTCACGACTATTTTAAAACAGCCAATGGAAAGAATTCTCTATGCTGCCGTGTCCTCACGAAAGAATTCGATATGGCAAGTGGGGAACACAAGGAGCAATGCATTGCGTTTACCGGACTGGTTGCAGAAAAGGTGGCACAGATTATTGTCCGGGAATTTGAGCTTGTGAATATTGATGAACTTGTAACAGCGGGGTGATGGGCATGAGGGACTTAATAAAACGTGTGCCAGTACCTATGTCTGGGGTTATGCTTGGGTGTGCTGCTCTGGGTAATTTACTTCAGAGTTATTCCGAGAGTATCCGCTATGTGTTTGGAGCCATATCCTTTTTACTTTTTATCCTTCTTCTGTTTAAAGCAGTATTGTACCCGAATGCGGTTAAGGAGGATTTGAAGAATCCAATCATGATGAGTGTATCTGCCACATTTCCCATGGGTACTATGTTGTTATCTGTTTACATAAAACCTTTTTCCAATACAGTGGCTTTTACTATCTGGATTTTGGCGATCGCTCTTCATCTTCTGCTGATTCTTATGTTTACTTATCGGTTTATGAGAAATGTGAATATGAAGAATGTATTTGCCAGTTATTTTATTGTGTATGTGGGCATAGCCGCTGCAGGAATCACCGCTCCTGCTTATCAGATGAATTTTATTGGAACAGCCGCTTTCTGGTTTGGGTTTATCAGTTTCATTGCTTTACTTGTGCTGGTTGGGTACCGGCATATCAAATACTCTGAAATACCAGAACCGGCACAGGCACTGTTTTGTATTTTCACAGCGCCTGGGAGCCTGTGTCTGGCAGCCTATCTGCAATCGGCGGAGGAGAAAAGCCTGGTACTTGTGTTAGGGCTGGCTGTAATATCCTTTGCATTGTATGTATTGGTACTGGCTGGGTTAATTCCGCTTTTGCAATTGCCATTTTATCCAAGTTATTCTGCTTTTACGTTTCCATTTGTCATTAGCGCCATTGCATCGAAGCAGACTGCTGGCTTTCTTATGAAAAATGGAATCCAGCCATTATACCTGCAGCCAATTATATGGATCCAGACGATCCTCGCTGTGCTGCTTGTCTGCTACACGCTTTTGCGATACGGTATGTTTTTATTGCAGATTAAGGTTTCACCCGTAAAAGCGAATGCAGCTGATTAATATAAAGTTTTGACCTTAGAACGGGAGCTGTTGCTTTTACGCAACAGCCCCGTTTATTCTTATTTCACTTCAGTTTCAATTCCTATCTTTCGTCTTTGCGCCTATGGCTGATTGCCAGATAGGCTGCCAATAAGATGCCCGATACAATCGCTGCAACCCCCTGAACAGGCGCCCTGTCACCAGTCTTTGGAAGTCCGGCTAAGGGAATGTTGCCATCGTCAATGGTTACAAGGTTTGTATTCTCCGGCAGGTTCGCCAGAGGAACTGGTACAGGCTCAATGGTAACAGTTGTGTCACCAGGGCCTCCTGCCTGGCGGGTTCCGGTTGCTCTTGGACCGCCGCCGGAGCTTCCACCGCTGCTTCCCCCACTGCTTCCTCCGCCGTTGTAACTCCATAATGCGGTATAAACTACATTTTCTGATACGGTCTTTGCGATTTCTTTATTCCAGCCTATAAAACTGTAGTTACCGTTTGCTGTAGTCTGCCCTTCAAATGCAGGAACTGCATCGCCATAGCTGAGACCTGTGTTCGTTTGTTCATTAAAGGAACCATGCTCTCCTGGATTATAGGTTATTGCAAACTGCTGCTTAAAGTAAACCCTGAGCACCATACCGCCATCGCCTGCGACTGCTGCCTCAAATACATTGGCTGCATTGGAATCAAGTATATATCCGCTCAATGCTGCCTTATCAGAATCGGTTACAGCTGCCGTCGCATCCGTTGTTCCTGCTCTCAATGAAGAATTATTAGCCTTCTCCGGATATTTTCCTTTACTCTCGTAATAGAATTCCACCGTATATTTTGTACTGGTTGAAGAAATCCATTGTGCTACATAAGTGTTGTCTGTTGTAACAACCGGCTCAGGTTTGGGACTCCAGCCCGCAAATACATATCCTGACTTACCGATGGGCGTCCCGTCATATTCCGGAGTTACTGTGTTGTAATCCAGACCTTCCGCTTTCTGAATCGCAAAGGTTCCCTGGGTACCTGGCGCATAAGTTACTGTAAACTGCTGTTTGAAGTAAACCTTAAGAACCAGACTTCCATCTCCGGCAATTGCTCCACCCAATACATTTTCTTTGGCTTCGTCAAACACGTAACCTGGTTTCTTTATTTGCCTGTCATCAGCAGTCACCTCAGCCGTAGACTCCGTATAACCATTTCTGGTATACGAATACGTTGGCTGCTCTGCATATTCTCCATTTACCTGATAATACAGGTCTACCATATAATTAACCTGCACCGGATCATAATAAACATTTATTACATTGTTTTCTCCGGTTATAACCGTAGGCAGTTCTGGATTGTATGGCTTATCTGATAATCTGTATCCGGCCTTTTCCTTTAAAGTTACCTTATTAACAGTTGGCTCAGCTACCAATACCTTTTGGTTTTCTTCTGCCCCTGGATCCTCACTGTTATTATAGAAATATTTGATTTTATAATTCAGAGTCTGATCCTCATCTATTTCATAATATACAGTTTTTTCGTTAGGGCCTGCTGAGGTGACTGTCATGCTTTCCGGCTGCTCTGCCATCAGCTTATACCCGGTTGTGGTTTTTGGCGGATTGATCCAGGTTACTTCTCCTACGGGTGCACTTGCTGTCAGAGACTCAAGACCGGGCACCGCAGTTGTAGTATCTTTGATATAGTAATTCACACTATAGTCAAACTTCTGGGTTTCATCAATCTCATAATACACCGTCTTCTCGTTGGAGCCTGCTGAGGTGATTGTCATGCTGGTCGGCTGGTCAGCCATCAGCTTGTAGCCGGTTGCGGTCTTTGACACATTAGTCCAGATAAATTCCCCTACTGGTTCACTTCCTGTCCGGACATCAAGACCTGGTACCGCAGTTGTGGTATCTTTGATATAGTAATTAACTCTATAATCAAATTTCTGCGTTTCATCAACCTCATAATACACCGTCTTTTCGTTGGGGCCTGCTGCTGTAATCGTCATGCTGACTGGCTGGTCGGCCACCAGCTTGTAGCCGGTTGTGGTCTTTGGCGTATTGATCCAGGTGATTTCCCCTACCGGTTCACTTCCTGTCAGAGCAATAAGACCTGGTACCGCAGTTGTGGTATCTTTGATATAGTAATTGACACTATAATCAAACTTCTGCGATTCATCAATCTCATAATACACCGACTTCTGATTGGGGCCTGCCGCTGTGATTGTCATGCTTTCCGGCTGTTCTGCCATCAGCTTATAGCCAGTTGCGGTCTTTGGATCATTACTCCAGGTTATATCCCCTACTGATACACTTCCTGTCAGTGGATTAAGACCTGGTACTGCTGTTGTGGTATCTTTAATAAAGAAATTCACCGTATAGCCAAACTTCTGGGTTTCATCAATCTCATAATATACCGTCTTTTCGTTGGGACCTTCTGAGTTGATTGTCATGCTGGTCGGCTGGTCGGCCATCAGCTTATACCCGGTTGGGGTCTTTGACATATTAGTCCAGGTAAATTCCCCTACCGGTTTCTTTCCTGTCAGAGATTCAAGACCGGGTACCACGGTTGTGGTATCTTTGATATAGTAATTCACACTATAATCAAAACTCTGGGTTTCATCAATCTCATAATAAACCGTCTTCTCGTTGGGGCCTTCTGCTGTAATCGTCATGCCAGTTGGCTGACCGGCTACCAGTTTATACCCAGTTACAGTCTTCGGTTCATTTTTCCAGGTGAATGTTCCTACTGGTTCGTTTCCTGTCAGTGGCGTAAGACCTGGTACCCCAATTGTGGTATCTTTGATATAGTAGTTTACCTTATAACCAAACTTCTGCGCTTCATCAATCTCATAGTATACTGTTTTTTCGTTAGGACCAGCGGACGTGATTGTCATGCTTTCCGGCTGATCGTCCACCAGCTTATAGCCAGTTGGGGTCTTAGATTCATTTTTCCAGGTGAATGTTCCTATCGGTTCACTTCCTGTCAATGGCGTAAGACCTGGTACACCAGTTGTAGTATCTTTGATATAGTAGTTTACCGTATAACCGAACTTTTGGGTCTCATCGATTTCATAGTATACCGTTTTTACGTTGGGACCAGCGGCCGTGATTGTCATGCTTGCCGGCTGCTCAGCTACCAGCTTGTAACCAGTTGCGGTCTTTGGCTCATTTTTCCAGGTAAATGTTCCTACCGGTTCACTTCCTGTCAGTGGCGTAAGGCCTGGTACTCCAGTTTCAGTATCCTTGATATAGTAGTTTACTGTATAGCCAAATTTCTGCATCTCATCAATTTCATAGTATACCGTCTTCTCGTTAGGACCAGCGTCTGTGATTGTCATGCTTTCCGGTTGTTCCGCCACCAGCTTATAGCCGGTCTTGGTCTTCGGCTCATTTTTCCAGGTGAATTCACCTACCGGCGCTTTTCCTGCCAGAGTCGTAAGACCTGGGACTGCAGCTGTTGTTCCTTTAATAAAATAATTCACTGTATAGTCGAACTTCTGGGTTTCATCAATTTCATAATATACAGCTTTCACGTTGGGACCGGCTGACGTGATTGTCATGCTATTTGGCTGTCCGGCCATTAGCTTGTAGCCGGTTTCTGTTTTTGGTACATTCGTCCAGCTGAGTTCCCCTACCGATGCTCTTTCTGTCAGAGCCTTAAGACCGGGTACTGCTGTTGTGGTATTTTTGATATAGAAGTTCACTGTATAGTCGAATTTCTGAGTATCATCAATCTCATAATATACCGTTTTCACATTGGGTCCGGCTGACGTGATTGTCATGGTTTCCGGCTGTCCGATCATCAGCCTGTAGCCAGTTTCTGTCTTTGGCTCATTCCTCCAGCTGAATTCCCCTGCCGGTGCTTTTCCTGACATCGTTGTAAGACCCGGTACTACTGTTGTGGTTCCCTTAATATAGTAATTCACCGTGTAGTCAAACTTCTGGGTTTCATCAATCTCATAATACACTGTCTTTACGTTAGAACCAGCTGCCGTGATTATCATGCTTGCCGGCTGTCCGGCCATCAGCTTATAGCCAGTATCTGTCTTTGAAGGATTCGCCCAGCTGTATACCCCTACCGGTGCTTTTCCTGACAGAGCTGTAAGACCTGGTACCGGGACTGTAGACCCCTTAATAAAGTAATTCACTGTATAGCCAAACTTCTGGGTTTCATCGATCTCATAGTATACTGTCCTGACATTAGGACCATCTGCCGTTATTGTCATGCTATTCGGCTGTCCGGCCATCAGCTTGTAGCCGGTTTCTGTCTTCGGCTCATTTCTCCAGCTGAATTCCCCTATGGGTGCTCTTCCTGTCATCACCGTAATACCTGGTACTGCTGTTGTAGTATCTTTGATATAGTAGTTTACTGTATAGCCAAAGGTTTGGGCTTTATCAACCTCATAGTACACCACTTTTTCATTTGGTCCAGCTGCAGTAATTGTCATGCTTTCCGGCTGTCTGGCCATCAGCTTGTAGCCAGTTTCTGTCTTCGGCTCATTTCTCCAGCTGAATTCCCCTACTTGTGCACTTCCTGTCAGTGGCGTAAGCCCTGGTACTGCTGTTGTGGTTCCCTTGATATAGTAATTTACCGTGTAATCGAACTTCTGAGTTTCATCAATCTCGTAGTACACCGTCTTCTCGTTTAAACCATCTGCCGTAATTGTCATGCTCGTTGGCTGTTGTGAGCTGGTCACCAGCTTATAGCCAGTTGCAGTCTTAGTTACATTACTCCAGGTGAACGTTCCTACCGGCGCACTTCCTGACAGTGGTGCTAACCCTGGTACTGCTGTTGCGGTTCCCTTGATATAGTAATTTACCGTATAACTAAACTTTTGGGTTTCATCAGTCTCATAGTACACCGTTTGCACGTTGGGACCAGCTGACGTGATTGCCATGCTTATGGGCTGTTCGGCCATCAGCTTGTAGCCGGTTGCTGTCTTCGGCTCATTTTTCCATGTGAATGTTCCTACCGGTGCACTTCCTGTCAGGGCTTTAAGACCTGGCACCACAGCCGTGGTTCCCTTGATATAGTAATTCACCGTGTAGTCAAACTTTTGGGTGGCATCAACCTCATAGTACACCGTTTGCTGGTTGGGGCCAGCTGCTGTGATTGTCATGCTGGTTGGCTGGGGCGTACTGGTCACCAGCTTGTAGCCGGTTGCTGTCTTAGTAACATTGCTCCAGGTAAATGTTCCTATTGGTGATTTTCCATTGAGAGACACCAGCCCTGGTACTGCTGTTGTGGTTCCCTTAATATAGTAATTCACTGTATAGTCAAACTTTTGAGTTTCATCAATTTCATAGTACACCGTCTGCACGTTGGAACCAGTTGCTGTGATTGTCATACTCGTCGGCTGTTGTGAACTGGTTATCAGCTTGTAACCGGTTGTGGTTACTGGATCATTCTTCCAGGTAAATGTTCCTACCGGTGCACTTCCTGTCAGGGCAAAAAGCCCTGGTACTGGTGTTGTGGTTCCCTTGACAAAGTAATTCACCGTATAACCAAACTTCTGCGTTTCATCAATCTCATAATACACGGTTTGCTCGTTGGAACCATCCGCTGTGATTATCATGCTCGTCGGCTGTGACGGACTGGTCACCAGCTTGTAGCCGGTTGCCGTCTTTGGTTCATTTTTCCAGGTAAATGTTCCTACCGGTGCACTTCCAGTCAGAGCTACAAGACCGGGCACTGCTGCCGTGGTACCCTTGATATAATAATTTACCGTATAACCAAACTTCTGGGTGTCATCTACGACAAACCTGGCATAGAAAGTAGTGCCGTCTCCCCAGCCGGAGGCCGGACGATCCGGTGTGTACTTAGCTGAAGCGGATACCGGAACCGTACACGCTGCATCACTATACCAACCGCTAAATTTATACCCCTTATCCGGGGTTGCCGCAGCACCTTTGGAAACTCCAATGTCCGGATTTAAATATTCACTAGCTGGAGAAACATTCCCTTCTCCCACTGCCTGATACTTAATCTGAACACTGTTTTTTAACCTCCATTGTGCATATAAAGTTACTGTGTTGTCCGCTTTCGAATGATTTTCAGTAATAAAATCCTTTGTAAGGCTGAACGAGTCTCCTTCATTGAAGGCTTCTCCCTTTCCATCAGACCGTGTATTCCAACCATTAAATACATATCCATCTTTCTTTAATGGAAGCCAGGTTCCGCCTTCATACCCGCCTGCTTTTGCTACAGTAACGTTGGCGTTCAGATCATATCCCTGACCATCTGGAGTTAAGCCGCCAGTATTACCATTTCCAGCATAGTCAACATAATAGCTCTCTTTATTTCTTATGATACCATCTACATGCCAGCCTTCCGTTCCACAAGCCGCTGACTCATATTTTATAACATACCATTCAATATACTCATTCTTTTCAAGATTTTTATCTTCCCAACCAGCAGTAACCTCATAAAACTTGTCGTTTAAATTCGCCTGTACATTGTCTTTTCCTGTTACTGTTATTAAGGGGTTGATATAATTTAATAGATTATCACCTGACCCTATGGTTTTAAAATATTGACCGTAATCCTTATAAATAAATTCATAGCTGCGACTGGTCTGGTTTCTTGGCTCTGCCGGCAAATCTCCGCCATCATTTAAAACCGCTACCCACAACCGGCCTGACGCGCTGCCCCCGGTTTGTGCCCAAACCGCATATAAGATTTTTGCTTTAGCGGTTTCATTGGCATCTAATGTGAAGGTGTCTGTATAAACTTCATTATATCCTGCATTCCCCTTAGAAGTTATTTTACCTCCGTCCGGAGAATCGCTCCAACCCATAAATTTGTAATTGGCTCTGGTTAAGCTGCTGCCATCTGGTAATTCAATTGAATCCCCCGGTTTTGCGTTTTTTGAGGATACGGATCCCTGACCACCATTGGCATCAAACTGGACTGTTATACCATTCTGCGAATACCATAAATAAATGCTGTTCTTTTCCAGATCCGTCCATTTAGATGATGAAGTTTTATAATAAATAGTATAATCCCATAAACCATTATCACATTGGAGGGATTGAATCACAGATCCGCTTAGGAAATTGCTTCCGACAGTGGCCTTATCAAAGGTATATCCACTTACATCAGGTGCAATATCTTTCATTGATATAGCTTTTCCAAAGGATAGACTATCAGAACGTATCGCATCTGTTCCAATAGGAATAGCCGCTCCATTGTCGTATTTTACTAAATTTAATGGAAGAGATTTTCTCCCCCAAAAATTACTGAACACGATTGTATAAGTTGAAAAATGTTCCGCCTCAAACGTAATTTCATTAATACCTTTATTTTCCTGTACATTCAGTTCTTCTGAAACGGGCTCCACAGAAGCCACATCTGCCGCTGTCACCTTTGCCTGTGGTTCATCTTCCTTAGTCGTGGCAACATAAACTACCTCAACCGTATTCGCTTCCCTGCTGTGATTCTCCATTGGAGTTCCGGAAAACGTCACCTGTACAGAACCATTCCAGATCTGGTTATCCAGTTTGTTGCCGCTGCGGTCAAGAAGATCAATGTTATAAGATAAAGAACTGATTACCTTTTTTGCCTCTCCATCCTCTTTTGCCTGAGCCTCAACTTTTTCTTTCACTGCATCCCCAATACCGGTAACAACCACTGCTGATGCTTTTACGCCTGCGGGTAATACCCCTTCCGGTGCATGCAAACGTATTATGGTGCCATCTTCCATAACAAGCTGGGAAGAAAATTCCGGATGTTCTCCAGTTTCCGACATATGAACTTCTATTTCCTGATCCTCATAAATCTCTGGAACGGAATACCAGGCGGTCTGTGAACCATCTGTATTATCTGTTGCAGAATCAGATTTCAATGTTTGTCCATTCGCCGTTACACTCTCAATCCCATATCCAATCTGATTTTTAACACCAAAGGTCAGCTCCTGACCTTCCTCAACTCCCCTTGGCCCTTCAATAATACGGGCACTGGCTTCCGGATTAATTGTATATGAAATCTTATATCCATCATAGTCTTCTAACGCTTTTAACTGATTGATTGTAACCATATAAGCCTTGGCAGTGGAACAATATCCAATACCAACCAAATCGGCTGATCCGGCTGGAGAAGCCTTTGTTTCTGAGTTTGGCGTCTCTGGTACTGGCTTGCTTTCCGAAGGGGAAGCCGTTCCGGTAGTTGTATTGGTCGTACCCCCTGCGGTGTTCTTGCCGGCAGACGAAGACTGGCTTTCTGCAGGAACCTGGGTGGTTTCAGGCTGAGTGGTTTCGATCTGGGACGTTTCCGCCTGCGTTGATTCAGACTTTGGGGTCTCCGCCTGTGTTGACTCAACCTGTGTGGTCTCGGCCTGTGTGGTTTCGGCCTGTGTGGTTTCGGCCTGTGTGGTTTCGGCCTTGGTTGACGCCTCTGTCTCCTTTGATTCTCTCACATTCTCGGGATCAACAGCAGCTGTCTCTTCACTGACTTCTGCGGCTTCCGTTACCTCACCATTTTCTTTGGCAGCAACTACCGGTGCATTGTGGCGAATAATAGAAGCTACTGGCTCAGAGACTTTGCTCTCAGAAACCGGAATCTCTTCCGGCTCGGTTGCTTCTTTGACTGATTCCTCTGCCGGAGCCTCAGTCTGGCTTTCTGTTGGAGCAGCTATCGTCTCCTCTGGCAGTTTTGCAGGGGTTTCCTCTGGTGCTGATGTGGTCTCCTCTGGTGCTGTAGTTTCCTTCACAGGTGCAGTCTCAACTGCTTTTTCAGCCTCTGCAGGAGTTGCTGTTTCCGGTACCTTTGTTTCTCCGGTTACAGTTGGTTGTTCTGGCTTAGTAACAACATTTACTTCCTCTTTACCAAATGCTGATTCATAACTCCTTACCGTAATGCGGTTGGTCTTTTTCACCTTTTCTACGCCGTTATCCATCCTGGTAATTTCTGTAGAACAGCTAATGGTATTTTCTCCGTTATTTACGTACAAGAAAACAATTTCTTCATCGCCGGTTACCATATACATGTCATCAGCATTTTCCGGTATTCGGACAAACACACGCAGCTGTGCATCCACACCTTCCCCCTGAAGTTCAGGAAAGGCTTCGTAAATCTTACCTTTCCCAAAAAATAGTTCCTTAAATTCCGCAATTTTACCATTGGTGAAATCCAGATCCTCTGCTGTCACCTCATCCCCATTGACAATCGCATCTTCAATGGCTTTGATAAGCTGCGATCCCCCCACTGAGAAAGTAACGGACTCCGATGAACTGGCTGCATACACCTGATTTGTGTCTGCACCTACATTGGCCAGTATCATGGCCGCAGCAAGTAAAAATGCCAGTAATCGTTTTTGAAAACAGTAAAATGTCCGCGACGGTATCCTAGATCTTTTTCTTTTTTTCATACATACACATTTCTCCTCTCATAATATTTTTTCCATAATAAGGATAAAATGCCGAATTACTGCATAAGTATATGAAACAGCATTTTTCCAATCTGGTATGTTCTAAAAAACATATTTTGTAATATTATATGATAGGAATGTCAAATTTAATCCAACTTTGTACAAGGAATGCTAAATAATGTTATATTTTCCAGGTACTTTTTATTTGTCTGCATTGTTAAGTGAATAGATTCATAAAGAAGGACACCCCAAATACCCAACCCCTCCCCTGGAATCTTTCAGATTTAACAATCGCCGCCATGTTTTTTATAATAAAAAATACCCTGATGGCAAGACACAAACTCATATTTGTGCTTTTCCATCAGGGTATAAAACAATACCAGGAATAACAAATTAAAGAACGTCCTCCCAGCGATACGGGAGGACGTTCTTTAATTTGTTACATCTGAAAAGACACGGCTCATTACCATATCTTTTATTCCATCTTTATCCACTTCCAAAGCTGCTGCCAGCTCACCATATAACAGATCCTCTGCCTTATTAAAATAGAAATCATCCTTTGCAGTATTCTTTTTGCCTTCTGCAAGTCTCTTTCTTTTTTTCAAATACAGTGTCTTTACAATCTGCATCCAGCCGGCACATTCACATTTTAACATAATGGCCTTAAAAATGCATTCCCGTTCTCTTTCATCCAACACCCAGATTGCTTCGATGCTGGGGATCTGATCGATGAGATCCATTGCTTCCTCCCTGGTAGCAGCGGCTCTGATAGCTGTTTTTCGGTTATCAACAGGTGTGTAAACGGCACTTTGGTGCTCCTCGTAAAGAGGCTTTAAGGTATAGTAGGTCCTCTCCTCATCTGCCTCATACATACGCAGATTCCCGATTTCCTTTACCTCACAGATCCCATGGCTGCCGAATACTACTAAATCATTTACCTGAAACATCATTCATTCCTCCTGTCAGAATACCAACACACTGTTACAATAAAAATTCAAACGCTATACTATTAGTGTAACACTTTTTTGGGTATTTTGTCAGTGTTTTTTGGTTTTCTCCCTATTTTTGTGAAATATAACCAAGGGTACCCCCTGCGTTATTTGTGCATTTCACTAATTTATCAGAAAATAAGAGCCCAAAACTGTCTGTATTTTTTTACTGTCAGATAGTTTTGGGTGTTCCTCTTATTCACTATTCTTTATTTCTTCTGAGCTGCCAGCTTTACAGCTGCACTTGCTCCCACGCGATGGCATCCTGCCTCAATAAAGGCTCTTAAATCTTCCAGCGTCCGCACGCCGCCGGCTGCTTTAATCTTTACATCTGGTCCGATGTGCTTTTTAAACAACTCGATATCTTCCAAAGTCGCTCCGCCAGTTCCAAATCCGGTGGAGGTCTTGATATAGTCGGCTCCAGCTGCAGTTACAGCCTTGCACATGGCAATCTTTTCTTCCTCTGTTAAATAACACGCTTCAATAATCACCTTTAAAACCTGATCGCCTGCGGCTTTTTTCAGTTCTGCTATCTCTTCTTCTACCTTCTTATATTCACCATTTTTCACATCACTGATATTGACTACCATGTCAACTTCCACAGCTCCGTCTTCAATGGCCTTTTTCGTCTCCAAAACCTTGGATTCTGTCACGGAATATCCAAGAGGAAATCCGACTACGGTACAAATGGCCAGAGTAGGGAATTCCTTGTGTACGCGGCTGATATAGCAGGGGGGAATGCAGACAGTAGCTGTTTTATATTCCACCGCCTCCTTGCACAGTTCTTCAATATCTTCCCATGTGGCAAACGCCTTTAACTGGGTATGGTCTACATAACTTAACATTTCTAAATCGGTCATTGTTTTATCCTTTCTATCCTATCAGGTTCTTCACGCCTTCTCTGGTAACTCTGGCATAAATCAGAGGCTCCTCATCCGGTTTTCCATCGGCAATGGTAACTGCTTTTAAGAATTCCTCTTCTGCGGCATCAAACAGTTCCTGCCTTGAAGTGTAGAGCACGGCAATGGTTTCACCTTCCTCCACTTCCTGACCTACCTTTTTCTTCAGAGCAATACCAGCTGTATAATCGATGAGGCTTTCCTTGGTAACTCTTCCTGCTCCCAGCATGGAAGACGCAATTCCGCACTGCTCCGTGTTCATATGAACCAGATATCCCTTCTTCACAGCCTTAATTTCTCTTTCATAAGGCGCTTTTGCAAAGAGAGAGGGATCGAAGATCACAGATGGATCTCCGCCCTGTGCCTTTACCATAGCCGCCAGGCGGTTTAAGGCACTGCCATCCGCTATGGTTTTCTCTGCCATGGCAAAACACTCCTCGGAGGTTCCCTTACCGGCCAGCCAGAGCATTCCGGAAGCCAGATTTAAGCATACTTCCGTCAAATCCTTTGGCCCTCTGCCCTTTAAGGTCTCTACTGCTTCTATTACCTCCAGGCTGTTGCCAATTAAATTGCCCAGGGGAATATCCATATTGGTAATAAGAGCCATGGTCTTCTTTCCCGCATGCTCTCCGATTGCCACCATCTTCTCTGCCAGAGTGACAGAGTCAGAAAGCGTCTTCATAAATGCACCGCTTCCGGTTTTCACATCAAGAAGAATACAGTCGCTTCCTGCTGCCAGCTTCTTGCTCATAATGGATGCCGCAATCAGCGGAATACTTTCCACCGTAGCAGTCACATCTCTGAGGGCATACAGCTTTTTATCTCCAGGTGCCAGATTACCGGACTGCCCGATGACTGACAAACCTGTGGTATTGACAATTTCAAAGAATTCTTCCTCAGTCAGTGTTGTTCTCATGCCTGGAATGGATTCCAGCTTATCCACAGTCCCGCCTGTATGGCCAAGTCCTCTGCCGGACATCTTTGCCACCTTAACGCCGCAGGCCGCTACAATGGGAGCCACCACCAGCGTGGTTTTATCACCAACACCTCCAGTGGAGTGCTTATCCACCTTAATTCCCTGAATGGGAGTTAAGTCCACCATATCACCAGAATGAGCCACTGCATCCGTAAGGATTGCTGTTTCCGTATCGCTCATCCCTTTAAAATAGATTGCCATCAGCATGGCGGACATCTGATAGTCCGGGATTTCTCCCATTACATAGCCATCTATCATGGAACGGATCTCTTCCTCTGTCAGAGTTTCTCCATTACGCTTTTTTGCAATTAAATCATACATCCTCATATTACTTAAAACCTCCCTCATTTTTTCAGTCGGAATTTAAATCCTTCTTTGTAAATCCCAGGGGAAGCAGTTCTTTTAATGTATAAATAGCTGTCTCATCTTCTGCTGCCAGGATTACCTGAAATTCATCCGGGTCACAGAATTCTGCCATAACCTGACGGCAGACTCCGCAGGGAGCGCAGATGCCTCCCTTTGCCCCCTTTTTATTTCCTACAATGGCAATGGCATCAAATTCCGTCACGCCCTCGGATACTGCTTTAAAAAATGCAGTGCGTTCTGCACAGTTGGTAGGTGAAAAAGATGCATTCTCAATGTTGCATCCAAGGTACACAGTTCCGTTCTTTCCAAGAAGTGCAGCACCTACCATAAAACCGGAGTAAGGAACATAAGCCCTTTTCTGTGCACGAAAGGCTTCCTCTTTCAGCAGCCTGATCGTCGTCTCATTCAGCTTCAATCAAACACCTCCTGTTATTTTGCTACTTCACCTAAAAAGCTGGTTCCGGCAATTTCTCCCTTTAATCCGAACAAATCCAGTACCGTCGCTGCGATATCAGCAAAAGTATCTCTTGTTCCAATGGAAACTCCGGCTTTCATTCCCTGTCCGTAAATCAGCATGGGGGTATATTCCCTGGAATGATCGGTGCTTGGAGTTCCAGGATCACAGCCATGATCCGCTGTAATGATTAAAACGTCATCCGGTCTCATGGCTTCCATAAACTGACCAAGCTGAACGTCAAATTCAGTGGCTGCTCTTGCATAGCCCTTAACGTCGTTGCGATGGCCGTAAACCATATCAAAATCCACCAGATTAACAAAGCAAAGACCATGGAAATCATCCTGCTGTGCTTTTAAGGTCTGAATCATACCATCGTTATTGTTAACGATGGATGTGGTTTTCTGAATACTTTTTCCCGCAAAAATATCGTAGATTTTTCCCACTCCGATGGTATCAAGGCCTGCTTCTTCCAGACAGTCAAGCATGGTTTTTGCTGGCGGAAGAAGGGAAAAGTCATGGCGGTGGGGCGTTCTTTTATAATCAGGGTATTCGCCGGCAAAAGGTCTGGCAATAACTCTGCCTACGCTGTGTTTGCCTGTTAAAATTTCTCTGGCGATCCTGCAGTAACGGTACAGTTCTTCCAACGGCACCACTTCCTCATGGGCAGCGATCTGAAATACACTGTCTGCAGAAGTGTAAACAATTAAATCTCCTGTCTCCACATGCTGTTTTCCAAAATCCCGGATTACATCTGTGCCGGAATAAGGTTTATTACAGAGAATTCCTCTTCCTGTCTGCTTCTTGAATTCATCAAGAATCTCATCAGGGAAGCCTTCCGGATAGGTTGGAAGAGGCTCCTCGGAGATAATTCCTGCAATCTCCCAGTGGCCGATGGTGGTATCCTTACCCTGGGACCGCTCGGTCATTCTGCCATAGGAGCCCGCTGGTTCTTTTTCTTTCTCACCGGCTGTTACACCGTCAATATTAAACATACCAAGTTTTTTTAAGTTCGGCGTATCAAATTCCTCTGCTTTTGCGATTGATCCAAGGGTGTTGCTTCCCTCATCGTGGAACTTCGCTGCATCTGGAGCTTCGCCGATTCCAAAACTGTCCAGTACAATGATAAATACTCGTTTGGTTTCTGACATATTCATTCCTCCTGTTACGAAAAGGGATTGCTGTGCAATCCCTTTGTCACTACATCAAATTTTCTCAAAACGCTCTACATCTGTAACAAATATGGTAGCCCCGCCAAGTTCGACTGTCATGGGCATCATCATATATCCCGCCGAAACTGACGCGATATTCGGTGCAGGAACGTTGCATGTAATTTTCTGGCGCTTTCCGCAGGTATCCTTGATCAGTGTGATGACTTCTTCTACCTGTCCGTCTTCAGTACCGATCATTAATGTTGAGTTGCCTTTTTTTAAGAAACCGCCTGTTGTGGCAAGTTTTGTGACACTGAACTGGTGCTCATTCAGAACGTCGGTCACCCGGTTTCCATCATCGGAACTGACGATTGCATAAACAATTTTCATATCTAACACCTCGCTGTCTTATTTGGCAAAACTTCATCCATTCAGATACCATTATTATAAATCATAATCTCCAAAATAGAAACAGCTAATCATAAAATAAATGCCAATTTTCTGTTAAATTTTCAGATTTTCCATCTTTTCTATCAGCTTTTTGTAAATTCGTTCTTTCATCCAGGGTTCGTTTACCACTTCCAGACAATCTTTTAATGAAAACCAGCCCACTTTACTGTTCTCATCTTCTTTATTTCTAATCTCCTCCCTGTCATCTCCTTTCAGTAAATAAGTCACGTTCAGATGCAAATGGGAAGGAACGTATAACCCCTTCTTTTCGTGGCCATCTACAGTTAAGACTTCAAGAGAAAATATCTGATTCATTACTGGTGTTACTGTTTTAATTCCGGTTTCTTCCCTGGCTTCTCTCATGGCAACAGACAAAAGATCCTTTTCCCCGTCTGCGTGGCCACCGGTCCACGCCCAGGAATGATAAATATTATGATATGCCATTAAAACACGGTCCATGGCCTGGTTTACCACCCAGCCGGAAGCAGAGATATGAGCTTCCTCATTTTCCCGGAAGAAAATATGATCGCCTTCAGACAGGCATTTAAGAATCAGCTTTTTGTCCGCTTCCTCCTGTTTGTTTAAGGGCACAAATTCTTCCAGTTCTTTTTGAAACGTTCTTTCGTCCTTCATCCAATTACAGCCTCTCTTTTTCCTTTGATTATTTCAGTCATACTCCCTCTGTCTGTTGATATATTTAAATAGAACGACTCTATGGGAGGTAAGAAATGGATCTTTCCGCACTTGTTTTTTCTGACAAATCCCCCTGGCCTGATGTTGAAATCGTAACGGTCAATGAACTTTATGCCACAGCCATGCTTTCCAACATCGGTGCCTGTAATTCGGAAATGTCCGCAATCAGCTTATACGTTTACAACAGCATGATCACGAAACGGTATTTTTACGATATTGCAGAATGTTTTCACAGAATCAGTGTAGTAGAAATGCACCATCTCAATGTTTTCGGTGAGCTTTGTATCATGCTGGGAGCAGACCCACGGCTCTGGAGCTGGCAAAACGGCCGTATGAAATACTGGACTCCTGCCTGCAACCGTTATCCCACCAATATCAGCGCTCTTGTAGCCAATTCCTTAAATGGAGAACTGGAAGCAATCAGAAAATACCAGCAGCAATGCCTGTGGATTAACGACTTCCGCATCAAAGCCATCTTAAACCGGATTATAGCAGATGAATTATGCCATGTACAGATTTTCCGCCTGATTCTTGCCGAACTAAACGATGATCCATTTGAACT
The DNA here is from genome assembly GCF_031982545.1 of Lacrimispora sp. Lineage (GTDB taxonomy): Bacteria > Bacillota > Clostridia > Lachnospirales > Lachnospiraceae > Lacrimispora. The sequence continues at coordinate 280,829 of NZ_DALYXB010000003.1, forward strand.
GCCATACGAATACAGAGCCTGTGAGGATGACCGCAAAAAACCCTGTGATCACTCAAAACTATGCTGAAATCATAACTTAGGGAAGGTCTCATCCCCAGCTTTTCGGATCTCCAGACCTTCCTGATATCCCTTTTCCATCTTGTGTCTTGCCTTCCTGTTTTCCACGGTATCAAACAGAATGGAAAAATCATAATCTTCCGGATACAGCTGTTCAGCCGAAACCAGAAGTTTCAGCCGTTTATTGTTAATCCAGATTTTTTTATCCGGCATCTGAACCCGTACTACGCCTTTCTCATTGACCGTGGTGCAGACAATTCCTATTTTCTTGTCTGGCAGAATCATTACACTGTCTCCAAGGGTAAATTTTGTCTGCATTGCGATCTGATTTTCTGTTGTTTTCTTTATTTTTTCAATTCTGGGACCGTCCGGTTTTTTCTCTACATCCCTGTATTTGCCGGACTCCGGTTCTGTCTCCGATAACCCGTAGGCATACTGCTCAGCCCGTTTGATCATTCGCTCCGGCATTCCCAGTCTGCCTGCAATATAAAGTGCACAGCTTTCTCCTGCTTCTCCGATTTCCAGTCTGTACAACGGTTTTAAGGATTCCCGGTCAAATGCCATGCGTGCATTGGTGATTCCCTCCGCTTCTTTAGCGTAGGTTTTCACTTCCGGATAATGGGTAGTGGCTAAAAACAGGCAGCCACATCTTCTTAATTCTTCCAGTATGGAGATGGCGATTCCCATACCTTCTGCAGGATCTGTTCCGGAGCCCAGTTCATCCAGTATGACAAGGCTTTCTCTGTCTGCCTTACTAAGAATATCCAGTACATTTACAATGTGGGAGGAAAATGTGGATAAGTTCTCTGTAATATTCTGCCCGTCTCCGATGTCACAGAGCACCTGGTTAAACAGACTGATCTGACCTTCTTTGCACGGGATATGAAGTCCGCACTGAGCCATGAGGGAGAACAGACCTACGGTCTTAATGGAGACGGTTTTGCCTCCTGTATTTGGTCCTGTTATAACAATTCCTCTTCCGTTTTTCCCCAGTTCAAAGTTTAAAGGAACTACCTGCTCCGGGTTCATAAACGGGTGGCGCCCCTCAGTGATCCGTATGATCCGGTCTGTGAAAATCTCCGGCTCCACTCCCTTCATATCTGCACTGAGCTTTCCCTTGGCAAAAAGGAAATCAAGTTTTTCTAAGACCTTCCTATTCTCTGTGAGGACCGGCAGCTGCTCTTCTACCTGAGCGGTAAGGGTATATAGAATTCTCCTGGTTTCATTCTCCTCTTCAATTCTCAGGCTCTCCAGCTCCCCATTTAACGCCGCGATGGCAGAAGGCTCTATAAATAGTGTGGAACCGGTGGAGGACTGGTCGATCACACTGCCAGGTACTGCCAGCTTATACTCCTTTTTCACCGGGAGACATACTTTGCCGTTTCTGATGGTGATATACGAATCTGAAAAGAACTTTTTATTGGTTCTAAGCATGGATTCCGCCTTTGTTCTCAGCTTCTCTTCCATTCGTACGATCTCCTGGCGGACGTTTCTTAAATATTTGCTGGCTGAATCATCCACCCGTTTGTTTCTGATGCTTTCAAACAGTTCCTTTGCCAGACTCTCCAGGGGATTTAAATTTTCTTCATAATAGGCAAGGCTCAGTTCTAAATATTTGCATCGGTTTAAGAAATCTTTATACCGTTTTACGCCTGTGAGCATAGTTCCCACTGATTCCAGATCCTCTGGCATCAGAATACCTTCCTGCATCACCGATTTAAAAATAGCCGTCATTCCATTCATGGCTACTGCGGGAGGCTGACCCATTCGGTCCAGGATCATTCTTGCCTGGGTGGTATCCCGTAGATTTTTCCTTACTTCTGCTTCTTTTAACTCAGGAGTTAAATTCCTGATCCGCTCTTTCGCACCTTCTGTAAGTGCCAGTTCTTCCAGTTTCTCTATAATCCGGTTAAATTCTAATATTTGAAATGTGTGATTCATGTTATTCTCCTGTCTTATCTTTTTTCAAACAATAAAAGATTCATGGAGCGATCAGTCAGGCCTGTTTTGATATACAAAAAAGACCTGCAAGACTACAAATCCCAGTCTTACAGGTCTAAAATCCTGTCAGTCAGTTTTGTATCTTCATGGGCTAAACAGGTACACAAAACAAAGGAATGTAAAGACTGCCTTCCTGTCCGGGTTTCCTGTTCACATTATGATTCTGATTTACGCTCCATGATTTGACACAATTAACATAAACACACTTCCTACTTTCTTTAATACTTTTACTATATCATAAATGCTGTTGTCCGGTCAATCCCTTTTTATGGTACCAGCGGGCAAGCATATGAAGTTCCTTTTTATTTAAACAGTTGACTAAAGTTCCATCTTTCATCCGATTCAGACATTCCTCATAATCCATCCAGAGTACTGATTCCACCTCTTCCTTCTGAAGTACAAGCTGACGTTCATCCACCGTTTTTTCATAAACATAGACATGACTGATTTCATGATTACGGAACGGCCGTCCGTAAAATACAGCGTCTTCCTGTTCCTCATGAAGCCCTACATAGGTAAGTTCTTCTGGAGCAGCGTCAATTCCAAGTTCTTCTGACAGTTCTCTGACCGCCGATAAAAGAAAATCATCACCTGCCGGAATATGTCCTGCAGAAGAAATATCATAACAGCCCGGATAGGCATCCTTACCTGCGCTGCGTTTTTGTAAAAGCAGGTCAAACCCGCTTTTCTCATTGGGTCTTACGACCCATACGTGGGAGGTTCCATGAAGCATACCATCACGGTGCATCATAAAGCGGGCACGAACTTTCCCGGTAGTACAGCCATTCAAATCCCGTTCTTCTAAAAGCTCTAACGGTGATCCGTTTAATACAGCAGCCTCTAAACTATCTTTGCAATACTGCAGTTTCAGGGAAAAAAATGGAATCTCATCCTTTAGCAGTTCAAAAAAGATCCGGTCTCCCTCCCATATGGGGAGGCTGTCAATTTTTTCAACTGGCACCCATTCAAGAACTCCCTCCTGACAATCAGTAAGTGAACCGTCATAACCGTCAGCTGTATATAAAAACATATATTCATCCGGATACTGATCTGATACAAAGGTGATAAACCCTCTGAGTCGATAAGACAGTAACGTCAGGCCGGTTTCTTCCTTTACTTCCCTTAAGAGACAGTCTTCCGGGCTTTCCCCTTTCTCCAGATGACCTCCGACTCCCAGCCATTTATCCTGATTGATATCATTCTTCTTTTTAATGCGGTGAAGCATGAGATATTGTCCCTCTTTTTCAATGTAGCAAAGGGTAGTTAAGCTATGACGCTCCATTTGGGTCTTCTCCTTACTTCTTCTCTGTTAAAACTGCATTCTCATTGATGGAAGCAGCTGTCTCCGGTATCTCTACCCCGGAATTGCGTACCTCCACCTGCACCACACAGTTGGTTTTCTTTCCATCGTAGATGACCGGAACCCGGTATGTACCTGCTTTATTCCAGTCACACTGGCTGACGTCAAAGGTGAAGCCGGAAAGTTCGTAGTTATCCTTATTAAAATACCGTTCTGCCTGCAAATCCGGCGCTGTTCCAAGAACGGTTTTTGCGTAATATGTAGTCATGGTATTGTCATCGAAGATCGGCTCCGCTCTACCCTTTAAGGTCTGGAACAATAAGACAAGAACCAGTACTAAAACGATAGTCCCGAACAATGTTAAGTGTAAGTGAAATTTCCTTTGCTTCATCTAGGCCTCCATACTCATATCCATTTTTTACCTGCGACAGCCTTCAGGAAACCTTTGTTTCATGAAAAAAGCTGCGTTTAAGGCAGCGCAGTCCTATATTATCTTACCATATAATTTCCATCCTGACATCTACTGAATTATTACAATTTCATAAATTTATCGTAAAGAAGTTCTTTTCATGTCACTGCGTTATGGTAAAGTAAAAAACTCCCCGCCGTTGTACCGGTGAGGAGTGATTGGGGTTCTAATACAATAAGTATATATTATTTAGTTTTCATTCACATATAAACGGTTGATAGTACTGTATTGTTTACTATCTGTAAGTAATGTATTTACGGTATTTCCGGTTGATATAGCAGTAAGGGCTGTAGCAAGCATTTCTTTTTTTTGGGACTCCACAGCAACAAACCAAGCATTAAATGGCGGATTAGCATTAATTGATCTAAGTCCAATATAAACCGTACCGTCTTCTGCCGGGCCAGTGCTGGTAACTTTGCAATTAACCCACAAACTCATAATAATATTCCCCCTTCCGTTTTTGTTAATTACTATTTTAATAGCAAATAATTTGCAGCTACATTATTATTCTGCTCTTTATTTATGTGTATATTAATATTGTACAGGTTATCCGGAGCACCACTCAAAGCATCCAAAGCAAAAATTACGGGGTTATTTCTAGAAGTACTTCTTATACGAAAGCCTAACGGTTCACTATTCCAATTTGCTTGAGCCAAATAAGCCTTTGGATCTTCTAAACCATTATTAGCTGCTTGTTTGTTATTTGTAAAACGGGGACAGGAAAATGCCCACATAAACCCTTCTGTATCATTTTTTTGCACTTGAATAGCCATGTCACACCCCTGCAAGAAAGTATTATCATTTTCCCATACAACAATTGCATAGTAGCATACAGTATCAAGTACCTCAACCGGATCAAATCCTGGGGGTGTAACCGCTTCACCAGGTTTTAGCATCTTAGGTAACTCAAAATTCAGTTCCTGATTATCACCACAAATCTTGGCATTGGAGAGATATTGTCCATTAACCTTCCATGAGTTTTTGTCATCCCAATTAAAAATCTGTAACCGGATCGTGTATTTTCGATTTAGCCAATTCCATAAATATTGCAATCCAATAAACACGATAGCAAATACTAAATTTGATGATATAGCAGACACTACAGAACTGCGAATAGCAAAACTGAATCCAGTTAAGCCAACTTTAGATGCAGCTTGAGCCAGAAGCAATGAAAACGTTGCTATTGCAAAACCTAAACCTTCAGCAATAATACCAGAAACCGCTCTTGCCACAATATATGCGATTGCCGATTCAGCAATTACAGCAGGAATTGATAAAGTATAAGTATGTATTCCTAGAATTGAATTTGATTTGGAATAGGTTCCTATTTGTACTTGAGCATTCAGAGTTGCATTGTTAAGGACGGTCATATTTTCAGTATAAGCCCATATACTTCCATTATTTGACCAGCTCATGTAAAACTCCTTGCCATTTTTTTTAACTTTTGTCCATGCTTTGTCACCATTATTTGAGATATTAGTATATACACTTCTAAGATCATCATTTGCATTTTTTTCTATATTTTTAATAGTAGCAAAATCATTATTTTTATAGATTTCCCGCACGCTTTTAGTCATCAATAGAAAGGGGCTGCTTTTGGCACTAATTTCAGCTGTTTTAGGGGAAGCACCAAAATTTAATCTGGCATGAGCCAAACGGTATTTGGGCAATTCAAGATCTGCGGGCCCAATAATTTCCACATCACGGAAGAAACTTGGTAAAGCTTCTGAATTAAAAGTCATATCTATATCTGGATTTATCTCCGCCATAAATTTTATTTACCTTCTCTTTTATTGGAATATCTTATATTTATATATTCATGTCGAATCCGAATATGCTTATTGCAAAAAACTCAACCAAAAAAAACAGAACCACCCTGTCCCATAATTAAATTAGGTTGGACGGTTCTATATTTTTTGTGCCTTAGCTGTTCTTCTGGCTGTCAGCATAATATCCCATGGCTTTCCTTAAAAATGCCGATAATCCCTCAGCATACTGATCTATATTCTGAGTAAAGCGTGAGTCTGATATATAAAGCTGACCCAGGCCTGCAAATGCTTCCAGGGTATAGGTAACACCAAAGTTCTCATTGAAAAAACGGTACATGCTATTAATTGCATTTTGTACCACTTCTGATTCAGGCGCTTTCCTGCAAAGCTTTGCCAGCTCACGGAACATCTGATCCATATTTACAAAGACCTGATTCTGTTCCTCTTCGGTCATGGAATCCATCTTTTCATTGCTCTGGTCCACGGTCTCATTTCCCCAAAGACGTCTGGCTTCTTCTTCATAAGGGTTGTGATTTTTCCCAAACCCATAAAATTTTTCTGGCTGCGTCATAGTTTTATCTCCCTTCCATGATTTCATTGTCTTATCAAGAGTTTTCAGCATGGCATTAATACGCTTTTGTTCCTGCAGCAGACAATCCTTTTGCAGTACAAATGCTTTTTCCCGGTCGAAATTTGGATTGGCAAGAAATCTCTTGATTTCAGTAAGAGAAAATCCGCATTCCTTGAAAAATAAAATCTGCTGCAGCAGATCCAGATCTTCATCGGAATAGTTCCTGTAATCATTATCCGGATTACGGTCTGGACACAGCAGACCAATCTTATCGTAGTGATGCAAAGTACGCACACTGATACCGGTAATACCGGCTACTTCCCTGGTGTTCATAGAAAATACCTCCTGACATTTACAATCATAGAGTATGACGCAGCGTTGTAGTCAATCCTTTTTTTATATTATCTTTCTAACAAACTATTATACACAAAAAAAACGAACCTCCCACAGTGTTTTGTCAAGAGATCCTGTAACTCCATCAAGATACTCCTGTGAAACCTTTGCACGGAATTCAGGAGTGTGTGGTGATTTTGCCATAAAATAATCCTCCATAAGTAGATTTTGGTTATTTACCATGTCTACTTATGGAGGATCATATCATAAATCACTTGTGTTTTCTGCGTTTTTAATTTTTATTCTGACTGCATTTAACGGCATCAATGGCAAGAACCACCATCAGTGCCAGAAGAGCATCCCGTTCTTCTTCTACATCAATAATATAAGTATCCGTAAAACGGAACAGCTGCTTTTCTATCTGTGCCACAACGCCACCTTCTCTGGAATATATGGAATAATCCCATTGAAAAAAATCACCTTTTACCTCCCAGCCATTACAGTCGATGTTGAATGAGGGGGTGAAAAAAGTAAATTCTTTTGTTATTGTTCCAACGGTTTCCCCGTTTATTATAATATAAAACCGGGGAAGAAATGTGAATATCTGCTCTTTCAAAGTAGCCAGATGACTGCCGTTTCTATTATAGATTTCCAACTTGTGCCCCCAGGCAGGTTTCCCGCTGACGGTGAAAACACAGCTTCCTTCCTCATCATAAATATCATAACTGTCAAACCAGGAAAAAAAGCGTTGCTGAAACATTAACTTCATTGTCTGTTCTCCTTTTATACTTTTTCAATCCCTACTATATCCAATCAACCATATTCTCTTTTATAAACGTTATCTCATGAATATAAAACTGTTGATGTCCTGATTCTTTCATATTAATAAACGGTTCACTTCCCTTTTTGCATTCCTCATCAAAAAGGATTACAAGATCCTGCAGCCGTAGAATCAGAGTCTGCAAAACCTCTGCAGCATTCCTCATGCCATAGCTGTCAAGAAATTCATGAAGCAGCAGTTTCCTCTCCAGACTGTCTGTTGATTTGCTGTATCTGCGATATTGTCTGGTATTTATATCATATACTTCTTCACTGAGAGGCACAAAACGGTAAGCTGCATAAGCAACATCCCATATCCTTGGTGCGGGGCATGCCGTATCAAAATCAATTAACCCTACGGGCTTTAAATCTTGAAATGTAACATTATACGGTGCAAAATCGTTATGGCAGATCACTTCTTTCTGTAATTCGCCTTTATATTCTAAAAACCAGATATCATCCGGATTCTGTATAAAATCAACAGTTCCATCGTGGAATTTTCTAAGCATTTCCGCTGCCATCCGAACTGTTGTAATTTTCTTACTGACCTCGTTTTGTATGGGATAATCATCAATTGTTTCACCCTCAACAAAGCTTACCATCTCCATATTATCCCCATTCATTCCAAGAAAGCGAGGTGTAAACCCGATCCCTTTTTCCTCCAGATACAACAACAGTCTGTGTACGGATTTACTTTGAGGCTTTAAGTCTCTGTATACCACCTTGCCATCACTGAATACTTCTGAAATATTCCCTTTTTTCAAAGCGATCTTTTCATTATTAAATTCTTCTCTCACACCACTCCCCCAAAATACATTCTTCGCACCTGGCCTTTCTGGCTGTGCAGACCTCTCTTCCATGATAAATCAGCTGAAAATTAATCCGGTTCCAGTGTTCCTCCGGTAATACCTTTTGAAGTTCCAGCTCCACTTTTACCGGATTCTTCCCCTCTGCCCAGCCCAGCCGTCTGGATATGCGGAAAACATGGGTATCTACCGTAACTCCCGGAATTTCATACGCATCGGCAAGAAACAAAGTGGCTGTTTTTCGTCCCACTCCCGCCAGCTTTAACAGTTCCTCTATTTCTGACGGAACCTCACCATCATATTCGTTTTCAATCTGAGTGCAGCATTTCTTTAAATTCTTCGCTTTATTCTTATAAAGGCCAATGGAACGGATGGAAGCCTCAATCTCTTCCAGAGGTGCATCTGCCAGCTGGGCAGCAGTCTGAAACCGTTTACAAAAATCAGGAAGTACCTCTTCTACCTGCTTATCTGTACTCTGTGCACTAAGCTAATCGCTGCAAGCAGCTGCCAGTGCTGATCATGATAAAACCCTTCCTTTGTAACTCCGTATACGTCATCCAGCTTTTTAAGAATTGCACCAATGTTATCTTCTGTCATCTGCTTTAGTCCTTTCCTCTCTTTTTTCCGGTGGAAATTTCATCAGAATCAAACAGCTTTATGATACCGTATTCCCCGTCATAGCCAGGTATTCGTTCCACTTTTCCATCCCGCAGCCGGCTCACTCCTTCTGCAATCATGGGATCTGATCTCTTTCTGATGTCTTCCAGGGGAATCTCTCTTAATATATCAAATTCTGATCCCAGCCCACGCAGCAGTTCATAGTACTGATTTTGAACCTTTTTACTCGTTGCAGAATACCCCAGGCAGGCAGCGATCACCTCCGGCAGCGGAACCAGACTCTCAAACGGCTTTCCCTGGGGTAATACAAAGCCCTCACCCCGGTCAGACAGCTGTTTAATCCGGTTGGATACTCCCATGGTCAGTTTTCCACCGCACACCGGGCACCTGCCGGAATGCTGTTCTGCCTCAGAAGGTGAAAAGCAGATCCCGCATTTTCTGTGACCGTCGTGGTGGTATTTTCCTTCTTCAGGGAAGAATTCAATGGTTCCCATTAATCCACTGCCACTGGTTAACGCATGAGAAAGTCCGCCAAAGGACAGTTCGATGTCCAAAAGGCTGGCTTCCCTGCCAAGCTTTGCAGGAGAATGGGCATCGGAGTTGGAGATCAGCTGAAAACGGTCCAGCGCCGATATGCTCCAGATCATGGAGGGATCAGAAGAAAGTCCGGTTTCCAATGTATGGATATGAGGAGTCAGATCTTCGAAACACTCTTCTATGGTATCAAAGCCGGAACATGCTCCGAACAGGGAGAAATGTGGCGTCCAGATATGAGCGGGGATATAAACCGCCCTGGGATCTGTTTCCAGCATCATTTCCAGAAGATCGTGGCAGTCAAGTCCTAAGATGGGCCTGCCGTCCGATCGGATATTGCCCACAGCCTCAAGTTTCATGGAAAGCTGCTCTGCCGCATGAAGTCCTGGCAGGAGAAGAAGGCTGTGTACCTTTCTGGTCTTTCCGTTCTTTTTATAAATGGAACTGATTTCTCCGGAAATAACAAAGCGGGGGATCAGGGAACCGAAGGAGTTTTCTCCCTCCAGACGGTACTCCTCCTTTAACACATAAAGCCCTTCTTCCGCCGGAATCAGTTTCTCTTTTAACTCTGCTCTCCATGCCGGATGAGTAAAATCACCGGTTCCGAGAATCCCGATTCCTTTTCGTCTGGCCCAAAGATCCAGCTGCTCCGGTGTGCAGTCCCTGCTGGTTGCCATGGAATACCTGGAGTGGATATGTAAATCTGCTATGTACATTCATTCACCTGCTTTTGTCAATATAGAATCGATTATACCCTGCTTCCCACCCTCACGCAATAAGTAATCTCTTCCTGTTTTTTTCCATAGAGAAAGGGGCATTATCTGCCCCTGTGCTTCTCCTTTTTCTTTTGCTGTTTCTGATCAAACTTTTGCTGTGCTTTTGCCTCCCTCGCTTTCCGGGATAAAAGCTTCCGCGCCAGTTTTCCCTCTTCCTGCTGCAATTTCAGCGCCTGCTGGGATTTCGTACTGATTCCTGTGTTTTGGATCTGCCTGCGGACTTCCCGCAAAATCCGTTTGGGATTCTTACTACTTTCTTTTACAGCAGCTTCAACAGCCGGACTAAACCTCAGCCTGTAGTAATTCTTAAGAAGGAACTCATTTACCTCATAATCCCTGGGCTCTGGCCCGAATGTAATTTTGCTTACAAACAGTTTTCCATCCACTTCCCGCTCCAGAATGCCTACCCAAAAGGGCTCCTCAAAAAATACTGAAAATCCAACCGAAACCTTGTCCATAACAATTCCTCCTATTCTTGTTTCGACAAAGAACGGACGACCAGGAGGAGGGTTACTTAGAAACGGAGGGAAACCGTTTCCGTCCGGACTACCAACCGGATCTCCATGACAGATGCCATGGGCTGTGTTTTTATCTTTGCTTTCTAAATTATATCATTTCTGTGAAGATATTAAAAGATTTTCATTTCCAATAATGGCCAGCATTTCATCCAGCAGAAGAAGACAGCCGTCATAAATTGCCTTGATCCCATCGCCACTTAGCCCGTCCACATGAATTCCGCAGATACAGACTGTGGTATGATTGAATCTGACCGCAATTTTTTCCGCAAAAATCCTTGCCAGCTCATCGTCTTTATGACCCAGACAGTTTAGAACGGAAGAAGTCGCGCTTAATCCTTCTCCCGTCAGACTGGCTCTTGGAATTGACAGAACAGTACTGCCAATATGAGGGCGATCTCCGCCGTACAGCAATACAGTCAGATCCTCTCCCATTGGTATGACGTCACATTGGATGTTGATTTGATCCATTACTTTTTTAAGCGTTATCATTGGATTCCCACCTCTTGAATCCGGGAATAAAAATCCCAGCAGCATCTAGAATTTTACATGCAAGATGAAAGTTTACGTCCTCCAGTGACCTGGGTCTGCTGTAGTAAGAAATAACCGGAGGCAGTATGGTAACATTCTGCACACCGGATAAATACTCCATATTTCTTAAATGAATCTGGCTGAGCGGGGTTTCTCTTGTCACTAATATAAGACGGCGTTTTTCTTTTATTGTCACATCTGCAGCCCGAAGCAGCAGATTATCAGAGTAACCATTTGCAATTCCTGCCACTGTCTTCATACTGCAGGGAACCACGATCATACCTTCCGTCCGAAAGGTACCACTGGCTATGGAAGCACCAATATCTTTGCAGTCGTAACACACATCTGCCAGTCCTGTAAATTCTTCCAGCGACAGATCCGTCTCATGTAAAACCGTCTCCTCGCCACCTCTGCTGATCACCAGATGAGTTTCATATTCCGGAATTTTTTTAAGCTCCTTTAAGCATACCTCTGCCAGGGGGGCACCACTGGCCCCACTGACAGCAAGTATGATCCGTTTCTTCTCCATAGGCTTATAACAGGCTCAAAATTACATGAGACCAGAAATAAGAAAACGGCATGACAAGTACCATGGCAGGCAGCATATTCGCTATGGGAAATGATTTGATCCCAGAAATACGAAGACCAGTAGCCAGCATTAATATGCCACCACAAGCGGTAAAATCGTTTAGCATTTCCTTTGTTGTCATCGGCATGATAAAAGAAGCGCTGAGAAACAACGTCAAAAGGACAATAAACTGGGGAACGCATACGGTGCACGTAATAAATCCAAGGCTTGCTGCAAAAATGCCAGCTGTAAAAAAATCAAGGATCGACTTGGAGAACAGAATCGTATGATCCCCAGTCATTCCCGCCTGCAATGCACCAAATATTCCGGTTCCGCTTGCGCAAAACAGGACGACGATGCTGACAAGCCTCTGCATGAACTCCTCCTGACTTAACCCAGTCCCTTTTCCGGAAAACATCTTTGAAATAGGGGTCTGCACCTTCTGGGCTGCAGCTGTGATCCCCCATTCCAGATGAATCAGTTCACCGATTGCAGTTCCAATGATTACCGCAAACACAACTGCAGGAAGATACGTCAGTTTTACGATGGAAGCGATTCCCATGGACATGGAAGCGACTCCGAATATCAACGTGAGGTTATCACGAAGATGACCAGGTATTTTATTTCCTAATAAAGCTCCGGCAGCGCCGCCTGTCAGCACTGCCAGACTGTTAACAATTACTCCGATTGGCATATGTATCCCTCTTATGTATTTAGTGAAAATCCAGTAACAATCTAGTTAATATCCGGCACCCAGTGGGAAGGATCTACATCCATAAATTTCGCTCGTTTAAAACGGCTTTTCTGATCAAATGGAACAGTACAGTCAAAAATGGTTTTGCAGGCGATTCCATGATCTCGTATGGAAGGTGAGATAGAGGGATCGTTGGAGGGATCCAGTGGATGACAGCGTACTCCCGGAATGCATACAATACCGGAATCTCCCTGCATACGGGTATTCATCGCCCAGATAACATCATTGATATCAAAGGGATCCACATCCTCATCAACAAGAAATACATGCTTTAATTCACTGAATGCTGAGAACGCAAGCAGTGCCGCCTGTCGTTGTCTTCCCTCATCACTGGGTATCTTTTTACAGAACTGAAGAACAGCCATATATTTTCCGCCGCCGCTTGACGCACAGTATACATTCAACAGCTTCCCAGGCATGGCCTTTTCCACCATCTGAATAATGCTGGCTTCTGTAGGAATCCCTGCCATGCTTACATGCTCCTCGCTTGGTCCGATACAGGTCTGCATGATGGGATTGATTCTGTGGGTCACTGCCTTTACCTTAATAACGGGCAGTTCCGGATTGGCAGGGCCTGTATAACCTGGAAATTCCGGCATGGCTTTCCCTGTATTGGTATTCTGATCCTCTCTTACCCGAACCCCTGGAAGCAGTTCCCCTTCTATTACATACTCTGCATTGGCAATGCAGTTTTCCTCTATGGTAATACATGGTGTCAGTTCCACCGGCTCTTTGCGGATCGCACCGGCAATCTCCAGCTCATTAAATCCCAGAGGCGTTGTAGGCGGTTCAAAACAGGAAGCGATTTCAATGGCAGGATCCACGCCGATGCTGATCGAGATGGGAAGGGGCTTACCTGCTGCCTCTGCCTTCTCACGGAAAACGCTTAAATGTCTGGCACCCGGTACAAAGTACATGGAAATCTCGTCCTTACTCTGAATACACAGGCGGTGAATGGTAACATCTGAAATCTTTGATTCCGGATCGGAAGCGTAGCACATTCCCAATGTAATATAAGGTCCTGCGTCTTCTTCTGTATTGGTTGGAGCTGGAACCAATTTACGTAAATCAAAATCAGGATCGGTGGCATAATGAACTACTTCCTGGCATTTTGCTTCTTTCTGATCAATAACCACTGGTTTTATGGGATGATTCACCGCATCGTTTAACATATGACCCAGGCGCTCCGGCGCCTCATTAAGCAGATATCCCACTCGCTTCCGGCTTGCCAGTAAACCAATTGCCACTCTTGCTCCCTCATGACCCGTTACCTGATTAAATACCATAGCAGGGCCTTCTTTTGTGGGGCGCATAACTGTTCCGCCGGCACCCACATGGCGGTAAACGCCGGAAAGTTCGGCATGAGGATGAACTTCAACATCCGTTTCAATGAGCTGACCCGGAATTGATGCTAAAAGTTCTAATGCTGAACGTAAATCATTTACTTTTATCTCTGACATAATAAATCCTCCTTTTTTTAATTATTGCCTGTTACATTAACTATGCACTATATTGCGACTATACAGTCAAGCGGATTTATACTATAATCAGACATATAAAAATAAATGATTATGACAGCGTGAGGATATATGATGAAAACTATGAGTAAGAAGCAACGGATCCTGATTGGGAGTGCCCCGTTTCTTTGCATTTCCATGTTATTACTGATCCCTTATTTAACTGTTAAAATGGGAAAAACAGCCGGATATGTCACAGGGTTTTGTATCTACTGGTTTCTCTTCTGCCTGCCTGTTTCTGCATATTGTTCTGGTGGTTTCACCCGGTTGAAAGAGATTTACCGCCAAAGATCTAATATAACAGCAAGAATGAAAACAATTTATTATTTCTTAGCATTAATACCTTGTATTGCCACCTTTTTCGCTGTATTTAAAAATATCGCTCCAAATGCTGGTTTTCAGGTTTTGATCCTTGCTCTGGTATTCGGAATGATAAACGGTACATTGGAAGAGATGTTCTGGAGGGGAATTTTTAATAAGATTTTTGATGATCAGATGATTTGGGCTTATCTTTACCCATCGTTATTTTTTGGAATCTGGCATATTGCATTATACTTAGCAAAGGGTATCGTATACCAGGGCGGAGGTGGTTCCCTGGTTGGAGGTTCTCTTTTCATGGGACTCTTATGGGGGCTTGCTGCCTATAAAACAAAATCTGTTAAAATTGTGACAGCAGCCCATATCATAACTAATTTTTTTGCTTTTACAGGTCTCATATATCAGAACTGGTTTATGTAAGGGGTCCTGTTTTCTTTACGGGAATCTGCAGACAGCAGTAATCCACCTCATGTTCCGAATTATAAAATGTGGTATCCAACAGGCATAGATCCAGAGCATCACCAATGATTTCGTATCCCTGAGACTCTACCCAGCTTTTGAGAGTAAAAAAATCATCTTTATAATATGGAAAGGCGTATTTGTACATACAGGCAAATATTCCTCCCGAAATCTCCTCAATCCCCGAACGGTCATATTTCTGTTCCGGGACTACAACAAAAATTCCCGCTCCCCGGTATAGATCCCCGGATTCAAACTGACTGCACCTGATCAGAGTTCCAAACCCGCTGGACGGTACCATACCCCAGTCAAAAATCTGATTCCACGCTCTCATCAAGGTAAGATGAAGAACATTTTTACACGGCTCCCCGGGAAAGGGCACAAAAAGAACCTTTCTGGGGCCAATCTCCTTTATATGGGGAGTATTAATGGGATGTTCTTCATGAAGCGCTTCATAAAACCGGATTCTGTGCTCCAGATGATTCTTCGTTTTATTCAGTTCCTGAATTTGCTTTTCAACTGATTCTTTCTGCAATTCCAGAAGGTTAATTACTGCATCTGGATTGCGGTTTTCAAAGCTTTTCTTAATATCTTCCAGCTTCACCCCAAGCTTTTTTAACAGACAGATTTCCCTTAGAACAGGGATCTGGAAAACGCTGTAAAACCGGTAACCATGTTCGTTGATGGAAACAGGTTTTAAAAGCCCGATATGATCATAATAAATAAGCGTCTGGCGGGTAAGGTGATGCAGTTTCGCCATCTCACTGATTGTTACAATTTCATCTCCCATAATGCGCTCCCCCTCTATTACAATGAATCAATTATTAAAGAATCCAGCTTGTCCACCCCATCCTTCCATGCCATGGAAATATCCTTATGTAAGGATAACGAAGGGCCTGACTTGGAGTAAAAATTCAGGGTACAGGTAAAATGTGTTCTGCAATTATGCATAACCCATCTGCATTTATGGCTGTTTCCCAGCACTCTGCCATAAAACGCGGATAATTCCAGAATTGTATTCCGGCAATGTTCAAAGGACTCTCCCTGCTTTTCCAGAATAATTTTCTTTATTATCTGGATCGCATCTTCTGCATTCATTTGAGATAGATCCAGTTGATGCTCTGTTAAAAATTTTTGAGCCAGCAAATCGTGTTCTTTAAACAGCCTGAAATCATCTTCTTCCCTGAAATATTCATTATCCAATGGTGGTTTGGAAATTTTCTTAAAGAAATCCCGTCCATATTGTTTCAATATATCCGCATATGCTTCCATGGCAAGCTTATATTCTTTTAAAGTGACACATGGAAAGCCATTCTCACTGCCGTCCGGCACAATATCCTGAATTCCATAACTGCTGCATCTGCCTGAATAAGAGTTAATCACCATAAACAGCCTCTTATCCCATCCCCTGGTGTAAAACTCAACCACCAGCCTTGCAGTCTCTCCCTTACTGTTTTTAAATTTTTTTATGAACCAGCAGCTATTTATATTTTCACCAGAGACAAATCCCATGGGTATTAAAACATTTCCAATAATCTCTCTTGTTATTTCCTTTTTAGTCATAAATATATTCTCCTTTGAAATAAGCAAAACAGCGCAAGTATACGTTTAGAGAATGTTACTTTGGCTTTTATTATATAATACTTATCATGGCAAACACAAGGGAATGCCGTTGAAAAAGTTACAATTATTAATAATTATATCCTTTAAGCTTATACCATGTTTCCTGCAAATACTCAACCAATTGGACGAAATTATACAAGTTAAGTTCCAAAATTAGCATGCTGGTACGAAAAAAGGAGCCAGAGGGCAGGAAAAAGATCCATACCGTCTGGCTCCAAAATAAGACAATTTCAATTTTATATATCGTCCACTCCCTGCATGGCATCATAACCAGTCTCACCAGTTCGCACCTTTACTGCATCCCGTACATCGTAGATAAATATCTTCCCATCTCCAATATGTCCGGTATAAAGTACCTTTCTGGCAGTCTTTACCACTTCCTCCACAGGAACCTTGGCAACAACAATTTCAACCTGTACTTTGGGCAGAAGCATCATATCCACAGGAATTCCTCTGTAATACTCTGCCGCACCTTTTTGCATCCCGCAGCCAAGAACCTGGGTCACTGTCATACCAGTCACTCCGATTTCATTCATGGCAGATTTCAGTTCTTCAAACTTAGACTGCTTCGCCAGAATTTCAACCTTGGTCAGTACGGACTTTGAAGTGCCTGCCGGGAAAAAATCTGCAGATTTCACAGGAATGGCTTCTTCCACAGGGACATCCTGTCTGACCGTGTTAATACCAGCCACACTCTCAACCCGGCTCCCCAGATCTTCCATAGGAACAACAGGAAGAAAGTCTGCATAGGCATTTGCAAGTCCATGCTCTGTACTGTCCAGACCTTCAATTTCCTCTCTGGATGTAACCCGCAGGCCGATGGTCTGGTCAATTATTTTAAATACGGCAAACATTACAATTCCAACCCATACCGCTACGGAAATAACTCCAAGAAGCTGAATTCCCAGAAGCTTTACGCCTCCTCCATACAAAAGACCGCCCTCTTTTGCAAAAAAGCCCACCAGAATGGTTCCCAGCGCTCCGCATACGCCATGCACGCCGATCGCACCTACCGGGTCATCAATCTTTAATCTGGAATCAATGAACTCAATTGACAGCACCACAGTCAGTCCTGTACAGATTCCAATGATAGCCGCCCCTCCCGGAGTCACGGCATCACACCCGGCTGTTATGCCCACAAGACCTGCAAGGGTGCCGTTTAAAGTCATGGAAACATCCGGCTTTTTATAACGGATCCAGGTAAATATCATGGTGGTGCAGGTAGATACTGCAGCTGCCAGATTGGTTGTCATAAAAATTCTTCCAGCTGCTTCAATGCTGTCTCCTTCCATGGATACGGTGGAAGCGCCGTTAAACCCGAACCAGCAGAACCATAAAATGAAGACGCCAAGAGCTCCCAGTGTAATGCTGTGTCCCAGTATGGCCTTTGGCTTCCCATCCTTTGTATATTTACCGATTCTCGGCCCAAGAAGATAAGCCCCCAGAAATGCCGCTACGCCGCCCACCATATGAACCGCCGTAGAACCTGCAAAATCGTGGAATCCTAAAGATGACAGCCAGCCTCCTCCCCAGATCCAGTGACCCGATACCGGATAAACCACACAGGATATAACCGCACTGTAAACACAGTAGGCGGAGAATTTCGTCCTCTCTGCCATGGCTCCCGACACAATTGTAGCTGCCGTGGCACAAAATACGGTCTGGAATATTACAAAGGACCAGAGAGAAACACCAGAGGGAAGGATCTCACTGTAATCGCCGTGTATGAAAAAATCAATTCCTCCTCCGAACATAATTCCAAATCCAATAAACCAGTAAATGGGGGTTCCGATGCAGAAATCCATCAGATTTTTCATGATAATATTTCCGGAATTCTTCGCTCTGGTAAATCCTGCCTCTACCATGGCAAAACCTGCCTGCATAAAAAATACCAGCGCAGCTCCAAACAGAACCCAGATTGTATTGACCGCTGACATATGACTACCTCCGTTCCTTATATCGATTTACCGCCTCCAAAAGCCGTTCCATTGCCTCTTTTAAAACCCAGAAAGGACAGGCAATATTAATCCGTTCAAATCCTCTTCCACCCTCTCCGAAGATATATCCCTCGTCTAAGAACAGCTGCGCTTCCATCTGCATGAATTTTTCCAGTTCCTGATAATCCATACCCAGTTTACTAAAATCCAGCCACTGCAGATAGGTTCCCTGGAGATCATAAACCTTTACCTCCGGCAGATTGTCTGCAATAAATTTCTCAACGAACTTCTTATTTTCGTCCAGGTGCAAAAGCAGTTCCTCAAGCCATGCCTCACACTGGGTATAGGCGATCTCACATGCTTTATAGCCCATTAAATTTAAAGAATGATAACCTCTTGCAGCAGTTACCTTTTCCCGCATTTCCTCATTGGCAATAAAATGATTGGAGGTCTGAAACCCTGCCAGATTAAAGGTTTTGCTGGGAGCGGTGGAAATGACACAGTTATTTACATATTTCTCTTCCAACGTTCCCATGGAGATATGGTGGTAACCTGGAAGAATCAGATCAAAATGAATCTCATCGGAAATGATAAAAACTCCGTTTCTTAAACAGATATCCCCAATCTCTGTCAGTTCCTCCTCTGTCCATATCCGGCCTATTGGATTATGGGGACTGCATAATATAAGAAGCGTTACATCTTTTCTCGCCGCTTTTTCCTCGAAATCGGCAAAATTGATCTCATAGGAATCCCCGGAATTAATTAGTTCTGTCGTTACCAGCGTCCGTTTATTGTTCTCTACTGACATGCGGAATGGATAATAGACAGGAGTCATAATCAGAACTGCGTCTTCCGGCTTTGTAAATGCTGCCACCATCTGGCCCAGGCCAGGCACCACTCCTGCCGTCTCCACAATCCATTCCCGTTTAGGCGAAAAACCATGGCGTTTTTCCATCCAGCTGATCACGCTGTCATAATAGGCGTCAGTAGCTCCGGTATACCCCAATATGGACTGGTCTAAATATTCCTTTAATCCTTCAATGATTTCCGGTGGATTTTTCCACTCCATATCCGCTACGGAAAGAGGCACTACATTGTCCTTCACATCCGGGTTTTTTACCTTCATATCATTCCATTTAAATGAACCGGCATGGTCTCTTCTTACCAGGGTTTCAAAATCATAATGCATTTGGCTTCCTCCGTTTAACTTCTCTTATTCTTCACCTGCAGCCTGGGGATCTGTGATCCTCTTTAAAAACTGCTGTGTTCTTGGTTCTTTTGGATTCACCAGAATCTCAGAGGGTTTTCCTTCCTCAACAATGCTTCCGCCTTCCATAAATATGATTCTTGATGCCACCTCTCTGGCAAATGAGATTTCGTGTGTTACAACGATCATGGTAATTCCTGTCTGTGCAACCGTTTTAATTGTGTTTAAAACCTCTCCTACCAGCTCCGGATCCAGCGCAGAAGTAGGTTCATCAAATAGAATTACATCCGGATCCAGGATCAGTGCCCTTGCAATGCCGGCTCTCTGCTGCTGTCCACCGGAAAGCTGGGATGGATAAAAATCACACCGTTCTGACAATCCTACTTTAGCCAGTATGTCACGGCTCATTTTTTCTGCATCTGCTTTTGCTATTTTCTTAACTGTCACAAGACCTTCCATTACATTTTCCAGAATGGTTTTATTCTGAAATAAATTATAGTTCTGAAATACCATAGCGGTCTTTCTTCTCAGCTCAATGACCTGGGTTTTGGAATGCTTTTTGCAGTCTAAACTAAAACCATTCACAGTTACACTGCCGTCATCTGCGCTGTCTAAGAAATTGACTGTACGAAGAAGTGTTGTTTTGCCGGAACCGCTGGGACCCAGAATTACCACAACTTCCCCCTTTTCAATGTTTAAATTAACGCCCTTTAAAATGTGGTTTTTCCCAAATGACTTATGGATATTGTTCAGTTCCACCATATTTGCCATAATATCTGCTCCTTCCTCCTATTCATGCCCCCGCTCAGGCAGACGCGCCTGCCCGGAACTTTTTAAGCCGGTCTTCACAGATGCGGAATACTTTATTTAGTACAAAGCTGATTGCTTCGTAAATCAGTGTTGTCATGATATAGGCTTCAATGAAATTAAGTGCCGGCATAGCCAGTAAGTTTGCGGTTGCTGTTATCTCGTAAACTCCTACATAGTAAGCCAGGGACGTTCCCTTTACCAGACCGACAAAGATGCCGCCTAAGTTTGGAATGGCAATGGCAAGCGCCTGGGGAAAGATAATCCGCAACAACGCCTGGGTCCGGGTCATTCCCACACTGAACGCTGCTTCCATCTGCCCCTCATCAACGGCTGATAATGCGGAGCGGAATATTTCCGAGGAATAGGCTGCCTGGTCAAGAGCCAGGGCGATGATCGCATACACCATGGGCGGAACTGCATTAATATCAATGGTAATTCCGATGCTCAGACCATAGCTGTACAAAAGAATGGGCAGTGCATAGTAAGAGATGTATAATAAAATCACCATGGGCACGCCTCTCATAAAGGAAACGAATACAGCTGAAAACTGGGACAAAACCGGAACCCTGTGTTTTCTGATCAATGCGATGGAAAGACCAAGCATCCAGCCTGCAGCAGCCGATACAAGAGACATGAAGAGCGTGATGGGAACTGCAAGCATGATCTTTGGCAGCGCTTCTATGATAAATTTAAAATCCATCCTGTTTTCCTCTTTTCTTTAACTTGTTGCCTTTTTCCGGCCCTTTGTATAGATTTTCTCTGTAAATTTGCTGCAATACTCCAGGATAATACAGGCTGCCCAGAAAATAATACCCGTTGCTATGTAAACTTCCAGTCGGTTTGCTCCATAGCTGGCAGAACTGATGGCTCTCGCTTTTCCCATTAAATCAATGACACCGATTGCAAATGCCAGTGAGGTGTCCTTAAACAGCATGATGACGTTATTTCCCAGCGCGGGGATGGCAATGCCAAAGGCCTGTGGGAAAATGATCCGGCGAAATGCTGTAAATTCCTTCATTCCCACACTGTAGGCCGCCTCCCTCTGCCCCTTATCCACTGCCAGATAAGAGGCTCTCATCATCTCCGCCATATTAGCGGAGCTGCTGAGGGAAAGACATGCCACAATAAATACGGTCTTGCTGACTCCTGTTAAATCAACTCCCACACTCTGAGCCAGCTGGGGAAGACCCAGATAGATTAAAAATATTAAAACAAGAGTGGGAATTCCTCTCATAAATGCGATATAACCGTTTGCAATGGCTTTGGGCCACTTTTTTTTACCGATTCCGGCTGCAGTGACGAGAGCCCCCAGTGCCAGGCTGATTAAGAGCGATATCAGGAGAATCTCCATGGTAACAGGAAAAGCCCTTAATACATTGGGAATATAGCCCGGAATTGTCTCCGGTTTGAATGTGTTCTCCAAATTCTTTTCCCTCCATTTCTACAATCCGTTTATTTTACTGTTGTGCTGACCATATCTGCATATTTTGAAAATACATCCTGACCAAGATACTCGGAGGCGATCTTTGATAAGGTTCCGTCCTTTACCATATCTTTTAATGCCCCGTCAATGGCAGTATTTAAATCATCTTTTCCTTTTGCACACATAATGTAGGTATCTTCTACCATAACGACATCGGTGAGGGACAGATTATCAAGCTTTAATTCCTTTTGCACGCTGTCATAGGTGGACTGATAGGTAAGACTTGCATCTACCTGGCCATTGGCAACCTGCTTAAAGCCGTCTGCTGTTGACAAGTCACTGACTGCGTTGATTTTCAGTTCCTTTCCCGGATGGCTTTCATTGTAAGCCATCAGCATGGAATATTCGTAACTGGTTGGTGACTGGTTAATGGATTTTCCTGCCATATCATCCAATGTCTTAATTCCACTGTCCTTTTTCACACATAAGGACATGGGGGAGAGACAGTAATACTGCTCAGGAAATAAGTATTTCTCTTTTCTTGCATCGCTTTTTACAAGCTGGTGAGACAGTACATCCAGTGCGCCTGAATCAATGGAAACAATGAGGGTATTAAAATCCATTGCCTGAATATCAAATTCATATTTGTCAAGACGCTTATCAATTTCTTTTAATACTGCCACGTCATACCCCACCGGCTCCCCCTTATCGTCCAGTGAGCAATACGGCGGCATTGCATTACCAGTACCTACCTTTACTTTCGTGACGCCTGAACTCTGGGTTTTTCCGCATGCGGTCATAGACACCGCCAGTGTAAGAACCATAACCGAGCAAACTGCATTTTTCATAATCTTTTTCATTTTTTTCTCCTCCTGCATCTGTCATCGTCGATTGAACAACAAAAAAGGCGCTTGCTTTTATGCAAACGCCTTTGTCTACCTTCCGTTCCCCTTCCTGACGGCTGTGGAACTGTTAGGCAAAGTATATTCCATCGTTTTGCCTTTGTCAATATTTTTTTATCAGGATAATAATGTTTTATTATTTTCACAAAAACCAATTGTCCATTTCTGACTTTCAGTACATTTTTCACAAATATTCAAGATTGACAGATAATTCAAGGACAAGGATTTACATATCAGGCTTTTTTGTTATATAATAATCTAAAATTTATGAGACCATAAGGGGGCCATACTCGATGAGTGATATCATGAAGCACTACGAAGTGCTGACTAATTTTCTGGGAAATGTACTAAGTGACAATTATGAAATTGCACTTCTGGATTTAAGAGAAGGGAAACGCTGCATCACAGCCATAGCCAACGGACAAAACAGCGGCAGAACCGTCGGGGCTCCATTAACGGATCTGGCTCTTAAAATCATAAGAGAAGGAATCTGGAAAAAAGAGCCGTATCTGCTTAACTACAGCGGACTGACAAAGGACAAGAGACCTTTGATCTCCTCAACCTTTTTTATTAAAGAGGAACAGGAGCTTTTAGGCATGCTCTGCTTAAATGTTGACACGCAGATTTATCAGCAGCTGTGCCAGTCCATCTTAAAGCTTGGCGGATTGTGCATTGATTCTCCCTCCAGCAAGATCATTGACCTGCCTGTGGAACACACCGAAACCTTTACCAACGACATCGGTGATATCATTGCCAGTGCCATGCCGGATTACATCATGGAAAACCGCATACCTGCAGACCGCCTCACCCAGGATGAGAAGATCTCCATCGTGAAGCAGTTAAACGAAAAAGGAGTTTTCATGATCAAAGGTGCAGTCAGTGAAGCAGCCTTAAAACTGAATTGCTCCGATGCCACCATTTACCGGTATTTAAGCAAAATAAGCAAGCAGGAGCAAAAAAAACAGATTGACATTTAAAAAAAATGGTGCTAAACTCCCTGATAATATTTTATTGCAATAATAATTTTTTATCACACAACAGGGAGGAAATATAATGGTATCAATGGAGCTGGTCAAACTTTTCCTGGTCTTTCTAGTCATTTTAGTACTGCTCTGGTTAAAAAGGCCTTTATGGCAGGCAATTGCGTGCAGCATCTTGCTGTCATTTTTTATTTTTCAAATTCCGGTTTCAAGTGTCTGTTCCATACTCATCCGGGCCATATGTTCCAAAAGCACTGCAACTATTTTATTAAGCTTTTACACCATTACGTTCTTACAGCGAATGCTGGAAAAGCGGAATCTTTTAATGACAGCAGAATCCTCATTAAACCATCTGTTCCGCAACCGGCGAATCACCACCATACTGGCTCCCATTTTCATCGGTCTTCTTCCTTCTGCAGGAGCAGTCTATATCTGCGGATCGATTGTGGATTCTTCCTGCGGAGATTATTTAAGCAAAGAGGATAAAACCTTTGTCACCAGCTATTACC
Organism: Lacrimispora sp.; assembly: GCF_031982545.1. Lineage (GTDB taxonomy): Bacteria > Bacillota > Clostridia > Lachnospirales > Lachnospiraceae > Lacrimispora. The sequence goes on from NZ_DALYXB010000003.1 coordinate 304,935, forward strand.
GTCATATTCCGGAGAGCTTTCTTCCCACTTACTCATCTATTTTAATCGCACTGGGACTGGCAGGCGTTGAGACAGGAGACTTTCTTCTGTCCATGCTACCGGCTGTGGGAATCCTGGTTTTTCTGGGTTATATTTTTTATTTAAGAAAAATTCCAAGAGAAATTGTAAATGACCAGGGGATGTCAAAAAAGGAAGCGCTCCGGCAGCTTATAAAAAGTCTGTGGACCATTGCCGCAGCCATCCTACTCATTATTGCATTTCATCTTGAGGTATACATAGCAACTCCCCTTGTAATTGTTTCGGCATTTTTCTTTTACCGCTTTTCCTTACGGGAAATCAAACCGTTTTTTCTTTCTGCACTGGAACCAAAAATCATTGTTAATACGCTTCTCATCATGATTTTTAAAGAGGTCCTTACCTATACGGACGTGATTTCAAAACTTCCCGGTCTCTTTAGCTCTCTTCCCATACCGACTTATCTTGCCTTTGCACTGATCTTCTTCTTTGGCTCCATTGTAGGCGGATCAACAGCAATTATTGTGCTTTGCCTTCCTCTGGCCTTTGCAGCCATACCAGATGGAGGAGCCGCACTGATGATGCTTCTAATGTCCTCTTCCTACTGTGCCATGCAGGTATCTCCCACCCATGTATGCCTTGCGCTGGTAACGGAATATTTCCACACCGGAATGGGCGATTTGTTAAAACGGACACTTCCAGTGATCCTGATTTTCTTTCTCCTCATCCTCCTTTATTACCAGGCACTGACTGCTCTTTTGCTGATTTGACTCGCCACCCATTTTATGCTAGGATGTGCTTATTAATCTAGAATCAGAAAGGAATTACCGTATGAATCTCGTGAACCTTATGCAGCTGAAAGAGGCCTGGAGTATCTTTAAAGACAATCACCCTAAATTCCCCTTATTCTTAAAAGCAGCTTCGGATAGTGCTTTAAAGGAAGGATCCATGATAGAAATCCATGTCACGTCTCCGGAAGGGAAAACACTGACAACCAACATGAAGCTGAAAGCCTCTGATCTGGAGCTGATAGAACAATTGAAATCATCTTTAAAATAGCAGGTTGTTGTTACTGGAAAGTTATGGTAGAATACTTTCAGGCCATGAAACATCTACCGTTTCAATGGCAAAACAGGAGGAGTAAAAGGCATGAAAAAACTAATCAAAGTATTTGTTGCTGCCTCACTTCTGTCAATCTCTGTTGCATCTACTGCAATGGCTGGAACCTGGAAACAGGGTTCCGATGGCTGGCGGTGGAAGGAAGACGATCATACCTATACAGCATCTGCCTGGAAGTGGATCGATTCTGATAAAGACGGAATGGCGGAGTGCTACTATTTTAATGAAGACGGAATTCTGGTAACCAATACCATGACTCCTGATGGCCGTACTGTGAATGAAGACGGCGCATGGACAGAGGATGGCATCGTACGCTTAAGAGCGTCCAACCCTTCCGTTGCCGTTCAGATGAAGAAAAAGGGAGTTCTTCTTTACCAGGATGCGGACAAGAAAAGTTCTTCTTTACCAGGGCAGGATATCAACGCTGATATTGCCATGAATTTATATTACGACTGGCTGCAGATTCCGGTTATTATGAATATGCAGATGAAATACCACGATATCAACACTCCCAGTATGGAGTTTTTATCCAACAGCACGGTAAAGACTCTGGGCATGGAAAAGGTTGAGAGCTCCTTTTATACTGGCGGCTGTTATTACTCCGATTCCAAAGACAGCGGCAAGTATAAGATGAAAATCGGATATGAGGATATGACAAAGCATCTCACTCTTGGAGGTCTTACCGGACAGTTTTGGGGATTTTTAGACAATGTGCAGATCGCACAGGATCAGGACGGTAACAGTGTCATGTTTTATACCACTGAGGCAGACGGTCTGGAACAGTATTTAACCAAATTCTACGATAAAGTATGGCCCACACTTTCCGATTCGGATTATAAAATCACTGGCGTGACCGGAAAAGCGATTATTAATCCGGAAGGATACTTTTCCAAAGAACAGATCCTGATCTCCATGATTATTAACGAGGATGGAGATACCATGGGACTGGATATGAGTGTAAATCTGGATTATAAAAATCCAGGGCAGACGGTGGCAATCGCCTTTCCTTCCACGGACGGGTTTGAGGAAGTGGTATATTAAAAAAGCGGAGGAAGTGGTTCATAAACGAACTGCTTCCTCCGCTTTTTAATTCTTTAAGCCAATATAAATATGTATCCGGCAACGCCCCTCTTCTGTCTTTTCGTACTCCTCAAAGTCACATACAAATGATCTTGACAGATCCATGTTCCACAAATTCTGCCACACTTTTGCGACTGCCTCCTTACCCTCTCCCTCTGCAGTAAATTTTGCATACGTTCCGGCCGGTATGGTTTTGATTGTTATCCCGTCTGGCTGTCCTTCTGTTTTCTTGACTTCACAGGCAGCCAGTACGCTGTAATCTTCAGTTTCTCTTCCCTCATACTCCGTATAAATCCCCAATGTCTTTTCATTAGCCTTATACAATACCGAAGAATAAACACCCATAAACTGCGCCCACAAACCGCCGATTACATTTCCCATATCCGGTACATAATTATTAGTTCTTGCTGACAGACCAGCCACCATCATATCTTTTAACTCTACTAACTCATACGTCATTTAATTTTCCTCTTTTCTATTTTATGAAGAAAATTATAACAAAGATAACATGACAGCTGACTGTCATTATTACTCCCTTTTTACCGCAAAAAACCTCATAAGAACGATTACCAGAATCAGCGGAAAGATAATTGCAGAAAAAATTCCGATTTTTAAATTGCTGCCAAATAATCCCGATACAATTCCAACGAGGGTTGGTCCTCCCGAGCATCCAAGATCACCACCCAGTGCCAGGAATGCGAACATGGCAGTGCCTCCGCCCCGAATGGAAGCAGCAGCCAGACTAAACGTCCCAGGCCACATAATTCCCACTGAAAAGCCGCAAAGTCCGCATCCAATCAGTCCCAATACCGGATTAGGAGCACAGGTAATCAAAAGATAAGATGCCATACAAAGAACACCGCTGGCAGCCATGACTTTTTTCAGTTCCCATCTTTCCCCATACTGTCCATAGACAGCTCTTGATATCCCCATCATAAGTGCAAACAGCATGGGACCCGCCAGATCTCCAATAGTCTTCGTTACACCCAGCCCCTCTTCCGCAAAAGCAGATGCCCACTGGCTGACTGCCTGCTCGCTTGCCCCCGAGCAGACCATAAGAAGCAAAAAGACCCAGAACAGCTTATTTCCAATCAATGCGGCAAAAGACATTCCTTCCTCCCCTTTTGAAAGAGAAGCAATCGGCACGCGGAAAAATAAAACCATGCACACAGCCGGTACAACTGCCCAGAAAGCCGCCAGTATCTTCCAGTTTCCGATTCCCCATAACCGGAAAAATAAGGTTGAAATCAGAACAACTCCCACATGGCCCCAGCAATAGAAGGAATGGAGCATACTCATGGCTTTTTCTTTATTATCTGTGGGACACGCTTCCACAATGGGACTGACAAGAACTTCCAAAAGCCCGCCGCCGATGGCATATATAATAACTGCCAGCAGCAGTCCAACCCAGGAAACAGATACAATTCCCGGTAAAACGGTGAGAAGAATCAGTCCTGCTGCCGCCATGAGGTGCGCGGTAATCATGGAAATCCGGTATCCCACCCGATCTATTACCGCAGCCGATAAAAGATCCACCAATAGCTGAACACCAAAATTTACGGTAACGAGAAGCGTAATTCTGGATAGTGATATTCCATACTCCCATTGAAAATGCAGAAACAAAAGCGGTACAAAATTATTGACAATCGCCTGGACAATATAGCTTAGAAAGCAGGCATAAACAGTACTTTTATAATTTTCCTTCACGTATTCGGCCCTCCCCTGTAATATGATTGTATTATACTGCAGTTGGTAATTCAAATCTTGCAATTTACCGCCAGCTTATGGTACAATTTAGCCGATCACAAAAAGGAGAACGCTCTATGCAAAGCACAAAAATACTGACCGACGAATCCATGATGGAGCTGGTCTCCCATGGTTTTGCAGACTTTCCGTTTCAATACTATTACGAAGATGTGGGAAAGTTTGACAACCGCTGCATTGACTGGCACTGGCACCGGGAATTTGAACTGGTATCTGTGACCGAAGGAATGGTACATTGTTCCATCGGAAACATTCATTACATACTGGAACCCGGCGACGGTGTCTTTATTAATTCCGGCGTTATGCACCGGTTTTTATCAACCGGAACAGCAATTATTCCAAACGTACTGTTTGCTCCGGAATTTATAGCCCGGGAAGGAAGCTCAATTTACGAAAAATTCATTGCTTCCTTTTTATTTTCCGGCATATCCCACTTTGTATTAAGGGGGAGAAATCCATGGCAGAGCCATCTACTTTCCATTCTGTCTGACTTATACAAGCTATGCGAGGATCAGACAGCGACCTGGGAGCTTAATGCTCATGCACTGGTCTGCCAGATCTGGTCCATCCTGTTTTTACACAGGGACGAATTTGCCACCATGGAAAATGCAGGCGTCAACCGCCTTTCCCAGGCTCGTTTCAAACGGATGACCCATTTTATTGAGCAGAACTATGAAAAGAGACTGACTCTGGAAGACATCGCCCAGTCGGTGGGAGTCAGCAAAAGAGAGGCACTCCGCTGTTTCCAGTGTTCCGTACCTCTCTCTCCAATTGAATATTTAAATAAATACCGGTTAAATCAAGCCAAAACCCTGCTTCTTCACACTGACCGTTCCATCACTGATATCGCTGAAAGCACCGGTTTTGAAAGCACCAGCTATTTCGACCGGCTATACAAACGGGAATATCACATGACCCCCGGCCGCCACAGATCCGCTTTTGTTCAGGCAAATGTCAAAAAAAATGATACCGGTCAGGCTTCTACCAAAAAGAACGCAGAGAAAAAAGAGCAGGAAATACAACAGAACCAGGATAAAACAGATTTCACCTGCCAACCGGTATCTGACTAATCGGATTCCTTTTGCCCATTTATAAAAATAATAGGATATTAAGCCAATTCCCATGGATCCCACCAAAATCGGCATCCATGCCATGAAAAGAAGAATAAGATTCATTGTACTACGCTCCGGCACTTTCTCCTCTTATCTTCCCCTTTTTATGCCTTAATAATCCAGTTTCTGTCAGAATTGCTTTTTCTTCATGATTTTGACAGAAATAAGATATGATACAAAAACTGCTGCCAGACTGATCAAAAGCAGAACTGTTATGACTGACCCTGCTGCAGACGACGTTAAAGCTGCAACCATTGTTGATAAATCCAACTGAAAAGTCTTTGCCGCATTCACCACAAAGAATCCTGCGGCAAAGATTATCCCAATTATAAAGATCAAAACAATTCTACCTTTTTCTGTTCCGAATTTCAGCTGGACCGGAACCACTACCGCCATGAACATGAGGGAAATAAAAAGATACAAAAGCGCCGAAATCACAAGTTCCAACGTGCCTGCTCCTCCTTTCACAAAATTCATGAAAACTGCAAATACGGTCACAATAATACAAGCGGAGCCTCCCGTCACAAATCCGAATACATATTTCTCCGCTGCATATTGATTCCTTGTGATTGGAAGGGTGAATAAAAAAGCATATCCATTGTCAAATTCATCGTAGCTGATGGAACTCAGTGTGAACATTGTCAAAATTAAAGTCACATAATTAATCACAAAAACAGGATTGACACCTGCCAGTAGCATTCCTGCTGACATAATGAAGACGAGCAGGAAAAAACGCTGCTGGTTTTTCAACAAAAGTAAATCTTTTATCAACAACCCCTTCATAACCGTTCCCCCCTTATCATCATGGTAATCACTTCATCAACACTTCCCTTTTCCATTATAATTTCCGGCTGGCTTTCTCGGTAAAATCCAATTTTATCCGTAAGGAGACGATATCCGTAAGCTTCCTTTTTCCTGCGGAGAATATATCTTTGATCCAGCTTCTGTTCCTGTTCTTCTGTTACTTTTAAAAGACCATAACTTCCTAAAAGTACATCCGTCTCTTCATGCAAAACAATAGTTCCATGATCAATCAGATAAAGATCATCACAAAGCTGCTCTAAATCCGTTGAAATATGTGAACTGATCAAAATGGATCGGTCTCCCTGCTCCATATACTCCCGAATGGAATCAAGCAGCTCCTCTCTGGCAAGCACATCAAGTCCCGCTGTAGGTTCATCCAGTATAAGTAGTTTGGCCTCATGAGACATGGCAGCCAATACTTTCACTCTGGCTTTCATTCCTGCAGAAAGATCCTTTCCTCTCTTATTCAGGGGCAGACCACATTCTCCGCATTTTTTTAAAAACCCGTCCTGATCAAACAACTGATACATATTTTTCATAATTTTAGCAATATCCTGAATTGTTAAATACCCGCTGAATCCAGAGTCTGCCAGAACCACTCCCATATCCTGTCTTTCCTTCAGGGACAACTGACTGAACGGCTTGTCAAATATCTTCACTTCACCCTGATCTAAGGTAATAAGGCCCAGAGCCGATTTAAATAACGTGGTTTTTCCTGCACCATTGGTTCCAATCAGTCCGGTTATATATCCTGACTGCAGTTTAAGAGAACAGTTCAGCGTAAAATCTCCATACGTTTTCTGAATATTTTCCATTTCTAACAACATCATTAATCCTCCAAAATCAAATAAAACAAATCCGTCAGTTCCTCATCCTTCATTCCGCAGCTTCTGCCCTTACGGATTGCCGACTCCAGTTCGGCCTCAACCTCTTTTTTCTTTTCTTCCAGCATGAATTCCTGGCTGGCGTAAGCGATAAAACTTCCTTTTCCATGAACAGTGACAATAAACCCCTCCTGTTCCAGAATGTCATATGACTTTTTCACTGTTAAAGCACTGATGCGCAGTTCTTTTGCCAGAGTACGCACCGATGGCAGATTTTCTCCTTCTTTTAACGTTCCCTGCATAACACCGCACTTAATCTGCTCCGTAATCTGGTCATACAGGGGCTGCATGGATGAATTATTTATTATTATTTTCATTTCACCCCTCCTTGATAAACAGTATATAACAGTGTATTACTGTTGTCAACTGTTATATACTGTTTATTACAACTTGAAATATATTTATAAAATAGATTATTTATCCAGCCAATATTTAAGATGTGTGCAGTTTTGTAAATTATGCTATAATATGTTTCGTTAAACCCAAGAAGGAGAAAATATAAATGAATCTAAGTATAAGCAAAATTGCAGAAGAAGAAATTGAAATATTACTTGAGCTGTTACGTGAAAAAGCAAATTGGCTTATTAAAATCGGAAAGCCTATGTGGAATCCTGAATACTTATCTAAGGAGGAATTTTTAAAGAAATATATTAACTGTGAAATGTTTATTGCACAGGAAAATAAAGAGGTAATAGGTGGATTTGTATTAGTAGAGAGCGACCGCTCATTTTGGAATAATGATGAAAATAAGGATTCTGCATATTATATACATAAGCTTGTAATTAAAGATGACTATACAGGAAAGGGATATGCGAAAGAGGTCATAGAATTGATTAAGAGACACTCAATATCCCAGTGTAAAAATTATCTTAGACTTGATTGTTATGGAGACAGAGAATATTTAAATAAGTTATATAGTGAATGTGGGTTTACTTTAAAACGAGAAATTAACGTAGAAGATGGTTTAGATGCCTGTTTATATGAATTATCACTTGAAAAATAGGATGAAGAACCAAAAAAAAGGATACACAGGCTTTGAGGTGTGATGTGACCCCTTCCTGTGTATCCTTTTTCTAAACTGACTTCAGGTATTTCAGATTTTTAGCTGAAACTGGCCCATTAAGTCCTTCAGATTCTGAGCCTGCCCTGCAAGTTCCTCGCTGGAGGCGGAATTCTCTTCTGCAGAAGCCGCATTGTTATCTACTTCCATGGAGATTTTTCCGATTCCATGTTCAATCATTTTTACGGAATCCGCCTGATCTAAGGAAGCCTGGGCAATACTGCGTACCTTATCCATGATCTGGCTGCTTTCTTTTGCCACGCCGTTTAAATTACCGGCTGCCCGGTCCGCTATAACAGTCCCATCTTCCACTGCCTTTAACGATGCCTCGATTAAGTCGGTAGAATTCTTTGCAGCCTCTTTACTCTGACTTGCTAAAAGACTGACCTGACCGGCTACCACTGCAAACCCTTTTCCTGCTTCTCCGGCTCTTGCCGCTTCGATTGAGGCGTTTAATGCCAGAAGATTGGTCTGCATGGCAATATCATCAATGGTTACAATCATCTTGCTGATTTCCTGAGATGTCTTCTTAATGGTGCTCATGGCAGAAACCATTTCCTGCATATTCTGATTTTCTGTTGAAATATCCCGGGCGATCCGTTCCATCTCCAACTGAATTTCATTGGTCAGCTTGGCATTTTCATCAATCTGTTCTGTAATATGAGTCACTGACTCAGACAATCTTCCGGCAATTCCTGCCTGGTTTTCGGCTCCAACTGCCAGAAAACGGGCTGATTCGGAAATCTGGCTGGAACCGTCTGATACCTGATTGGCTGCCTCATTAATTTCTTCAAAACTTCTTGAAATCTTTTCTGTGAAACAATGAAGAGACGATTCAATATTTTTAAAATCCCCGATGAATTCACTGTTAAAATCCACATTGAAATTACCGCCAGCCATCTGTTCCATGGCACAATCGATTTCCATAATATAGCTGCGGATCTTCTCCATGGATTCCCGTAAGCTCATGGCCGCCTGACCGATTTCGTCTTCTGATTCGTAAGCAATCGCCGTATGTAAATTACCTTTGGCAAACTCTCCTGCTGCATCCTGTATCTCTTTTAATGGAACAGCTATGGACTTGGTCAGACGTTTTCCCATGAGAAGCGCAATAATGAGAGAGATCAGAGAGAAAAATGCCAGACATGCTGTGGCAGCATTCTCAACTCTCTGACTGTTTGTATATTTTGCAAGAGCTGCTTCATCCGCCTGGGAACCGGTTTTATCCAGTGCATCCGCCAGTACTTCTGAAACATCATTGAAGGTAGTCTGGTAATACTCCACGGCTCCTTTTGTATCTCCCTTTTCCAGCATAGAAAGCAGATCACCGGTATCTTTCTGGAAGTCGTCAAATGCCTGGTCCAATGTTTCTCCTGACTGTTTATCCTTCAGATTCTGTTTGATAACTGCAATATATTTTACAATTTTCTCGAATCTTCCTTCTATTTCTTTTTTTTGCTCTGCAGTAACAGAAGCATCTTCCCGAATGGCAGCCCAAAGAATTCGTTTATTAATGGTCTGTACATCCTTCCGGATCTCCATCTGTTTTTTCGTTGTTTCATATTGAATTCTGTAAAATGTTGACATGTTGTTCCCGATGCTGCGAAAACTGATCAGCGAAAATACTGAAGAAAGAAAAATAATAAAAACCAGAATTGCAAATACCCGTTTCAGCCTTGTTGAAATACTTAATTTTCCTGATTTTTTCATCTCTAGCCCCCACTTTCGATTTGTTATTGTATTTCTAATTCCATTATAACAATCCGTCTTCTCAATGCCAACTTAATATTTATTCAGAATAATAGCCATAATCTTAATAAATTGTAAGATTACGGCTATTATGACTATAAATCGTATTCAAAACTAACCGAATTACTGGAGAGATCAAATATCATGTTCTCTCCTTTATACAGCAAAAACCTTCCACGAAGTAGATGCTCTTCCTTAATAAAACGGCTCATCTCTCCCTGGACTGGCGCCCGCAGTTTATGAGCAAACCGCTTTTCATCCTTTCTGTTTTGATTGGAAAGAAATACTTTCAAAACATAGGCTCCCTGTTTTACAATGACCGCCGTCTCCCGTTTGCTGACCACTCTGGCTCCCAGGTAAGTAGCAAACCGGTATTCTTTTTCCTGATACATGACCACACAGATACAGCCTTCAAACCGGAGTCCCAGCCAAGGGATTTTGGCTACGGAAACCATGACGGAAGCATTTTCAGAAAATGCATTGCACTGAATCCAGAGGTAGCTCTCGGGAAATGATGTCCCTCTGTCTCCTTCTATATATCCCATTCCCCCAGCAAAGTCCACAACATCGCCGTTTAGTTTCACCTTTCCGGACAGTCTGTGGGACATGCTGATGATCTCATGTTTGCATTCCATAAAAGGCATGTACTGAAACGGGCCCATAATGGGATACTGAATTGGGGTAATGGGTCCAAAACGAACGATTCCTTTTAATGAAATGTCTTCTGTCTTTATATCCAGCCGGACGCCCTTGTGGGAAAAGATATTATTACCCAGTATAATCCTTTTTTGATTCCAGTCAATAAAAAAATCCTCTTCTTTAAAATCCAGCCAGCAGGCTTTCTCGTTCCATATGACCTGTAAAAATGGAAGGCGTTTTCCTGTTCCATCTCTTATAAGCCCTGGAATCAGAGCCAGAACGGTGTTTCCACACTGCATCTTAAAATACCAGCCAATAAAGAATTTCCCCTTGGTTTTCCCTTCTGCCATTTACCAGAACCCTCCTGTATCCATTATTTAATCATATGGTTGCCAGGAATGGGAAAACGTAGTCAGGAAATATATTACTGTACCTGGGCTATCCGGTTTACCACATCGATATAATCCTTGCAATAGGTCTGATAAACAGTCATCACGGCACTGCGGAAACGAACCTGCTCCGCCGGGCTTAACTCTGTTACGATACAACCGGCTTTGATCAGACGATCCCTTACATTCTGCTCCCTTTCGGTAAAGATCTGGCGCTCATACGTTGCGGATTCTTCCCCGCATTGTTTGATTATTTCCCGGTCTTTCTCGCTTAACCGGTCCCAGGTTGCCTGGGAAGCAAGCTGAAGCTCCGGTATCCGGCTGTGGGCGTCAAGGGTAATGTATTTTGCCACCTCATAGTGATTCATGGTTTCATAGGAAGGCCAGTTATTTTCTGCGCCGTCGATATAACCGGTTTCCAACGCTGCATATACATCGGAGTATGCCAGGGGAACTGCTTTCGCTCCCAATGCCTCAACTACGGCAGCCATCATATCCGACTTTGCAACCCGGATTCTCATCTTTCTGATGTCCTCCACCCGTTCAATGGGACGTTTGGTATTATAAAAATGTCTTGCACCGGCATCATACCAGGATAAGGCAACCGTCCCGCTGCCTTTTAAATCATTCATAAACTCGTCTCCGATTGCACCGTCAAGAACCTTCCACATATGAGTTTCATCCCGGTAAAGATAAGGCAGCTGCAATACGTTGAATTTGGGATTTACATCAGTCAGCGTCATAATGGATACGCGGGCAAAATCAATCCCCCCATACTGAACCTGCTCTGCGATTTCATTTTCATTTCCCATTTCCCCTCCGGAAAAGACTTTTATTTTAATTCGCCCTTCCGTTCTTTCCCATACCAGCTCCGCAAACTTTTTCGCACCCTCTGTTGTGGGATAATCATCCGGCTGGTTATCGGCATAGGTAAATACATATTCCGGAGTCTGTTCTCCGGAAGAAAAAAGTGATTCTGACGTATTTTCTTTATGAAAAATACCATAAGAAGCCATAATGACCGCTCCTGCCAGAAGGACTGCTCCCCCAATTTTTATTATACGTTTGTTCATTCCTGTACCCCCAAAACGCCTCCCCTGATTACAGGGGAAGCGTCTGATCTTTTATATAGTATGAACTGATTAAGGATTAATGATACTCTGAATTTCCTTATCATCCACATTTGTTTTATCCACCAGAATAACTCCGGTATCTACAGTTTTGTCTTTAATTTCACCGCCATCAGCAATCTGAAGAGCAGTTTTAACACCATCATAGCCCATGTAGTACTGGCGCTGAACAACAGAAGCTACATCGAACTTTCCGCTGCGGATCATGGTCTCGATCTCTGCTGAGAAATCAAATCCAACCATGGAGATATCGTCGCGTCCGGATTCTGTTAAACCAGTTACAAAGCCTACAGTAGAACCATTGTTAGGACCAAATACTGCCTTTAAATTTGGATAAGTTGTGATGAAATCCTGGCAGAAACCAACTGCCCTGCTGATGTCACCGTCATTTACCTTGATGTCGTTGTTTAAAACCTTCCAGGACTTAGGTGCATTTGCGTCCCAATACTCATTGAAGCCTTTTACACGGTCATTGATTGTCTGGGAACCAGTGGAACCAACCTGAATTGCAATCTGTGCCTCTTCTGTCTCAGAAATTCCTCTGTTCTTTAAGCGGCTGATCAGTTCGTCTGCTGCTGTTTTTCCAGCTTCCACATTATTTGTTAAAAGAGCGGCGCTGTAGTTATCGCTTTTAATTACGGTATCTACCAGTACAACCGGAGTTCCTGATTTGTATGCTTCTGTAATTGGTGCATCTAATGAAACGCTGTCAAGTGGAGCGATTACGATTCCGTCCGCCTGAGCAGATACTGCATTCTGAAGAAGGGTAAGCTGTCCTTCAATATCGGATTCCAGAGCGGTTCCGACTACAACTACATTACAGCCTAATTCCTTGCCTGCCTGCTCCGCTCCTGCCTGAAGAACGCTCCAGTACTGGTTTCCAAGTACCTTTACAATTACGTAAATGGTCTTTTCACCGGATTTTTTATCTGTCTTTGCTGCCTCTGTTGTCTTATCTCCAGCTGCTGCAGTGGTAGTTTCACCTGCTGCTGCAGTGGTTGCTGCTGTTCCGCTTGAAGATGTACTGCCACAACCTGCAAGGCCTGTTACTGCCATAGCTGCCGCTAATACAACTGCTGCTAATTTACTCTTTCTCATTTTTTTCTTCCTCCTGAATTATATAGTTTTTTTTTTATTTTTTCAAGCCAAAAAACCGCTTGAGTGCCCCTAAGTCACCGCTCTTCTTTGCTGTCTGGGAAGCAACTGCAATCAACAGGATAATTCCTACAATAACCTGCTGCCAGAAGGAGTTGACACCGTTTAAGTTCAGTCCGTTCCGGATTACACCCATCATCAGAGCTCCAATTACTGTATTTAAAACAGTTCCTTCTCCACCTGAGATGGCGATTCCACCAAGTACGGAAGCGGCAATTGCCTCCATCTCATATCCGTTTCCGGCTGTCGGCTGTGCACTGGAAAGTCTTGAAGCTACCAGGATACCACAGATTGCAGCGGATAAACCGGAGATGCAGTATGCAAACATACGTGTTTTTACTGCATTGATACCGGAAAGCTTTGCTGCCTCAAGGTTGGAACCGCAGGCATAAATCTGACGTCCGATTCGCATCTTTGCAAGTACTACTCCAAGAATTAATGCATAAACCAGAGTGATAATAACGCTATAGGGAAGACCGGTTCCGCCGATTCTTCCTCCACCCAGAACATAGAACTGTTTCTGAACCTGCTCGGAAGGAATATTGGTTGTATAAAGAGGTGCTCCGTTAACCAGTACGTTGGCCATACCACGGTATACCCACTGGGTTGCAAGAGTTGCAACGAACGGCACAACACCAAGTATCTCAATAAAAAATCCATTCATAATACCTGTCATAATACCCATGGTCAGACAGAGTATAATACACAGCCACAGGGGCAGTCCCTGCATTAAAAGCGCTACCATAATAATACCGGACAACGCCATGGAAGCACCTGCTGATAAATCGTTTCCGCCGCATACAAGGCAGAAAGTCAGACCGCAGCCGATAATCGTATAGGTTACAATCTGCTGCAGAAGGTTCTGTAAATTAGCCGGAGCCAGAAACTTTGCCGGCTGAAGAAATGAAAACAGAACAAACAGTCCGATCAGGATTCCGATAGAAAAGATCGCCCGGCGTGTTGCTGCATCAAGTTTTCCAAATGAGCCGGCTTTCTTCTCCTGTCCCTTTGCTTTTAAGTTCATCATTCTTAATCTCCCTTTCTATTTCCCACACCTAACGTAGGCGCCGGTTTTCCTTCAAGTTTGTTATAGCCAGCTGCCAGATACAAGATCTCTTCCTGGGTGGTTTCTTTCGCATTCAGTTCTCCGTTTATTTCTCCCTGATGAATGACTAAAATACGATCACTCATTCCAAGAATCTCAGGAAGCTCGGAAGATATCATGATAATGGATACACCCTGGTCGCTTAGCTGGTTAAACAGTTCGTACACCTCATATTTGGCGCCAACGTCAATTCCTCTGGTCGGTTCATCTACAATTAAAACTTTAACATCATTGCACAGCCATTTTGCGAGAACTACCTTCTGCTGGTTTCCACCTGATAAGTTGCCGCAAAGCTGATGGACGCTTGGCGTTTTAGTACGAAGACGCTTTACGTATTTCTCAGCATTGACCAGTCCTGCCTTATCATCGATGAACCCGAAGCGGGTGATGCTTGGAAGATGAGCCATATTGGTATTGTATTTGATGTCCAGTCCAAGAGCCAGTCCGTCTTTCTTTCTGTCCTCTGTTGCATATCCGATTCCATGCTTGATTGCCTGAATAACGGAATTAACCTTAATCGGCTTTCCTTCCATAATCAGCTCCATGGAATCCGGCTGGTCTGCTCCGAAGATGCAGCGCATCAGCTCTGTTCTTCCTGCTCCTACCAGACCAGAGATTCCAAGAATCTCGCCTTTTCTCACACATAAATAATCGGCATTGACTTTAGTTCCTCTTTTGACATTTTTTGCCTCCAGAACAATATCGCCGATTTTTCTTGTATGCTTGGGATATTTATCATCCAGGGAACGACCAACGATCATATTAACCAGTTCGTCCATGGTGATTTCGTTTAAGTTCCTGGTTCCGATATACTGACCGTCACGGATAATGGTAACCCGTTCACAGATCTGATTTAATTCCGCCATACGGTGGGAGATATACACCATTCCAACTCCCTTTTCCTTCAGACGTCTGATAATACCAAACAGCTGGTCGATCTCTTTTTCAGTCAGGGTTGCTGTCGGCTCATCAAGAACCAGTATTTTTGAATTGAAGCTGATTGCTTTTGCAATTTCCACCATCTGCTGTTTGGCAATGCTTAAGCTGCCTACCATTACATAGGTGTTTATATCAATCCCAAGATCATCGAGAATCTTCTGAGCCTCCTCGTGCATCTTCTTGTCATCGACAAAGATTCCTTTTTTGTGAGCTCTCCCAATGAAAATATTATCTGCAACGCTTAAATGACCGCACATATTTAATTCCTGCATGATAATACTTACTCCAAGATCATGGGCTTTGGCCACAGAATCAATGACTACTTTCTCCCCTTCGATAAAGATTTCTCCTTCATCAGCCCGGTGAACACCGGACAATATCTTCATCAGGGTGGATTTTCCAGCACCGTTTTCACCTACCAGTCCCAGAACTTCTCCTTTATTTACAGACAGACTTACTTTATCGAGAGCTTTGACTCCAGGAAAGCTTTTGCTGATTCCGTCCATTCGAAACAATTCCTGTCCCATGCCATATCCTCCTCTCTGGTTTCTACACTTTTTGTGCCTGGGTTTATTATACGGGTGATTACCCCCTGGATTCTATCGTAACATTTTAGCTTTCATAGAAAATTTTTATCCTTTTTTGTGAATGAGCACAAAAAAACACCTGTCCCGTTTAAAAGACAAGCGTTTTTTTACCAATTGTTTAAGATTGAAGTTCTTTTAATTTGTTCATTCTGTACTCAGATGGATTTAAGCCTTCCAGACGTTTGAAGACTTTCGTAAAGTAATTATTGTCCGTATACCCCACTCTGGCACCGATTTCCTTTACATTGACATTGGGCTGCTCCAGCATCTTTTTGGCTTCCCCCACCCGGTATTCCGCCAGGTAAGAGGTAAAGCTCTGACCAAACTGTTGCTTGAACATCTTGCAGAAATAAGGCTCTGAATAGCCGATTGCCCGGGCTGTTTCACTCATGGAGATCTCATTCATAAAATTGGATTTAATATACTCCATAACCATGGCGGCCATAACTGACAGACGGCTGCTGTTTAAATCCGTTTCCTCTTCCATCAGTTCTTTCTGTTCCTCAGCCTCGTTTTGTATTGTCTGTATTGCTTTAATGCCATGCCCGGCCCAGTCATCAGTCACCCGGAGGGCCTCTTCTACCACACTGATTACCTCTTTCTGGGAGTAGGGTTTCAGTATATATTCCATGGCTCTGATAGAAATCGCCTTTTTGGCATAATCAAACCGGTCATAAGCCGTCAAAAAGATCAGACAGCACCTGGAATTTTCTTTTCGCATAATTTCTGCAGCCTGGATCCCATTCATTCCCGGCATGCCAATATCCAGAATAATGATCTGTATGTCCTCTTTTCGAAAGAGTTCCACCGCTTCTATGCCGTTTCTGGCTTCATAGATCATGCAGTCCTCTCCGAATTTTTTTTGGAGCATTTTTTTGAGCACCATCCGCTCAATCATTTCATCTTCCACAATCATCAGCCGATACATCGTTTGTTCACCCCTTTTTTCCTCCAAAAACAATGATTACCTCTGTTCCCTGATCCAATGTGCTGTCAATCGTCACTTTTCCATATTCGTAGTACGAGGAAATTCTTCTGTATATATTTCCAAGCCCAATCCCCAGACCTTTTCCTTCTGTCTCAATGGCATTGCGGATCTCTGCCAGCTTCACCGGATCCATGCCCCTGCCTGTATCAGAAATCAAAATATGCAGCAGTTCCTTCTGCTTTCTGATACTGATAAAAATACTCCCCCCATTTTCCTTTTCAGAGATCCCATGTATGACTGCATTCTCCAGCAAAGGCTGCAGGATAAAAACGGGGACTTCCTCCTTATAGAGATCTTCCTCACAGTCAATATTCCAGGACAGCCTGTCTCCGAACCTCATCTTTTGGATATACATATAATCTCTTGCCACCTTTAGCTCCTGCTCCAAAGGTTCAAACGCATTGGCAGTCCGTAAGCTGTAGCGCAGAAGGTTTCCGATGGAAACCAGCATCTCTTCCGTAACGGGCGCCTCTTCCATCTGGGCCATTCGTGTGATCATATTAAGGGTATTAAATAAAAAATGAGGATTCAGCTGGCTCTTAATCAACTGAAGCTGTGCCATGGAAAAACGCTTTTCCAAATCTGCCCGTTCCAGTTCGTGCTTATAGAGTTTTTCTTCAATCTGGCGCTTTTCTTCTGTTGCTGATATGAAATTCTTTGTGGAATGTTTCATTTTATTAAATGCGTGAACCAGCCGGCCAATCTCATCTGTCCCTTCCCAGACCACATCTGGAGAAGAAAAGTCATTCTTCTCAATTCTCCCGGAGACCGTAGCAAGCTGCATCATGATCTTTACAATATTCCCAGTAAAAAACCGGATAAATACTACCAGAATCAAAAATGCAGTTAAACTGATTGCAACCAGCAGATAGGGCATCCGTTTCAGCACAGGAACCCGAATCTCATAATAGTCGTTACCGCTCATCAGAACGACTTTCGTCAGCCGGGAAGCGTATTGATCCAGATATTTCTGCATACTATAAACCTTATACAGTTCTCGTATATAATCCGGATCCCCCTGCTTCATGGCTAAAACCCTATCCTTCTGCTTTTCATAGGTCTCGTATCCGTTTATAATGTTCCAGGTTACGCCGTACCGGTCTTCTCCGATTTTATCATACTCATAAGGCAGGCTGCTTAAGTATGCTTTGGTGTCCTGGCAGATTCTTTGATAGATCTCCAGATTTTCCATGGTTCTGCTGGAAATCAGACTGGCAAATATTCCCCTCTCCTGTACCATTGATTCCTGAAATTTATAACAAGCCAGATTATCATCCATAATGCCTCTTGCATCGTCGATAAAAATATAGGCAACCTTTAAATTAATAAAAATGGAAAAGCCCATGATAATTCCCACGCTTCCGATCGCCATATATAGCTTTCTGTTCAGCGTCATCTGATACCAACGGGCAAGCAGCCTTTTTCCCACCTGTTTCTCCCTCCAATTACTTTTTTTATGCAATAATGCTAATTAATCTTATATGCTTTGCTATATTATGTCAATATTATTCGAAAACCATTTGTACAGGACCTTAAAAATTACCTTTTCACTGCTCAGTCATGGAAATCATTATTTTCCATTCAACTGGTATGCATGATTTTGCTTAAATTGGCTATTTAAAAAACTCCAGTTTTTCTATATGATAGGTTTTATCAAAAAACATCAATTATCTTATTTGAAAGGACGAGGATACTATGAATCAGAAAAGAACAAAGAAGTTAGTATTTGGATCTTTAATGGCAGCACTTACCACGGTAGCTACCATGGTAATACATATCCCAACCGCTACCAATGGTTATATTCATCTGGGGGATGGAATGGTTTTACTAAGCGGTATCCTTCTTGGTCCTATGACAGGCGCAGTTGCAGGCGGGATTGGCTCAATGACAGCAGATTTGATTTCAGGTTACGTATTTTATGCACCGGCTACCTTTCTTATTAAAGCACTGGCGGCCTTTAGCGGGGGATATCTTTACCGGAGATTTACACGCAGCCGTCAAAAAGCGCAGTTTCGTCTGCTGCCTTTTCTGATTGCAGGCATTGTGTCCAGTATTCTCATTACAGGGGGATATTTTGCTTACGAACTGATGGTATACAATCAGTCGGCTGCCCTTATTAATGTTCCATTTAATCTGGTTCAGAATTTATTCAGCCTGATTGTGTCCGGTGCCCTGCTCCCATTTCTTCTGCGCAATCACGAAATCAGGAGCCTGAGCCTGGAAACAGATCCTGATGGCATTCAATAAAATAAGCCTGTCACTATAATATTTCACAGTGACAGGCTTTGACGTTCTGATTGTTTTTAGTCCGGCGTATGCATTTTGCCAGTATATTCCCGAAGAATTTCAACGGACTGATGAAACTTATTCAGTTCCTCATCTGTCATATGGATCTCCAGTATATCTGCGGCTCCCGTGCGGTTTAAAATAGTGGGTACTCCGGCAAATACACCGGTTTCTCCATATTCGCCTTCCAGCAGGGTGGATACAGGAATAATACGGTTTTCATCGTAAAGAATCGCCTTAATGATACCGGCACAGGCCGTGGCAATCCCATAATAGGTGGTTCCCTTTCTGTTGTAGATCTCCCAACCCTCTCTGGTTGTCTTTTTAACGATCTCATCTAAGTCAACGTCTCCAACCAGATCCTTGTTATCCTGAATGATATCATTGAAGGATTTGCCTGCCACTGTTACTGTAGACCAGGGTACCATCTGGGAATCACCATGTTCTCCCATGGAATAGGCATAGACGCTTCTGGGGTCTACGTTTACAAGCTCCGCGATAAAGTTCTGAAGTCTGGACGTATCCAGGGAGCTTCCCGTACCGATTACCTGATTCTTTGGCAGACCGGACAGCTTATAGACATAATGGGCAATGATATCAACCGGATTGGATACTACAATGAAAATCCCGTCAAAGCCGCTTGCCATGACTGGGTCAACAATGGTTTTTACAATCTTTGCACTGACCTCCAGGGTATCCAGTCTGGTCTGTCCTTTCTGTGGCGGTGCTCCCGCCGTGATTACAATTATATCCACGTCTGAGCAGTCCGCATAGCTGGCTGTACGTACTTTTACATTACGATCCAGATATTTGATGGTATCCCTTAAATCAAGCACCTCTCCTAAAGCTCTTTCCTCGTTGATGTCAATCATTAAAATTTCATCACATACTCCCTGGGTTACCAGGCTGAATGCGGTGGAGGAACCAACCAGTCCACACCCCACTACAGCCACTTTTGATGTTTTAATCTTCATGTTTTATTCCCTTTCCTGATGTTCAAAAATTTTCATTACGAAAACATAAGAATAGAGATAGTGCCTCCCTTGGCTCTATCCCTATCTCATCAGCGGCTTTACAGATGCTCTAAAAGTGTTTCCAGCTGCTTTGCCGTTCCATTTAATTCCTCAATGGAATTTAGTATTTTTGCAAATTCTTCCGTTTCTTTTGTAAAAATCACATTGGATTCTGTTATCCGGGTGTTAATTGCAGTAATGGATGCATTAATGCTTTTCAGCACACCGTCGATCTGCCCAATGGATTCGCTGGTAGAAGCCGACATCTTTCTGATCTCTCCTGCTACTACAGAAAAGCCTCTTCCTGCTTCTCCTGCACGGGCTGCCTCAATGGCTGCATTCAGTCCCAGTAAATTGGACTGGGTTGCAACATCCTTAACAAAATCCAGTATGGAATCTGTATTCTTCGTGCTGTCATTGGCTTCCTTCACCTTAACAGAAATCTCGCCGTTCATCTCCCTGAGTTGTCCGATTCCCTGGCTCACTCCATTGGTTGATACAGAAATCTGGTTTGCACCTGCACTCAGCTTGTTAATCAGACTAATTAAGTTATTCCTCTTTTCCAGGCTTCTTCCCAAAGTCAGGACACCAATAACCTTATTCCTTTCTGTAATGGGTACTGCGTAGGATTTAAAAGGAATGCCATACACCGTGGCAGGCACATCTTTTATAATTACCCTGCCTAAATCCAATGCCTCTCTGATTGCACCTCCGGCAGGTACAACGTCACCAGAATTGACATGAAATTTTAAATTTCTGCCATTCCAGACATGGATAAACTTCTCTGAATCGGTTAAGGCAAATGATACATCATCATCAAATAAATTCATTAAATATGGTATAACAGAATAAAAAGAATCCAGTATTTCGTTACCAGTCACTGAACTGCCCATCTTTCGTAATCCCCCTTTTTTAGGAAATCATCCGGTACCTGTCTGCGGGAGCACAGGTCAATGATTTCAGACACATTTCTATTTTAATACATTCCAAGTTTTCTGTCAATGTAACCAAATGAAAGCTTATTTAATTTTTATATTCAAATTCACCAATTCTAACGATTTGCTCATATTCCTGAATATCTGATTCAAATATCTTTAGATATCTGCAAATTTCCAAAGCGAAATCAACAAATGCATAACCCTGAGCCGTAATAATATGCCGGTCACAAACAACCCGTTTCATCACTTCATTTTTCCGGTTAAACGGATCCTTGCAGGACAATGTAACAATCTTCTCCTGAGAACAGGAGGTCGTGTAGCGATACCGGTCAAGAAGTCCCGCTCTTCCGAGGAACTGCGGGCCGAAACAAATGGCTCCTATGAGTTTTTCCCTGTCATCCATCAGCCGGATCAGAGGGCAGATTTCATTCTGACCATTATCAATGGGGCCGCCTGGAATAATCAGCGCTTCTACCTCATCCAGATTATGAATGTCACTGATCCTTCTGTCTGGTTGATAGGTCAGTCCCGACTGGGCCGTTTTTAAATCCAGGTCTTCTGAGATTGCTATAATCTCCCTTTTCCCTGTATTCTTTAATCTATGAAGCAGCAGAGTGACTTCAAAGTCAGCCATATTATGATATACATAGCATAAAATTTTACCCATTTATCCTCCTCACTAAAACCCTTTCCTTGCAGCTCCGATTGCTCCTGCATACCTGGATAATTCAGAAGTGATAACCGGTAGTTGAAACTGCCCCTCCAGGGCGATTTTTAATCCTTCCAGATCAGCCAGTCCTCCTGTCAGAAGAACAGGTGATCCCATTTCAATTCTGGCTGCAAGCGCTGACGTTCTGACCGCCACTGAATTCACAATCCCGCCAGCCACTTCCTCCCGGCTTTTTCCACCAGCCAGAAGGGATACGATTTCCGAATCTGCAAACACCGCACACATACTGCTGATGGCGCAGCTTTTTCCTTCCTTTAAAAGAGCCGCAAACCCCGACATATCAACTCCCATTCGGTGGGCTGACATTTCCAGAAACCGACCGGTTCCAGCCGCGCATTTATCGTTCATCTGAAATGACTGTACCTTGCCGTCTCTGACGGAAATTACTTTGGAATCCTGCCCGCCGATGTCAACCACAGTACGGACACCGGGGAGAATATAATCTGCCCCCAGTGCATGGCAGGTAATTTCAGTTACCGCCCTGTGTGCAAAATCAATTCCCACTCTTCCATACCCAGTAGCAGTAATAAGCAGCTCTTCTCCCTCTGCTCCTGCTTTTACAATCAGTTCATCAAGTATGGTTTTCGCTGTTTCTTTTGGGTTCCAACCCGTTGGTTTTACTGCGGCTGCTTTTACCGCTCCATCCCACAAAAGAATTCCTTTGCAGGCTGCTGAACCGCAGTCAATTCCTATCCTCACCTGTCCCATAATTTAAAGCATCTCCACAAATGCGCCTGCCCGGGTAGAAAGCTGTCCGATGTCCGCAGTGCTGTAATCCGTCTCCAGCTGCAGGTAAGGGATGTTTTTCTCCTGCATAAACAATTTAACAGAATGAGCCTCTACGGCATAAGGGTGGCAGGCCTGGAGCGTCATCTCAACCACTCCGTCAATGTGAAACTGCTGGCAGAGGCGCTCTAAAAGTTCAAACCGGTTTGTATCCGGCGTCATGACGGCACAGCCAATCTGCAGATAGTGATCTGCAAGGTTGGTCAATGGATCTCCCTCTTCCCTGCACTGTCTGTCCATCTGTTTTGCACCGGTACAGTTTTCAAATACTACTACTACCCCTCCAGCTTCCTCAATCACCCGTACTACTTTTTCTGTCACACCGCCGATGGGGCATCCGGTGACCAGAATTCGGGGAGCACTGGCAGCAACTGGTCTTTCTCCCGCATCATAAGCCTGTCTGATGCCGGCTATGGCATTCTCGATTTCCCTTATTTTCTCTTCCCAGTTGAATTTAAACTGGGACCCGAACAGGATCTGAAGCTGC
The DNA here is from genome assembly GCF_031982545.1 of Lacrimispora sp. Classification (GTDB taxonomy): domain Bacteria; phylum Bacillota; class Clostridia; order Lachnospirales; family Lachnospiraceae; genus Lacrimispora. The sequence goes on from NZ_DALYXB010000003.1 coordinate 327,694, forward strand.
CGCATTCCCGTTAAAGGAGGAGGCGTCATCGTGCTTAACTCATAGAGTTCTTTTAACAGCTTTCTCTCCATATTCCGCCTGCGAATTGCCTCCTGAAGCATCTCATCTGTAATGGTGACATGAAAATCCTTTTCCACCCGCTCTTTTAACCGGACCAGTTCTTCTCTCCAGAGAGCCTTTGCCTGGGGCGTATTCTGCCGTTTGGGCAGCTCCAGAATATGTACATTTTTGATCTTGCCAAGAAGTTCATACATCTTCACTTTTCCATCACAGGTGGTTTCTCCTACCACCAGATCAGAGAAGTACATATACGGGCATTTATCCGTTATGGCAAAGCCGTAGCTGGACTTGATCAGAGGACATAAATTACTGGGGAGATCCTTTTCCGCTTCAGGAATTGTCTCGTCGCTGGTTGCACAAAGACCTACTGTAACAAGCCCTGCAGCCATAAATATTTCCTGAGGGGTATAGGTGCAGAACTGACCTACCACTCCGGTGCCACTGTCCTTTAATTCCTTCATAGCCAGAAATCCATCCTGTCTGGCCTTTGCGAAGCTGTCAAATATCCGGGGTAACTGGGTTTTTAATTCCACCATAATTTCTCTCCATTTCGACAAGTATTGTATGTATAATCATACACTATGACACATAAAATGAAAACACCCATCTTTCGACAGGTGTCCATTCCTAAGATTCTAAAGTTGTAATTCTTCTATGGCTTTATCCAAAAATATAATTCCGTCCAGATGTTCCAGTTCATGACAGAAGCATTTTGCCAGCTCATCTTCCCCTGTGACCATGATCTGTTTCCCGTTCTCATCCAGTGCCTCAATGGTAACTTTCCGGGGACGGATGGTCTTTACAAAACGATCGGGAAAACTGAGACAGCCCTCGATGCATTCCTGTTCTCCGCTGCATCCGATGATTCTTGGATTAACCAGCTTTAGCAGGCAGTCACAGTAATCAATGACAACCAGCCTCTTGCAGATCCCTACCTGATTGGCCGCGATAGCGGCTCCGTTCTCTGTTTGATGCAGGGTTTCCAGCATATCATCCAGGTTCTGCCTGATTCTGTCGTCTATGACTGTTACTTCTTTACAGCGTTTCCGAAGGAGCTCATCCTCATTATACCGCAGCTTCCTGACAGCCATTCTTATCCCTCCTGCTTTTATCCGCTCTGGATTTCCGTTCACTTTCCTCAAACAGAAATACCTCCTCAATGGGACATTCAAAAACACTGGCGATATCATAAGCAAGCCAGATGGAAGGCTCAAACTTTTCTGTCTCAATTGCATTGATTGCCTGCCTGGAGGTACCGACCAGTTCCCCAAGCTGTTCCTGGGTGAGCCCTTTTTCCTCTCTCAGCTGTTTCATTCTATTCTTCATATTGTCCCTTTCCATTGTCATGTTAACTTTACATTAGTATATGACGTTTGTATTGTAATGTCAACCTTACACGCAGGAACAATATAAAAAAATCCTGCAGATACCAGGCAAAATGCGGTTCCTGCAAGATTTTTTATTAATCTGATATTAAATTATTTCGTATCCATTTTTACTACAAATAAGTATGACAAGAAGAACGAAAGTCCAAATGCTATGATCCATCCCATTGCTGCATAAACAAAGTACGGTCCAATATAGGCCGGAATGCTGAACACGCTGGACGTAATATATCCATATAACCTTACACCGAATGCGCCAATAAATGCACTTCCCACACAGCTTGCAATGGTAGCTGCTAAAAATCCTTTTTTATATTTTGTTAATACACCAAATAGTGCCGGTTCCGTAATACCCAGAATTCCAGATAACACAGCTGATAAAACAATGGATTTATCCCGCTGGGTTGTCTCTTTGAAATAACATCCGCATGCAGCACCTACGATAGAAAGGTTTGCAATGAACATCATAGGCATCAGCATATCCCACCCTTTCGTTGCAAAGTTTTCCAGAGCAATGGGCGTCATGGCATGGTGCATGCCAACCAGAATGGATACCGGACGAATAAGCCCCATAACGAAACCTGCGAAAATCGGAGAAATGCCAAACAGGAAATCAAGCATTCCAGCAAGTCCTTTTCCCATATAGATACCAACGGGACCGATTACAGTAAGAGTGAAAAATCCGGAAATTAATAAGGTTAGGGTAGGAGTAACAACCGTTCTGGCTGCTTCTGGCACCACTTTATCCACCCATTTGTAAATGTAGCTTAAAGCAAAGACTCCGAAAATAATGGGAATTACGGAGCCGGAATAATTAAATACCGGAACCGGAATTACTCCGGCGAATAAAAAACTGCTGATTTCTTTTGCCTTAGCGGCGTCAACCATGGTAGGATACATGATAATAGAAGCAATTGCGGCAGCCAGATATTGGTTTGTCTGAAATTTCTTAGCTGCAGACACTGCAATAAAAAATGGAAGAAACGTAAATACTCCGCTGGCCAGCATGTCAATAATCTTATAAGTATCTGTTGTATTTGTGATGACTCCCAACGCAACAAGACCACCGATCAGACCCTTAATCATACCCGCTCCTGCTATGGCAGGTACGATGGGGCCGAATACACCGGAAACCATATCCATAAACCACGTAATAAAGTCTTTTTTCTGCTTTTCTTCTCTTTTTACCGGTGCCTGACCATCGTCTAGCGGAAGCATTTCCATCAGGATTTCATAATACTTATGTACACTGGTCCCGATCACGATCTGAAGCTGGTCTTTGGCAAACTGAATCCCCATAACACCTTCTAAATTCTTAATTTCTTCCTGCTTAATCAGCTCGTTATTCTTTAAATCAAAGCGGAGCCGGGTCATACAATGCCATGCATTGATTATGTTTTCTTTCCCACCCACATATTCTATAATTTTAGCTGCAACTTCCTGCTTTTCCATTTTTCAATGGTACCTCCTTCAGTTTTTGATGTTTTAGGCACGTGCTTTGTGGTCTAAATATAGCATAGGCGTATTTTTTTGTAAACCGCTCCATTTTTCGGTTTGCATTGTGTAAAATCCTTGTAAATAAAGGGTTTCTTAGACTTATTATTTCAAATTGGACTGTTAATTTTGGCGTTTTTGCAAATCAAAAAGCCAGGTTGACATCACCCCTGTGCCTGTGCTTAAATTAGACTCATACAAAACAAAAGGAGTATCTGACATGAGACAAACCATTATCACAGACATCCGCTGCTATATTACAAATCCGGAACGGCATAATCTGGTAGCTGTAAAGGTTATGACTGACCGGGGCGTTTACGGGGTTGGCTGCGGAACCTTTCAGCAACGGCCACTGGCGGTAAAAACTGCTGTAGAGGATTATTTAAAACCCATCCTGATCGGCCGGGATGCCAATGATATTGAGGATCTCTGGAATCTGATGATGGTCAATTCCTACTGGAGAAACGGACCTGTCTTAAATAATGCCATATCAGGCATTGACATGGCGCTCTGGGATATTAAGGGAAAACTTGCGGATATGCCGTTATATCAGCTTTTAGGCGGAAAATCCCGCACTGCTATCCCCGCTTATACCCATGCAGTTGCTGATTCCATGGAAGAGCTATACCAGGAGATTGAACGAATCCGCGCAGAGGGGTATCAGCATATCCGATGCCAGCTCGGATTTTATGGAGGAATCCCAGATGATCTTAAGACTCCTTTAAACCCGGTTTCCGGAACTTATTTTAATCAGGACGACTATATGCATAACACAGTCACCATGTTTTCAAAGCTTCGTGAACGTTATGGCAGGGACTTCCATATTCTTCATGATGTCCATGAACGTCTTTATCCAAACCAGGCCATTCAATTTGCCAAGGAACTGGAACAATATCACCCTTATTACATTGAAGATCTTCTTCCTCCGGACCAGAATGAATGGCTGTCCCAGTTACGAAGCCAGTCCTCTGTCCCTGTTGCAACCGGGGAACTATTTAATAATCCCATGGAATGGAAACATTTAATCGTCAATCGTCAGATTGATTTTCTTCGCTGCCATGTGTCACAGCTTGGGGGGATCACTCCCGCTCTCAAACTGGCTGCGCTTTGTGAAGCCTTTGGTGTCCGGATTGCATGGCACACTCCCTCTGATATTACTCCGATCGGGATTGCTGTAAACACTCACTTAAACATCCATCTGCACAATGCTGCAATTCAGGAAGACATTGAGTTAAAGGACAAGATAAAAGCCGTGTTCCCTGGCTATAATGAATCCCAGGGCGGATATTTCTATCCCATCGAACGTCCGGGCATTGGTGTGGATATTAACGAAGAGGAATTATCCCGCTATCCGGTTGTCTATCGTCCTCATGAGTGGACCCAGAGCCGGATTCCGGACGGCACGCTTATCACTCCGTAATAACCACGCACTATGGAGGTGTGACTATGAGCTCCAGAAAGACAGAATTTATCGTAATTGATTTAGTTAGTAAAATATATCAGCAAAAGTTCTGGAATAACAAACTCCCCACCCAGAGGGATCTGGCATCTGCTTATCAGGTCTCCCGTTTTACCATACAAAAAGCCCTAAAGCGCCTGGAAAGCATCGGTCTGATCTCCGTGATTCAGGGGGATGGCATCTATGTCCGGGCCCGCGCTCTGGGCAATCCTCTGGTATATAACTCCATGATTGAAGTTCCCTATCAGGAGCTTCAGTCGAAAATGCTCTACTTAAAAAAGATTGTTCCCGACCCAAAGCTGATCAGTATCTTTAATCTAAACCAAAACGAGGTAGTCTGGGAATACAAACGGTTACGCATTGTCCGATACGAAATAACCCAGATCGAAACCGGCTGGATCCCCTGCCGTCTTTTTCCGGAACTGAGCAGGGAAATTATTGAAGATTCCATACAAAATCATGCATTAAAAAACAAGTACCAGATCTCCCATTTCATGACCAATTATCAACCCAATTCCCTGACCAAAGAGGAAGCAGAATTGTTGGGCTGTAAAAAAGGAACTCCGGCGATGGAAATAACATCACGCGGAGTTCTAAAGGATGGAACCATATTGGTATACAGTAAAATCTGTGCGATACATTATGAATGTACTTACATTATACCATTTAATAAAGAAGTATATCTGTCCCGAAGGAAAAAAGGGAAGCAGAAATAACTGGATTAACGGCTATTTCCGTGATTGCCTGTCTCCAGTATTGTAGAAATGGGCAGTCCGGTTTTCGCAGCCGTTTCCTCAGCAGTCATTCCCGAACCCAGCAGTCTGGCTATCACCCCAGACTGAGATTCTCCTATCTCCAGTATATGATGGTCCGGATCAAAAATCCGGACCGTTTTCTGTCCCCAGTCCCGCTCAAAACAAGGATTTAAATATTCAATGGCATAGCTGGAATTTTCCAGCCTCCTAAGAAAACGTTCCATATCATATTCTTCAAAATAAAGAGCACTATCAAGTCCACCAAATTGTACCCCATTCCCAACTCCGCTCTCTCAGGCAGATTTCTCCTGCAAAACCAGTCCTTCCGTAAGAATCACATTCTCTCCAAAATCCGTTACAACAGAAAGGCTAAACAATTCTTTATAGAAGGTCTTGGATATTTCTATATCTTTGACAGTCAAGAGTACATTCTTCAGTTTCATATGATCACTCCTTTTCTTTGTTTTATTTTATTATACCATTGCTTCTATCAGGCAGACAAACCATTTTGATTTCTGCAGTTAGATGCCTCACCGGACTTCAGCTAAAACAGATAAACGTTTTTAATTTTAGTTTGTTTTATTATAGACGTTTTTTTGCTTTATGTTGTATAATTCATAATATAAAGGAGGCATTTTAAATGCAGCTGTTAAAAGGGGATTACTATGAGAGAAGAAAAAGATTACAAAAAAAATATTATATTATTGATTGCAGGCAGAATTACTTCGAAATTTGGTGTGGCCTTTTACCTGGTAGTTTTACCGCTATATATACTGAAAAGCTCTGGAAACCTGGCATTGTCCGGACTTTTCTTCACATTATCCACAATTCCGGCAATCGTTGTCACCCCTTTTTTAGGATTAGTTGTAGAGCGGCTGAACCGAAAAAATATAATTGTGGTATGTGACCTGCTGACATCATTCTTGTATTTTATTTTACTATTAACCATTGGTTTAAAAGATATCTATCCCATAATTCTTTTAATCGTCACCATTGTTATCAATATTATCTCTAATATTTTTGAAATTTCATCAAAGGTTCTGTTTACAGAGCTTGTTTCAGCGGAGACACTTGAAAACTATAATGGCATCAAAAGCTTTGGGGACAATGGCGCAGCACTGATCGCACCTGTTCTGGGAACGATTATCTTTGGTCTGTGGGGATTTAAGCTTGTTCTGGTCATCATGGTCTACCTTTATTTCTTGTCTGCCATCCAGGAATATTTTATCCAGTATACTTTTTGCAGAATGAGACATTTGGAGAAATCCCACTGGTTTCATGACTTAAAAGGTGGACTCCATTTTGTGTGGCATAACAAGGATATTCTAAATTTATTTATCATGGCTATGTCTCTGAATTTTTTTATAGGAGGCAGTGATGAAATTATGAATCCGGGAATTATTGTTCAGAAATATCAAATATCAGAAACATTATATGGATTCACATCCACATCATTAATTATCGGAACCTTCATTGCCGGGCTGTTTATTTTTAAGAATAAGAAAATAAAACTGCAGAATTATATGCATCACCTCATTTTTATTAACAGCATTCTGATGATTGGTATCGGTGTCTTCTCCTTCCTATTCTATCCAATGAAACAATTATACTTTTGTACGTTCTTAATCCTGCAATTCTTTATTGGGTTTATTATAACATGTGTAAATGTGCCGCTGAACTCCTATTTTCAGATACATACCCCCCTTGAATACCAGGGTCGTTTTTTTGCTTTACTTTCGTTTAGTTCCAATCTCCTGATTCCGCTTGGAATCCTTTATTCCGGTTACCTTTCCTCTGCGGCAGGCCCGGATGTCACATACATTGTGAACAATGTGTTTGTAATATTAATCATTCTGTTTTATTTTTTTAAAGCAAACAAAATACATACAAAAACAGTAGGTTGAATTTATTATTTTCTCCATTTAATTTCTAAATGAGAACCACAATCAATAAAAAATCTCTAAATTATATATACAAATCACCCTGTAAGTGGTAAAATTTATGTAAAATTATTCGACATATTTCAACACAATACATCAAATTTCAACATTTATGGAGGGCATGTATATGAACATGAATCATGAGGAAAATGTTTATAAAACACTTTCAGAAATCAATCTCTCAGATGTAATGGAGATCAGTCTGCTGCAAAAATTCCTTGATAATTTTGCAGTTAGTATGAATCTGGCCAGCGTTGCGGTGGACCGGGAGGGAAATCCTGTTACAAATCCAAGTTCCTATACCAGAATCTGCGCAAATTACACCCATTCAACAAAAACCGGAGACGACCGGTGTGCCGCATCCCATAAAAGAGGCGGTCAGGAAGCAGCCAGAACCGGAAGACCCTACATCTTTAAATGCCATTCAGGTCTGATCGATTTCGCAGCTCCAATCATGGTGGAAGGGGAATTAATTGGAACAATTCTCGGCGGACAGACCTTAAGCAGCAAGCCAAATGAAGATGAATTCCGACGGGTTGCCAGAGAAATCGGAGTCAATGAAGATCAATACATAAATGCGCTTCATGAAGTGAAGGTTACCTCAGAGAAAAGCATACAGGCAGCGGCTGAAGTACTTTTTATAGTTGCTAACTCCCTTTCCCAGATCGGCTATCAGAAATATAAGTTAAAATCAATGAGCAAGGATCTGGTCGATCAGTTTACCGTGATTGAGGCAACCATGGAAGAGCTTGCCTCCTCCTCCATACAGGTCAATGAAAATCAGAATGAACTGAACAAAGAGATTTTAAATGTAAAACAGATATCCGAGCAGATCAACGTCATTCTCAATTCAATTAAGAGTATCGCAGATCAGACTAAACTGCTGGGACTTAATGCTTCCATTGAAGCTGCACGGGCTGGTGAGGCCGGAAAAGGCTTTGCAGTAGTTGCCACAGAGATACAAAAGCTCTCCCAGAATTCAAAAGATACTGCAACAAAAGTGGTACAGCTGACCGAAGACGTACAGAAATCAATCACAAAGACACTGCAGTTTTCCAATTCAACCATGAAAAATACGGAACAGCAATCATCAGGAATTGAGGAAACGACTGCAAGTATTGAAGAGGTTTTAGCTTTAACAAATGAATTAAATAAAATGGCGAATGCGAAATAAAAAATACCGGGAAATGATATCCTTCAGACGATCATTTCCCGGTATTTTTACGTTTCCTATCTTAATCTTCCCGTTTTCCTTTTACAGGGCTATAGTGAACCCGGACTTTAATGTCCTGGTTATAGTTACCGAAGCTGCTTCCAAATATGGTTAAACCCCCTGCATTTACTGCGTCTTCCTTTACCTGGAATTTTAACTTGATGGGGCTGCGTTTATCCAGTTTAAAATCATCAATGGTAACGGAAGATATCTTTAAACCATCAATAAAGGTTCCAAACTGATTGACCACTATCATCTTAAGCAGACCATACTGATTCCAGTTGGGGAACCACCAGTCCGGTGTGAATATTCCCGGAACATCACCAAAATCCCCAGGACTGGTCCACGTTCCCAGTTCTACATTGTTGATGCTGATGGTAATATCGGAAGGCCAGTCATTGTTAATTCCAGGCGCTTCACTCCCGATTTCCACAGAAAATGTAATCTGATCGATTTTTTGAAGAGGTGGTAGCAGATTAGGAATTACATATTCAACGTATCCTTTGGTAAACCAGACAATGTCAGCCTGATACCGGTCCGGGTGAGCAAAATAACGGGGATCATCTACCTCTCCAATAATTGCCTGGCTGCTGGCCAGACCGCATGTGGGGAGAACCTCATAATCCGTAAAATATCCCACTTTAATATCTGTGGTATAGGTATTTTTCCCATCGTCACTTTGTTTTGGAGCAATATCCACCAACAGTTTATCCACATTGACACGGCATATTTTCTGGTTCCCGTGACCATTGTGCTCTGAAATCACACAAATCAGGCCACAGTCTTCCAGTTTCTTAATATGGCTGGTCAAAGCTCCATTGGTCACCCCTAAACTGGATGCCAGCTCATTCATGTTCAACTCGGTGTGCTCAATTAGAAGCTTTATAATATTTATTCTTAATTCCGATCCCAGGGCCACAAAAATCTTCAGCCCTTCCTCAACACTCTTAATATGCAGCATAGCAAATCCTTTCACGCAGATGGGCAGTATACTATAAAAAACCTTCTCCTTTTACTAACCACCATCATACATGATTTCCTGTTTTGATACAATACTGTTTTTTCATAGGAACGGCGTATCTCATTTCTCCCTGGTCCCCCATATGCACATATTGTTATCTCCAATAGCGGTGAACGTCATCACCTGTTCTGTCCCCGTTTTTTCATTAAGCTGCCTGTAGAATACGCCGTGATACTCCGCCCCCTCCATATTGATGGTGACATAATCATACCGGTCACCTTTTATTTTTTTCCACGTTCCTTCCCTGTCACCTCCAATTTTTCCGTTCGCCAATAAAGTAATTGATTCCGGGCTGATCATTCCGGTTGAAGTATCCAGACCATGATTAATAAACTCATATGTGCCTGTGATATCGTTGTCCGGATAATGGCCAGCCTTCTCATTGCGGTTTTCATATACAGCAATCACCGGCCATCCCTTTTGATTGAGAAATTGCTGGTGAACCCGGACTTCGTGATATTCCGTCCCCTGATCAAACCTCTGGTGGTAAATCAGATAATGCTGCCCGTCCTCATCAATAAATGCCGAGTTATGTCCGGCTGCTTTATACCCTGTATTGGTGCCGGCAAGCTTATAATTTCCAATCAGCTTAACGCCATACTGATCATTATTCCTATAACTGTCCGCTGCATTATTCCCTGCAGCATCCAAATATGGTCCCGTGACCTCTTTTGACCGGAACATGCGCATGTTATAGCCTCCATTGGCAGTCAGCGCTCCATATGTCTCATATAAATAATAATATCCGGCTTCATCATCATAGACAATATACGGTCCTTCCCCTGACTGATGGTTTCCGCCTGCAAGGTGAATACCAAAATACCGGTCCACATAATTTCCGCTTATTTTATCAACAGAATCCGTTCCCGGATACTTTGCATCTCCTGTCTCTCTGTCCAGTTCCAGCAAATAGATTCCTCCGGACCAGGAACCATAAACCATATAGAGCCTTTGACCTTGTGCATCAAAAAACAGTGTCGGATCTATGGCGTTTGGACAATTGTTATGGTTCCATTCTTCCCCCGTAAACCACTTCGCTCTTATACCATTTTTCAATCTTCCGGAATCAATCAGTTTTTTAATATGAATGGCATCCGTATCCCACCGGGTATTTCTCTGACTATTGCCATCCGGCTTTCCGTTTTTCGTAAAACCGGAATAAACAACTGTGCCGACATAGGTATAAGGCCCTTCTATGTCCTGTGATACTGCATAACCAATACAGGAACGGCGCCATGTGGAAGAGGCACTGTAATAAATCATATATGCCCCTTTTGTTCCACCACCGTTATTATAATAAGGATTCCAAATCACATCCGGAGCCCATACCGCATATTTTCCCCCCGCACAGTCTCCGTCATCATAACCTGCCCAGCGAAATGATTCCGCCAGATTCTCTTTTATATTCCCAAAAAGCCAGTTATCCGTTACATTCTCATAGTCTTTGCCAAGAGATTCCCAGTCCATCAGATTCTTTGATTTTGCGCCGGCCAGATGAGAGCCAAAAATATAATATTCTCCGTTTTTGGCCTTGATTATGGACGGATCGTGTACAGATACCCGTTTCAGTGGTTCTGGTTTTTTATTTGTTTTAAATGCATTTTCTCTCCCTGCTGCAAGAGTAATACTAACTAATACCATCAGGACCATAACCAATACAGCAGCTGTATATTTAACTGCTTTTCTATATTTTTTTCCACTTCCCATTCATTCACCCCTTTACTGCACCGACTGTCATACCTTCGATAAAATAATTCTGAAAGCATAAAAACACTGCCAATACAGGAAGAATTGCAAACATGGACCCTGCAATCAATAAATCATAATTATTCCCATAAGGCGTCAGCAGGGTATTCAGACCAATGGGGAGCGTAAATTTTCCCGAATCCCGGTATACCATCATGGGCCAAAGCATGTTGTTCCACGACCCCATTGCACATAAAATTCCCATGGCTGCAAACGCCGGCTTGGTTAATGGCAGCATAATCTTAACACAGATACCAAACTCAGTGGCCCCATCGATTCGTCCGGCATCCAGCAGCTCCTTGGGCAGTGATAACATGTACTGGCGGAAGAAAAAAATGGTGGATGCGCTGCATAACCCAGGAAGAATGACTCCGGCCGTCGTATCGATCAGCTTTAAATCTATCATTTCCTGATACAGTGGAAGCATCAGTATTTCAAACGGAACCATCATGGTAGCAATCACCAGAAAGAACAATACATTCTTCAGCCTGTAATTATACATAGACAGTCCATAGGCCACAAAATAGCAGATAATGAGTGTCAGTACCACTGAAAGCAGAGTCAGTACTGTGCTGTTTTTAAACCACATGAAATACTTTTTGGAATCCACATTCCAGGAAAAAAGATAGTTATAATTGCTAAGTGACATTGTTGAAAAATCCAGGTTAATGCTGAGTCCGCGGCGAATTAACTCTCTTCCCGGCCGAAATGAGGCCAAAGCCCCTGCCACGACCGGAAACATCACCAAAATGCACAGAAATGCGAAAGATGCCGTTGCTAATATGGTAAGGAGTTTTTTCTTATTAAGATTCATAATTATGTTTCCTCCTTTTTAAAGGTCCCGTTCAGGATCAACTGAATCACATTAATGATTAGTGCCATCGAAAGGAGAGTCAGACCTACCGCCGAGGCATATCCCATCTGATTCTTTTCAATTCCCCTTTTATAAAGGTATCCGACAATGGTCAATCCAATATTTTTCGGTGAAGCATTTCCTGCCCATAGCATAAAACTCTCCAAAAACATAGATAGTCCTGCATAGACGCTGATGGTCAGTACATAAATTGTGGTTGGCCTCAGAAGAGGAATGGTAATATAACGGAATTTGTTCCATGCAGATGCTCCGTCTATGGATGCAGATTCATACAGGGTGGTATCAATACTTTTAAGACCAGACAGAAAATACAGCATATTCACGCCGGTCCACCTCCAGCAGCAAAGGATTAAGAGTGCAAACATTGCAGAACTTTTTTCTTTCAGCCATGGAATCGGTGCCTTCCCCAGAATGCTTAGAAAAACATTCATCTGACCTGTTGGAAGTTCTGAAAACATCAGGCGGAATAACGTACCGGAAATTACGACTGAGGTAAGAGCAGGCAGGTATAAAGCCCCTTTCCAGAATCCTTTTGCCCTGACCAGATTACTGTCCATCAAAACAGCATACATCATGGGAAAGGGAATCAGTAATACAATAGAAAAAAACATATAAGTAAGGCTGTTTTTAACAGCTGTATGAAACGTAGTATCTCTCAGCAGTTTCCCATAATTTGCAAACCCGATCCATTCAATCTGTCCCGGTAGAATATTTTGAAAACTCATTTTAACCGTACTGAACAGAGGATAAATCCAGAATACCGTAAAACTTAATATAAATGGCAGCACAAAAATAAAAGGAGCTGCTTTTTGCGAATAGAAAATCCGTTTTATTTTCATTCATTCCCCTCCACTGTATAACCAGCTACTGTTCCAATTCCAGATATTCCTGGGCTTCCTTTAAAGCCTCATCCACGTCTTTACCGTCCTCCAGAACCTCGTTTAAGGTAGTCGTACAGAAATAATCATTGATGGAAGGAGTCATCTTTGTAATGCTTAAGGTATTAATTTCTGATTTAACCTCATTTAAAACGTCAAAAGGATTTGTCTTAAAAAAGCTGATATATTTATTTGAAGAATCCTTCGTTACCGTATCATCCGTCCATAGTTTGGTATTGCATACATCAAAACCAAGCTGTTCCCAAATCTGACGGCTTCCTACTGCCGAACACTTTGCATATGTAATAAAATCTGCTGCCAGTTCCGGATCCGAAGATTGTTTTGTCACTACCGTTCCAGTTCCTCCGATACCCACAGAGCGGCTCTGTCCATCCTTAAATACCGGCAATGGTGCCATGGCTATCTTACCTTTCATATCCGGCATATAATTTAAAAATCGGCTCATATACCATAAGGCTTTGGGAAAGGAAGCGATATTTCCGTCCAGTATATTCTGGAACCCTTCTTCCAGATCCACATGCCCGGCCGGTGAGATCATGGCAATCCCGTCTGTCAGCCAGGTCTGCTGCATGGTGAGCATATTTTTCACAGACTCCAGTTCTACGTTCAGGGTACCATCCTTGCCCGCTGCCCAGTCTTCTCCATATTCAGACATTGCAATAGACATCCAGTCAATACCTCCGGTATCTACGCTGGTCATCTTTACTTTTCCATCTGAGGCCTCTTTTAATTTTCTTCCGGCCTCCGTATAGTCATCCCATGTCTTTATTTTTGTATAATCGATTCCGTACTGATCCAGTATTTCCGTATTGTAATACATGACAGTCGCTCCTACATGGGTCGGCGCACCATAATAGTTCCCATCTTTTGAATAAACATCTAATCTGGATTGCACCAGATCACCCTGATATGGTTTTATTGCATCGTTCAACGGATAAAGCTGTATATCTCCCTGAAGGAAGTTGGGAAACTGACCAATCTCCACATCACAGAGATCCGGCGCTCCCTGCCCGGTCTGCAATGCCATAATCAGCTTATTATGCATATCGGCAAACGGATAAGTTGTAAAGGTAATCTGAATCTGCCGGTCCGGATTCTCTTTATTCCATCTTTCCAGCATATCCGCATAAAATGTATTATGCAGCTCAACAAACGACCACATATTCAGGTGTGAACCGGAATCCGGTCCCACTGTATTCACTACTTCTTTTTTGTCATCTGCAGCAGACTCCTTTGCATCAGCTTTTGAATCTGTCCCTGCTGCGGAACTGCAGCCGGTTAAAACCATTGCCGCTGTTACGGCACCAGCCAGAATAATTGATAATTTACGCTTCATATTGTTTCTCCTTTACATTATATTAAATTAATTTAGTTTTTTCTAAATATTCAGGCAAAAAATTACACACCAAAAGAAAATACCGGTTCCCCTTCTTCACTCCACTTCACTTGCATGATCATTGTATGACGATTGGGATCATACAGAGGGTTTCCCTGTATTTCACCATACTCTCTCCCATGATAAATACAATAATCAGCAGCATCCTCTTCTCCTTTTACAAAAGAATTATGGCCAGGCCCATAGATGTGCTTTGTTTCATCCGTTGTTAAAACAGGTTTCCGGCATTTCCTCCATGCGTGTGGATCCATTACGTCCTCAGTCTCATCAATGGTTAACATACCCATGCAGTAATTGCTTCCCGTATCACTGGCAGAGTAGGTCACATAGATCCGCCCGCCGTGCTTTAAAACCGCTGGTCCCTCATTTACCCAGAAACCTTTCCGCTCCCAGTCATAATCCGGTGTAGACAAAAGGATATGTTCACCTGACAATTTCCATGGTGTCTCCATCTTAGACAGATACAATTGAGATATCTTTTTTCCAGTGCCGGTTTTCTCTGCCCAGACCAGATAGTATTCCTTTTTATGCTGGAAAACAGTAGCGTCCAGTGAAAAATCCTGAAATGTAAAGGGATCCTCATCCGATGCATTCATTCTGCCCAGTTCTCTCCACTGATCTGTTACGGGATCCGGACCTGTACACTGCAGCACATAAGGCCTGATCTTCCACTTGTTCTCTGTTTCTCCAGCTGCATAATAGATGTACCAGCAGTCATTTAAGTAATGAATCTCCGGTGCCCATATGTGGCTGCCCTGCTCCCCGCTTTCATGTTTATACCATATCACATGCTCTTTTGCAGTCTGTAAGCCCTTAACCGTATCTGCGCTGCGCAAAATAATTCTGTCATATTCCGGTACTGAAGCTGTGAAATAATAAGTTCCGTCTTCATGCCGGCATATAAATGGATCCGCACGCTGACGTATAAACGGAGTGTTAAACTCGATGTCTGATTCATTTGGTCTTTTCATACACTAATCTTTGCTCTCGCTTTCTATTTTTGTGTATATTATACAACATAATTCATCTGAGCTCAAGTATCATTTTAGATATATGTTAAATATTTTTGTTTTATCTAAATATGTTAATTTTTCTATGAAATAGAAATACCGAATAAAAGCTCCCCCTGGTTTTGTTTATAAAAAATTCATTTCGCAGTTAATGAATTTTATTATATGCGGTGGGGTGGAGAATAACAACGAAAAAGAACAGGCTGGAATACAGAAATGATAACAGGATTGTAATAACTGCTTATTTGATGTAAGATAATACAGCATTGAAGTAAATATGACAGAGGAATAGAATTAATATGACAAACCAGAAAGAAAACAGAAACAGCATTATTAAGCAGGGCAGTATTTTAGCTGTTGCATCAATTACCGTACGTATAATCGGGTTAATTTACAGAATCCCCATGGCTAATATTATTGGAGAAAAAGCTATGGGCATCTATTCTGCCGCTTTTGAAATTTATAATATTATACTTATTTTATCTTCATACAGCATGCCATTGGCTGTCTCAAAATTAATATCTGAAAAACTGATACAAAAAAGGTATAAAAACGCCAACATTTACCTACTCAACTGTTTCATTTTTTCAATTATCGTGGGGTTAACAGCAAGTCTTTTTCTGTATTTTAATGCTTCCTGGATTGAAAGCAGCCTGTTAAACAAATACGCGGGAGTTTCCAAATCCCTGAAAATATTAGCTCCTACGATTTTTATCGTTTCCGTGATGGGTGTGTTTCGAGGCTTTTTTCAGGGAAAGAGTACTATGGTTCCAACAGCTGTCTCCCAGGTGATTGAGCAGATCATAAATGCAGTTGTCAGTATCGCAGCTGCCAGTTATTTAATCAGTATAAACAGTTCCTCTCCTGAAGTGGCTGCCTGGGGAGCTGCCGGAGGTACACTGGGAACCTGTATCGGGGCATTATCCGGATTGCTGTTTCTTATCTTTATATTTATTTTGTATTCTCCCAATATTCGAAAACAGATGAGAAAATATGATGGGGAACCTACCGACAGTATTAAAATCATATATCAATCCATTTTTATAACAGTAATTCCCATTATATTAAGTCAGACAGTCTATCAGATAAATGGTGTCATTGATATATCATTGTTTAATAATATCATGGGGCGTAAAGGTTTCTCTGAAACTGACATCAGTATTCTGCAGGGTAACTACAGCACACTTTATAAGCTGTTAATCAGTGTTCCGATTGCCATCTCCAGTTCCTTTGGGGGATCCATGATTCCAAGTATTGTAAGCTCACATACCAATAAAAAGTACCATGAGACCAGGAAAAAGATATCAAGCGCAATCCTTTTTAATATGAATATTGCCTTTCCAAGCGCAATTGGATTAATGGTTCTGGGAAAGCCAGTTTTAAGCATTCTGTTTCCCAGATATAACGTGATATTAGGCGGAAATTTGTTGTTAACCGGTGCATCCGCCATTCTGTTTTATGCTTATTCAACCATAACCAGTTCCACCTTACAAGGGATTAATAAGATGAAAATTCCAGTTATAAATTCAGCAATAGGCCTGTTCATTCATATCGGTGTGGTCTATCTCTGTTTAAATCATTTTAATCTGGGAATATACTCCCTGATTATTGGAAATATCACACTTCCTCTCATCGTGATGATTTTAAATAGCCTGGCTCTGAATAAGTATTTGAGTTACAGAGAAAATAAAACCAAGATCTTCCTGAAACCATTTTTATGTTCTGCTATCATGGGAGTGATCTGCTATGCTGTTTATCATGGAATTTATTTCGTTATCAGAATTAATTCCATCTCTGTACTTTTGGCAATTACGGCTTCTGTCTTCGCTTATTTTTATCTGATATTGAAATTCGGCGGAATCAGCGGGGAGGAATTAACGGAATTCCCTGCCGGCCGCACCTTATACCGGGCAGCTGATAAGTTACATTTAATTAAATAACGTTCTAAGAAAGCCTCGCACTGAGTACCAATGCAGAGGCTTTCTCTATACACTAATTTTTTGTTTTTTCCTGAAACTTCCGCATACGGCCGCAGATCAACGCATAGTAAAAATAAACGACTAAATACAGTCGTAACTCGATTAATTTAATCAGGATTTTTTCAGCTGGTGTAAATTCGTTTTTCAACAAATATTTTTTATTTTCAAATAAGAATACTTTATTTCTTAGTTTATATACATTGAAAAGTCCGCCCCAGAACCCGGCTGGATTCTCATGATGGGTTTCATTTCTTATGCTTCTAAAAAATTTCAAATACAAAGAAGTGCTTAATCTTCCCATATATCTGTTCTCATCATCAAAGAGAACTTCTGCAAATTCCTTTTTAGCTTTGAATACCTCAATTATATTATCCCAGTAATTATTCCAGTATGTAGATCGTCTACTCAAGGAATTAAAGGACATTCTGTTGTAGTGATAGAAGGATCGATCCGTTATGTATAAGCTGTTTGCCCTCATAAAGGACTGAAGAATCATAATCTCATCTTCATGCAGGAAGACGTTTTTATAAAACTTTATGCCATCTATCATTTCTCTTTTAAACAGGCAGCACCAGATGTAGCCTGTGGTGATTAACTGGTCCTGCTGTATATCACCATATAGCGGGAGTATGTAGCAATCATATAGCGCTGAAATCGGGTACAGGCCAGCGGGCAGGGGAAGATTGCATATAATGGCAACTCCATCCTGACGATGCCTGCAGGCAGAAAAGAATACCAGATCGGCGGATGATCCAATGGCTTCTTCATACAGCTTTTCACACATATCCAGTTCACACCAGTCATCACTGTCAACAAAACTGATATATTGACCTGACGCATTTTTCAAACAAACTTCTCTGGTTGCAGATAATCCCTGGTTCTTTTGATGAATTAGCTTGATACGACTATCCTCTGAGGCATACCGGTCACAAATTTCCCCCGCCCCATCGGTTGATCCATCATCTACGATTATTATTTCAATATGATCCAATGTCTGATTGATTAAAGATTGGATACATCTGTCTATTGTATCCTTCATATTGTAAACAGCAACCAGAATGCTTATAAGAATTTCTGAATCCTCTACCCCTTTATATTCCCCCATGACAGCTCCTTCCATGATCACTCATTTCATGATTCATTCGTCCGTTAGCTTAATTTTACAGGTCTTTAAAGATTCAAACCTTAAACAAAATAGGGAGAACGTGTAATATATTCAGAATTTAGTTGATAACCTATTATTTATTATGTTTCAGGGTCTTTTTGCGATACTCGGTCGGGGAACATCCTTTCACTTTGTAAAATGTATGAGAATAGTAATTGGAATCGCCAAAACCTGCCTTCGCAGCAATATCTCCAATGGAATCATTGGAAGCCACCAGATCCTTTAAGCTTTTTTCAATCCGATATTCTAATATAAACCTAAAGAGAGGAATCTTCATGTACTGCTTAAAAATCCTGCAGCATTCCCCTTTACAGATATGGATATGATCTGCAATCTCTTCCAACGTTATTTTATGACTGTAATTCTCTTCTATGAATGATAAAATACTTCTGATTCTTTCATAATTATGCTGTTCCGGTGATGTAATTGTCTGAGTAGTATCATAATTTAGATATAACACTTTCCAAAATTCCAACAGTTTGATCAGAACATCTATTTCATAGGTATCCTGCTGTTTATGATGAATCGTAACAAGTTCATTCAGAATCTTTATGATCTCTTTGTGCCAGGGCTTAGTTAAATCAAAACAAACAGAGAACAGAGAAAGATTCTGAATGAATGGGGATACGTATTTTAAGTAGAAAATACTGTTTTCATAAGAATAAATTAACCTGGGATTGAATGTAATTGAAACATACTCGCAATCCATATTCTCATACATGCGTCCTGTGTGAAGTACTCCCGTATTACCAAAAAGCGCCTCTCCCTGACAAAGATGATATTCTTCATTATTAATCTCATATATCATCTGCCCCTGAGTAATCAGTGTAAGTTCAATTTCTGGATGCCAATGCCAGAGAAATGAATTCAAGTCATATTTTGATAGTTTTTCATTACTAATTAGTAATGGAAATTGAAAATCCCCATGCTCTTTCAACTCTTTTTGGAATTGATTGGTTAAAATCTGCATACATGTATCCCCCTGGAACTGCAAATCGTATTTGATAGATTCTATTCCGGTTTTTTATGGTTTTACGGTTCTTTTCTTCTAGAAATCTTTTCCGTATTGTTTTCTTGTTTGCCGAATACGTTCGTATAATTCTATCAGCTCTTTTTCAATTTCAGCTTTTTTCCCCCTCTGGAATATATTAAGCTTCATATTAATTGTTTCAAGTTCTTTTATTCGATCACGAAGCGAGTTCATGGTATCTGTAAATTCCTGTTCTAATCGTTGTCTCTCTTCTACTTTTAAACGAGCCTCTTCTTTTTCACGTTCCCTTATAAGGCGCTTTTCATTTGCTAATGCACGACATGAATCGGCTTTATCACCAGAATCTTTATATGCCCCCAGATTTTCAAACACGGAAGCTACTTCTAAATATTCTGTCTCAGTCAGGGCAGTCTGCATCTTTAACAATCCCTGTTGATAAATGCCCTCGATCCGCTCATTCTCAATCCGAACCTCTACTCTCCGATTATAATCTTCAAGTATTGCTTTATAACTGTCATTAGCAAATCGAACCGCCTTTTGGTAATCTGGATATTCATTCAGCGATTTGGCATTTAATATAATCTCTTCCGGACTTCGCAGTTTTAACTGAACCAGAAGCTTATAGAAATATGTTTGTGAATTTCTTGGCTCTAAATCTAAAATCCGATCACAATACTCAGCGGCTGATTCGAAATCCCCGTCTTCAAGGAAAAGGCTGACACGGTCTAATAACTGAGTTACTCCAGGTGTCATATATGATACATCTACATTTCCCTGTGAATGACTGACTGGTTTCTCTGCCGCTGCAGACAATACTTTTTTTATTCCCCGTATTAAATCCTGAATAAAACCAATCTTTGTCATATCCTGACTTTGAAGCATAGACAATTCTTCAGGCAAATCGTAGGCGTCCATATCGCTGTAGCAGGGAATCAAAAGCCTGCTTCTGTCATTCTTTGATAATGCCAGGTAACGACTCCATTCATTTTTAACCCATGTGGCATTAAAATGCTCCTGCTTTGTACCAATCACCACCATCACCTTAGCGCTGTTTAAAGCAGCAAATATGTATGGTTCGTACTCCTGACCCAGTTTATCTTCTAAAGTAATCCGAGCGAAAAACACTTTATATCCCTCGTTTGTCAGCTGATAGTAGACATCCTGCGCCATTGAGCTGTCTTTTGTACGGCTTCCGCCATCGGTTGTTTCTTTATAACAGATAAAAACATCGTACGGTTTTTCTTGTGCGGATATGGTAAGAATACTCTTTTGAATGTCGGCTATACGCTTTGCTTCCGATTCGTACAGATTTTTTGTATATGCATCCTCTGCATTTTCAAGTGCAGAAAGATAATCTGTGTCAGTCAGAATGGATTCGTTTTGCACACGATGGCAGGTGGGAATTCGTTCCCTGGACTGTGGGTCTTCCACATATTCAATTCCAAACTTTGACAATACAAGTCCCCAATGGGCCTCTGCAGATGAAGCATCAATGTTGAGGATGTTCTCATACGCGGATACCGCTCTGTCAAAGTCATTCTGACGTCTGAAATGGTTGGCACGGTTATAAAGGTTCGTTATTTGTTCATCAGCAGCTTTGGGTAAAGTCATTGTGCTGCCGCAATGGTCACAGGTTCCGTATGTTTGATTTGGGGCAGCTTCGATATCGCCGCCACACATTTTACATTTTAATACTGCCATAGTCAGCCTCCTCAAAAATACATTATTTTATTGTTTTGCAGGTTCTGTTACGATCAGCGACCAGCTGCTGCATCTCACCGCAAATGGATACGATTGCAGATGAATCAAAGGAAGCTGCCGCATCTTTAAGTCCAGCCGCTTTCACCTTGATCTCATTCTCAATTGCTGAAAGCTGCGAGCTGCTCATTGGATCACTGTAGCGAATTGCTTCCGCAAGGTCCTTCAAAACCTTTTTTGCAGCTTCATCTTCTGCTTTACCAATCAGACCTTCTATATCTGTTTGCAGGGATTTAATGTAAGAAACTTTCTTTTTCACCGTCTCATCTATACGCTCAACCTCATCTATTGCAATGTCAGCCGCAATTAACCCGATGAGGCAGGCACCCAATAAAATCGCATTGAGTATAATCCCATATTGGAAGGGAATAGATGGTAAAGCCATCTCCATCAAACCTATAATGAGTTGGGCAATCAGATAACTCCATACAAGAGAAAGCAGGGACACCCCATAGACTTTGCTTTTTAAGCCTTTCCGCCTAAACGTATAAAATCCAACTCCGGCAGTCAATAAAATCGCGGCCATAGTAAAGCCGTATCCTGTCCAGAACATTCCTCCCTTACCGTTGGGGAGCATAAAAGCAATTATGTTATAAACAGCGAATATAATAAACGTTATTAGGAGTGATAACCCCTTGTTTTTTGAGATATTCATGCAGCGTCCTCCTTATGTACTGGTAGCCATTTACAGGCTGTTTAACAGTTTTTTCTTTTCTTCATCAAATTCTTCATCAGACAGCATTCCTGCGTCCTTCATTAATTTCAGCTTCTCCAGTTTTTGTTTAAAAATGGTCATGTCGTCTGAACCTGCTGGTACTGTAGTGCTGGCCGGCGACTTTAAATCCACAGGGGCAACGGCATCATTGGTAATCCCGGCAACCATTGCGCCCATACCTCCGGCAATTCCGCCCATCATTCCAAGCCCAATTCCAGCACTGGAAAAATTACCTGTTCCTTCATTCTGAGCAACCTTTTCAGCCACATCATAAGCCCGTTCAGACTGATAGGTATATCCTTCCTGTGCTCTTTTCTGAGCCATTGCTGCAGATTCAATCACCATTTTCTGCGCACTTGTCTGCTGATCGATAATCCCAACCTGCTGCCTTAACTGTGCGTTTGCAACATCCGCATATTGCCGTATGTGTATATCCTGAAATGACTCATAGGCTTTGTCTCCATCAGGCTTAACTATGGTTGTGACGAAAAAGCGTTCCAGTGACAGACCATAATCAGCAAAATCAGGAATCAATTGTTTATGTAAATTCGTTGAAAGCTCACCCATATGAGAGTCAACCTCAAAGATTCCAAATTCGCTGCTCTGCATCGTCTGGGCCAGATATGGCTTCACTTTTGCCATAAGAAAGACCCGAAACATCTGGGTGAGCCCTGTTTTATCAAGAGATTTTTCTGTTCCAAGAAGTTTCACCAGTAATTTTCTGGAATCTTCGACCCGTAAAGACATCTCACCCGATGCACCTATTTTCAGAGGAAATTTATAAGTCGGCTCCATGTATTGAACCTGACTGTCAGTTCCCCATTTAATTGACATTTGTTCCGCTTTATTGATGAAATAGACCTGACAATGAAAAGGCGTCTGATCATTTGTGGGTTTGCTCAAAAACTTCCTGATCAAAGGAATGTTTTGTGTTTCAAGCGTATGTCGACCCGGGCCAAATAAGTCCAGTGCCTGACCATTCATGAAAAATATTGCTTCCTGAGATTCATGGACAATCAGCTGTGTCCCTGTATTAAAATCTTCCACACCCGATCTCCAGATAAAGGTACTGTTATCTCCCTCATACTTGACAATCTTGAATAAATCTGCCATTTTACTGCCTCCCCTATAATGATTTTTGTCTGGGTGAATACTTAGAACTTTTTGTTTATGATATCAAATCATGATATGAATTACGAATAGAATTGGTAAAGTATTCCATTATTAGTTATACCTTAAGTTGCTTTATCTTTCAATATGTAAGTTAATTTCAATATCAACGAAAAAATGACGAACAGTATCGTAATAGTTACATTTTCATGTTTTAGCTTATATATTGTGTTATATTAGTAACACATTAATGAATTTGATATCTCAATACATTATTAAGTAAAAAAGAATCTTTGGAAGAAGGTATGAATAAAAAGCAGGTTATAAGAAAGGAGGAGAAAATACCGTTTCAAAGAATCTTAAATAAATAATTAATTACACAAAAGGGGGTAGTTTAATGAAAAGAACATTTACAAAAAGGCTATTAACTGTTATATCTGCAATTGCACTTACCGCTTCATCATTAGGAGTTACCCAGGCAGCAACCGCCGACCAGACTTTGTTAAATACCTATGGGACCAAATTCCAGAGGGTGGGAACCTGTGTAACGTTGGCCCAGTTGCAGAACGCTTCCACCTTAAATCTGATCAAGCAAAGGTACAACAGTATCACGCTTGAAAATGAGATGAAACCAGATGCACTGCTTGGCAGTTCACCTAATTTGATTTCAGTGGCAGAAGCAAAATCCTTAGGATATTACATTCCCAGCAACTATACAGAAGCTACCGTACCAAGAATCAATTTTAATACGGTAGATAAAGTATTAAAAATCTGCTATGAAAATGGCCTGGGAGTACGTGCCCACACTCTTGTATGGCATGGTCAGACTCCAACCTGGCTGTTCCGCACAGGCTATAACGCCGGCGCAAATCATGTGGATCAAAACACAATGAATGCACGTATGGAGTTTTATATAAAGACAGTGATGAATCACGTCTATTTAAGTGAATACGGCAGTGTGGTATACGCATGGGATGTTGTAAATGAATATCTGCATTCTCCGGCAAATTCAGATTGGGTAAGAATCTATGGAGGTGTTTCTACAAGTCCGCAATTTGTAAAAACAGCTTTCCGTTATGCCAATGAAACATTAAGTTATTTTAATCTGACCGATAAGGTTAGTTTATTCTATAATGATTATAACGAGTATATGGAAGCTGACAATATTGTTAAGTTGATTCAGTTTATCAATGCAGAGAAGAAATTATGCAACGGCGTTGGCGGACAGTCTCACCTTGAATCAACGTTCCCAAGTGCTTCCTATTTCAAACAGGCCTATACCAAATTTAAGAATGCAGGATTAGAGATCCAGATTACAGAATTCGATGCTGGTGCTAACTCTGAATCAGAACAGGCCGCTTATGTATATGACGTGATGAAGGCAGTCTGCGAAGTGAAAAAGGAAGGCGGCAATATTACAGGGTTCACCTGGTGGGGAATGTCAGATGATATCTCCTGGAGAAAGGATAAGAGTCCTCTTCTTTTCTCAAATATTTGGACTCCAAAGGCTTCTTATTACAGAACGCTGGATGCCTTTACCGATACATTTAACCGGTAAAGGATAAACTTCGGCAAATCCAGAATACAAATATTACGCCTTACCATAAAAGCGAGGAACAGGACTGTCTTATAACAGCCCTGTTCCTCACGATACGTTAGCAGGTAATTTTATGTCCGGAATTCTCATCTGGTTTCCATTCTCTCCCGGTAATGCTTCCATTGCGTTTCGAAGAAATAATCAACATCAGGAATGTCTCTTACCGGTCTCCATTCACAGAAACATACATTATCTTTCATATAAGTTTCCTGAACTACTTTTCCAAACTTTCCCTGATCCAGTTGGCATGTAAACAAATCCGGCATCTTTTCTCCCGGCTTTTTGCCTGTACTTGATGTATAAAGCGCAGATCCCCTGCTTCCGCCCTTCTTCATCAGGTAATCATACATGGAAGTCAGATAAACTTTCTGTGCCAGCAAAGTATCATACAGATGATAAAACAAGGACGCCTGACTGATGTTTGTAATAGAGACATATTGCAGATAATTGATCAGTACATATTCCGTCTCATCAAGAGCTTTTTTTACTTCCTCTTTATTACGGATCATGCCTCCGCACTGACTCATTCGCATGGTTGCTTCTTTCCATGCTTCTGATAAACTTTTCGT
The DNA here is from genome assembly GCF_031982545.1 of Lacrimispora sp. GTDB lineage: Bacteria > Bacillota > Clostridia > Lachnospirales > Lachnospiraceae > Lacrimispora. Next base: position 352,830 of record NZ_DALYXB010000003.1, read on the forward strand.
ACCATGATTTGCTCCGGTCAATAATTGTATCACCTGATCTGCTCTTTCTCTGCAGACGTTTTTCATACTGTCGTTCATTCTTCCAGTGCTTATATTTTTATCATGAGCAATGTACTCCGCAGCACGGGTAGATCCTACCTGCCCGGCATTTAAGGCCGATCCTCCCGGCCTTGTTACACCGTGGGTTCCTGCAACTTCACCTACAGCAAAAAAACCTTTCACGTTAGTCTGCCAGTGATGATCTACTGCCAAACCTCCATTATTATGCTGTGCACAGATAGCTATTTCCAGTTTATCCTGGTATAAATCCACTCCATGTTCCTGATAAAAGTGAATTGCCAGTTCATTCATTTGTTCCAGTCTTTGTATTGGAGTTCCAAAACAGGCATCAGCATTCTTTAAATACTCATAAGCCTCTGATGATAATTTTTCAAACACAATCTCCTGATCTCCGGGATTTTTCTGGTAGTCCAGAAAAACACGCCGTTTCTTTATTATAGTTTCCTGATAAACCAACAAATCTATGATGGAAGAACCGCCAAATATCTTATTTGTATCAAATGGCCACTGATATCCTTTTAAGAACAGCAGTGATAACATCTCTTCTTTTGAATCAAAATAATCCAGTAAAAACTCTCTTTCATCATTTCCATGGGAATCGATTGAAATCAGCCTTGGAAGCACCTGCATGTAGGTACCGCTTACATTCCACCGCGGCTGAAGTGATGCCATTCCAAACTGCCATTCTGTAAGATTCTTTCCCCTTACTCCGGCTGCAAAAGCAATTCCTGAACTTCCAAGCTGGGATTCGGGGTAAACACTGTCGTGATACATCCCAGCTGGCCCGCCGGTAGCGTATACAATATTCTGGCACCAGATAATGACATAATGCAATTCATCTTTGCTTTTCAAATCCAGACACAGTACTCCGCATACTTCATTTTCTTCTGCCATTATGTGAATGACCTGAAGTCTGTCAAGAATTTGGATCTGCTTGCTCTGTACGTCCTTTTCAAGCTGCTGAGTCATGATTTTAGAGGTGTAGGGCCCCACACTGGTGGCCCGTCTGCCTCTGTCATGATCCGTCTTGTATCCAACGTATTCCCCAAATTCTGTACAGGGAAATGGAACTCCAAGTTCCACCAGCCGATAGAAGGATAAGGTGGAAAGGGCGGCTTCGCATAATGCCACATCCCCATCCACACATTGGCCCGCAAACAGATCTTCTGCAAGATTTAACACAGAGTCCTCGTCTTTTCCTGCCAATGACAATTTATAATACGTCTGCTTATCTGAGCCTGTGTTTCTTGAGGTTCCTGCATTGACCTGTTCCGCAATAATGGCTATATCATTGACACCATACTGCTTTAAACGGGAAGCTGCATTGAATCCAGCCGCACCGGTTCCAACCACAACGGTATGAAACTCCATTTCCTGAATTAACGTCTTTTTTATTTCCATAAAAACCTCTTGTTTTTCTAATTTACAGCCTTTTTATATGAAATCCACCGTCAACATCAATATAGTTTCCCGTTGTGTACAGTACTTTGTCTGAGCAAAATACGCTGACCATATTGGCCACATCTTCTGGTGTTCCCCAACGTTTAATAGGGAATACTCCATCGTCCAGCAGCTTATCGTATTTTCCTTTCACGGCAGTTGTCATATCCGTTGCGATTACACCGGGACGAACCTCATGTACCAGAATGTTTTCTGACGCGAGGCGGTCTGCAAAAAGCTGGGTCAGCATGGCTACTCCTGCTTTGGACACACAGTATTCGCCTCTGGAAGTAGAAGTTACTTCTGCGGAGCAGGAACCAATATTGATGATGGTCCCCTGTTTCCTGCCCAGCCGTTCCTGCTTTATCATTTGCCTGGCAACTAACTGGGTTAAAAACATGGTTCCCTTTGTGTTGATCCCAATCACACGGTCAAAGCTTTCTTCTGTCATTTCCAGTAAATCGTTTCGTTCAAGGGGTGCGACTCCTGCATTGTTCACCAGCACATCAATTCTGGAAAAACGGCTGACTGTCTCTTCCACCAGTCGTTTTCGATCTTCTGTGGAGTCAATGCTTCCCTGTACATAGTGCCATTCAATCTCCAACTCATCTAAAAGCTGAAAGTTCTCCTGATATCTGTCTGCTTCCCCAGTGGCAAGTATAACGATCCGATACCCATCCACTCCAAGCTGTCTGGCAATGGAAAAACCAATTCCTCTGCTCCCACCTGTTACAATTGCTACTTTTTTCATCATTCTAAAACTCCATCCTGACTTTGCACAGCCACATTCCTGCAGTTATATGTTATTTGTTCTCTTCCTGAAATTCTCTGTAATATTTCAAATAAGTAGCTGAATCCCGCACGATACAGCCGGTATGTTTCCCTGCACGAATCAGGTCACCGCACTTTCCGCAGGCAACGCAGACCTGTTTTGCATCAAATCTTCCTGTTTCAATGATCTGTTTCGGGAATTCCGGATTGGCAAATGACATACGTCCAAATAACATATGATCGCACAGTCCCTCTTCAATTGCACCGGCTGACAGTAAATCGGAATACTGTCTTAAATAAGACGGGCCAGATGCAGAAATAATCATTTCAGGAACTGCTTTTTTAACTTCACCGATTCCATTTATCATTCTTGCAATACCAAAAAGAGGATGTTCATCCGGTATGTATTTTCCGGCATCATAAGGTCTTGTCACATGGGTGCTCACATAAGGATTTCCCATGGTTAAGTTTACCATATCAATCTGATAATTCTCTTTCAGCTCACGGATCAGGCGGATTGGTTCTTCCAGATTGGGGACATTTCCTTCGCCTTCCTTTACTCCAAAGCCATAAGGGTAAGCAAATCCATCGTAAATACCAATTCTGGCTGTTACTTTAAAATCAGAGTCTTCATAGACTTTTGCTGCTGCGATTCCATTTTTCAACACGCGGGTTCTGTTTTCATAGCTGCCGCCGTACTCACCTGGCCGGTTGTAAGCGGAAGACAGCTCAGCCAGTAAATAACCGTGGCAGGACTTAATATCAACGGAATCAAATCCCGCTTTTTTAGCCAGCAGAGCTGCTTTTCCAAAGCTCTCTTCCAGTCCCTTTAAGTAATCATCTGTAACGATACAGGAATCATCTGCTTTACGCAGCTTTTCATACTCCGGATGACGATAAGCGATGAGAGGAGCCGGTTTTCCATCGGGATTGGAATAACGTCCGCTATGATTGGCCTGCATGATTAAATAAGGTGCAAAACCATTTGCCTTTCTTCCAGCTTCCTTAATCTTTTCCGTAAATTCCTTATATTCCTCTAAGTTCTCTTCTGTCAGCATCAGCTGATGTGCACTGGAGCGGCCTTCCTTAACAATTGAAATAGCCTCAAACCAGATTACAGAGCTGCCGCCAATGGCTTCACGCACATAACGGCGTGTTGTCAGTTCAGAAGGAGCACCATTCGGCAGGGAATCTGCACCTTCCATCGGTGCAATTCCCATGCGGTTTTCCCAGTTAACACCATGACTCACGAAAAGCTTTTCTTTAAGAATAGATGTGGTTTCTGCGAAAGGCAAATAAACGCCCAGTTCCTTTGCCTTATTTTTTATATCATCCAAATTTTTATAGTTAAATCTTTCATGCTTCATGTTAATAACTCCTGTTCTTTTATTCGCTTACTCTGTTTTATTATTTTTTTTGGTAATCATTCTTGCTATTACATAGCAAATGACAGCGGCAAGGAAACCATTTAAAGGTTTGATACCAAATGTAATGGTTTTTGAGACAATAATACCAACGATCCAGGCGATAAATGCTTCGATCCGGTAATCAGGCATATTCTCAAATGTTTTTTTGTAATCTCTGTCAACAAGGAAGAAATGTCCTACTAAAGTTCCTCCCACTGGCGGAATTGCAGTTCCAATGATACCAAGCCATGAGGCAAATGTAGAAGTAAAATCGTTTGCAGTCATCATAATCGCGATGATTCCTCCAAAGATACAGCTGGGAATAACAAAGAACTGTGTTGTGAATTTACCATCACTTTCTTTTCCTTCTCTTCCGCGAATTACTTTTGTGATATTTTCCAATGCTAATGCTGCGATATAAATCACTGCCTGTCCGCTGGTAATTGTTAATAATAAATAGATACCAAAAGCCACCACTGACATATTTAATTTAGCAAGTATTGTTACTAAATTGCTTTCTCCGGTTCCGAGAGAGCACATAAGACCTACGGTTTCCAGAACTGTTACACACAGGAAGGAGCCGATTGTTACAAACCATACGTAGGATGGTTTTTTAACAAAACGAGTAAGATCAGAACTAAAAGTTGCTCCAGTCATCCAGCTTGCAGATATAAAAGAAACAACAGTAAAAAAGGATGCCGGCGCTACAGGTACTGCAGCGGTTACATTGGTAAATCCGATCTGTTTGCCTACAACGATCATACCGTACACAATAAATAATCCAATGACAGGAACACCGATTTTACTAAAAAGGCTCATACCGGTAAATCCTTTTAAATTGATTAAGGTAATAACGATCAGATAACAAAATAAACCGATATAAGGTGAAATCCCAAAAATGGATGACATCATATTGCCCACTAAAGAGCTGTAAACACTAACAAATACCAAGGAAAAGATACTAACAATACTGGACGTAACAACCTGTCCTTTAATACCGAATACTGGTTTAAACATATCCGTTGAAGAACGTTTTGTCTTCATACCGATGATCCCCAGAATACCTGCATAAAAAGCCAAAACCATATTACCTGTGAGCAGAGCCATAACCCCATGCCAGAAATTTAACTGATTGCCTACACTTCCGCCAATTACAAATGCGGTAACACTTAACACGTAACCTGCAAATACAAAAAACACACTTCCCAAACCCTTGGTTTCTTCTTTCATTGAACCCTCCATTTGACTCCCTTTTTAAAGTAGGCTATAATGGCTACTGACAAAGGACTTTACATAATTATTTTAAATTATATTTTTGAGGTGAAACTATGATATGCACGCATATACCAAATGTCAGCTGTTATTACTCGGATTCCCTGGATCATATTCTGTTCATGCCATCGGCACATTTTGAATACCAGATGATTTTAGTCACGGGAGGCTCCTCACAAGTCCAGATCAATCATAAATCTTATGTCTTAAAAGAAAAATCGCTGCTTTTCATCAGCCGTCTGGAAAGACATAACTTTATTATCAAACAAGAACCTTATGCACGCTATATTGCGTCCATGTCCAGTGAATTAATCATGTCCAGTATAAAAGATGTGGAACTCTGTTCCATTTTCATTCAGCGCCCCAAGGAGTTTTGCCATGCCATTCAGCTCAGCGACCAGGCATATGACACCATACTGCCGCTCTTCATCCATTTAGCTGACGAATACAAAAATCAATACGATTTCTATGTCTCCCGCAGTACCTCTCTGGTGGTCGCCATACTAATCGAATTATACCGCATGCACCCGCTGTATTTTCCTCTCCGCAGTCAAAGCAACATCTCTGCAGCTGTACTAAATGCACAGCAATATATCAGCAGTAATTTTTCGCAAAAAGTCACTTTGCAGGAAATCGCCGACCAGAACTATATCAGCAGTCACACACTTTCCATCGCCTTTAAGGATATTGTGGGGATAACCTTTAAGGAATACCTTCTGCTTTTTCGGATCACCGAGGCAAAAAAATTACTGATCACCACCGATGCGTCCATTTCAGAGATTGCTGAACAGGTAGGTTATATCAATGTCAATAATTTTATTAAGGTATTTCGTGAGAAAGTCCTGATATCTCCGCTTCAGTACCGCAAACAATATGTTTCATCTCAACATGAGTAGTCTATCATGCAACGTGACTAAATAAAATTATCCCAGCTTTGAAAAAATATGCTTTTTATTACATGTTTGATGATGTATGACTAATTTATAAGGTTTATTATATTGTTTTTTATGCCTTTTATTACCATTTTGTGGAAGGTATGAGGGTTGGGTTTGGCAAATCAGACAAATTGCAAATCTTTCATATGACATCCGGGCACGACAAAATAAGGAAAGGAGCGCAAATAGACTGCGCTCCTTTCCTAAAAAAATCACTTCTGAATCTCTGTATAAATAATTAAGGTTCTATCCCCCACTGCAGATTTCCGGCCAGATAAGCGGGTATTTTATCGCTGTCGGCATATGCTGTGCCGGTTGCCTGATAGGAATAATCGTCTGTCTGGATATAATTCGTCCAGTCTGACTTGGAAAACCTCACCTGCAATTCCACGGATTTCCCGGCAGAAAGGGTACCAGATGCTTCGTTAAAACCAATTTCCAGATAATAATCGGCACCGCTCTTTTCCTCTTTCATTTTCACAAAAGCTCCTGCCACATTGGCGGTTCCCGCGGAAGACCAGTCACACCAGAATTGCTGTTCTTTCTCTCCATCAATCGTGTAATAATATCTTAATTTAACATCAGAAAGACTGATGTCCCCGGTTCCCGTATTATACAGTCTCATTTTTGCTGCAATGCTGCTTACGGTTTCGGGTGTATTCATATTATACGCCTGGACTTTCAAATCTCCTGTTGGGATAACTGAACTATCCGTTATGGTTATTGTGAAAACAGGATCGTTCCCTCCGCTGAAATCAAAGGTTAATCGTAAATTGCCAACAGATTTACCTGCAAGATAGGAACTTAAAATGGTAACAATGTTATCGGATACGACATAATCGGTTTCTTTCACCAGCAGATCGGTGCCATTTTTTATATTGTCAAGTGTATTTCCATTGTATATCACGGTTACTGGCACATCCGAAGGATTGTATTGGTCAAAAGATGCAGTTACCGGACTGATGGAAGAACTTCCTGAGGAACTTCCCGGCTCATTGCCGAATACTTTTACCCCAGCGTCATATACCGGAATATAGGTTGTCTTAACTACTTTTCCGGAAGTTACACCGTCTAATCCGGTGTAAGAATAGTCATTGGTATGATCCCAGGATGCCATACTTTCCGGTGCGGCGATTCGAAACTGGATTTCTTTCTTGTAAGCGGACTGTCCTCCAGGATAGATTTTGATTTTTGTGAAGTCAACATTTACATAGTAAATATTGTCAGCCTCTGACCAGGGCAAAAGATGGGATATGGCTGCTCCCTGGTTGTAATTCGCAGTGATTGTAAAATCGTCTGCTGTATAGCCTTTTTTTACAGCTCCTGTTATATCAACAAAATACTTAAATGATAAATGGTCTCCCATTCTTGCAGGCCATCCGGAGCAATTATTTATTATAGCCTTGATCTCTATAAAGTTACTGCCTGAGGCGTTAATTCCGGCTTCCATAAAGTATTCGTCGTTCGTTACCTCTTCCATTGCTGTAAAGTCAGCAATCGGATTTCCGCCGTATTCTCCATAAAGTTTTGCAAGTGCTCCGACAAATCCTGCATTATAGTCGCAGGCGACCTCGTTATTGACATAGTTATTGATATCATCGGTATAACTGTCGTCTTTACCCGGTCCCCCTGCCAGAGCCCCATAAAGGGTATGCCTGTGGTATGCAGGCACGGTCATGCTGTCTGCCCAGGAACTGTGGGCGGTTCTGTGGTGAGGCCTTTTGGGAGAATTTATTCCATAACCAACCACAAAACTGCGGCCGCTGCTTCCCAGAGCATAGTCGATCTGCTGTTTGGCAAAATTCTTGTAGGTTTCCACTTTGTTTGCACTGCAGCCGGACCAGTCAGCATAAACGCTGGCTAAGAAAGCTGTGGTGGTGGCGTATCTTAAAGAGCCCCAGGTATCCAGCCAGGCAAGCCCCTTTGGCGTATAGGAAATGCGGCTGCCGTTATATCCGGTTGTCCAATAATCCAGATGCATTTCCATACTGTTCCTATACAACTCTTTTCCGGTTAATTTCGCAAGTAGCAAAGCAGCGCCATTGTGCACATCATCCCAGCATTGTGCCCATTTATAGGAAATGGTGGTAGATTGAGATTCTGTGCCCCAGTTTGGAACATAGGATTCTGCTTTGTCCAGATAATTGGAATCTTTGGTTGCTATATACAGCCATACACAGGACCAGGACAGTTCATCATAGAAACCGCTGCTGGAGGTATAAAAGCCATTGGCTGCGGTATAACCACTGTCACTTTTTGTTTTGTCAGCAAATGAAAACAGCTCCTTTGCATGTTGAATGCAAGTCAAGGCATAGCTGGGATCACGATCCGCATAAATGACAGCCGCTGCTGCCAGTGCTGCCGCTGCCGCAGCGGAAACGGAAGAACCAGGACTGTTAAGATCGACCCGATAGGACGGTCTTCCCATCTGCATTACTTCTGCCGGCCCCCACCAGGAATGATCCGTATTGCCATTTCCCACCTGATAGTAAAAGACATTTGCCGAAGGGTGGCACTTGATCAGATAATCGGTTGCCCATTTGATTTCTTTTAATAAATACTCTAACTGACCACTTTCTTTTAAGGCATCCTCTGCCTCATATACGCTCCAGGCAAGCATGGCGGCTGAATAAGACATGGGGAGATTAAATTTCACATGATCTCCTGCATCATACCATCCTCCAGTTAAATCGATCCCTGCGTCTGAACCGTCAGACAGCCCAGAATCTCCTCTCCAGTTATTCCGTATATCAGAAGGCAGTTTTCCGGAACGTTGGAACTCATAAAACATGATTGCTTTTTGTAATGCTTCTCCGTAATTATAAATTGACTCTTTCTTTGACGGCTGAGCCGCAAGGGTGGTACTCATTTTTGTACGCATATCCAAATCTCCTTATCAATCGTTTCCCACGCTGATCGATTGATGAAACGCATCCTTACGGGTTCTTATTGATAATCCTGACCCAAATCCAGTCTTCTGATATCTGGGCCAGAATATATATTTTTTAGCTCTACGCTTTTATTGCGGCTCTACTCCCCATTTCAGGCTGCCAGAAACATATCCTGTGATTTTTGTCCAGTCTGCATAACTGCTGCCTGATTTTACAAAGGAATAATCTCCTGTCTGCGTATAACTGCTCCAATCAATTTTATTGAATCTTACCGGTACTTCAATGGACTGACCTTCTGCCAGTTCACCGGCTCCAGCTGTAAATCCGATCTCCAGGTAGTAATCTGCACCTGATTTTGCTTTTGGCATTTTTACAAAGGTACCTGTTACATTACTGCTGCCGACTGTAGACCAGTCACACCAGAAATTCTGGTCCTTTTCTACGTCTATGGTGTAATAGTATCTGAGTTTCAAATCTGTAAGTGTGATACTGGTTTTCCCAGTGTTGGTGATTTTGATTTTTGGTACAATGGAACTTACCTGTGCTGTTGTGGTGTCATTATACATTTGTACTTTGATATCTCCGGCTGCGATTGAAGAATCTGTCACAGTCAGGACAAGTACCGGGTCAGTTCCCGCGCTGAAGTCGAAGGTGAGTTTTAATTTCCCGACTTCTTTTTCTGCCAGATAGGTTTTTAATAATAAAACTGTATTATTGGTTAAGGTGTACTCCACACCCTCTGTTAAATAATTATTGCCCTCTTTAATCCCGATAAAGGTATTTCCGTTTAAGGTAAGGGTGATTTTAATGTCTTTCTGGCTGCCTGCCTTTTTGTCAAAAGCTGCTGATGTGGGATCAATGGCAGAGTTGTTTACCGGCTCTCCGCCTTCTTCAAACAGCATGGAATATACACCGTTCGCAATCGCAATATCACACTGTGCCCAGAAGCGGTGGTAATTTAATACCGGAGCGGTTCCTCTTTTGTAAGCGTTCTCAACCTTCTGAAAATCAGGATCATCTTTATATTTAGAACGGATATCTATAAACTTAACTCCTGATTTAATCTCATCTCCGTTTGGCATGGTTCCTGTCCATCCTGACGGCACATAGACTTCCTGATCAAAGAAGCGGCTGTAGTCATTCCTCTGTTCGGGAATGGAAAGACCTTTGTCACCTTTGTATAAATTCCACATACGGTCTAATAATTCCTTGGCAAGTACTCTGGCCTCATCGTCACCGGAAGCTTTACTGTAATACAGTAAGGTGTTAGCAAGAGAACCTGACACGCCAAGGTCCGTGCCATAGGTGCTTACTTTTACATGCAGATTGGGATTTCCGGTATAGGACCCTGTCCAATTATCAGGCTGGCCAGACCAGTCCAGATTATCAGGAATCGCAAAGGTTCCGTCTGCTTCCAGTTTGACTACTGTTTTAACCCATTTAACCCATTTGTCCAGTAAGGCCTTTGCCTTTAAATTCTTTGTTTTGTAATAATACTCTGCTACACGCTGCATTGACCATGCCTGGAACCCAAACCACCGGTTGCTTCCCGGATCAGCATAAACAGGGTGTTCCTGATAGCCCATTCCATAAAAGGTTGCGGTTCCTGAAGGCCAGCTTTCATAACGGCCTTTATTAGAATTGGAAACACCGCCTGCAATTCCGCCTTCATCGGACTGCAGCCACTGATAGAATTCCAGCTGTCTCTCCAGACTTTTACTCCAATCACTTGCACCATTTTGGGAGCGTGGTTTAAATTCATCATCCTGTGACAATATCCAGGCTGCCATGGGATTCTGGTAACCAAAATGGTTGTGACTGCATCCAATTACCCAGGACCAGTTTGCGTTCTCGCCGCCACCCCATGCATAATACCAGCTGAGCAGATAATGAGCCCCTTCGTAACCGGTACCGGCAGCAGCTGGCGATCCGATTTTACGGAAGTATTTATCAAACATGGCATACCTTAAATAGTCACCCATTTTGCTAGCCTTGCCAATATAGGTTTCAAGATCTACCCCATATTCACTGGCCCACTGGTCTGCCCAGTATGTCGCCTGTATTGCACGCGAATCTGCATCGGGTGCATCGGTATACTTAAATTGTTTTGCATAATTACTGTCTCCGGTAAACAGATCCAGAAATCCGTTTTTACCACCGAAGCGCATGTCATCCCAGCATGGCTGAGGTATGGTTTCCCAGGTAGATTCCTCTCTTCCTCTCTGGAAGGTATTGATATATGACGGTGCAGACTTGCCATCTCCCCGACTGCCAAAACCATACCAGTTGTCCGCATCTAACAGCCAGTGCATGCCGTAAATAACAGATGTGCCATAGGTTGATTTTAAATCGTTATAGATTGGATCTGTACCTACCGCTGCGCCAGAATCCAATTTTGCCGGATAAAGACTTGGCAGCTCCCATTCAGGTGCATAGGTTGCGGGTTTGCTGGCATTGTATCCAGACATACTGCTATTGGGCTGGTCTTTTTCTGTGGGGATGATATAGGTTTCTGCAATATCCCATGCTTTTTTAAAACCAGAGAAATCGCCGGTAAATTTGCCATACATGGCTTCAAGCCAGATATAATAGCTTAACGTTTCACTGGTAGTTACATGACCGTAGTCGGGTGCTTCTACTATCAGAGTTTCTATGCTGTGATAGGGGACTCCCTGGGGACTGAAATATCCATTTTCGGAATCGTGGAGTATCTCCCATAATTCCAGGAACCTTTTCTGATAGGCACCTGTGGGCTCTTTTAATAACTCGTTTTTCATTATAAAATATCCTCCTCTTATACTAAAAAATCAACAGAATCTTCAAAACGATAAAATACTTAAATTATCCAATGGAATCACTCCTTTCACTGAAAATTATGGTACCTTCCTTTGAGACTCAATGGGTTTTAGCATATGCCCTAGCCAGGTAAATTCCAACATAAGTTCCGAAATTATATACGTTGAGTATGATGTTATGAAGCTTTATTTTTGATTTTTCAAATGCTTTATTTCAATTTGATTTTTAATCTTACGACTTAGTTGAATATAAAATATAATTTATCCTTACCACATTTTTTCCGTAGGAAATCAGAGCCCAAATGGTACCAATCAATGGTAATAAATAAAAATTATTGGACTCAACGAACGGCACTTGTGTTAAAACAACCCTAAGTTAAGTATATGCTAAAGATGTCCTATAAGTGACCAAGACGTTTTACATGGATTATTTTCTTAATAGATTGATGATCTAAATGACGACGATTGAGGGGCGGAGAGGACGACCAGAATAAATAACTAATGAATATTCGTATACCAGAATTTTAGATATCAGCTTGGGTTTGAATGCAGGATTTTTCCCTTTATGGAGTCTTGGATCTCTTTTATCACACAAATCTGTTTTATAATCAATAAAGTATTAGAATAACATATAACTTTGAAAAATATTACGAAATGACATTATGGGACAGAAAAAGCAGAAAATCTGGTTCGATTCACTGCTTCTGTTGCTACTGAAAAAGTAGCGGATGTTTAGTTTAATTAAAGATTAAATCATATTTTATGAATATCACATTATTCCCTTAACTATAAAAAATTCGGTTGGATTATAACTTATATATTTAATAATTTTTCGTATAATATATTCATACACCCTATTTTTATTAATAATAATGTCATAGCTGCCGTAATTAATATAATAGGTAGGTAACGCTTCACCTTTTGAGGAATATAAATTAAAAGACACACTATCATACATAAATAGGCTACTAGTAGTAATATATTATCTCTTCCTGTTATATACCATTCCGTACACAATGCTATGATTGGCAGAGCCGCAATAATATTAGCAATGCTTTTATTTTCCCTTGCATACCACATAGCAGCTGCACAGATTGGTGAAATTAACGATATAATGCTCCATAAAATTATTTGTGATTTCGGAAAGAAACCAAGAAACAAAATTGTATAAGCATAATATGTCAAAATCATTGTGGAAAAAAAACTAAATACTCTAATTGCTGCATGTACAGGTGTATTTGAAAAAACAGATAATAGTGTTGCGACAAAAATCCAAATACCAAACCTCCCAAATATATCATCCAATATTGGAAACTCCCCTGTAATTCTTGGAACATCCACAAGCTTTGCTACCAGTCCTAAAAATATACCAATTATTGCTGCATAAATAATTGAATGACATTCTATATTTGTCTTATTTTTTCTATATTTGCATTGCAAATTTATACCTCCTCACGCTCCCCTTTAATTTACTCTCCAGATTTATAGATTTCCGGATCTCTTTAAGGTAATTCCCTAAGCAAGGATTTAAAGCGGTCTGCAATCGTCTGTTGGCTGAGATTGAGACTGAGAAGCCTCAGAATCTCACGATACTTTATCATAAAAGTAACCTCCTTATAATGAATTTATACCGGTTTGGTGCATGTCTTCACTATAAGTAATGACGTATAATTAATTTCACAAATTCATTTTAATAAAAATAGACATGGTCTATAGCCGTTTAGTAAAATAAAGTCACCACAACCAAATCTCACAAAGGTGGCTATAGAACATGTCCGATAACATTATACAATTAAATCAGGAACTTATCCATAAAGATTTGAAAGATTTAGTACGTAACAGCGTTGAGGAAATTTATCGGTGATAAATGCCTTGGGATGCTCGAATCTATTCCAGAAGTATTTCCGGATGCAAAGTATCAAAGATATACGGTTCATTTCTATCGAAATATATTCTCAGCCACTTCTCGTAATAAGATGAAAGAAGTCTCTATGTTGCTGAGTGCTATCCATGCTCAAGAATGCAAAATATCTGCAAAGGAAAAAGCGAAACAAGTAGCAGATAAACTATGCGAGCTGAAATTAACTTCTGTAGCTAAAAAGGTTGAAGATGGAGCATCTGAAAAAATCTGATATCCAGAAAGAGTCTGATATCCTAGCCGGCTGACTACCGGCTACCTAACGGGGGAAATACAATTTGCTAAAAAATCTTGACACTATCAGAAGAAGCAAACTGATAGATTATAGTGTGTTTGGAGATAATTTTAAATTGTCTTATTACCACTTAAAAACGCAAAAAAGAGAAGCTCAAATTGAACCTCTCTTGCTGGATCACAGACCTAAATCAACACTATTGCCGGGGTCTTTACATTACCATATGATAACGGAGTATCTGCTATTTCACTATACCAACACACCTCCATGATAAAAACATTCATAAACTTTAATATTCTGGCAGTAAATTTCTTCGTAGCCCTGGAACCACTCCATATCACCAATTACCTTAGTTTTATATGTGTACTCTCCAGATTGATAGAATTCCGGGCCTCTATAAGGTAATTCTCTCGGTGCTGATCCTAATACCTCTTTTAAGAAATCACCGCTAAATCTTTCATCTAAGTTTCTTCCAAAATAGTTCATTGAATAAATTGCTTTTCCCTTTTTCCAGATAGCTTCTTCCCCTGAAAACTTTTCTCCACCTAACCACGTATCATAATATTGGTAATCGCCTTTTGTGTAGGTATAATCGTTTGAACCAGGCCTAGATGCGCCACAGGTTTCAGCATAGCCTGCGTAAGTGTTTTTGATTGCCTCTAATTTGAAATCTATTAGTTCGTCAATGTTATTTTCATGGGTGATTTCTAAAGATTTGCTGCATTGATTGTCTTTGACTAGGTAATCAACCGTAATATGAAATAATTCACTTAATTGAATTAAATTCATTATGTCCGGGTATACCATGCCACTCTCCCATTTTGTAACTGCCTGACGGGATACATTCAATTTTTCGGCTAATTCTTCCTGGGTGATGCCTTTGGATTTTCGGATAATCTGTAATTTATCTGAGAATGTCATTTTGTTAACCTCCATTTCTATGATAACTTTCTTCTACACAATATCATGAAAAGTGGGTTTTAGAAAGCATTCGGTGGTTGCATGAAAGATACTATGGGTTACATTATAGATCCATCTAACTGCCTGACCCTCATCAGAATGTCCTTACAGGTGTCGCCTTCCTTTGGATTATACAGGAGGGGCATATGCGCTTGTTTCTCTTACCCTGAATGGGAAGCAGTGCAACAATTAATCCGCCTAAGGAAATTAGCAAATCTATCCTCTATTTTATGTAGCACTTACTCCCCCCTAAAACTGGAAAGGGATTTTTGTATAAATCTAATTTAATTATACACATGAATAACTATTGCACCTTCATCATTTGATACTTTAAATTGTTTACCATAATCTGTAGTTCTATTTTGCCATTGAGAGAGATCAAGCGCTTTAGCATTAATACCATCACTAATATCATTTACCCAAACCATCTTTTCATCTGTTCCATTAGGGTCTTCAAACCAAAGATCATAATTACCATACGGTTCTGGTTCCGGAAGATTCTCTAAATCTGGAACAGGATATTCCATCAATACATTATTTGACTTCCTATATTCAATCTCACCTCTCCAGCCTTCTATAAAGTTTTCTTTAGTAGCAGGCCTCTCTGGAAAACCACTTTCCCTCCAACCTCTTATGGTGTTTCCGTTTTCATCAACAGCCATCTTGTATCCACCAGAATGACTTATCTGATCCGCATGAGGACGAATGTAATCAAATAATTCTTTCCCTACTACATCTCCAACTACTGCTTTAATAGTTCTAAATTAGCGGGCTCATAGCGTTGTTCAAAACTCAGCAAGATTTTACATTTATCAAACTTATATATACAATGGAACTGTCTCCAAATAACTATGCTCAACCCTTGCTATTGCTACACCATATTCAATCATATCATCCCATGTTTCATCTCTTTTTAACGATATTGCAAACCAATTTCCTTTAAATGCAACATATAGTTTCTCATTACTAAAAGCATGGCAATACCATGATATTTTAATTTTCTCTTTTAGCATATCTAATACACCTTCGATCTCATTATTATTTACATGATATTCATTTATATGCCATGCTGGAAATTCATCTTTTGGCACATTTTCTATCCGCTGTGATATAAAATATGGACTCAATGTACTAAGAATATTCACTTCTTCAAGACTCTCTTCTATTATACCTAATTTAAACATCCACTACCTCCATTTTCTATTCGGACCAATTCATTTGTTCATCTAAAATGCCCATTTTTTGACATTCCTCGCATACTTGTCTTTTTTCTGTTTCATTTCCTATTCGATATTTTAAAATTTTGTTCTTAAATACGATGTACTTTACGTTTCCTGTTTTAAAGTCAACAAACCAATTTTCTCCACCATCTGAATCTGAGACCATAACATTAGAAATTTTCTCCGGAAAATCATCTCTGTCACTGGTAAAAAAGAGTACTGTCCAATATTTTGGAGTTCCACCAGTATTCCATAATTCAATCTTATTTACGTTTATCAAATCAATAATACCATCATCCACTACACTTTCTTTAATTAACACCCCTTCATATACTTCCTGTTTTTTCTCATGAATTGCATTATCACTACAACTGTTAACTTCCTTAACCTCACTCAGGATTAACTCATCCTTTAGTAAAACATCCATTGAAACACGAAAGATCTTACCCAACATTAATAGTTTTTCTGTCTCTGGTAATGTAATATCTGCTTCCCATTTAGATACAGATTGTCTGCTTACATTACATATTGATGCAAGATCCTCTTGAGTCATTCCATTTGCTCTTCTTAATTCAATAATTTTCTCGGATAACTTCATAAAGGCTCCCTCCTACAGTTATTGAATTTATTGTACAAAACAATAAATTTATTTACCACCAATTTCAAAGTTCTTTTTCGCAACCATAAGTTGCTCAATATAATTATAGAGGAAAAATCTTTTTCAGACATTTTATATACCGATTGAGGATACAAAGTTATTCCTTCGTTTTGAAAACTTGTATATAAAAAAACACTCCATTGGTACACTGATGTCCAAGAAGTATTTTTTCAATTAAATCTTTATTCATATACGCGCTTTATTGTATAAGTCCCCTTAACGTTATCATTATATTGAATTATTCTATCTTGCGCATCAAGATTTACTTTTTCTTCATATTTAATTCCTTGAGAATCATAATATTGAATATTTAATGTTAAATAATCGTGATGATTAACATATTGCTTTGAGCACATTGCAATATTTAATAACGATATATATTGTTCTGGTAAATAATATTCAAATGCTTCTTTCCCATCTCCTAATAAATATGGCTTTTTGATTCCGTTCCAATTGCAAAATTGTGATTTATTATCATCTATACTAATAAAATAATTGGCTTCAGAACCTTCGATGGAATAAGTATGATTTTCATCACATAAATCCGCTATTTTAACAAGATCTTTTAAATTATCAAAATCCATCGAAATTTCCAAATCAATAGCATTCCCACCTAAATTATAAAAAACAATTGGTTCTATTGTTGCATTAATTAAACTTGATTCTTCACTTTGATTGATATTAAATGATACTTTTGAACCTTCTTGTACAAGCACTGGTTTATATGTATTATTTCTTTCAACTTGCGTTTCTTTTAAAGTTAGCCTTACATAATACATCGATGAGATTGCCAATAAAATTGATATGATAGAAATGAATAACTCAATATTTTTTAAGGTAAATAATTTTTCAAATTTCTTTTCATTTTCATTAACCCCTTATCTAATATAGTTCATCAAAACTGCTGACATTTTGCTGACACAAAAACTGGGAAGTCGCTTATTTAGCGGCTTCCCAGCGTTTCCAGGTCACTCGAATTCAATCGTAGCCGGCGGTTTCCCCGTGCAGTCATACAACACCCGGTTCACACCCTTCACTTCATTTACAATCCTTCTTGTCACAACCCCCAGAACCTCCCAAGGAAGCTCTGCAGATTCCGCAGTCATGAAATCAGAAGTCAACACTGCTCTCAAAGCAATTGCATAATCATAAGTTCTCTCATCGCCCATGCATCCAACCGAACGCATATTTGTAAGTGCAGCAAAGTACTGTCCCAGTCCTTTATCCACGCCTGCCTTAGCAATCTCTTCCCTATAAATCGCATCTGCTTCCTGTACAATCCTTACCTTTTCCGGTGTAACTGCACCAATAATCCTTACACCAAGCCCCGGACCCGGGAATGGCTGGCGATAAACCAGATATTCCGGAATTCCAAGTTCCAGACCAGCTCTACGAACCTCGTCCTTAAACAGAAGACGAAGTGGCTCAATAATCTCCTTAAAATCCACATGCTCAGGAAGTCCACCTACATTATGATGGGACTTAATCACTGCAGACTTACCAAGACCTGACTCAATCACATCAGGATAAATGGTCCCCTGCACAAAATAATCCACTACACCAATCTTCTTCGCTTCATCCTCAAATACACGGATAAATTCTTCACCAATAATCTTCCGCTTTGTCTCCGGATCTTCCACCCCATTCAGTTTCTCATAGAAACGTTCCTGAGCATTCACCCTGATAAAGTTTAAATCATATGGGCCAGCAGGTCCAAATACCGCCTCAACCTCGTCACCTTCATTCTTACGAAGCAGACCGTGGTCTACGAATACGCAGGTAAGCTGCTTACCAACCGCCTTCGCCAGCATAACAGCAGCGACAGAAGAATCTACACCACCCGACAAAGCGCAAAGAACCTTTCCGTCTCCAACCTTCTCTTTAATGGACTGAATAGAAGTCTCCACAAAAGAATCCATCTTCCAGTCACCAGCACATTTACACACATTGTAAACGAAGTTGGAAAGCATCTTGGTTCCTTCCTGTGTGTGCATAACCTCAGGGTGGAACTGAACAGCGTAAAGCCCTTTTTCCTCACATTCCATACCCGCAACCGGGCACACTGGAGTATGAGCGGTAACAGTAAAGCCTTCTGGTGCTGTCTCTATATAATCCGTATGACTCATCCAGCAGATGGTCTTTGGACTAACATCTTCTAATATTTTGCTGCCAACTACTGTGGTGACTTCCGTCTTACCATACTCGCTGACAGGAGCTGTGGCAACCTTACCGCCAAGCATATGAGCCATTAACTGGGAGCCATAGCAGATACCCAGGATCGGGATTCCCATTTCAAAGATTTCTTTCTCACAGCGAGGGGATTCTTCCTTGTAGGCACTGTTTGGACCGCCTGTGAAAATGATTCCTTTGGGGTTCATTTCCTTAATCTTGTCCAGGGGCAGTGTGTGGGGATGGACCTCACAGTAAACGTTGCATTCTCTGACTCTTCTGGCAATCAGCTGATTGTACTGTCCGCCGAAATCCAGAACGATAATCATTTCTCTTTTCACGGGTATTCCTCCTAATTTAAGCTTCAACAAATAGCACTTTGGATAATATTATATTCTACTTCCAATGGCTTGACAAGCATTTTCTAAGTTTCGCGAAAAAGATGTCGATTCCTACAACCAAAGGTTCCTGTCTTGTTCTTTTTCTCACCAATCAGACAGAAAAAACGGAAAATGCCGGAAATCCCCGTTTCCCAAACTGTCCCCTGCACATGCATCTTCACATACAGACGACAGCAAGAGAAACCAGGCAGGAAAATCTCCGGGATCTTCCGCTCATAAATCATCTTCTACTGCTCTAAATACTTCTTCACATAGTAACCGGTATAAGACTCCGCACACTTCACGACCTCTTCCGGCGTACCCTGGGCAATAATCATTCCACCCTTATCTCCGCCTTCCGGACCGATATCAATCAGATAATCGGCTGTCTTTATAACGTCTAAGTTATGCTCGATCACAACCACTGTATTGCCGCCCTCAGACAGCTTCCTGAGAATCTCAATCAGCTTGTGTACATCTGCAAAGTGAAGTCCCGTGGTCGGCTCATCCAGAATATAAATAGTCTTGCCAGTTCCCCGCTTGCTCAGCTCTGTAGCCAGCTTGATTCTCTGTGCTTCACCACCAGATAACTCCGTCGAAGGCTGACCCAGCCGGATATAGGATAATCCCACATCATTAAGCGTTGAGATCTTCCTCGCGATCGTAGGAACATTCTCAAAAAACTTCAGTGCTTCCTCTACCGTCATGTTTAAAACATCATAGATGCTCTTTCCCTTATACTTCACATCCAATGTCTCGCGGTTATACCGCTTTCCACTACAAACCTCACATGGTACATAAACATCAGGGAGGAAATGCATCTCGATCTTGATAATACCGTCACCGCTACAGGCTTCACATCGTCCGCCCTTCACGTTAAAACTGAATCTTCCCTTGGAATACCCCTTTGCCTTGGCATCCGCCGTGGAAGAAAACAAATCACGGATCAGATCAAACACGCCTGTATAAGTGGCTGGATTGGATCTCGGCGTTCTTCCAATGGGTGACTGGTCAATCGCAATAATCTTATCCAGCTGTTCCGTTCCTATAATCTCCTTATGCTTTCCGGGAATCGTTCTGGCGCGGTTTAACTTCTTTGCCAATGCCTTATAAAGGATCTCATTCACCAGAGAACTCTTACCAGAACCGGATACACCGGTGACACAGGTCATTACGCCCAGTGGGAATGTCACATCAATATTCTTTAAATTGTTCTCTCTCGCTCCCTTTACCGTAAGATAGCCGGTAGGCTGTCTTCTCTCATTGGGAACCGGAATTTTAATTCTTCCGCTTAAATAAGCGCCGGTAACGGAGTCCTTATTCTTCATGATCTGCTTTGCATTGCCGACAGCCACTACATTACCGCCATGTTCACCAGCACCCGGTCCAATATCCACGATATAGTCAGCGGCCATCATGGTATCCTCGTCGTGCTCTACCACGATTACACTGTTACCCAGATCTCTCAGATGGAGAAGCGTCTTTAACAGCTTGTCATTATCTCTTTGATGAAGCCCAATACTTGGCTCATCTAAAATGTATGCCACACCCACCAGACCGGAACCAATCTGGGTAGCCAGTCTGATTCTCTGAGCCTCTCCGCCGGAAAGGGTTCCTGTAGCGCGGGTCAATGACAGGTAATCCAGACCTACATCGATAAGGAACGAGATTCTCGCCCTGATCTCCTTTAAGATCTGGTCTCCGATTGCATGCTGCATATCAGTCAGCTGCAGCTCGTCCATAAAATTACGGAAACGGACGATGGACATGTTAGTAGCGTCGTATATATTCTCATTCCCTACTGTTACAGCAAGGGATTCCTTCTTTAATCGCTTGCCGCCGCAGGCAGGACAGGGCGTAATTCTCATAAATGTCTCATATTCAGCCTTAGAGGATTCGGAATAGGTCTCCCGATATCTTCTGGCAACATTCTGTACCAGTCCTTCAAATGCTACATCGTAGACTCCTTCTCCACGCTGTCCCTTGTAGTATACCTTGACCTCTTTTCCCTTGGTTCCATGGATCAGAATGTCATGAACTTCCTGTGAGTAGTCCTCGAAGGGTGTATCAAGGCTGAACTTATATTCTCTCGCAAGAGCATCTAAGACTGCACGGGTATAGCTTCCCTTATCAGTACAGGACTGCCAGCCCAGCACCGTGATGGCTCCCTGATCAATACTTAAGCTCTTATCAGGAATCATTAAATCCTCGTCAAACTCCATCTTATATCCCAGACCAAAACAATCCGGACAGGCACCAAAGGGGTTATTAAAGGAAAAACTTCTCGGCTCCACTTCATCAATGCTGATTCCGCAGTCCGGACAGGAAAAGCTCTGGCTGAAATGAATGGGCTCTCCGTCAATAACATCGACGGTCATCAACCCGCCAGCCAGCTCCATCACGGTCTCAATGGAATCGGTAAGACGCTTTGCGATTCCCTCACGGATGGCCAGACGGTCCACAACCACATCGATACTGTGCTTAATGTTCTTGTCCAGCTTGATCTCTTCAGAAAGCTCGTAGAGACTGCCGTCAACCTGGACTCTTACGTATCCGCTCTTGCGGGCACTCTCCAAAACCTTGGCGTGTTCTCCCTTTCGTCCGCGGACAACCGGAGCCAGCAGCTGGATCTTGGTCCGCTCAGGCAGCTCCATAATCTGATCCACCATCTGGTCAATGGTCTGCTTGCGTATCTCTCTTCCGCACTTGGGACAGTGGGGGATACCGATTCTGGCATAAAGAAGCCTCATATAATCATAAATTTCCGTAACGGTACCGACTGTGGAACGAGGGTTACGGTTGGTTGACTTCTGGTCGATGGAAATGGCCGGTGACAGACCTTCAATACTCTCCACGTCCGGCTTCTCCATCTGGCCAAGGAACTGCCGTGCATAGGAGGAAAGAGACTCCATATACCGCCTCTGACCTTCAGCATAAATGGTATCAAAGGCCAGGGAAGACTTCCCGGAACCGCTGAGACCGGTTAATACAACCAGCTCATTCCTGGGAATGTCCAGACTCACGTTCTTTAGGTTGTGCTCATTGGCACCTCTTATCTTAATATACTGTTTTGCCATACTGTACTCCTGTTATATCCTGAAATTTATTAATCTCACAACAATCGAATGCGGACTTATGATATGAAGTCCGCACCCGTAGTTACTCAGCAACCGGTTTTCCCCATTATAGCACAACATGAACCGCATTGCAAACATTTGTTCGATAAATATTTAAATCCTGAATGCTTTTCTTAGAATCCAACATGCTTTTCTCGTCTGGAATAAAATTATGGTAAAACTGTCTTTCGAAAAAAAAGCATGGTATAATTATTATAAACCACAAGAGAGGAATGAAGATATATGAAACCACATCCATTGTTGCCAGTTATATTCCTTACTCTTTCCTTAACCGCCTCCGGATGTAAGATGAATTCCCGGTTAGAGGAGACCCCTTCCCCACCGTCTGAATCCATCACAGAACAGGATACTGAGGCACAGGAAGAAAGCAGTACGGAAGCTGGAAAATCAAATACGGAAAATAGCGTCAGTCCGGTAACAGTAAAAACCTGGACTACGGTTACCAGTGAGAAATATACTGACCGCGGTGCTCTGATTTACCGTTGGAACAGCCGGGTGCCGGAGGTGATCATTCCAGATAACCCCACTTCCCAGTATCTCATCAACCGAAACGTTAGAGAGAATGATCAGAACACCAGGCGAAACAATTTTATCAGTGATGCCATGGAAATCCCACCAGCAGATGCCGGTAATCCACAGAGAAATTATCTTTATATCTTTGATTATCAGGTATTGCGTAATGACGGAAGACTTTTAAGTCTGAAGCAGAGCGGTGCCGACATCAGGGGAACGAACCGCAATGATACATTTACCTTTTTCAGTTCCTATGATGTAGAAAATGGAAAGAGGATCACTCTTTCTGCTCTTTCCGATGATCCGGAGGGATTAAAGCTGGCACTTGCCCAGGCTGCGGCAGGTCAGGCATCTGCCGATGGCAGTTCCAACGCGTCCCTTCTGACCCAGATCATGTCTTCCGACCTCAGTCAATTTGCACTTTTAAAGGAAGGAATTTTATTATCCGCTCAGTGGAATGGCGGAAAAACCAGTTCTTCTGCCGGTCAGGAAACACTGATCCCTTATGAACAGGTCAGAGATAAACTCAATGATTATGGGAAACAGCTCATGGCTGCTGCTCAAAATTCCAAAGATGAAGCCGTAAATGCCATGGTACAACCAGATTATATATTTCCGGAAAGCAGCACAAGCTGTCTTACTGGAGGAGACTTGCTGGAAGCTGATCCATCTGTGCTGAGACTGGCAAGAAACGAAATCTATGCCCGCCATGGAAGAAAATTTGATGCAGCAGATCTGCAGGAATATTTCAATAGTAAATCATGGTATCACGCTGAGACGTCTCCCGCTGATTTCAAAGAGGATGTTCTAAACGAGATTGAAAAGAAAAATCTGGAGCTGATTAAAACAGCAGAAAGTCAGCTGCCTGATAAAGAAATCACTGATGAAGGTGTTACCTTGAAAGCAGACAAAGATTATTTACTGGACTTAGATGGTGATGGTGTCTGCGAAACCATTCGCTGGAGCAGCACCGAAGACCCGAAAGATTATGATGAGAAAAGCCTCAAACTTTCAATTAATGGCAAGAACCAGACCTCAGTTCCGGAAAATGTAAGGGGCACCATCAGACTGACAGCATTGGATCTGAATAAAAAAGATCAGCAAATTGAGCTTCACCTGGATATATCCCAGGAATCCGATTCCCTTTTCTCATACAGCTTCTATCGTTACCAAAACGGCAGTCTGGAGTTGATTGGAGATCTGGCGGGACCTGTCAGTGGAGGAAATGGATCTCTTTTCCGTGAGAGCGGATTAATAGCGGAAGGAGACGGAATTTTGAAAGTATCTGCAGATACCCCATTTTCAGGATCTACTCTCCAGTTTGGGTGCTACTTCGTAGATCTAATCTGGTCCTATGAAGACGGGAAATTAAAGGAAGTACCCCAGAATGTTTATTTCAATAAGAATTATGACATGATCACCAACGCGTTTCTTCATCAGAATCCGGAGAATTATTATGTGGTATCCCATACGTTTCCTGTTGCAGCAACTATGGAAGGAGATACCCCCGCTTTCTCTGTCAACCCTGGAGAAACAGTCTGCCCAATCGGCTGGGCAGTAAAGGACGGACACTCCTATATCCTGGTTATGAACGAGGCCGGAGCCTGTGGATGGGTAAAGGAATCAGCCTGGGATGCAGATCCTGATACAGCATATTATCTGGCAGTTCCTGCTTGGGGATAAAAAAACACCTTGCATCGGCAAAAAAATCCGGGCAAGGTATTTTTTTCGTTATGTGATCAGGCAAATGATTATTCTCCTGTGACGCCACCTGTCTCCTCATCTTCCTCATCAAGTTCCCTCATCAGCTGGGGAAAGCTCTCCCGCTCAAATTCCTGTATGGATATTGATTTCTTGTTGGGGTTTGCGAAAACAAAGGTTTTGTCTACATTTTCCACATAGTTCTGGATCTTATCATTGGTGGCGCTGATAATGGCCTGGAAACCAAGACCGCGGATCAGCTCGATACAGCTTGCCACCTTTTCCCCATCCATCTTGGAAAATGCCTCATCAAGAACTACAAGACGGATGGTTGGGTTTCTCTGAATCTTCTGAGGCACATTGATCCGGTATGCCTGGGCAAAGCTGGCGAGAAGCGCCACGTAAAGGGGATTCTGCCCCTCTCCGCCGGAATTCTTCTTAATCATCTTGCTTAAACGGATCTTAATGACTTCATCCTCATTCTGGATCAGCTGCTGCATGTCAAAGGTCAGATAGGTACGGTAATCCGCATATTTATCCATATTCCGCTTTGCTTCCTCCATCTGCTCCGGGGTTGCATTTTCCGGCGGAATGAAGATATTAATCAGATCATTGATTAATTCTCCGTACTGGTTTTCATGCTCCATGGTGAAAAGATCCATCTGGTTATCCAGGGTATCCGTCAGCTGGGAAGGATTGATTTCCAGAGAATCATCCATGAACATATCATAGTACCTGCCATCCGGTCCTTTATTCTTTCCAATGACAAACTGATACTTGTCCTTTCCGAAATCCAGTCTGTTGATAATCCGGTTCAGCTCATCTCTTCTCTGCAGCGCATCCCGAATGGCGCTACGGATCTTAAACATAAAGTCGTCTTTAAAATGAAGGACTGCGGACTTTGCCTGTTCTGCCGCCATATTTTTATATTCTTCCAGATTTGCGCACTCCATGATCTCCAGAAGACGGTCATATTCCTGATTATCTTCTGCAGTCAGTGAAAAGTTCCGGTTGGGATACTTACGCACATATTCGCCTCTTGCAGAGACAAGAAGGCGGTACGCCTCTTCCCGGGCTTCCTCCGCTCTCTTTAAGAGAGCAAAGTATCGATCCTTCAAACGGTCATAGCGGGGAGTTTCATTGCCATCCAGAGATGTTTTTAATACTCCCTCCAACTCCTGGTCGGCCTCCAGTGCCCGTTCCCTCGCTACCAGTTCTTCTTCCAACTGTACCGCTTCACGCTGGAACTCTTCTGCCTTTCTCTGAAGGTCTCCCATGAGACGGTCTAACGCCCTTAACTCGGCACGTTTTCCCTCGCAAAGACCTAAAATGGCTTCCCTCTCCTTTTCCCATTCCTCCACATTCTGGGCTTTCAGCTTTTCCAGCTTCTGCTCCAGCTTTCGGATTTCTTTCTCTTTTTCTCTAAACGAAGCGATTTCCTGCTGCCACTCTGCATAGACCTCTGTTCCCTCTGTCAAAGCTTCCAGAGAGAGAATGCGGCTGCATTCCCCTATTATCAGTTCCTGCGGCTTCTTCTCCGCCTCCATGGCCTCCAGATTCTTTTCCAGAAGACGGATTCTGCGGCGTACACTGTCCTTGCCGATGTAGGCAAATCTGGTGTAATGATCGGGATTTATGTGCTGTAAGCGGAAGGTGTGGTACAGCATACATTCCGGCGTGATACCGATGCGGCAGCTGCGGAGTTCTTCCAGGCTTTCGCATTTGATCACCTTTCCAAGGAGTAAATCCAGGTAAGGCTGCAAATAAGACTCTCTTGCAATCACTTCTTCCACAAGGGAATTGGTAAGAACCTCATGGGTGCTCTCTCCTGCCCTCTCTGTATCCAGAACTGCCACATGAAAGGCTTCACTCTGATCCAGTTCCTCATAGACTTCCATGGCTGCTTTTGCATAGGCTGGAGCAACCACCAAAGACAGCTTGTGATTGCCTAAATATCCCTCTGCCGCATTTCTCCATTTCTCATCCCGGATATCCAGAAGATCCGCAAGAACGTGAACCTCCACTGCCTTGCCGGTCTTTTGAAGAAGACGCTGCTGGAGAAATGTTTTAGCCCGCTCCACGTGCTTTGGATAAGCCTTGCTTCCTGCTTTTAACTGGGTAAGTTCCTCACTGGTCTGACGCTCCCGTTTCTTAATATCCCTCAAAAGGCTTTCCGCCTCTTTTTTTGTGTCCTCCGTCTCCTCCTGCATCTGGGCAATGGATTTCTTTAACCTGGCAAGCTTTTCCTCATCGATGGTATTTTTCTCAAATTCCTCAATGTCCCATATGGTCTGGTTGGAGGTGGATTCCTCATCAATCCATGCGTTCAGGCGTTCTGCCGTCTGCTGCCATTTAACCACACTCTTATTTAGATGGTTCACCAGTTCCCTGGCTGACTCCAGCTGATTCTTTAAGTCTTCATATCCGGTGGAAGAAATCTGGCGGAGAAGCTCTTCTCCCTGCTTGGTCAGATCATTAATCTGAACATCCAGCCCTTCTTTTCGCTCTTCCTGACGGGTATACTCCTCCCCTGATAAACGGATCTTATCCTTCAGTGCCTGAATTCGGGTCTGATAATCCAGAATCTCCATTTTGCGGAAATAATAGGTGTTTGACCGGATTTCTTCATCCTTTTCCAGTACAGAATCGTAGAGCGATCTCATTTCCTTCAAATATCCGATCTCGACAAAGGTATCCTCGATCTTCTTTCTCATCCGCCCATACTGCATAACGCTTTCCTGCATATCCTCAATGTGAATATCCTGTTCCATGCAGATATATTCCTTTACGAAATCCTCCAGCCGGATATTCATGCGGAACGGAATTGCTCGCTTAAAGAGCAGAGGAAACTTCTCCGAATCCAATCCCCCCAGATAGACATCATACAGCTGTCTGCGGAACCGTTCGTTATGGGAGGTAGTAAAATACTCATCTTTCTCATAATGAACCTGAAGATAAGAAGTCACTTCATCAATTGTCATGGTTCTTGTTCCGGTGCGATATTCATTTTCCCATAACGGGCCTTTGTGCCAGAAAAACTTTCTTGATATATCATTGGTGGCCGTTTCCACATCAAAGATAATTCCCACACACTGGCATTCCCCATTGTCTGTGCGCTTCAACTCCAAAGCAATGGTGGTGGAGAAATTCTGGTTCCTTAAATAGGCAAATTCATTGTTTTCTCCAATGTTCACCATTCCCCTCAGATATTCAATCAGGTTCCGGTCCGAATCGTCGGCAGCCGCCTTATTAAAGAATCCTCTTCCGTCGGTATTGGCATAAAGCAGGATTTGCATGGCATCGATGACCGTTGATTTTCCGCTGCCGGAATGTCCGGTGAAGAAATTGATCTCTTCATGAAAAGACAAAGTCTTACGGGTAATATAGTGCCAGTTATTTAAAAGTATCCTGGACAATGCCTCAAAATTCTGATTCGTCATCGCTGTCTCCTTCTTCTTCAAATGATTCCAGCAGAGACCTTACGTCATCGCCAAATAAAACCACATTGATGCTGGGGTAGATAATCATGCGGTTGTCCCCATCTAAATCTTCCAGTACATCAAGAGGCTCCAGAATCTGATATTTTTTCAGCAGAGCGATAGCACGGCGGATCTCCGTAACAGAAGGCTGCTTTTTGAAAAGCCGGTAATTACCAAGCTTATCGTGGATCTCGCTTATGGTAGTATAAACATTGATGCTGGTGGAAACTGCTGCCATTTGCTCATCATAAATCAACTTCAGCACCAGTATATAAAGGGTAGCAAGCTTTGGCAGCTTTTCTCCCATGGTGTCCTCTCCCTGTATATAGATGAGACCCAGCTGGCTGTTCTCCAGTACATTAATACCGCTGACTGCTAAATATGCCCGGATAAACTCCAGATGCTTGTTGCAGACTTTAAACTCCTGATTATAAATAAAACGGCTGGAACGCTTGTCATACCGATGTTCCAGGATAAAGGTCTGTTTTAACAGTAGCCGTATGGCATCTCTTAACTCCGCCTTCTCTCCCTGCAAAAGCCCGTCATAATATGGAATCTGGCTGATTGAGCCAGTATACTCTTCATTTGTCATACATCATTCCTCCTTA
Organism: Lacrimispora sp.; assembly: GCF_031982545.1. Classification (GTDB taxonomy): domain Bacteria; phylum Bacillota; class Clostridia; order Lachnospirales; family Lachnospiraceae; genus Lacrimispora. The sequence goes on from NZ_DALYXB010000003.1 coordinate 381,378, forward strand.
CAAATACCAGCCGGGGATAACGGTACTTACCATTATCAACCAGCTCCGGATCCATATCCTCCACCCGATAAAGGCTTTTTCTCCTTATGGAATAATCATAAGCCAGAATCAGCTTTTCAAATTCCTCCGGTGTACGGATCGTATCTTCCCTGACCTCCATACGCCCATCTACCATGCGGGATTCAATATAGCTTTCAATTTCCCTCCTGCTGTAACGGTTCTTCACCCGGTTTAAATTCAGAATCTCCTCTGCAGTCAGCTCCGTAGGTTCCTCATCCGGCACCAGCGTTTCCTTAAACTCCGTTCTGCTCTTTCTCTTTTTATAAATGGATTTGTCAGAAAGAATTGCCATCTGGGATAAGTTCATACAATTCCCCGCTTTTTCTATGGCATCCTCCGAATCATCCACAAGAGATAAATGGTTTAACAACCGTATCACAAGACCTTTCATGTTATCTTCCTGATTGAGAAGATAGTTAAGCCTTGTTACCGTAGCACGGATGTAGCGGGAATGTTCCTTATCCATATTGGATATCCGGTGTTCGATGTGATCAAATCCCCGTTCAATCTGGTCCAGCTTTTCAGCCACATCGGCAGCAGTCACCCGGTTGGCGCTTCGCCGGCTCATCTCTTCCATCCACCCAATATCATCCCTAAGACTGCCGATCCACCGCTTGATATCATTTTTATAAAGATAAAAGTTATCCGACGTCTTCAAAATGTGGTACTTCTTTTTTACGATCTCCTCCACATAACCTTCCAGATGCTCTTTTAACAACTCCCCGTACGCCTTCTGCTCCAAAAGGCTTGCAAAGAACTTATCCATATTGTGAAGCATGTCCTGCAAAGATTTATTGAGCCGTTTCGTATTAACATAAGCCGTATTTAAAAGGCTGATTCCCGCCCTGGGATCATGTTTCAAAGAGAATAGAATGGCGTAAATATTCTGAATGTAGATCTGTGTCTCATCCTCTTCGTCGCTGGAAAGCTTAAAAAATGCCTCAATCATGACAGCGGCATAATCAGGAATTACGATATTTACCGTCATGGAGGCATAATCATCCACCTTGCGAAGCCAGCCTGCCCTCAAAAGCCAGTTTAATACTCTGGAAGCTGGGGGAAGCAATTCATCTGCCTCATCTTCCAGCTCATCCTGCCAGATCACCAGACGTTTCTGGACAAAATACTCCTCTAAAACCTGCAGGCACACCTCACGGCTTAAAAAGTAGTTGCTGTATTCATATTCTTCATTAATTCTTAAAAGAGCTTCTATGTAAGTGGGCCGGTTTATGGAACGGAACAGTCCCCAGAAACGGTCCGGTATTTCATTCATCAGTATCATGGTTGTTTTGACTCATCTCCCATCGCTTCGTTATTTCTATAAAAACAGACAGAAAGAAACGGCTATCATCCTACATGACAGCCGTTTGATTCTTCGTTTCTTATTGTATCTGATTCAAGGCTATTGCCTTTATTATACCAAAAATCTCCATGTGTTACAATCAGTTTGTGAAACGGTCAAAACATCATAACTCCGTTTTGTCCTCTGTGTCACCATGAAATCCCTCTGTTTTCGCCTTAACTTCTTCTTTCACCCAATCGGTCAGTCCGTCTTTTGGTTCCTCAGATGCTTCGTCTTCTCCTGACTCTCCGTCTGATTTCACCGGTTCCGGAATTCCTTTTGCTTCACGGAAGATCTTCATGAATTCTTTGCCGGTAATGGTCTCTCTCTCGATTAAGAATTCTGCAATCTGATCCATGATATCCCGGTTCTCCATCAGAAGATTCTTAGCTTCCTCATAAGCCTCTTTTAACATCTTCATGACTTCTTCATCGATCTGGGAGGAAGTTGCTTCTGCGCAGTTCATAACCATTCTTCCGCTTAAATACTGATCTTCTTTCGTAGCAAGACCGATGAGACCAAACTTATCCGACATACCGTACTGGGTAATCATGGCACGGGCAACCTTGGTGGCCTGCTCGATATCATTGGCTGCTCCAGTGGTAATGGAATCAAATACGATTTCCTCTGCCGCACGTCCGGCTAAGTAACCAACCAGCATGGCGTGAAGCTCTTTCTTGGAGTTTAAGAACTTCTCTTCCTCCGGCACATGCATTACATATCCCAGCGCTCCCATGGTTCTTGGAACAATGGTGATCTTCTGCACCGGTTCTGCATCCTTTTGAAGTGCGCTGACTAAAGCATGACCAACCTCATGATAGGATACGATCCGTCTCTCTTCCTTATTAAGAACCCGGTCTTTCTTTTCCTTACCAACCAAGACAACTTCAACTGCTTCAAACAGATCCTTCTGGGATACTGCATGACGTCCGTTCTTTACTGCCAGAATGGCACCTTCATTAATCATGTTGGCAAGATCAGAACCAACAGCACCAGAAGTTGCAAGTGCAATAGCATCCAAATCTACTGTATCATCCAAAAGCACGTCTTTTGAATGAACTTTTAAGATGTCAACACGGCCTTTTAAATCCGGTTTATCTACGATAATCCGACGGTCAAAACGGCCGGGACGAAGGAGTGCGGGATCCAGGATCTCGGGGCGGTTAGTAGCTGCCAGAACCAGAAGACCCTTGGAAGAATCGAAACCGTCCATCTCGGAAAGGAGCTGGTTTAAGGTCTGCTCTCTCTCATCGTTGCCGCCGCCAAATCTGGAGTCACGGCTCTTACCGATGGCATCTACCTCATCAATAAATATAATACAGGGAGCGGATTCCTGCGCCTGCTTAAATAAGTCACGGACACGGGAGGCACCAACACCCACAAACATCTCTACAAAATCTGAACCGGAAAGAGAATAGAAAGGAACATGAGCCTCACCTGCAACTGCCTTGGCAAGAAGCGTCTTTCCTGTTCCGGGAGGGCCTACTAAAAGGGCTCCTTTTGGAAGCTTGGCACCGATCTTTGTATATTTTCCGGGATTATGAAGGAAATCAACGATCTCCGTTAAGGATTCCTTGGCTTCATCTTCACCTGCCACATCTTTAAAGGTAATTCCTGTTTCTTTCTGGACGTAGACCTTGGCATTGCTCTTTCCAACGCCCATCAGTCCGCCGCCGCCTACACGACGCATCATAAAGTTCAGTAAGAAGCCCATTGCTGCAAATAGAAGAAGATAGCTGACAATGGTCTGGATGAAAAAGTTTCCATCCCGGCGCGTCCTTACGGTTTCCACGCCAGCAGTACGAAGACGCTCTGCCAGGTTTAAATCGTTGTCCATTCTTACCGTATAATAGCTGACACCCGGCTTATATTCCTCCCAGGTCTTCTTGGGAGTAATGGTGATTCTGGTATCCTCAACAATAACCGATTCCACCTGTTTTTGATCTACCATATTCATAAAGATATCATAGCTTAATTCTTTATTCGTCCTCGTAGTTATGGCATTATGCAGATACGAGATGCCTGCTACCGCAATCAGAAACGCTGTAACCCAGATAACGATGGCCTGGGCATTCTTAGGCATTTTGTTATTCTGATTCTTGTTATCCATCTGTGTAAATTCTCCAATCCGGATAGTTTCTACCCATTCTATACCTCTATCATTATATTGTCATTCTCCCCATAAATCAAGAAAAGAATTATTAAATACTTATAAACACGCGGACTGGATGGAATTCACAATTTGAAAATTTTTTTAACGTTCTTCCCGGAAATAAGCCCGCCCCAGACTTGCCGGCGGCTGATGCTCTCTTTCCTTTCTAAGGCTGGTTATTATCAATACGACAATGGTCACTACATAAGGCAGCGCTTTAAAGATTTCCTGTGTGCTGCGGCTGAGTCCCGGAATGTATAAATAAAGGATGTAAAGACCGCCAAACAGAAGGGAACCCCAGATCGCATTGACCGGTTTCCAGAGTGCGAAAATAACCAGAGCAATGGCAAGCCAGCCTCTGTCTCCGAAACCGTTGTTGGTCCAGGTTCCGCCGGAATATTCCATTACAAAGTAAAGTCCGCCAAGCCCGCTTAAACCGCCTCCGATACAGGTTGCAAGATACCGGTATGCAGTTACATGAATTCCTGCTGCATCTGCAGTGGATGGGCTTTCGCCTACTGCTCTTAAATTCAGTCCTTTTCTGGTTTTGTTTAAGAAAAAGGAAAGTAAAATCGCTAAAATAATGGCAAGATAGGTTAAAAAACCATAAGAGAAAAACGCCTGACCGATCACACCCAGTTTGGAAAGTCCCGGTACCGGTGTCTTAAATGCTGCTCCAGTCACTGCAACGGAAATCTGTCCAACTCCGCCAGCCAGCTTTGATAAGGAACCGCCGAAAAAGTTACCGAAGCCCACACCAAACGTGGTCAGTGCAAGACCGGTTACGTTCTGGTTTGCACGGAGGGTAATGGTTAAAATACTGTAAATCAGACCGCCCAGTGCCGCGCATAAAAATGCACATAAAAATGATATAATAACGCCAACCAGACCATTTGGCTGAGCCGTGTTATTCTCATAAAGGAAGGCGCCGATCAGTCCGGCAATTCCTCCCATATACATCATGCCCGGAATTCCAAGATTTAAGTTACCGGATTTTTCCGTCAGAATTTCTCCCAGGGCTCCATAAAGGATTCCGATTCCCTGACCAATGACTTTTTGAATAAATATTACCAAAAATCCCATGAACGTTTCTCCTTCCTATTCTTCTGACCCAGCCTGTTTTGCGCTTCTTATTCTTACTTTATAATCAATGAAAAACTCACAGCCCAGGATGAAGAAGAGAATGATGCCGGTAATTACATCGGCGGCATTTTCGTTTAAATTGAACTGGGAAGCGATCTGACCCGCACCCTTTTGCATGAAGACAAGGAAAAAGGATACTAAAATCATGGCAAAGGTATTAAACTTACTCATCCATGATACGATAATGGCGGTGAAGCCTCTGCCTCCTGCCGTACTGGTGGAAATCGTATGGCTGGCTCCGCTTACAATGATAAAGCCTGCAATTCCGCAGACTGCACCGGAAATCGCCATGGTTCTTAAGATTACCTTCTTTACATTAATTCCGGCATATCTGGCAGTGTTGCCGCTTTCGCCCACAACCGATATTTCATATCCCTGCTTGCTGTATTTTAAATAGATAAACATAGCTGCTGTCAGAGCCAGTACAATCACCAGATTCCAGCCGTATTCCAGACCGAACAGCTTGGGAAGCCAGCCTCCCTTTGTCGCGGAATTAATGGTACCGACTGAGTTGGAGCCTTTGGGATTTTCCCAGAAAATAATTCCAAAGGTGACAACCTGCATGGCAACGTAATTCATCATCAGGGTAAACAGTGTTTCATTGGTATTCCAGTAAGCCTTAAAAAATGCCGGAATGATTGCCCATACCATGGCTGCCAGAGCGCTTCCTGTTAACATAAGAGGAAATAAAATCACAGGAGGAAGGGTATTTCCCAAATATATCATCATGGCTGCAGAAGTCACGCCTCCGATGAGTATCTGACCTTCTGCTCCGATATTCCAGAATCTCATTTTAAATGCAGGAGTAATACCAACTGCAATGCAAAGGAGTACCAGCGTATCACGGATGGTCATCCACGCACGTCGCTTCGTTCCCACTGCTCCATCAAAAATTCCTTTATAAACCTCCACCGGATTCAGTCCCGTCAGAGCAATAATAACACCTGCGCAGACAACCAGAGACAGTGCCACGGCAATCAGACGGATCAGCCAGGCCTTCCATGGCTCTATGGCTTCCCGCTTTGTCATCTGAAAAACCGGTTCCCTTCCTTTACTCATCCTTGTGTTCCTCCTGTCTTCATCATCAGTTTTCCGATTTCTTCTTTTGTGGCAGTCCTTCCGTCTACAATGCCGCTGATTTCTCCGCCGCACATAACCAGAATTCTGTCGCAAAGCTCCATCAATACGTCAAGATCCTCTCCTACACAGACAACTGCAGTTCCCTGCTTCTTCTGCTCATTGAGAAGATGATAAATGGTGTAAGAGGAGTGAATATCAAGTCCGCGTACCGGATAAGCAACCAGCATAACTGCAGGAGCCAGAGAAATCTCTCTTCCTACTAAAACCTTCTGAACGTTACCTCCTGAAAGCTTCCGCACCGGTACAGCCGTTCCAGGAGTAGCAATCTCAAGTTCTTCAATCAGCCGTTCGGCAAGACCCTTTGGCGCTTTTCTGTCAGCAAAAAACGGCCCGCCCTTCCGATAGCTTCGAAGCATCATATTGTCTGTCATGTCCATGGCTCCCACAAGTCCCATTCCCAGCCGGTCCTCGGGAACAAAGGATAAACGGACTCCGATTCTGGCAATCTCTGCAGCTGACATGGAAGTCAGTTCCTTTTCCCCGCCCTCCGGTGGATAATAGGAAATGGAACCTTCTGCGGAAGGAACCAGGCCTGCAATCGCTTCTAAAAGCTCTCTCTGTCCGCTCCCTGCCACGCCTGCGATTCCAAGGATTTCACCGCTGTTAGCAGTAAAGGAGGCATTGTTTAAAGTCTTTACCCCCTCCCTGCTGATACAGGTCAGTCCTTTTACATTGAGACGCTCCTTGGGGTTTACAGGGTCTGGACGTTCGATGTTTAAGCTCACCTTTTTGCCAACCATCATCTCGGTTAAGGATTCTTCTGTGGCATCTTTCGTCTCAATGGTACCGATGTATTGTCCTTTTCTTAAAACAGCCACCCGGTCAGACAGGGAAAGAACCTCGTTGAGTTTATGTGTAATAATGATAATGGAATGACCTGCTTTTTTCATATTGCGTAAAACGGCAAACAGACGGTCAGCTTCCTGAGGGGTTAAAACGGCGGTCGGCTCATCAAGAATTAAAATATCAACTCCGCGGTAAAGCATCTTTACGATTTCAACAGTCTGCTTCTGGGATACGGACATTCGGTAGATTTTCTGGTCTGGATCCAGATCAAATCCATATTTTCCGGTCAGTTCATTGATCTTGTCATTCACCGCTTTCCGGTCCAGAATCTCTTTTCCAGGCAGTCCCAGAATGATGTTCTCTGCTGCAGTAAGCACATCTACCAGTTTGAAATGCTGATGAATCATACCAATTCCCAGATCAAAGGAGTCTTTCGGCGACCGTATGGTGACCTCTTTCCCATGAATCAAAATCTGTCCCTCATCCGGATAGTAAATACCCGAAATCATATTCATGAGAGTGGTCTTTCCGCTTCCGTTCTCACCCAGAATAGAGAGAATCTCTCCTTTTTTTAATGACAGGCAGACTTTGTCATTGGCAACTACCTGGCCAAACCGTTTTGTGATATTTTTAAGTTCAATAGCATTATTTTCTTTCACCCGGCTAACCTCCGTTTCATTTTTTCCTCATTTTTCCATTGTCTCATACAACCCAAAAAGCGGGCCAGATAGTCTGGCGCCGCTTTCTGTTCATTTCCGGCGAAATCTTATTTATCGATGGTAGTAATGCCATCAATTAAAATATCAAATGCCGGTGCGGATCCGTGCTCAGATTCATGGAAATAACCATCTTCAATATACTCAACATCGCTTCCGTCTTTTTTATAGGTCTCCAGTTTTTTGCCGCCTACAGTGAAGGTAGAGGTATCGAATACATGAAGAGTTCCTGCCTTGATGGCATCTTCTACTTCTTTTACCTTCTCCTCTGTTCCAGGAACTACTGCATCTTTGTTCAGTTCTGTAATGGAGTTTGCTCCCTCTTTGTATCCCTGGCACCAGTCAGTCTCAATGGCCTTGCCGTCAATGACACTCTGTACTGCGTAGGTTACATATGGGCCCCAGTCGATGGATGCAGAAGTAAGTGCTGTCTTAGGAGCAGTTGCGATCATGGAAATATTATATCCAACGATTGGAACGCCTGCTGCCTCACATGCAGTAGGAGCACCGGTTGTATCAGCATGCTGGCTGATTAATACGCAGCCGTCAGAGATAAGGGCATCTGCTGCTTCCTTCTCAAGATCAAAGCTTGCCCAGCTGTTTGTATACTTCACTTCCATGGTTGCTTCCGGACATACGGAACGAACACCTAAGAAGAAAGAAGTATAACCACTGATTACCTCTGCGTAAGGATAAGCGCCTACATAACCAACTTTTACTGCATCCTTATTTACTTTGCCGTCTTCTACCATCTTGTTTAACTTAAGACCTGCAACAACACCGGATACATAACGTGATTCATAAACGTTTGTAAAGTAGTTGTGCATGTTGCTCAGTCCGCTTGTTGCAGCCTGATAACCGGTTGCATGACAGAACTGCACATCTGGATACTCTTTTGCAGCTTCCAGCATATAGGATTCATGTCCGAAACTGTTGGCGAAAATGATGTTACAGCCCTGATCAGCCAGATCCATTGCTGCATCCTTACAGGTTTCATCTTCCGGTACATTCCATTTAATAATGATCTGATCGTCTGATAAACCAAGAGCCTCTTTCATTTCCATTGCTCCCTTGTAATGAGCTGCCGTATAACCCTCATTCTCATCACCAACATAGATAAATCCAACTTTTAAATCTTCTTTGGCAATGCCGCCTTTGGCAGCTTCTGTGGTTTCAGCTTTCGACTCTGTCTTTGCAGTTTCTGAAGCCTGTGTCTCTGTTTTCTCTGCTGCGGTAGTCGCTTTCGGAGCGGAACCTCCGCATGCTGACAGGGACAGTGCCATTACACTTACAAGTGCAAGTCCCACCATTTTCCTCAATTTCATAGACTTTTCCTCCTTAAACATCAGCTGGGACCATGAAAAAAAGCGACAGGAAGGGCCAATGGCTCACCTGACGCAATTGTCATACCCTTATTTAATGTGAAAATACATTTATTAGTATATCATTATTTTTTCGCTTGTCAATAAGGAAGATTAATATCTGGACAAATTTTTATTAACCTCTGCGATGATTTCTTTGACCTTTTCCGGACATAATATTCATAGTAAATGTTTCCACTTAATTATCTTAGTTTTTTTAATTTACTACTAGATTTTTTATTAAAAAAGACGTATAATACTTTTTTTGAAAATATCCCCATACCATCACAGAAGGAGGTTACACTGTTATGTCAGTGAAATACGTATTTGTCACCGGAGGCGTTGTATCCGGACTTGGCAAAGGTATTACCGCAGCATCGCTTGGACGATTGTTGAAAGCCAGAGGCTACAAAGTAACAATGCAAAAATTCGATCCTTACATCAACATTGATCCAGGTACTATGAATCCGGTTCAGCATGGAGAAGTCTTCGTCACAGAGGACGGCGCAGAGACAGACCTTGACCTTGGTCATTATGAGCGGTTTATCGACGAAAGCTTAACAAAGAATTCCAATGTTACCACTGGTAAAGTTTATTGGAACGTACTGACCCGTGAACGGCGCGGGGATTTCGGGGGAGGCACCGTACAGGTTATCCCTCACATTACCGACGAAATAAAGAGCCGTTTTCACCGCAACCACAATTCCTCCGATACTGAGATAGCTATTATAGAAGTAGGCGGAACGGTAGGTGACATCGAAAGCCAGCCTTTCTTAGAGGCGATCCGACAATTCCAACATGAAGTAGGCCACGAAAATGCCATTCTGATCCACGTGACCCTGGTTCCATATCTGAAAGTTTCCGGCGAACTGAAAACAAAACCAACCCAGGCCAGTGTAAAAGATTTACAGGGAATGGGTATCCAGCCCGACATCATCGTATGCCGTTCCGAACTGCCCCTTGATGACGGAATCCGCAGCAAAATCGCACAATTCTGTAATGTTCCCAAGACACACGTAATACAAAACTTAGACGTGGAAGTATTATATGAACTCCCTCTTGTAATGGAAGAAGAACACTTGGCTCAGGTTGCATGCGAGAGCTTACATTTACCATGCCCGGAACCTGATTTAAAGGATTGGGCCGCAATGATCGATAACTGGAAACATCCGGAGCATGAAGTAACCGTAGCTCTTGTAGGAAAATACATCCAGCTTCACGACGCTTATATTTCCGTAGTGGAAGCTTTAAAGCACGGCGGAGTTGAAAGCCGCGCAGACGTTCATATCAAGTGGGTGGATTCAGAGCTTGTTACCGACGAGAACGCTTCCGAATACTTCAGTGATGTAGACGGAATTCTGGTTCCCGGAGGGTTTGGAAGCCGCGGAATCGAAGGCAAGATATCCACAATCCGTTATGCAAGAGAAAATAACATTCCGTTCCTCGGTCTCTGCCTGGGCATGCAGATGGCAATTGTGGAGTTCGCCCGCCATGTAGTCGGTTTCAGTGACGCCCATTCCGTAGAGCTTGATGAAACCACCACTCACCCGGTCATTCATTTAATGCCTGACCAGAACGGTATTGAAGATATCGGCGGAACTCTCCGCCTTGGTTCCTATCCATGCGTCCTGGACAAGTCATCCAAGTCCTTTGAAGTTTATGGAGAAGAACTGATTCATGAACGTCACAGACACAGATATGAGGTAAATAACGATTACCGTGTTGATTTAATCAAAGCAGGTATGAAATTATCCGGTATCTCACCAGATGGACGTATCGTGGAAATGATAGAAATTCCGGAACACCCATGGTTTATCGCAACCCAGGGACACCCGGAACTGAAATCAAGACCCAACAGGCCTCACCCCCTGTTCAGGGAATTTATCCGCGCTGCTGTTAATCATAAGTAGAATGTATTCGAAATATGGAGTCCGCACTCTTTCACTGAGAGGCGGGCTCTTTTTTTATTTTACAATCAGACAAACCTTACTTAGAATAAAGAATATTAAGATATGGGCGGGATAAAAGATATAAAAAAAGTATTTCATGCTTTTCCCTTTTTTACCGTTGTATAATAAAATAAATGGCAGAGCCCCTATCATCATCCATTGGATTGAATACCGGTCTATACCAATAACATGGAATCCTAAAATAGGAAAAATAAAACTTGATATATAAAAAAGTGTATCATAGTGATAATAGTTTAATCTTGTCAAAATTCTGGGAGCTATTCCAGCCATAGTAATAAAAGAGTATAAGAAGCAAAAAAGAGAATAATAAACCGCTATATGTTTTTTATTCTCTCTTATAAAATATAAAACTACTCCTAAGGATACAAAAATAAAGCCCCCTTCGTTAAAGAACATATTTCCCATAAAACCTATAAGCAGATAAATTATATTATCAGAGTAAATGTCAACATAATAACAGACTATTACACCAATCAGCTGCCAAACAATATATAATAATAAATAAGTTTTCCTTTTCGGATGCTTTTTACGGATACATTCATATAAATGAATAATTACTGCAATTGAAAATAAGGTTACAAATATATTATTATCTATATAATCACCATTAGAAAAGCAGTTTATTATGTAATCCAATCCCCCCATTCCTAAACCAAAAAGATACATTCGTAGCAGATAGACTTTTTTATCCCTTGTATGTGAAAACCCTGTTACCATGCAAAAAACAAATATGGGAGCAGACATCCTTCCAATATATCGAAACCAGATTGGTGCATTTGGAAAAAAGAGACCAATGTGGTCTATCACCATAAAGGCTAAAGCCAATATCTTTAAACTAAATGTAGTCATATATTTACCTCTCTAGATACTTACTTGTACCACCTGCATTTGATTTAAGCATAACACAGACAGCAGGTATACTCAACTTGTACAAATCTCTCCAACCGGTCATCCCTCTCATTTTATTTAGCAAATTTCCTGCCCTACGCTGAAACACCAGTAAACTCCATCGTTTCCACTAAGTTACCAGAAGTCGAAGCTGGCTTCCATTGCTAAAGCTTCATTTTTGTTCTTAAAATAAGAATTTACTTTATATTATTATTTTCTTTCATTTTTTTCTTGCACTTTTCTCATCTTCTGCTATAATATAATGCAACGTGTGTCTACACGGAGGACACTTGTTCTCGCATGAGATACACAAAAAGGAGGATAAAATTATGAAATTGAAAAAAGTATTTGCACTGACTATGGCTGCATGCTTAAGCGCCAGTGTAATCGCCGGATGCAGTTCCAGTCCCCAGTCTGCAAAGGATAACGGTGAGAAGGTAATCAAGATCGGAGTTTTTGAACCAACCACCGGAGAGAACGGCGGCGGCGGAATGCAGGAAGTTTTGGGTATGCGTTATGCCAACCAGACACATCCAACTGTAAAGATCGGTGGAGAAGAATATAAGGTTAAATTAGTGGAAGTTGACAATAAATCTGATAAGACCGAAGCGGTAAACGCAGCGCAGAAGCTTGTCAGCGAAAAAGTATCCGTTGTACTGGGCAGCTATGGTTCTGGTGTATCCATTGCAGCCGGACAGATCTTCGCAGATGCAAAGATTCCTGCAATCGGAGCTTCCTGTACCAATCCTCAGGTTACTCAGGGCAACGATTTCTATTTCCGCGTATGCTTCTTGGATCCGTTCCAGGGAACTGTTATGGCAAACTATGCCAATGACAATGGAGCGAAGAAAGCGGCCATTATCACCCAGCTTGGTGACGACTATTCCTCCGGACTTGGTTCTTTCTTTAAGACAGCATTTACCAAACTTGGCGGAACCATTGTAAGTGAAGAACAGTTCCAGACCAACCAGACAGATTTCAAGGCAATTTTAACCAATATCAAGGCACAGAACCCTGACATCATCTTTGCACCATCTTCCATTACATCGGCTCCGCTTATTATTAAGCAGGCCCGCGAGCTTGGTATTACCGCAACCATTGCCGCAGGTGATACATGGGAGAACTCAACCATCATTGAAAATGCAGGCGACTCTGCCAATGGCATCGTGCTTTCTACTTTCTTTGATGAGGCAGAACCGGCTAACGATGAGGCTGCTGCATTCATCTCCGGATTTAAGACCTACTTAAAAGAACAGAAACAGGACGAAATCATTCCTGCTGTATCAGCTCTTGGTTATGACGCTTACCTCTGCGCTCTTAAGGCAATTGAAACGGCTGGCTCCACAGATGGCACCGCAATCCGCGATGCATTAAAGGGTGTTACCATTGACGGTGTCACAGGAAACATTTCCTTCGATGAAAACGGCGACGCAAAGAAAGATATGGCATTTATCAAGACCGTTGAAGGTGGCAAGTTTAAATTCTTAACAACAACTACAGTAAAATAAACGCACATACCGCGACAAAGCAGTCACGAACGGATGAGTGGGGACGTAATTTTTTCCCCACTCGTTCCATTTTCAGGCTGATTTTATGCATATTCCATACTAAACAGATAGGAGGCATTTTGCCACATGAGTCTTTCAACCTTTTTACAGCAGTGCCTGACCGGTATCTCCTTAGGCGGTGCTTACGCACTGATTGCCATTGGTTACACACTGGTTTACGGCATCCTGCGGCTCATCAATTTCGCACACGGTGACATCTTTATGATGGCAGGCTATTTTATGATTTTCGCAATGGCAACGTTTCCATGGTATATCGCCATTCCCATCGTCTTACTCATCACCGTCTTTTTAGGTGTTTCCATTGAGCGGGTGGCATACCGTCCTTTACGTACCGCACCAAGAATGTCCGTTATGATTTCTGCCATCGGTGTTTCTTACCTGCTGCAGAACCTAGCTACTTACTTATTTACGGCACTGCCGAAGGGCTATCCGGAAATTCCGTTTTTAAAAAAGATCTTTAAAATCGGCGGCCTTTCCGCATCTTTCGTTACATTTCTCACACCAGTACTTACTTTAATCATTGTATACGCCCTGATCGTTCTCATTAATAAAACAAAAATCGGAATGGCAATGCGTGCCGTTTCCAAGGATTACGATACTGCTTCCTTAATGGGAATCAAGATCAATCGCGTTATCACCTTTACATTTGCCATCGGTTCTCTTTTAGCTGCTGTAGGCTCTATCCTGTATTTTACAGACCGTATGACCGTATTTCCATTCTCCGGCTCTTTACCTGGTCTGAAATGTTTCGTAGCAGCAGTTTTCGGAGGTATTGGAAGCATTCCCGGCGCTGTAATCGGAGGATTTATCCTGGGACTTGGGGAAACAGCCCTGGTTGCCATGGGTTATTCCACGTTCAGCGACGCATTTACCTTTGTTCTGTTAATCATCATTCTCCTGATCAAGCCTACCGGCCTGTTTGGTGAGAAGACAACCGATAAAGTGTGAGGTGTCATCTATGAAAAAGAAAGCATTTTCCAAAAACAAACTTTATACCCTGATTGCCTTGCTGTTCATCATTGGCATCCTTGGCTTTTTACAGGCTAACAGCGCCCAGTACAGCTATCAGATCTCTATATTGGAACGAAGCGCCATTTATGCAGTGGTAGCCGTTTCCATGAACTTACTCACTGGTTTTACCGGTCTGTTCTCTCTTGGTCAAGCTGGTTTTATGGCAATCGGAGCTTATACGGTGGCCATTCTTACCATCCCGGTTGATACCAGAGCCAGCGTTTACTATGTAGACGGCATCGCGCCCTTCCTGGCAAATCTTCAGTGCCCTTACTGGCTTGCACTGATTATCGCAGGACTGTTTGCCGCAGGAGTCGCCGCACTGATCGGTATTCCGGTTCTCCGCTTAAAAAGCGATTACCTGGCAATCGCTACTCTGGGATTTTCCGAGATTATCCGTGCAGTCATCGCAGCCCCTCAGTTAAACAAGATAACAAACGGTTCTTACGGATTAAAAAGTATTCCGGGTTTTCCAAACCTGTTTGTGGCATTCGGGCTTTGTGCCCTTTGCATCCTTTTAATGGTTCTTTTGATCAATTCCTCTTACGGCCGGGCATTTAAGGCTCTCCGTGAAGATGAAGTGGCAGCACAGGCCATGGGACTGAATCTGTTCCGCTATAAGGAGCTGGCATTTATTATCTCCTCTTTTTTCACTGGTGTAGGCGGAGGTCTTCTGGCCATCTTTATGCGCTCCATTGAATCCAAGACCTTTTCCATTAACCTGACCTATGATATTCTGCTGATTGTGGTTCTGGGTGGTATTGGAAGTGTGACCGGCAGCGTAATCGGATCTTTCCTGGTTACTGCAGGCAGGGAATGGCTGAGATTCTTTGACAATCCACTTTACATCGCAGGCGTTCAGATTCCACTGTTCCGTTCCGGTTTTCGTATGGTTATCTTCTCCATTCTTCTTATGGCAGTGGTACTCTTCTATCGCAGAGGTATTATGGGAAGCAACGAATTTTCCTGGAATGGACTGTTCCGGCTGATAAAAGGAATCCCTGGCAAACTAAAAAAGAAAAATAAAGCACAGAAGGGAGAAAACGCATAATGTCAGCGACAGCAAAAACCCGTGCAAATGTACTTCATATGCAGGACGTTACCATGCAGTTCGGCGGTGTTGTGGCGGTAAACGGCTTAACTCTCGATGTAAATGAGGGGGAAATCGTTGCTTTAATCGGCCCTAACGGTGCTGGAAAAACCACTGCATTTAACTGCGTGACTGGTATCTATGAACCCACCTTCGGACAGGTGGACTTTATGGGTGAGACCATTCTCTCCAACACTCCCAAGGGAAAGATGCAGAAAATCTATCTGGGAGAAGTAAAACCCAGACCGCTCTCCATCGTGCGTAATACGCCGGACGTTATAACAAAAAAAGGAGTTGCCCGTACCTTTCAGAATATCAGGCTGTTTGGTCAGCTGACTGTCTTTGACAACGTACTGATCGCAAAACATATGAGGGCAAAACAGAATGTATTTTCCGCAACGCTTCGCTTAAACAGCAGGGAAGAAGCCAGAATGCGGGAGGAAACCTCCGCTCTTTTAGAAGAGCAGAACTTACTTCATTTAAAAGATGAAATTGCCTCTTCTCTTCCTTACGGCCTTCAAAGACGTCTGGAAATTGCCAGAGCCCTTGCTACTGAGCCGAAATTTTTACTTCTTGATGAACCGGCTGCAGGAATGAATCCTCAGGAGACCCAGGAGCTGACTGATTTTATCAAACAGATCCGGGATTCCTACCACCTGACTGTATTAATGATTGAACACCATATGGATCTGGTTATGCAGATCTCCGACCGCATCTACGTTCTGGACTTCGGTAAACTGATCGCACAGGGTACCCCGGAAGAAATCCAGAATAACGAACGGGTAATTGAAGCATATCTGGGGGTGAGTGACGATGCTGAAGATTGATAACTTAAGAGTAAATTACGGCGGAATTGAAGCCGTGAAAGGAATCTCCTTTGAAGTACCGGACAAAAGCATTGTGACCTTAATCGGGGCGAACGGAGCTGGTAAAAGCACCACTCTCCGCTCCATCGTAGGTCTTGCAAAGCCTTCTGCCGGAAGCAGCATCACGCTGGACGGTCAGGAATTAATCGGTATGGATACACCAGATATCGTTGCAAAAGGAATTGCACTGGTTCCTGAAGGACGCCGGGTATTTCCGGATATGACAGTTATCGAGAATATTAAAATCGGGGCCTATTTAAGAAATGACAATCTGGATGAGGATATTAACTGGGTCTATGATTTATTTCCACGACTTAAAGAACGAAGCTGGCAGCTTTCCGGAACACTCTCCGGAGGAGAACAGCAGATGCTGGCAGTTGCCAGAGCTCTTATGAGTCACCCGAGAATCCTTATGATGGATGAACCGTCTCTTGGTCTTGCACCACTGATTGTAAAGGATATCTTCTCAATCATTAAGGAGATCAATAAAAAGGGTGTGACAGTCCTCTTAATCGAGCAGAACGCCAATATGGCGCTTCATACAGCTGACGTAGGATATGTACTGGAAACCGGACGGATCACCATGTCAGGACCTGGTAAAGAGCTTCTTGCAGATGAATCGGTAAAAGCTGCTTATCTGGGAAAAAAGAAAGATTAACAAAAAATGCAGACAGGAATATGACTGATTTTGATGTGACCCCTAAAAGTTAGACTTTATGGCGGAGTGGATTTTTCCACTTCGC
>NZ_DALYXB010000004.1:0-385462 GCF_031982545.1 Lacrimispora sp.
TGTTATAACTGATCCTGTTTTTATTTTTAAAGGCACTCTTTTATTAAGCGCTTACGCTAAAAAGGTCGAAGATGGAATCGAGGAAACCCTAACATATATGGATTTTCCCAGCCAACACTGGACTAGAATCCGCACTAACAATACCATTGAACGTCTGAACCGGGAAATCAAACGTAGGACCCGTGCTATTGGCGCTTTTCCTGATGGGCAAAGTGCTTTAATGCTTGTATGTGCCAGACTGCGACACGTAGCTGGAACCCAATGGGGTGCCAAGCGCTACATGAATATGGAGCATCTGAAAGAATTGGATCTCCAGAATCAGTCTGATATCATAGCCGGCTGACTACCGGCTACCTAACGGCTAAAATACAATTTGCGAAAAAATCTTGACACTATCGACACTATCATCATGATATGGCTGTCACCATCAAACTGAGGTGTGGACAAATAGAAATAGCGGAGAAGAGGACGCTATAACGTCTGCTCTTCTCCGCCATCAATATAAAAGATTTTTTATTTACTGGAATGCATAACAATATATCCCAAAACTTCCTTTTTCATATTACGAACTAATTCTATTTCTTTTTCAATTTCTCTTAACTTTGTTTGTTTACGTAATTCTACGAATATAACAGTATCATACTGTTGTAGGTTTCGCAGAGATACAGCACTATGAAGAATATCAATTCCAAATCCAAGTTTTATTTCTGATAATCTCTGTTGAAGTTTTTCAGTCAGATCAGCAAGTCGGGCTTCCTCAACCATTCCTGTCAGAAATATTGATTCTCCCTTATTTATCATACCAAGAATATTGGCTGAAATAATATCAACAATCGTCTCATTTGATATTATTTCTCTTCCTTCCAGCCTATCCAGCCACATATCAATTCCAGAAAGTGCCCTCTTTACTCTAGTTTGCGCGAAACCACCCAAATGCTTAAGACCAAAACGATTCTTTAGATCTTCATCTGTATTTATTTTACCATTCATGACATATGCAATGCATACACAGAAAACAACAAGAAATGCACCGACAAAACAGCCTAATATTCCGTACTTCACGCCTTCTTTTATAATTGACATTCTGGATAATGCTACTGGCTCAGCGGGTTCTTCCAATCCCTTTAAAGCTTTTTCTGTATCTTCCAACTTTTTATTTGTAGCAGTTAAATCCTCCACCTTCAGCTTTTGGTAATCTGCTAATGTCTGATCAGTCATCAACCCGACGTTCTGATTCATTATGCTTAAATTATGCTGCCCAAGATGTTCTTGTATATCAGGATACATAGATTTGAGATTTTTCAAAATTACATCCAGTATTTTACCTGCTCCTTCTTTATCTGTATATGTTACGCTTACATTTAACATATTACTGTCGTAATCTGTTGTAACAGTAATCAATTCCTTTAAGTAAATGAGCTCAATTCCCATTTCTCTGGAAATATCCTCTAAAAATCCGCCCTGTTGTATTGCTGAAGCATATGCTTTAACCACACCGTCTGCATAATCTACAGATGTAACTGTAATGCCAGAATTTTCAGGTATCTCTGACATTTTTACAAACACATCCACGGAAGCAGTTCCCTTATTATAAGGATCTACTTTAAGCAGTACTGACTTTTCCTTATACTCTTCTTGATTAGTAATGCTTGCATTAATACTTTCTATGTCACTCTCATATCCTTTTTTTGATTGCTTGTATTTCATCTGATCCGTTATATACTGTTCCTTTAATTCGGCAACATATTCTTCATTATTTTGATTCAATAACTCTTTTATACATTTATACCCACCCAGAAATACTGAAAATATGAATGCAAAAAGTACAATCAATCGCCACTTTTTGAATACTGCAAACATAAGATCCCTTAAATCAATTTCCTGTTCGTATATTTTGTTGTCCATTGTTCTCTCCTCTAAGATGTAATGTTGTATTGTACTTTAATGAGATCCTTTTCCTGTTAAAACAACCCAAACTGTCAATATTATTATTTTAATATCCTGTAAAATGGACCAATTATCTATATACTGCATATCAAGCTTAACCACCTCATCAAAATCTTTGATATCACTACGACCGCTGATCTGCCATAAGCCGGTAAGCCCAGGTGTCATACTCAGACGGCATTTATGCTTCGCCTCATAACGTTCAAATTCGTCAACTGTAGGCGGTCTTGTCCCTACAAGGCTCATATCGCCTCTTAAAACATTCCAGAATTGTGGCAGTTCATCTATACTTGTATTTCGCAGGAATCTTCCAACCCGAGTGATTCTGGGATCGTCTTCCATTTTAAACATAAGACCTTTCACCTCATTCTTTTTCATAAGGTCTTTTTTTCTTTGTTCTGCATCCTGATACATAGAGCGGAATTTATAAAAAGTGAATTTTCTACCATTTTTCCCAACTCGCGTCTGCCCAAAGAAAACAGGTCCTGGTGAATCAAGTTTGATGGCAGGAGCAACAATAACTGTAGCTATTCCAAGTATAATCATTCCAATTAGACCACCTGTAATATCCAACATTCGTTTTGCCAATATCTGCCTATTTGAAAATATATTTCTGGCAAAAGTAACTACAGCATATTTTCCAACTCTGTTTAACACTTTTTTACCACTTGATGGAATATTGAAAATATCTATATTCAAATCAACAATGACACCCATATTTTCAAGTTCCGTTATCCATTCTTTAAGTATAGGTTCGTGCATTATATTATTATCATTTATAAAAACTTCATCAACGTTATGATGAACTACATAATCAAGAAGTGATGTTCTGTCTGCTACAACTGGCAATCCACATACTGCTTCACCTATCTGGTATTTATCTGTCAGTACTACACCTACCAAAATACGATTCCATTCATTGTATCCAAGCAGATTTCCAAGCACAGTATCAACCTGAGTCGATGTTGATACTAATAAAAGTCGGTTGCTGTATTTACTTGTTTTATAAATCCGGGTCATATATTGCTTAAATAAAATTCTAAATATAAATGTAAGAACAACATTGGCTACAATAAAGTAACCAAATACCAATCGTGATAAATCACCAGTTCTGTGAAATAAAAATAAAATTAATATCCATAATATAGTAAATATAGACTGACTACTGATAAGAGACACTAATTCATCAAAATATCCTCTTCTAAAAAAATGGTAATTAATGTCTGTAAAGAAGTTTATCAACACATATAATAAAGTAATAAGTGATATCTGCCAAATTTGGTCTATATGACTAAATCTACCATAAAAAAAACCATATCGTAAACCAAACGCTATTCCACTACTGATCCAAATGGCTATAATATCAATTAATAATAAAAGAAATTTCTCCAATGACTTTCTCTTTTGGTACATATTTTTGCTCCTATTCCATACTACACACTTACATCATCAATAAATGGTACAAATCTATATCTATTTTAGCAGATACGTAGATAATGAACAATTAAGAATTTCATAATTTTTTATAGTAATAACTATGCATTTATGATAATTGCATAGTTATTCTTTTATAGCAAGTTTTTCAGTAATTGCTACATAAAGTAGGTATTACTCTTTATGATTTTTTTACCTCTAAAAAAGTCAAATAGTACTATCCTTCTAGCTATAAGGTTTTTGCATTGCTTCTAACCAAGAATCCAGCTTTTCAGGATTCTATAAAACTTCATTTCATTTTTGTAGTCCATCATCTTAGCCATAACTATTCCCATTACAGCATGAACTTTCAAACCACAGATGGTAGGGTTAAATTAAAGACGCCAAAGTTAAAGGGCGTACCGTTTGAAACTGCCATTATTGAGCGCTATAACCATAGAGAATACTCTGTTGAAGAAACTCTCATTGAAATGTATCTCTCAAGTGTTTCTGTCCGCCGCGTTGAGGTTATTTCGGAGGCATTATTGGTAACTAAAGTTTCACTAGGAACAACAAGTAGTTTAAATAAAAAAGCTTAATAAACACATTGAAACGTGGAGAAGTCGCAAGCTCACCGGCTCTTTTCCATATATCTTTGTGGCTAGTGTTTACTTAAAGAGCAGCTGGGGAGGCAAGGGAAATTAAATGACACTACAGTAGATTATGTAGTACTTATAATTAAGAAATTAAATATATTATTTTCATTTCCTTGGTTAAAACATAGTGTTTTAGGTCTATATATTTTAATTACGCATTATTCCATAAATTTCTTTTATAGATTGGAATGTAAAGGTTGGCTTTATGTTTCCTTCCCTTATTTCTTTAATAGATGCCTCCCCAGTAAGAACACAAATTGTAGTGACATTCGCATTAATTCCACTTGCAATATCTGTATATAGTCTATCTCCAATTACAACCGTTTCTTCTGTACTATATTTTAATTTATTTCGAACAATATTAACCATGGTGGGTTCAGGCTTACCAATATATAATGGCTTCTTTCCTGTAGCTTGTTCATACATCAAGCAAATAGATCCGCAATCTGGAATAAAGCCAAAACTTACAGGACATGCAAAATCTGGATTTGTAGCTATATATGGTATATCTTTTTGTAACATCTTACATGTGTTCCATATCTTTAATGATGTCAGTTCCGTATCAAATCCAACTAATATAATTTCTGCATTATCTGAATACTCCGTCTCAACTTCCATACCCGCCTCAATTAACTCTTTAATTAATGATTCTGTCCCTTGACAATACAATTTTTTATTAGGAAAATTTTCTTTTAAGAAAAAAATAGTAGCCTGCGAAGAAGTAAAAAAGTTATCTTCATCTGCATTTATACCTAAACGTTTTACTTTTAGTATGTAATCCTTTACAGATTTTGATGAATTATTGGTAATAAAAACATATTTTCCTCCAATGTTATGAATTTCATTAAGTAGCTCTAGCGTACCATCAAAAAGCTTATCCTCTTTATAAATTGTTCCATCCATATCTAAAAGAAATAATTTTTTCTTTTTAAGTATTAATGCATCTTTTCCCAAAAAATCTGTACTTTTCATACAATAAGTATCCATTATTCTCCACCCATTATTTTTTAAATAATTTTTCTGCTAAAGCCAAATCATTATGATTATCAATCTCTAGCCAACGTCCTGCAAGAGGACAGGCCATAAATACAACTTCACTTAAAATATCATTTAACGCAATTTCACTCCACAATTTCAGTTCTTTCCGTACATCAATATATTCTGAGCACTTTTTGAAAAATGCACTTGCTCCTTCCGCAGAAAATTTATACACATCTATAGAAACTCCTAAGGCTTCCTCAGATGGAATGTTCTTTGATATTTTTACAAGATGCCCATCCACCTCAACAACTTTCATAGATTCCTCAAGATAAGTTCCAATATCTGTCACAATAGCATTCGGTGCTCCAAATTTTATTAATTCAGTAATGATAGATGCATCATAAAAAACATCTGCATTCATCATCAGGAAGCCTTCACCATTCATAGCATCTCGGCCAAGGTATGCAGAATACATATTATTCGTAGTTTCATAGTATTCACTACAAATAATCTTAATCTCAGGATATTTAGAATGTACCGCCCCTTCAAGAATTTCCGCCTTATATCCGGTAATAATGGTAATATCTGTCACTCCATTTTCTTGCAAATTTTCAATCTGTTTCATTAAAATCGGCTTACCGTTTACTGGAACCATAGATTTTGGACAATAGTTAGTTATTGGTGCTAGTCTTGAACCTAATCCTGCTGCTAAAATCATTGCTTTCATACTATAATTCCTCCTCTAATTCTTTATATATTTTTTTTAACTTTTCTCTCGATAATTCAATTTCATGCATATAAGTATATCGATTATTTCTCATTTTTATTGAATTTTGCATGCAGAAAATAAATGTTTCTTCATCAATATTTAGTGTTTTTGGATTAACATTAACATCAAATCGTTTCAAATAATTAATCACATCATCTTGAGAACGACCAATTAACTTAAGTACAGCAACAGTTCCCAACGCAACTTGAAGTCCATGTAGATTTTTCTTTCTACTATAATAATCAAGTGCATGACTAAACAGATGCTCAGAACCACTTACGGGTCTACTGCTGCCTGCAAATTCCATAGCAATTCCAGATAAAATAATTGAATTTACAAGCACCTCAATAAATTCTTTACATATTGAATTATACTGAGTTTTCATTAATGCATCTAACGAAGTAGTAGACATCATGTAAGCGTATCCATTCATTTCATCTTTTCCTCTTTTACAAGCAAAATCCCAGTCTAATAATGCCATATAATTTGAAATCGTATCACCAATTCCTGCTTTTACTAACTGAATCGGACCGTTTGCGATTATATCTGTATCAACAAGTAACATCATCGGCGTTGAACAGCCTAAACTCTTTGGTTTATCATCCTTTCGCTTCAGCACAGCAATAGGAGATGCAATGCCATCATTGGCCACCGTAGTAGGAATTGAAAGAAATGGACGCTTAGATATGTATGACGCATATTTGCATACATCTAATACCTTTCCACCGCCCATACCAATAATACAGTCAACATCCGTAGCAATTACCCTTTCTGCAATGGACATAGCATATGATATCGTGTTGTAATCAACAAATTCAACTTTAAGTTTTCCGATATTTCGTATTTGTTCTTTAACAATTTCCCCGTATAATCCATCTACTATAGGATCAGAAACGTAGAGGATTTTCCTAAAATAATTATTCGTTGACAAGACCTCCCCAACAGTGTTAATAGTTCCTGATCCAACTTTCAAAATTTTTGTTTGCAAAATATTACGCCTTCTTTCAGCAATATATTAAAAAAGATTATGTCATAGTTTTTATTTCTTTCACTTTTTCGATTATCTCTTTTCTCCAATGAATAAAGCTAATTATCAAAATTAAAAGACTGCAATAACGAATTACGGTATATTTATATAAAAAAGTCATACATAACATAATCACTAGTATCACTAAAGATAATAAGAATATTAATCGCTCATTGTAAATCCCTTTCATAGTTGTCTTTTGCATTATAATTTTCTTATAAAATAAATAATGCATTAAACTGTACAATATATAGCATACAAGTGTAGTATACCCTGCTGCATAATAACCATAAATACGTATAAAAATACTATTAAGTATTATGTTAATGACCGCAGATAAACATGAGGATATGGCTACAAATTTCGTCTTTTCATAATAAAATTCTATATTTCCAAATAATGTATATAAAAACATAAAAAATACTGAAGCGGCAATTGGAGGCATTACCCATATGGCATCACTATATTCTTCACTTGCGAAAACTGAAATAATCTCCGGGCAAAAAATCATTGCAAGTATACAAAGGATTGCTACTAATAACAGTAAAAATTCTGAACTTTTACGAATCCTCTGATAACTATTTCGTTTTAACTCTTTGAAAGAATATGGTATAAAAGAACTATTTATAGCATTAGTAATAACAGTCATCATCATCGCTACGGTATAAGCAACACTATATATAGCAGCCTCACTCTTACCAACCATACTTGCAATCATAAGTCTATCAGCTTGGTTTAATATTGTTCCTGATAAATAATGCGGAATTAATGGTAAACTAAAAACCAAAGCATATTTCCAATATTTTCTTAGATAAAATCTCCTCCCTTTTACCATTATGTAAATATAACAAATTATTCCAACACAGCTTTGAACAATCAGAAATGATAAAATTCTTGCCTCAGCTTTATGAGAAGATATGAGAACTAATATAATACCAAGCAAAGGACTAATAATAGCTATTATAATCGTAACCCCGACTAATGGCCGATAATTATAACTATATCTTTGAAAAGCAGCCCAATATTGAAAAGCAGTGTCAAAAAGCAATTGCACAAATAAAGCGCCTAAGAGTAAAGGCGTTAGATCTAATAAATCACTCCACCAATTAATATTTATTGCAAAGACAATAAATATTAATACGGTGATAACTGTAGATAAGCCCAGCAATGTCGATGTATAACGATTTTTATCATTAGGGAATTTAGTTACACCATTATTATAAACCCCCATATACATATTAAGTGTTGCAAAGATAGCAATAATTTGATACCATGATTGATATATTGTATATACGCCATACTGATCTGTTGTTAATAACCGTGTAAAAATAGGTGTTGTTAATAAAACAATTCCCTTTTGCATAATACTACAAATTGTAAACCAAATCGAAGCTCTGACAGGCAAAGGTATATTATATTCTTTATTATTTTTTAGTATATTAAATAAAGATCTCATTTATCAAACCCCAAAATAAAATCAATTATCTTAGTACCTACTATATTTTGACAAGATTTATCATAAAATACATTACATACCCGTTTTCGTTCATCAGCATAAATATCAACACCTTGCTCAATAATAACTCTCAAATACTCCATTAATTGCATAAAACCACCAGCTTTATATCCAGGCGTTACATCATCATAACTAAAATACATCTCTCTATCATTAATTAGATAGTCTTGTAAATCATAATCATAAAAAATAATTGGTCTATTAATTAAAAGATAGTCTATATAACAACTCGAATAATCTGTAATTAGGATGTCTGCAGAGCTAAGTAATTCTTGTGAATCAAAATCTTGTTGAGTAACATCACTTATTGTTTCATAATCCTCCAATTCTTCTACTTCATTTGCATGGTAGTAATGTTTTTTAATTAAAAAGACATAATTATTTGCCTTACAAAAAGCATCAAGTTTCTGCATTTCAAAAACTTTATTACATTCTATCTTGCTATTCCCAGAATTTCTATGAGTTGGCATATACAGAATAATTTTCTTTTCGTTAGCTAATTTCGTATGTAAATCATCTCCTAACGTTTTATCAAAAAACATATCGTTTCTAGGTTGACCCAAGATAGGCACATGTTTCACATCCTTTCTGAAACAACTTAGATAAATTTGCTGTACAGTTGTACTAGTAGATGTAATAAATGTATTTCTAAGTGGAATTTTTCTAAGAATCCCCCCCACATAACCACGCTCATATAGCGATTTTTTATTAAATGCAATCTTATCATCATACATTATTTTTTTCAGAGGAACACCATGCCAAAGATTTATAACCACTGCATTGCCAACTGCTGAAAAATAACAATCTTCAATTCCCGTACTGACAAAGAAAAATTTAGCTTTTTTCTGAAGACATATTGCTTCTTCAGAATCAACAATATATGCCTCATACTTTTTTTGACGTAACTCATTTACTATCTGAATATTTCTGCTGACCCATACTGAACGTATGTTTTTTAGTCTAGAGGCTTCTAAAAACAAATATTTAGAATTATCTGCAAACTTATCTCCAAACCATGAGCCAAAAATCCATAAATTCTTATCTCTTTTTCCAAACATACTTTTATATAAGTCAATATATTTTTCAACTTTATTATTCATATATATCAGCACAAACCTAGTGCTTACCTCCAGACCATTATTAATCCTATAAATATAATTTAAGCTCTATAAATCATCTATAATATGATTTTTAAATCTTGCCATATTTCGTTTAGTGTAAATTTTACAATACGCTATCCCACAGAAAATAAAAAATAAACTTGTACATTCTATTTCTTGTACATAGGGTATATTAAAATAGGCTATAAGCGTAAAAATAATGAGGCATAAACTAAGTTCAGATGATTTTTTATCAATCTTTCTGTTTTTTATAGCTCCAACAGCAAGGAATATATAATCATACAAAAAAAATGCAGCCCCAATAACTCCATATTCAAAAGCCATTAATAAAAAAGAGGATTCTACAAGATTTGAATTGCCATAATTCAGTGCTCTTGGTCCATTCTCACCAAGGCCTAAACCACTTGGATTATTACGAATTAATTTAATAGCATTTTCAATTGTAGAATAATGGCTAACTATAGATGTATCAGTTCCACTAAACGAACTCATAAGAATATGGATTAATGCATTTCTAATTGAGTTTGATGCAAAAAGTGCGATTAAAGCAGTGAAAAATAATGTAAGAATAATATTCATTCTTCTAACAATGAATTTCTTTAATTGTTTTCTTCCCGAAACAATTAACGCTATGCCAATGGCTAACCATGAAGATCGAGAAAAAGTCAATATAATAGTTATAATAAGAAGACACATAAATACGTTGTATACCTGTCTACTAACATTAATATAATCTTTTACAAACAAAAATAATATAAAAATACTGCACAAATAAAATGCACAAATATTAGCAGATGAAAATGTAGAAACTACTCGCTGTATATTTCTCCCTAATATATGACCGCTATAATTAGATAGATAATATGCTGCCTGAAGAGAACCATTTTTACCATATCCTAGTCTAATCAGAAATGAAGGACCTAATATATATGCTTGTACAAGTCCATAAGCACAAATAATAATAGTATTATACATTACTTTTATCCCAATCTTCTGAATTTCATGTTTACTCAAGTATAAATTTTTAACAGTATGAAATAACAATATTGGTATTAAATAAACTCTAGCTATATTAATAGCTTTAAATTTATCGGGAGCGATTGCTATATAAAAAAAATTCCACAAAACAAATAAAAGGTCAATAATCAACGAGCTATCATATCTGATTCTTTTTGATTTAACCAGTCCCAAAGTTATAATTAAAATCATTATAATGTCACGCCACAATTTGAAGATAGAAATGTTTTTGAATAGTACTGCAAAAAGTATATAATGATACGGCATTAACAGTATTAGGACTCCTAATAAAATTACTTGCATTTTTCTGATGCTCACCTATCGTACTCCTTTTTTTACCATGTTTTATATTTATTCTTCAATCTTACAAATCTAAATTTCTTCTGAGTCACTATATGAGATATAAAATAAGTTAACACTAAATAAATTCTAAGAATTCTTTATTCATCATGATTTTTTTTAATAGTATACAGCTATGTGCATTCCACTTATAATAAAATTGCCTATTTTTTTTACCTTTTCCCCACATTGCCTGTGTTGATGACCCTTCCTTATGAAAAACCGACACTTCCTTGATATATTGCATATTCAATCTATTTCGTTCCACAATATATTTTAAAATATTTTCTTCACCATACATAAATGTTTTGTTATATAAGCCATCATATCTTTTAATGTATTGGTTTCCGAAAAACATACATGCTCCATGTAATTGAAAATCCCCTAAATCAGTATCACTATCAAATCTGTGAATTCCACTACTAAAAATTTTTTTTAAAATTAAATCAAAGTTAAAATAACTTGTAATATATAAAATCATTAATTTAACAATTTTTTTCTGTACTTCCCTCTTTGTACAAAAAAGTCTTGGCACTGGGTTTTGATTTAAGTTGTCCATTAAAGAAATTATCTTCGGACCTGCGACATCAAAATGAGTTTTTTCATAATTTTCCACTAATATATCTATAAAATTTTCTTGTTTAAAAATCAAATCATTATTTGCAAGTATAATTAACTCAGCTTTCAAATCATATTTTGCATATTTATAACCTATATTATTGCCCTTTGCAAAACCCAAATTTTCCTTTGAATATAAAAAGTGAATTTGACTATATGAGCTATATATTTCAGCTAATTCAATTAATTTTCCTCGTTTTGATCCATTATCAACAACTACTACATCAACGTAGTCTCTACTAAGATAATTCAACAAAGAGTTTAAACAATCCATTGTGTCACTTACAGTTTCATAATGTAAGACAACAAAAACAATTTTAATCATAACTTACCTCCTCTTTTCTTACATTATCAAGCAACGATTTTTACAAAGTTATTTTTTGATTGCAAATTCCTATAACATTACTTCCTGAAATTATCAGCATATTAATTAATATAAAGGTTCTCATTTTCATCTAAAAACTGATCCCAAGTCTTAACCGTTACATTTTCTCTTATATTATTAACTAAATTATTAATTATCTCATCATTTAAAGATGAGATAGTATCTTTTAGAGATTGTACCGATCCAGCTTGCACAACAATTCCTCCATTTCCAATTATATCCTTGGCCCCAATATTATTACTGATAATAACTGGAACTCCATAACTAATCGCCTCCAGTACTGTAAATCCAAATGTTTCATACCAAACACTAGGGGCAAGTACCAAATCAGTTTCAGCTAAAATCTGGGGCAATTCATTATAATTATAACCATTTTCTTTTATTTTCATATATGGGGACGGATTTTGAACTTGGTCAAACAGCTTTAGTTCAAAAGAATGATTTCCATTTTCCCACAATTCATCTAGTGCCGTTTTCATCACCGTAAATCCTTTAAATGCCTTAGTCGGTGCCAAGCATGTTAAACGTAAAATATGTGATTTAGTCTTTTTACTTCTTCTATTATCTGAAATATCTTTATGTGTAATCGAAATTATTTTACTGTCTTTCGGTATTAAGAACCTCTCAAAAACATCCTTGGTTAATGTCGAATTATAATGAATAACGTCAATATGAGTTAGAATATCAATGTAGTATAGTCTAAGTTTTTGATAATTCTCTGCCTGATTTTTAATTTTATCATTATCTTTTTTTTCTAGCAATTCTTTTTCAGAAAAAAACTTCTTTCTATGATTTCTTCTAAGTTTCTTTACCAAGACAAAATCTTTTAGTTTGCGGTATAATGGAGATTGCATTACCCTGATTTTCTTTAATGATAATGCGCTTTCATTACAAGCAATACAGTCAAAACAATTATTATCATTTTCGCAAGCACAACCATTTTTATACAAAGTAACCTTTGAACAAATACCAAAATAATCATGTGTAGTAAATACTGTCTTAATATTAAGTTTATTTGCTGCATAGACAAATTCTCTATATAGTCCCATCAAAGTGTGTATATGAATAACATCTGGACTGATTTTTTTTAGAAATTCTACAAATATATTTTCATCACATGATTGCATATAGGCATCAAATTTCACTATTCCTTCATCAAGTGATACTGGAAGCGGATTAATCAACTCAAAATTTATAATTTTATTAACGCTTTTATTTTGTTGAATGGATATATTTTTTGTTAATTTTTTCATCGTACCCGGCCATAATGCTATTACAATATTGCCTCTCTCAATTTGCGCATTCATCAAATCCATGCTATATTTTGTAAGTCCTCCCGTACGATACGGTGGAAAACCCAAAAAATAATGTAAAATTTTCATAATTTTTTCACAACCTTACCTGCCATACATTATTATTTCATGAACTTAAGAAATACTTTTTCATATTTACTCACTATATATTTCCAACTATAAGCTTCCACAATCCGTTTTTTTGCTTTTTTTCCAAATTCTGCTATCTCATCAATTTTCATCTGTTCAACTTCGTCTACTAAAGTTGATAAATTTCCGCTCTTCTTGTTCCAATAAAGTGCAGCATCTTCGCCAACCTCTTTGTTGAATCCAACATCAAGGAGTAAATTTAAGTTAGTGCTACCAAGCGCTTCGAGTAGACTCGGGTTGGTTCCACCAACCTCATGCCCATGAAGGTAACCATAAGCATTTTCACGAACTTTCTTCAGTAATTCCTGATCATAAACTGTGCCTACAAATTTAATACGCTTATCATTTTTAAAGTGTAATTTCTTCTCCAACTCTTCTAAAAATGCATCATTTACTGTCGTGATTATCACAAAATCTTTTTTACTTTCCGATTTCATAAATTCTCGTATCATCGTCTCAAAGTTATTTTCTGGAACAAACCTTCCGACTACTAGGTAGTATGATTTTTTCGATAAGCCCTTTTTCTGGTACCAATCCTTCAGATTCTGATCCTCATCAGATAAAATGCTCTTCTTTGTCTCTGCTCCATAAGCTATAAATGTTGTATTCGGATTATACTTTTTATAGCTCTCATGAATATATTTCTCAATATTCATGCTATCACAAATGATTAAATCTGCATGTTTTATCATCATTTGCTCAGAAATCTTCCAATACTTTCGAACTAGAGCTGACCACTTTGCCCTTAAAAATTCGTGTCCATCGGGGTTCAAATAAACCTGTCCCCCTAAATTATGTATAGTACTTTGAAAATAAGCAGCAAACGGCCCAATCCTACAAGCCAAGATATAAACAATTGGATTCTTAATTCGATTTTTTTTAATATGTTTGCAACACTTATTAAGTGCTACAACATCATAATAAATAGCCTGTGCTGCACCTATATTAGGAACCTTGACCTTAAAGCAACGAGCATTATGGTATACAAACTCTCCATTTTCAGTACTTTTACATGCCACATGATATTTAATATCTACATTATTTTGATGATATTCCGTTAGCTTATCTACAAACGTCTCATATCCACCGTAATTACCAGGTATACCCTTTGAGCCAATTATATATATGTGCTGCATTATATATCTCCTCTTTTTATCAAAACTTAAATATATCTTTATATCCACTACCTTTTGCACTCTATCTGTATTTTATTTATAGTGGCCAGCACATCTCATTAAAATCTTTGTTAGATTTAAGAATAATGTATATAATGACCATCTCTATATTTAATCACATAAGAATCAGACTTTATTATCCAGTTACAGTATTATAATTTATTTATCATTTAATATAGTATCATTTTTCATTACAAACTTCAATAAATTAATATAACCTTAAGATGTATAATTTTATACTTTATGTAATATTATGTTAATTACTATTCACAATGAATAAAAGTTAAATCAACTTAGCTATAACAAAAATTTAGTAAGCAACAGCATTGAGTAAGCCCTAAATACCTTACTGGATTATAAAGTAGATGAGCCTTTAATATTCAAAAATCCAAGCATTCCCATGACTGTCAGATGCGAATTAATATATCCTCTGGCAGTCATTGAGTATTATAGCCAAACCGCCCGGCTAGGTTGTTATTTCCAAACAGTACTCTTATTCCCTTTCCTAATATGTAATCATAAACATCCTGATATAACGCCAGTTTCTTATGTTGCCAAGCAATTCACATCATTATAATTTGGGAATTTATTTGTAAGCATATAAAAATGAATAAGTAATCCAACAATAAAACACAATAAAAAGCTACTTATGCATTATTATACTAATTCACCCCAATAATTTTTTCTATTAAAGCTATTATTACTCTCTCAACACCTATAGCCGCATTAAAACTAGAAGATAAAACAGAGCTATATACTTTAATCTTATTTTCCGTACCAGAAGGACGCACAATGATAGAGCAACTATTATCAAAGTTCAGCTTTAACATATTAGTTTTTGGTACTTTTGTAAGCAATTCAGAGGTTGAACTCTTTTCATACCTACGCTTTAATAGGTAATCCTCTGCCGATATAACGTTAAATTCAAACATGTTGATCTTAGTTTCTAATAAGTTTTCAATAATGGATGTACCAATTTTTTTCATAATAATTTCCATACACTGAAAGCCATCTAATCCTTCAAATGTATACGTATGAAGTGTATTTAGGTGGAACCCATGTTTTCCATATATATCAGCCAAGACGGACAAAAGATTCTTTTCCATCTTTTTATAATACGCAGCCATCTCACAAATTAATAGACTGCCTCCAACTCCATCCTTATCTCGCACATAACTACCACTTAAATATCCAAGGCTTTCCTCAAATCCAAAAACAAAATTATCTTTTTCCCCTATCTGTTCCATAATACCAATCTGCTCTCCTATAAATTTGAAACCAGTCAGTAGATTAATAGTCTGAACTCCATAATATTCTGCAATACGTTCCGCAAGATCCGTTGACACTATGCTCTTCATGAACACAGGCTTTTCAGGCATCGTTCCGTTTTCTATTCTTCTCTTACATATATAGTCCAGTAAAAGCACGCCTATCTCATTCCCAGATAATCTGACATAAGATTTGTTCTCATCTTCTACTGCAACTCCCACCCGGTCACAATCAGGATCAGTTGCAATGATAATATCCGCAGATACTTTTTTTGCATACCGAATGCCCATTTCCATTGATTCAGGCTCTTCTGGATTTGGTATTGGGCACGTTGTAAAATTACCATCTGGAAATTTTTGCTCAGGTACAACAAAAATTTTTTTAAATCCGCGTTCCTCCAGACAACGAACCACCGGTATTAAGCCAGTACCATTTAATGGAGAATAAACAATGGATATTTCTTTGTCAATGGCATCGACATCTTTCTTTACTAGTGATTGTTGTCTTACTGCTTTCATGAACCCATCAATGATATCATTCGAGATAAAAGTAATTAACCCTAACTTCACCTCCATTTCAAACGGTAATTCCTTTGATTCTCCAAAATAGTATGAAGCTTCTATTTCTACCATTATATCTTTTGCAACTTGTACAGTAATTTGACAACCATCACTTCCATAAACTTTGTATCCATTATATTCTGCCGGATTATGACTGGCTGTTATCATAATCCCAGCAGAGCAATTTAATTCCCTTACTGCCCAGGAAAGTAATGGCGTGGGCTGTAAAACTGGATAAATATAAACTCGAATACCACATGATGCAAAAATTTCTGCAGCTTTCCTGGAAAATTCTTCACTAAGATTCCTACTATCGTAACTAATAGCTACAGACCTGTTTTCCTCAGTAAAATGCTTCTTAATGTAAGCAGCCACTCCACGGGAAGCTCTGGCAACCGTAAACAAATTCATTCGGTTTGTACCTACTCCCATGATTCCTCTTAAACCACCTGTTCCAAATTCCAGGTTTTTATAAAATGCATCAGTCACTTTCTTCTTATCATGTTTCATTTCTTTAAGCTGTACCATAAGTTCTGGAATATTTCCCATATTTTTCTCCCAATGGTCAAGCTCTTTCTGGATTTCCTCTTGTTTTCGAAACATATTTTTTCTCCACTACCAAATTAAATTTGTCCAGTTTCCACTTCCAAATTATATTTTTTCTTATCCTGAACGCTCAATTCTTTTCCTATCTGTACCTCTATCAATTGCACTAGTGTCTCTGCTATGATGGTATGCTTACAACCCACAGGTAACGTTATAACTGCTCCTGTTCGAACCTTACGGTTTGCTCCATCGATAATTACCATGGCCTCTCCCCTGACAATAGTCCAGACTTCCTTTCTCCGTTCGTGACTATGATAATTCATACTATGACCGGGATTTAAAGTCACTTTAATAGTCAGGCTTTCCTCTTCCACATCAATAATATGAAAGCTTCCCCATGATTTCTCGGCAAACCGAACGGTTTGATCAAAACCGTCTACAAATGGTTTTATATAACTGGACTGATCCTTAGTTGTTACAAGAATACCTTCTCCGCTAACAGAGACAATCATATTTTTTAAACCCATACACAAAACAGGAATATTCAGTTCATTGACAACGCACGTTTCTTCACAGGTCTCGTTTAATACAGCTTTTCCAATTATAGGATCTGACATTTCCTCTGTCAGAGTATTCCAGGTTCCCAGATCTTTCCACTGTCCAGAAAACCGCATGACCTGGATATCCGTTTCCTTCTCTACAACAGCATAATCAAAACTGATCTTTTGTAGACTTTCATAATTTGCATATAAATCCTCATAATTATTAAAATCTATGATTTCATGAGCTTTCTTTAATATATAGCCTAATTGGAAGGCAAAAACCCCACCATTCCACAATGCTCCCATTTTCATATAATCTTTTGCTGTTTTCAAATCCGGCTTTTCTTTAAACGTTTTTACTTTACTTACCACTCTGGCAGATGTTTCAGGTATAATATACCCATATTTTTCTGAAGGGTAGGTTGGTTCTATTCCCATAAGCGTAAGATTTGCTTCTCTTTCTTTTGCAAGTTTTTCTAATTCTTTGATTGAATCAAAGTAATCCACATCAACATATGGGTCTACCGGGCATACAATAACAATTTCCTCTTTTTTGATTTTCTGCATGTCATAAAGATAGGAAGCTGCCAATACAATAGCTGGAAAAGTATCTCTTCTGGTTGGTTCTACACAAATATTAACCTTATCCCCCAACTGATTATGTAACGTACTTACTTGTGATTTGCTGGTTGCAATTGTAATATTGGCCTGCTTATCAACCATTGCTATCTGACGGTATATCCTTTGCACCATGGATTCATAAGTACCGTCCTCTTTTTTAAACAGTTTGATAAACTGTTTGGATCGTATGTCATTAGATAGAGGCCATAACCGCTTTCCACTTCCTCCTGATAATAAAATGATATTCATATGCACCTCTTTTATCTTTCTGTTCTCATAGGGTTATGGATAAAATCTTGATACGTAAGCGGGATCCCTTCCTCCAATTCAGTAGTATAATGCCAGCCAAGTTTTTCAAGCTTGGATACATCAAGTAATTTCCTTGGTGTTCCATCTGGTTTAGTCTCATCCCACTTGATTCCCCCTGTATAACCGACAGCTTTTGCCACTAATTCCGTCAGATCCTTAATTGTCAATTCCTTCCCAGTCCCCACATTAACAGTTTCGTTACCACTGTAATGATTCATCAAATACACACAGGCATCCGCCAAATCATCCACATAAAGGAATTCCCGCAAAGGCTTACCAGTCCCCCAGCATGTGACTTCCCGCATTCCACGCGCTTTAGCTTCATGAAATCGTCGAATGAGTGCGGGCAGCACATGACTATGGATTGGATGATAATTGTCATTAGGTCCATATAGGTTGGTTGGCATGACTGATATATAATCCGTGCCATATTGTTTATTTAGAAATTCACAATATTTTAATCCACTGATCTTTGCCAGGGCATACGCCTCATTAGTCTTCTCCAATTCTCCGGTAAGAAGACAGTTTTCCGGAATTGGTTGAGGCGCCATACGAGGATAGATACAGCTGGATCCCAGAAATAATAGCTTCTTACATCCATTCTGCCATGCCGAATGGATAACATTCATTTCGAGGATCATATTTTCATACAGAAAATCAGCCAAAGCTTCACTATTGGCCATAATTCCACCTACTTTAGCTGCTCCCAAGAATACATATTCTGGCTTTTCTTCTGCAAAAAATTTTTCAACTTCATTCTGTCTGCTTAGATCTAATTCATTATGAGTTCGTATAATTAAATTATCATAGCCATTCCTTTTAAGGGCACGGCAGATAGCACTGCCTACCATACCTCTATGCCCTGCTACATAAATCTTTCCATTCTTCTCCATTTTATTACTCCATTCAATCTATCTATCAGTAAATTAGTCAGCTCTCATATCATGATTAACCATAATCTTGACCAGCTCCTCAAATGAGGTCTTCATAGGATTCCAGCCCAGAACGGTTCTGGCCTTTGTCGGGTTTCCTAAAAGATTCACTACATCTGTAGGGCGATAAAACTCTTCTGAAACTTCTATAAGAATTTTCCCTGATTCTTTATCTATTCCTTTTTCCTCTAGTCCCTTTCCAATAAATTCTAATTCTATTCCTGCATAATGAAATGCCAACCGACAAAATTCTCTTACCGAATGCTGCTCGCCGGTAGCAATAACAAAATCTTCCGGTGTACCATGTTGTAAAATAAGCCACATGCATTCCACATAATCCTTTGCATAGCCCCAGTCTCTAAGGGAAGACAGATTTCCCAAATAAAGCTTCTCTTGCTTTCCCCTGGCAAT
Source organism: Lacrimispora sp. (assembly GCF_031982545.1). GTDB lineage: Bacteria > Bacillota > Clostridia > Lachnospirales > Lachnospiraceae > Lacrimispora. The sequence continues at coordinate 19,597 of NZ_DALYXB010000004.1, forward strand.
GCGGGAAGCGGCCAGAGTTATCTTACGTGTAACAAAAGTTTCGCCACGACGCTCTGACTCATGATTAAATAAAATTCCACTTGCTGCAAACATCCCATACGCTTCTCTGTATTCCTTAACAATCCAATAGCCATATTGTTTTGCTACCGCATATGGGCTATATGGATGGAATGGGGTTGTCTCACTTTGAGGAACCTCTTCCACTTTTCCGTATAGTTCAGAGGTAGAGGCCTGATAGATACGACATAATTTTTCTAATCCGCTTATTCTAACAGCTTCTAAGATACGAAGAACACCAGTTGCGACTACATCGGCAGTATATTCTGGCACATCAAAACTTACACCTACATGGCTCTGAGCTGCAAGATTGTAGATTTCATCTGGTTTAATCATGCCAATCAGACGTACCAAGCACATGGAGTCACTTAAGTCTCCATAATGCAGATGCATTCTATGATTATTTACAAGATGATCAATACGTTCCCGTCTTTCCACAGATGACCTACGAACCATGCCATGAACTTCATAACCTTTATCTAATAAGAACTCCGCCAGATAACTGCCGTCCTGTCCAGTTACTCCCGTTATGAATGCCGTTTTCATACATCTACCTCCAACAATGCTTTTTCTTTATTATAAATGAATTAGCGCTTATTTATAAGAGTCTCTTTTGACTATAATTAGAACTATATTGACATTTTATTAAATACGTATTCCTGAAATTTCCAATAAATATTTAATAAAAAGCAGAACTATATTGACTTGCATTTTTTTTTAGTGCGTATTAAAATAATAGCAAACAGATTAGGAGGGAAATTTATGAACGAACAAATATATCACGGCAAATTGGTAAACTCTAACAGGATTCTATATACTGCCTCAAGGTTTGCAAAAGAGCATTTAGTTTATTTGCAGGAAGTCGGTGAACTACATGCCTTAAAGCAGCACATCAGCCGCCGTGAACAGCTTAATAGCTTTCTATTTTTTATTATTTTAGATGGAGAAGGAACTTTACAGGTTGAAAATGAAATATATTCCATTGGGAAAGGATACTGTGTATTTATTGATTGCCAAAACCCATATAGCCATAAATCCTCAAAAGAACACCCCTGGCACTTATTCTGGGTTCATTTTTATGGTCCCACAATGGAAGGTATCTACAAAAAATACATGATTCGAGGAGGCCAACCCTGTTACCAAACTGATGATATGGAGGCGTATAGAACTATATTGCAGACGATCTATCAGACAGCAAAACTTGATAGTCACGTGAGAGATATGATTATTTTCGAGAAATTAGCTGCACTTCTTACAATGACCATGATTGAAAGCCATAGGAACGAAACTTACATCGAAAGAAATACATTAGCGAAAACCAGACTGCTTAACATAAAAAGCTACTTGGATGCACATTATACGGAGAAAATCTCATTAAGCAACTTAGAGCAAAAATTTTATATAAATAAATATTATTTAACAAGGATTTTTAAAGAGAATTTTGGAATTTCTATTAATAGCTATTTAATTCAAAAGCGTATTACACAAGCCAAATACGAATTACGTTTCACCGATAAAACAATAGAAGAAATCGGTCATACCTGTGGTATGGCCGATGCCAGCTACTTCAACCGGGTTTTTAAAAAAATCGAAGGAATCAGTCCCCGAGAATTTCGTAAGTTATGGAGCAGAAGTTGAATTCTCCTTTTTCATGTTACCAAACAAAATAACTGACATAAAGAGCAATAACGGATTCCATGTTACATTAATAGGAGAATATTCCATAAATGCATAAATAGCTAAGACAACCATAACAAGAAGAAGAATATAATTTTCAACCTCCCAGTATTTGTAACACATAAAGGTATAGGATAAAATCCACAAAATCATCACAAATATTCCATAACTAAGTAATACATTGATATATGCATTATCAATATAGTAATTCCAACTTTTTACAACGACATGCCCAAACCAACTCAAACCATTATCATTAAGCGCTTTTGAGGAAAACAGTATACGATTGGTTACAAGATCATTTAATTTATCTATATACCATATATGTCCGGAATACATTATCGAAAAAAAGTAGCTAAAAACAGCAATTCCAAGAGGAACTAAATTCAAAGGAAAAAAAAACACTTTTTTAACTTTCTCCTGTTTTATTATACTACACAAAACCAGCATTACACATAACAACAAATAAATCAGCAGACCTGTACGGCTTAAGAATACTTTATATGCAAGCAACATCGCAACGCTCATCACGACATAATGATACCATCGCATTCGTTCGTGCCAGACGGCAACTCCCATAATTGATATCATTAATATATGGCTATAAGCACTATTAGGGTGGGAAAAGCCATAATCGTTAATCGAATACGTTATACCGTTCTTAGAAAGCTGGTGAATCTCACCTGGCACTTTCCCCAATAATACCAGACTTATAGTCAATCCCATTCCTATAATATATACAAACACAGTATACTTAATCACTTTGTTAACGCTGACATCTTTACATCCAAATATAGACAATGCAGTTAAAAGTAATGCCTTTTCTCTTGTTCTTGAAAAGACATATCCCAATAGAGCCATCGTAGTGATAATAAAGAACAACTCTTTTTTATTATAATCTGTAATAAAAAATTTTAATAGTAAAAACAGTAACGCCCCAGCAAATACAAGGCGATATGATGTTTGTGCTGAGGATATCCCCATAGCCACACAACCGGCCAAAGGTAAAAAGTAAAGCATATAAAATATTTCTCCATACGGCTTTAATTTTTTTCTAAGCGCTTTTATCATGCTTCAGCTATCCTTTCTTAAAAACAAGTTTGAAGACGATATTCCAAAAATATTTCATCTCCTTGCTTCGTCTGTATAAAACCCATAATAAAAAATGAAATGCAACCGTTGAGACTACACCTGCCAGAATAATTTTCCCTATAAGACTGGTCATAATTATTTTCGCTAAACATCCTTCTACAATTCCCATACACGTGACAACAAACAGTAAATGCTGTACCGTCTGCCAGATATATTGATTCCAATTCATATGAAGCAGAGGTTCGCAGACATATTTAGGGAAGCTGTAAAAGTATATAACACCAGCGCTGATAATCGTCCCCAGGAATACCCCTTTCACACCTATGTACTGAGCTAAAACAATTGATATCACACCATTAAGTCCAGCTTCAATTAATGGCATAAAACGATCCTCATGATATATTCCAGCTGCATCTTTAAACGTTACAACAGAGGCTCTCATTCCTTCCTGATAAAAATTAACAATAAGAAAAAACAAGGTGACTTGCGAAAAAAGATACCGCTCCCCCACCCATAAGGTGATAAATGGCTGAATAGATGTATATAATACTACGGAAGTATAACCAAAAAACCAAAAGTTTAAAAAATCAATTCTCCGATAAACTTCGTATCTTTGTTTATGATCACTATCCAGCAAAAAATTGCCCACACTGGAAGTCAATGTCTCAAATACCTTATTAAGAAGAGCTGTAATACCTCCCAAAAGCAAGTGATAATTGGTATATAAGCTCATTTGAAAAATTCCTAATACGCCTGTAATTACCAAACTGTCACTACCCGTGACAAAAAGTTTCCCAAGTCGATGAAACAGCAAAGCTTTAACTTTTATTACAATATCGCTTCTAATCTCTGCCGCCAAAGGCAGCACCTCTTTTTTGTTAGTAAAAGGATAACGCTTTCTAATGTATATAGTAATAGTAATATTCTCAATCGTTTTAGATATGGTCTTAAGAAGTAAAAATGCAATAAAACTCTTAAAATAAATAAGAGCCAATATCTGAGCAACATTCTGAATCATATAAAAGACAAAATGTACACCATCTAAAACATAATTCATCTGATAAGCATATAAAAGGGACTTTTTATAAGATAGAAAATAGGATATCAGACAGTCAGCCATGAATAGAGCAAAAATCAAATACAAATTTTCATGTACTGTTACTGTTCCAACTAAACCAGGTATAAAAAACGCAACAACAATACCAATTAGCAAGATAACAAAAGATATTACTACATAACTATTTCTATAAAAGCGAAGTAATGAACAAATGACATCACGATCCGATGCAGCTGCAGGTCTATATAAATGATAGATGATTGCACTTCCAATACCCAGATCAGTTAAAGACATCATAGAAATAATACTGGTAAACAAACCATTAACACCGTTATAATCAGATCCCAGAGTAGACAGCAGTATTTTTTGTACTAAAAATGCAGTAAGTAAAATGATTACATTTGTCATTAACGTGACAGAAACATTTAATAAGGACCGTTTTGTCCTTTGCATATCAAGTACCTCCTTCACTGTTTCTTCCAGTCTTTTAATATGCTCATATGATATTTTGTCATATTTTCAATCGTATAGTCCTTAATTTTATCAAATGCCCTCTGCCCCATACGGGTACGAAGTAAATCATCCTTTAACAATAATTCCATTTTAACAGCCATGTCTTCCACATCTTCCGGATTAATTAGATAGCCGCAGGCTCCATCTTCTATTAGTTCGAGAGAAGCATTAGCCTTTAAAGACGCTACACATGGCAGACCGTAAGACATAGCCTCATTTAGTACCAATCCCCATATATCCTCTATGGTAGGAAAAACAAATACATCAGCCGCCATATAATATTTTTTAAGTTTTTCCTTTTCCAAAAAATCAATAAAGTGGACATTTACAGCATTATACTCTTCCTTAAGCTTTAAATATTGCTCCGTCGGCCGACCTCCAATCACCAGAATGCCATATTCTTTAGCTATTTTTCCAGCAGCTTTAATAAGGAATTCAAATCCCTTTCTTGGGATGAACTGTCCGACCGTAATTACTATCTTCTTTTCCATTATACCCAATTGATGTTTTATTTGACTTTTTTCTTCTTCAGTCAACATGCATATGTCATTTTCTTTTATTGAAGTAAAGGGGTAATGATAGATGTGATCTTTTTGCGCACCATAATGCAGTAAATAATCATCTGTTTTTTCACCCGTACTAAGCCAACCAGAAGCCCGACCAATGAAGTGTTTTTTTATATTATAACGCAATTTATTATCACATTTGATAAATCCACCATCGGCATTTAAAAGGAATGGTATCCTGCACATCCTCATATATTCTATAGCAATCATGTAAGTAGGAGAAGAATAACCACCAAGTATAATGGCATGATAGTCTTTTTTTAAAAATCGAATAACCCCAGGGCAAATACTTGCATCGCTGCCTATTAACTTCCCTTCTAAAAATATAGACCTAAAATACTTAAAATCATCAACTTTCCACCGCATATCTCTATTCCCAGCATGCTTCCGCTCAAATAGCACCGTTAACGCACAACATTTTCCCAGTTCATTAAAAAAATCCACTCGATAAGGAGACGGAATGTTCGTTATATATAGTATTCTCATAGAACTTCCTCAAACACTTTATACAATTGGGCTGCAATAGTACTTTTATCATAACGATCAATGATATCCGACATATTTACAGGTTTCACTTCGCTCATTAATACTTCTAAAATCTTTTCGGCCAGAATCCGGTCGTCGCTTGCAGGTTCATAATAAATTGCCTGATTCAATGTTACTTCTGGTAAAGATGTGGCTTTTGATGATATCGTAGGAATTCCTCTTCCCATTGCTTCGATAGGTGTCATACCAAACCCCTCATACAATGACGTAGTAACATATAGGCTAGCATTGGTATATAACCAGTTGATTTCCTCACTTTTAACATAGTCTGTGAATCGTATACGATCAGATAAGTTCTTTTCTCTTAGATAGTCCAAAATGGATTCCATGCCATTTCCTTTGCAGCCAACTATAACCAGCTGATGAGGGATTCGATTACATATATGTTCAAATGCCTTAACAAGGGTAATCATATTCTTATGCTTTTGAATAGATGAAACACTAAGAATATATGGAGATTTAATACCAGATGGAGTCTGAGCATCTCTATATTCAAAATCAACTGGATCATATACTGTTATTATTTTATTTCCACATTGTTTCTCATAATACTGCTGTAAAGTTCCCTTTACATAATTAGAAATAGCTATAATTTTGTTAGCTCTTTTCAGGGAATGAGAATATCCAAAGTCTAAATACAATCTTTTTAGTCTACTGAAATATTCCGGAAAGAATTTAAACTGAATATCATGAGGGTTTACAATAACCGGAATTTTAAGTTTTAAATAATATCCTGTTGTATATGTTGGATAATATAACACGTCCACTTTATATTGATCAATCAAATGAGGTAGCTCAAAAGTCTGAAACCAAGTAGTCCTTACTTTATGGCTGGATTTACTTTGATATTGAATAAAACGACATTCTGGAAATAACATTCCATAATCATCATAAATATCTTCATGTATAAAAAAAATAAAATCTTTAATTACTCCATTTTTTATCCAGCCTCTAGTAAGGTTCTTGATACAAGACTCCGTTCCTCCGTTTGTATGGTCTGGACGTATAAACGACAAATCTACCGCTACTGTCATATTGCTCTCCCTCGCTAGGCCGCTAAATATTTTACAATTTCCATTATTATGCATTCAATAAAATACAACCTGCTATAACCATTATCCCGGTAAATTCGATATCTTTCTCTAAAACGACGATAAGCTGCTTTTACACTTTTTTGATTGCTTACACCACCAAAGTAAAAATTAGCCAGCACTTTATTGCATACTACAACCTTACGCCCGCTTTTTCTGATTCTAAGAACAAGATCCCAATCATCATAAATTCCTTTACAAGCATAATGAAAATTCTGATATGTGGCTCTTGTTATAAATGTAGTGGGATGATTCCAGTCACGAGTTGTAATATAGTTTTGCAGTTTAGCCTTTTTTATCATAGTCTTATTCTTACGCCAAATCCGTAAATCCGAATAAAAAATATCGAACTGATATCTTTCAAAGTAATCCACCATGTAGCTTACCGCTTCCGGTTCATACCAATCACCGCTATTAATCAAGCCAATAATTTCTCCCGTTGCAAGAGAAATGCCTTTGTTCATAGCATCATAAATCCCTTGATCCGTTTCAGAAACTACTCGGAATTCATATCCCCTTTTCAGAAGTTCTTCTTCATATGAACATACAATTTTCATAGTTGCATCAGTCGATTTTCCATCTACAATAATGTACTCTATATTACTATAATCCTGCTTTAAAACAGACTCCATTGTTTTTGCTATTACTGTTTCGCTGTTATAGCATACTGTTATGATAGAAACTTTGCACTCATTCATCATATTATATCTCTTCTTTCGACTCACGGATTTGTTTCTCCATCGTACATGAAGTCTCTTCATCAAATCCTTCCGTACTATCTTTTATCAAAAGGATTTTGACAGTTTTAAATAATATTTCAATATCAAGTAATAAAGAATAGTTTTCGATGTACATCAAATCCAGCTTTAATTTATCATACGCCGTTGTGTTATACTTCCCGTATACCTGTGCATAACCAGTTAATCCACCTTTTACTTTCAGGCGGTACATAAACTCTGGAATCTCTTTACTATACTCCTGCACATGTTCTACACGTTCTGGACGAGGCCCTACTAAGCTCATTTGTCCCATAAGAATATTAAACAGCTGTGGAAGTTCATCAATCCTCAGTTTTCGTATAACATTGCCCACAGGTGTAATTCTAGAGTCATTTTCTTTTGCTGGTATAACACTTCCATTTTTTTCAGCATCTACTATCATGCTTCTAAATTTATATATTTTAAAAATTTTTCCATTTATTGTACAACGTTTCTGAACAAATATAATAGGACCATGATCACAACATTTAATCGCCAAAGCGGTAATAAGCATCACAGGCGATAAAACAAAAATAGCTACAATAGAAACAAAGATATCCATAACTCTTTTTAGAAACAGTTGTTCTATCGTAAGTGTAGTGCTTCGAGACAGAAATAACGGCGTATCAAACATATGCAGGCATTCTGAGTTTTTAAGCAAGATATCAGATAGTTTCGGAATCGTATAAGTCCGAATGGACCTGCCATAACAGTATTTTAATATTTTATTCCTTTTTTCAGTAGATATATCGCCAATAATAACTCCATTATACAAGTTTATCTTATTGATAATCTCATCTAAGTTTTCTTGTATATTTATTGTTTCCACGACAACAAACCGATCTGTACGGTTATTCAGTTTATCAATAAATGCACTAATCGGTCTATCGCCATAAATAAGTAGCACTTTCCTGGGCGGATAAATGTTCTGATATATTTTTGTTATTATATTACTCCACAAAGTTATTAATACTAACTCTACTACCGTAAGAAGCAACAACGGCAAAACGGTATGAAAGGATTTTATAACTAATGTTCCAATTATATACATAACAGTATTGGTGAAAAAGCTAACCAAAAAATGCGAATATACAAGATTTGATGCTTTTGTAACACCAACATTAAAACCACCATAGATATAACCAAATATGATTAATACTATTCCATATACTCCAAACAGCATCCAATTACCCAGGCGATAATATGGTATTTGCATTAAGTGATTATAAAATGTACACCAAACATAATAATACATTAACATCTCGGCTATAAACAAGGCTAAACAGGCGGTTATACGTACCAGGCGTTTATATTGTTCCAGATTATTCATTAATGATGATTCTCCTTAGGGATACCAGATAAATCCAACTTATTTTCAGCAAGTCCAGAAGCTAATAAAACAAAAACAATTGGCGTAACTATAGGAACACTGATATTCACAACTGCTTGGACGGAATAACATAAAACAGCAAATATTATAGGCATGGCATAAGAATTTTCACTGGATTTACATATTAAGCTTCGAATAGAGGATGCTAAAAATACCAGGTAGGATATAAGACTTAATGGACCCATCGTTATAAAATACTGCAAATACTCATTATGGGCGCTGTCGTACATTTCATTATATTTCAATTTCATCTCGTTATAATCGAAATAATGAGTCATAATACCATACGTATCAGGACCATAACCAAAGATTTTATGAATAGGAGAAAATTTTTTATAATTCTCTATTGCAATTCTCCAGTTAAAGCCTCTATGTGTTCCCCAGTCATCATTAAATAATAAGTATTGTGTTATTGATCCATATCTATCAGTGTTCATTAATATATTTATATCGTAAATCATAAATGTTGTTATTCCTACTACAATTAACATAAATGCTAGCCAGCTATACTTCCATAATACCCCCATATTATCATTTTTGTTTTTAGACTTATATTGGAATGCGTATGTTATAACAATAATACATAGCATAAATATCAAAAACAGCCTTAATCCAGCAACTGTAACATGGTCTATAATCCCTTGCATCTCTAATACCTTATCCGGCATAGCTTTATTAATAATAATGATCATATATATTACACTAAAAAATGTTGTTATAATAACCAGATATCTTTTAAAACCTCTTTTACTCCCAAACAAATATAACGGTAGGAAACCAAATAAAGTTAATAACGACAAGTATGAATTATCACTTAGCCCCATTATTATTGCAAAAAAGCTACATGTCATGCAAAAATAGAATAAAACCATTCTCGATCTTGTTTGTTCCATTGAGAACATTAACGTTGAAACAGCCATTATTAAGGCGACATAGGAAGTATATGAATTTACATTTCCAATAGTCGACATAAACATATTATATTGATTAGGGGCTATATTAACTTTAAATCCAAGAATATCTAATTTAAAATAATCTGTAATTCCGAAACAACAAGCTAAAGTACCTGAAATAAGAAATAAATATAAAATCCATTTTTTAAATTGCAAATACTTTATAATAAGCAAGATACTAATACCATATAGGGTTAGTGTAAATAGTCCTGTATATCTCCCCTCATTCCCCCAAAATGATTCATAGAAAAAATCAGATTGAATATTTGAGATTAGAGCTATTAACATAAAGAATATTATACTTAATTCTGGTATAGTTAATTTTTCAAACTTACTAAAATGCATTGGCTTGTTGCTCTTATTCAAGAAAGCATCTACTGTATTACTAACAATTATAAAACCTATGTACGATAAGGTTACCAAATAATAAATTTGATATTTAAATATCAGCATATCAAAATAATAATCATGATAAACTAATGGAAATATGCTTAATATGATACATACATAAATTATTGATGCCATATTATTTCTTTTTAATTTATTTATTGAAAAGTTTTCCATTTTACCATCTCCTATAATTATACTTTGTTTAGTATAACATTTTGTAACTAATTAAGCAACTTGACATCATTAATATTATATTGACAAAACTTTAATTTTTATCCATAATATCCATTTTCTGCATAACAAAAAGGCGGAATTCCTAAGAACTCCGCCTTTTGAATATTTAATTAGTCTTCTACATATACAGTCTTGATAGTCTCATCTTTTACAGAATAGCATGTGTCATTACCATCTTTAGCTTTGGTCTTATTCTTCTGAACAGTACCAGTAGTATTAACCAGTTTGTATTTTACATTACCTAAAGGTTTGATGTTGTAATATTCTGTATAATCTTTAACTAATTTAGTAGCATCAGGCTCAAGAATCTTCTCAGTCTTTGCATCAGCAAGGAACTTATCTGTTGTTAACAGTGTATAAGTAGTCTTACCTGTAACTCTGCTATCAATCTTAACAACAGCATACTTATCATCTTTATCAGCCTTTAACAGCATACCAGCAACATAGTACTTGCTACTATCTTCGCCAGTCTTGCCAGCACCCTTAAAGCTGCCAGATTTGTTGAATAAGAATTCATTGGAGTCTCCATCAATGTCAACTGTCTGCTTACCAGTCTTCATAGATCCGTCATTACCATCACCAAAGTAATATACACGTAAACCGTCTGTAGCGATTTTACTTGCATTATCCTTGAAATGATCCTCTGTATCGATTGCATAGTCAGCATCGTCATCGTCATAGATAGTCTTAACTGTTTTGCCATCTGTATCAACAACTAATAAACCATCTTTCATTCTGCCATAGTTGTCAAACATGTATTTCTTACCGTTGATAGTTTTGATTTCATTTGTTACGATGTCACCATCTCCATCTGCATAATACCAGTAGGAAGAATCATCATCGTATTTGCCCTTCTGTAAATTCTCATCAGGAACAACTTTGAACCAGCCTTTAGTTACTCTTGCGCCATCTTCTACAGAATTGAAGAATTTGAAGCTAGAAGAGTAAGAAGCAATACCCTGTTTGTTAGCTGTATCACCTTTTCCTGCAGAAGAGGTTGTAGGTGTTGCATCAAAAATTACCCACTCAGCATTCATACGTCCATCTAAATCGAAGCTGTATTTCTTGCCATTAATTCCCTTGCCGTCTTTGTCTACGATCTTCTTACCATTGCTCTGGAAATAGAACCAACGACTCTGATTCTCATCATCAAATACATTGTCGCTAGAATAACCAGTTTTTGCGCTAGATTCTTCATAATCTTCATCAACGATATCGATCATTTTCCAGCCAACTGTCTGAGCACCGTCGTTCTCGTCGCCTAAGTAATATAAGCCGCCTTCAGAAGATTTCCAAGCTGTATCGCCTGTAACTCTCTCGCCGTCTTTGTTTACCCAGCCATACAGCATCTTGCCTTCGTCATCGAAAATATATTTCTTTCCGTTAACAGTCTTGAAAGATGCAGTTGTGCTGTTGGTTGAGCTCTTATATGCTTTACCATTGGATCCAAAGTAATACCAGTGATTAGCTGGGTCATCTTCGTTATCTCCATCATAATCTTCATTCTCAATGGAAACCCACTTGTTGGTTACCATGGAACCGTTATCATCTACATAGTAGTAGTTGTCATTGTATTCAACAATAACATCGGTAGCCATCTCGCCATCTTCATTTAAGTAGAACCAGTTGTCACCAGATTTTTCCCACTTCTCTGTTTCTTTGTCTCCGCTCTTGTCATAGTACACCCATGTACCATTTTCTTCCTGCCAGCCAGTAGCTGCGAAAGAGGACATGGAAGCGCCTAATGCCAGCAGTGCTGCTGTAGATAAAACAGCAACTAATTTAGTCTGCTTTCTCATAATTAATGCACTCTCCTTTTTTCTTTTTGAAATACTTTCTGAAATTCCTAATAGCATTACGAGGTAATTATACTTCCTATAATGGAAATTATCAATACTTTTTTTACTTTTTTTGCATATTTTGCATATTCAAAAAAATATTAACAATTCCGGAAGAAGCTATCAATTCCTCCATCACATGGAACATTATAATACATTTTTTGTAAAAATGCTATAACATTTATCTGTTCAATTTCTTACAGAATTATTACAGAATGGCATTTTTTAGGATAAATTGTTTTTTAAAAATACACAAGCTCAATTTGAAGCTAAAATCCTTGTTTTATCTGCATTTTCTACAATTTCTGCAACGTTAAACATCTATTGATTTTTACCAGTTCAATGGTATAATGTTCATATAAATTTACACTATTATAATTTTGAACATCAGATTATACCCAATTTAATATATGTGGAGGTTATATTACTATGAATCGTAATGTTATTATCTGCCGTCTGATTCTGGAAAATCCGGCAGTCACACAAAGAGAGATATCACAGGAACTTATGGTTTCACTTGGTACCGCAAACAGTCTGGTTAAGGACTGTATAGAAAAAGGATTAATCGCACCTGGTAAGTTAAATGAATCCTACGAACTGCTTCCTGCCGGAAAAGCTCTTCTGAATGAACATAAAGTTGATGGCGCTGTAATCATTGCCGCCGGCTTCGGATCCCGTTTTGTTCCGCTGACCTTTGAAACGCCAAAAGGACTTTTAGAAGTATTCGGTGAGCGCATGATCGAACGCCAGATCCGTCAGCTTCACGAATCCGGAATCTATGACATCACAATCGTCGTCGGATACCTGAAAGAGAAATTCGAGTATCTTATAGATAAATATAAGGTTAAGCTTCTTTATAATCCTGAATACTCGAAAAAAAATACTCTGGCCACCATTTACCACGCCAGGGAATTATTCAAAAACAGAAATATGTACCTCCTTTCCTCTGACAACTGGATGCGCCATAATATGTATCACGCCTACGAAGGAGGCGCCTGGTACTCCTCCTCTTATATGGAAGGAGAAACTTCTGAATGGTGTTTTGATTATAATAAGAAGGGACGCATTTTAAATGTAATAGTTGGCGGGCAGGACAAATGGGTGATGTACGGCCCCGTCTTTTTCTCCAAGTCCTTCTCAGACCAGTTTCTGCCTGTATTGGAAGCTTATTATGAACTTCCCGGAACTGAGCAGTTTTATTGGGAAAATGTCTTAATGGAGATGCTCTCAGGTGAGACCGCAAAACGACTTCCTGAATTTTCTGAGGCAGGACGTGAAATCGAGCTGTATATCAACCGGAGACCAGCTGACGAGGTTTATGAATTTGAAAATCTGGAAGAACTGCGCCGGTTCGATATCAAGTATCAGCACCGTTCTGATAATGAAGCTCTGGAACTGGTTTCCAAGGTTTTCTCTGTCCCAGAATCTGAAATCACAGAGATCAGATGTTTAAAAGCGGGTATGACCAACAAATCCTTTCTGTTTAAGATCAAAGACCGCCATTACATCTGCAGGATCCCCGGCCCCGGTACGGAGCTGCTGATTAACAGGCAACAGGAAAAGGCAGTTTATGATGCGTTATCTCAATATGATATTACAGAAAAAGTTATCTATTTTAATGGTGAGACAGGGTATAAAATTGCAGAATATTATGAAGGTGCTCACAATGCCAATCCCAATAGCCTTGAGGAAATCGAACGCTGTATGGCTCTTGTAAGGGAATTTCATAAATCGGGAATTGAGGTTTCTCACACCTTTGATTTCCAGGAACGGATTGATTTTTATGAAAACCTCTGCAGAAAATACGGAGCAATTCCCTTTGAGGATTATTCAGATGTCCATGGCCAGATGTGTGAGCTGCTAAATAAATTAGAGAAACTGGGACATAAAAAAGTTCTGTCTCATCTGGATACGGTAGTGGACAACTTCTTAATGCTTCCCAATGGAACGGTTCGTCTGATCGACTGGGAGTATGCCGGCATGTGTGATCCGCTTGTTGATATATCCATGTGTGCAATCTATTCCTATTATAATGAAGATGAAACTGACCGGCTGATTGAAATATATCTGAAGCGGACTCCAACCACGGAAGAACGCTATACGGTTTATGCTTACATGGCCCTGGGTGGCTTTTTATGGAGCCTCTGGGCTATTTATAAAGCATTTCTGGGAGAGGAATTTGGCGAATACACCATAATCATGTATCGATATGCAAAAACATACTATAAGAAATGTATGGAGCTTCCGAATATTTGACATTTTTGGAAATTTGTCTGCAAATCGTAATAAAATGTTTAGGTATTATGATTTGCACTATGTTATAATGTCTCTATGTGTAATATAGAAATAGCTGGAACAGGAGGAAGAGAACGGTATGCGATACGGAAAGAAAACAGCGGCTTTGCTGCTTGCAGGACTTATAGGAACCGCAGCTTTGATACCGGCTAATACAGCCTGGGCTGCGACGGGTTGGGTTAAGGAAGGTTCTCAGTGGAAATACTTTGATGCGGATGGATCCGTTCATAAAGGCTGGGTTAAAACATCTGATGGTACGTTTTATTATCTTGATTTAACTACCGGTATCATGGCTACCGGTTGGAAACAGATTAACGGAAACTGGTATTATTTCCATTCCAATGGTTCAATGGCTACCAAGTGGATTAAAGACAATGGAAAGTATTATTATCTTATGGACGATACCGGAGTCCTTGTAAAAGGCTGGCTGAAGATTGGCAACGGTTACTACTATATGAAGGGCGACGGAGCCATGGCTACCGGCTGGAGAGATATGGATAACGGCTGGTTCTATTTTAAGGAAGACGGCACCTGCACCATCGGATGGGGACAGGTTGGCAATGACTGGTTTTATTTCGGTTCTGACGGAAAGATGGTGACCGGATGGAAACAGATTGACAATGCTTATTATTACCTGAATGCTGATTCCAAGTCAGTATTAGGAAAGATGATGACCGGATGGCTCAGTGACGGTACCAATAAGTACTATATGGATACCAGCAATGGAAAGATGGCGCATGGTTGGAAACAGATTGAAGGAGCCTACTATTATTTTGGCGATTCAGGACATATGACTACCGGATGGATTCAGCTTTCAGACGTTTATTATTACCTGGATCCTTCAACTGGAAAGATGGCTGCGAATACTACACTCACAATAGATGGAAAGAGCTATAGCTTCGGTTCCAACGGAGCGTATCAAAACGGCTCTTCCGGAACACCGACGGGATCTTCTAATAGTAATACTCCCGGTGGTACCGACAACAACAGCAGCGCCCCAGGAAGCTCTTCTACATCGAATTCCACAGGACCAGGCGGATCAACCACAGGAGCGGACAATTTAAGCAGCCCTCCCACCAGTCAGTCTAATGACACACCGGGTGGAACCTCCAATTCTTCCGGCAGTGGTACCTATCAGTTATCACCTGGATTAACCAGCGGACCAGGTTGATCATTGACCGTATTTATTCTGTGTGGGTATCTGCACTTTTCCGCAGATGCCTACACTTATTTTTTTGATTTTTATGTACATAGAGATAATGGTTTTAAAAACACTTAAGCAACAAAGGAGGATATTACATTGAGACACACGAAAATCAGCATGCGTTTTGCCACAGCTGCACTCAGCGTTTTGATCGGCATGTCTGCCGGGTTTTACCCGGTTATGAATTCTCAGGCGGCGCCCTATGAACGGGTTAATGGTTACTATCAGTTAAAAGACGGCACAGTCATAAATGAAGCAATTGCCAGAGGAATAGATGTATCCCGATGGCAGGGAAATGTGGACTGGACAGCAGTTGCTGCCAATGATGTCAGTTTCGTAATGCTTGGAACCCGATCCAAAGGGGTGACTGATCCTAATTTTCACACAAATGTACAGGGTGCCTCAGCGGCAGGTCTGAAGGTTGGTGCCTATATCTATTCCCTGGCTACCACCCCCGATATGGCAAGAGCAGAGGCAGATTTTGTCCTGGATCTTGTTAAAGATTACCCTATTTCTTTTCCTATTGCATTTGATGCAGAAGACAGTTCCACACTGGGTACTCTTCCGCCTTATCAGGTAAGCCAGATTATCAATGCGTTCTGTGACCGTATAGAAGAAGCCGGGTACCATCCCCTTGTTTACGCTAACGATTACTGGCTGTCAAATAAGATTGATTTATCCCAAATGAAATATGATATCTGGGTTGCCCGCTATGAGGCAAAGCATACGTTCCAGAATCCGGTTATGTGGCAGGTCACCAGCACCGGACAGATTCAGGGAATTAACGGAAATGTAGATATTGACTTTCTGTATCAGGACTTAACACCGAAGCTTCCAGGTAATCTCTGGAGAAAAATCGGAGACAAGACTTACTATTACCAGAATTACGCCATGCAAAAGAACACCTGGATCAATGATGGAACAGGCTGGTTTTATATGAACAATGAAGGACAGTATTCTACCGGATGGTTTGAAAAGGATGGACAGCGTTACTATCTTGATGATACAAACGGACGTATGTTTACCGGATGGAAACAGCTTTCTGATAAATGGTATTTCTTTAATGCAGGCGGCTCTATGAACACCGGTTGGCTTCTGGACAACGGTGCTAAATATTACCTGAATTCTGACGGCTCCATGGCCACCGGATGGGTTGATTTAAATGGGCAGCATTACTACATGAGCGACACATCTGGTCAGATGAAGACCGGATGGCTGGATCTGAACGGGAAGCGGTATTTCTTACAGGACAGCGGTGTTATGTCAACAGGTTGGCTTGATTGGAATAACAAACGTTATTATTTAAATAATGACGGTTCCATGGTAACAGGCTGGCATACAGACGGAATGACAAAGTATTACATGGCAGAAGACGGCAGTGCCACTTCTGGATGGAAGCAGTTAGATAACAGCTGGTATTACTTTAATACCAATGGCAGCATGAACACCGGATGGGTCAATGCAGACGGAAGCTGGTATTACATGGAGAGCGATGGTAAGATGCATTCTGGTTGGCTTGATGACCGTGGCGCTAAGTATTATTTAAGCAACTCATCTGGTAAGATGACCGTTGGCTGGAGACAGGTAGACGGCAGCTGGTATTATTTCGGAGATAGCGGGGCTATGGCTTCGGGTATGATAACCGTTAATGGCAAACAGTATTATGTAAATCCGTCTGATGGTAAGATGAAAGTATCTGAAACATTTGCGGTTGATGGCGTTTCCTATACTGCTGATGCAAGCGGTGTCTGCACTTTAACTCCTGCTGAGACTACTCAGGAGACTACTGGTGAAACGCAATCTGCTTCACCCGATACAACACAACAAAATAATTCTACTGAGTCAGGTAATACGAACTCAGGTAATTCAGCAACTGTAAGCGAAACTGCTCCGGGCAAAGAGATTGGGCCTGGAATACATTAAATGATGATATAGGAAAAGGCCTGGGAATTGGAAAAATCCCAGGCCTCTCTTATTCTTTGATTTTATGTTCATTTGGATAATTTATAGATTAAGTAAAGTTGCTCACGAAATTCTGTATCAGTAATGGACCTTTGCAAGTCCGTCAGCTTCCCTTCCAGCAACAAAATTTCAGTAAGGCGTGCAAATCGGTTTTCACCTTCCAGTCTACCTTCCAGTCTACCTTCCAGTCTACCTTCCAATCTTCCTTCCAGAATTCCTTGTCGCATTCCTTCTCTACGTCCTTCAGCTAATCCCTGTTCCTTCCCTTCTGCCAGAAGTTCATCAAACTTGGTCATCAGAGTCATATAAATCAACCTCCATTCTTCATTTCTGCGTCCTTCTTCCACACCAATGATTGCCTTCTTAACCAACTCACCGTTATCCCGTGTCTTAAATCTGCCAGGAGACATCAGAAATAATAGAAATTCTTTTAATTCATCTCGGATTACACCGTGAGTCCCCTGGGCATTGACAAATACTTTGTAAGCCCCATCATTCAGTGCTATTGCCTGCAACTCTGTACAACTGTTCTGGAAACTGTAAATATACTGTCCATATCCAAAGGGATCAAAGGTACAGAGAAATATAATGTAGCTATCACCCAATTCCCGATACATCTGACCTTTCTGAAGCATGGCAGTATCCATCTGACTTTGGTAATATCTGCTTCTTTGGGGTAGATCTCTTTTGTTTGACGTCTGAAGTTCTACATCAAAACTTTTGTTGCCGCTCTTAGCAAATATATCAAGTCTTACACCCTTAGAAAATGCATAGGTATCAATGGTTTCCTGAGAACTGATAAAATCAATTCTGTCTATGGGGAAATTCAATATGGTTTCCAATAGCTGTCTGCACAATTCCCTATTGCTGCGCATCACATAGGAAAACATAAAATCGTCCGTAAGATCAAGTTTCTCATACGGTTTATACTTTGTCATTCGTTTCCTTTCCCTCTCCAGGGAACAATTCCTAAGATCATTATATCATTCTGGGAAAAAGGAATCAATGAATGTTTTTCGTCTCTTCAACAATATAAATCGGCCTGTCCTTTAGTTCTGCAAACAGGATCGCAATATAATTTCCTATAATTCCAACGATCAAGAACAGGACTGCGAACATAAAGCACACAAGAACGATAATGGTTGCATACCCGCTGGGCGTTCCCACTCTTGCCCAACTCCATATGGTATAAATCATCATGATAATTCCCAGAATACCGGCACCGCAGCCAGCATAAATACCAAGTTTCAGAGGGAGATTGGAAAAACACATAATGGTATTTACAGAAAATGCGATTAATTTCTTTATACTATACTTGCTTTCACCTGCGACCCTCGTTCTGGCTTCATATTCGATTGTAGTCCTGGGGTAGCCGATATTTTGTACGTATCCTCTTAAAAAACGGACTTTTTCTCTGTAGTTGTCTTTCAGCACCTTTGCTGCTTTTCCCGATACTGCAAAAAAATCGGAAGCATTAGGCTCAAATTTCACATCAGAAAGCACATTGATCAGACGGTAAAACGCAGAGGAAGCAATATTTTTAAACCAGCCTGCGGATTCATTTCTGGTACGGACCATGTTAATTACATCGAAGCCCTCTTCCAATTTCTTCACAATTTCAGGTAAATATTCCGGAGGGTGCTGTAAATCAGCATCCATACATACAATTCCATCCCCCTGACTATAATCCAGACCTGCAATCATGGCTGCTTCATGGCCAAAATTTCTGGAAAAGCTTATTACTTTTACCTTTTCATCTGACTGGGCCAGTCGGGTAAGTACAGAAAGGGTCTGGTCCTGGCTTCCGTCATTTACAAAGATAAGTTCATATTTCCAGCTTAGTTTTTTCAAAATGCTGGCGGTTTCCTCATAGAACCGGTCAAGAGCCAGTTCTTCATTATAACAGGATACAACCACCGATAATGTCTTATTCATATATTTGCTCCTTAGCTACTGGTTACCCTCTCGAAATACACTGTAACCATTTTCTTTTAATATAGTCAGTGCACTTCTCACTTTCTGTCCGCTGTCCTCTCTGCTGAGTCGGTATTCGAAATTAACGCGAAGCTCATCGTCAGTCAGTTCTTCAAACTTCAAAGCCATTTCAGCCCGTTTTTCATAAGCATTAAGTCTATGGGGGGCTTTTTTTATTTCAATATAATTGGTATAACCATTTCCTGCTAAAAATACAAAACAGGCAATTCCAGCCACCAGTTTCACAGCCGAACCAATCCGGTATCTCTTCTTTCTGAAAAGCAGTGCAAAGGTAAGTATAATACCAAGTATGCCAGTCTGAAACTGGAGGGCATACCTGGAGCTGAGACCGTAGTTCTCCAGAAGAAAGATCCATCTGGACAGTACGATCAGCACATGATTCAATCCCCCCGATATAATTAACAGAACCGGTAAAATCGTTTCTTCATAAAGGCGGTAATACCAGTTATACCACAGTGCCAGCAAATAGAATGCAATCACCAGAAGACCCAGGAACAGGAATGGACCATTGGTACGAAAGATCTCTTCCGCCCTCTCTCCTTCAATTACCATGGAGGAAAATGATTTGACAAAAAATCGGACAAAAAATCCGGGAGTGTCCATAAGCTGTGTAAGGAGTGAAACAGTCGCAGGTGCCGCATGGTCTTCTACCGCATAACTGTTGCTCCACAGATACAAAAGAAAGGGAGTCAGGGCACTAAGTCCGTAAATGACTGGCCAGCTTCCCTGTTTTTTCCGTTGATGAAAGAACAGCATGACGCAGGATAAAAGCACGGTAACGGAATAGATAGCACAATACGGCCCTGCCACAAGAAGGGTTGTTGCAAACGGGATTACAATCAGGCAGATCCGGTCGTAAACCCGGTCACTCCCATTCCATACCCGATCGAAAACTTCATAATGCCAGTAAAAAAGGGCAAATGACAGAAAGTGGGCAAATCCGCTTCCGTTATTTAACATCTCCCATTTATTCAGGCTGAACAGTACAACCATGAGCACCAGAAACCAGCCAAAAGATAGCTTTTTTCGGACGCAGTAGGCAGTAATGGGGACCCCGGAAAGTCCCAGTGCCAGTACGCCCAGTACCCGGTCAAACATAATGTTGTAATTAAAAAAGGTAACATTTATAATTCTTGCCACATAATTCACCGGAATCCGAGTCAGGATATCCGGTACAAAAAAGTGTCCTGGATCAAACACATCAGGAAGATAGCTGTTTACCAGACGGACATAGTCTGAATAAATCCCGTCGCAGCTTGCCGAAAAGATGTACCAGAGGCAGAATATGGTTCCCAGAAGAGGGACTGTGTAGTAAAGGTATTTTTGCTTCATCATTTCACCTCTGTCTCTTAATCGGCTGTAATTTCGGCTACTACAGCAAGATGCTTATCGCTCCGCTGCTCGGATGCTGCCTGGTAAAAAAAGTTACTTTCAAACCTTAATTCTGATATTTTATATGCAGGGACATCGATCTGCGCAGTCGCAGTGCTGGAATCAATGGAAACAACTGTTTTTTCTTTCCCTTCGACTGTAACAGTAATGTGTTCCAGTCCGGTTATTACTCCGGGATAATAGAATTTCAGTTTTATTTTCCCCTCTTTGCCTGCCATGATTCTGATCTTTGCGTCTTCATCAAGCCAGCCGTCTTCGTAACTGCCGTAAACCCGCTGAAATTTCAGATCTTTTACAAATGCAGTCACATCCTGGAACGCATTATGCTCCGGATCCTCACGCAGGATCAGCATGTTGGGAGTAACCAGGCCAATATCTCTGATGGAATCAATAAATATGACTTCCGTTCCTTCCGCCAGACGCTTGCTGTCAAAGGTCTTAAAAAAAGTGCGGGCTGTAAAATCACTCATTTCATAGGTATTGCCGATAATATAGATCTTTTTGCCGAATATATTGTTCCCATACTTTCCATAGGTCTCTTCAGCCAGAGAATTGTATCGCAGCTGAGAGGACCAGTAGTAAAGATTATGATATTCTCCCCGGTAAAAGCTTTCAACAGGAAGCATCAAAAGCCCGTAAAGCACAAAAAGACCGCAATATAAAAGAGGTTTTGCAGTCAGTATCTGTCCCTCTTTCAGCGGTACTGTTTCTCCGCATAGATACGCGGCGAACAGCCATGCGGCAGTCATGGAAACATAGATCCATCTGGTTTCCACACGGATGGTAACACTTGAAGATCCAATGCACAGGGCTATGAAAACAACAAATAATGTAATAATCGGCAGCCGTACTTTTAATTTCTCTCTGTCTTTAAATAACACGATTAGAAATCCTGCAATCATGATCACAAGAGATAAATTGGCAAGTATTACAAGAACCCGTACCCAGGAGGGGGACTGGCTCCAGCTTAAACCGCTTAAATAATCAGGACCTGCATTGACTCCAAATATATAAAGCACCTGGTCGAATGCATATCGGATGCTTTGAGATACACTGAATGTGTCGGCTACTGTAGTTCCTCCGGTTCCCGCGGGAGAAATGCTTCCAATGGTGAGGAAACGGATAAACTGAACTGCCAGAAATGCTCCGGCTACGCTAAGCCAATAGGTAACTTTTTTTTCCTTTTTCATTAGGAATGCAATGAAAAACAACGGAAGAAGAACCATATAACGCTCATGAACAAAACAAACGCTGAAATACAGCCCTACTGCTGTCCAGATATACCGATCGTTCTGCTCTTCTCCAGATAAATACTGGTACAAAGAGTAGAGTATTCCGATTGCCATCCAAAGAGCCATGCTTTCC
Source organism: Lacrimispora sp. (assembly GCF_031982545.1). GTDB lineage: Bacteria > Bacillota > Clostridia > Lachnospirales > Lachnospiraceae > Lacrimispora. The sequence continues at coordinate 41,972 of NZ_DALYXB010000004.1, forward strand.
ATAAGACCGTACACCTGACTGATCTGGTAGTAAGACATTCTGGAAAGAAGATATAAAATTCCGCAGCCAAGTCCAACAAACCAACGATGGGAAAGACGTTTCCCAAAACGGTATATGGTATACGCAATACAGCTGTTTAGCAAAATATTAAAGGGCACGAACCATTCCGTATGACTTCCGAGAACCATCATTTCCAGCCACGCTGCAAGATAATAAACAAAGCGGAACCGGGTACTTCCAAGCGGAATTACAAACTGCCGAAAGGTTTGTTCCCCATAACAGGACCATAAATAGAGATCATCCATATAAAGCCCATTTATTTTAATGCCTCTGTTAATGAAAAAGGCAAAGGAAATCAAAAGCAGAGCTGCAATGACTTCGTTTTTCCATAACGCTTCCTTACCCATCCATTGTCTCTCTTCCATATTTTCCTCCTTTTCCTGTAAATATTAGAAAAACCGTTCTTCCAGCATCAGACATAATGCATGATATACTGGCAGATGAAGCTCCTGGATTTTAAAGGTTTCTTTTTCTGGCACCACGATGGATACGTCAGCTGTCTCTTTTAACTCACCGCCGTCTCTTCCTGTCAGACCAATGGTTTTCATACCGATGGCCCTGGCTGCCGTCATGGCATACATAATATTTTTTGAATTTCCCGATGTGGAAATGCCAAGAAGAACATCTCCCTCTTTCCCGTAGCCGTATGTCTGCTGGGCATAGATAAGAGTTCCGTCTACATCATTTAAATAAGCAGTGGAGAGTCCCGGGTGGCCTGTTAAGGCAATGGCTGGAAGTCCTCCCTGAAGTTTATCCGCAAGTTCCCTGCCGCGAACCGGATCTGCTTTAGAAAGCTTTTCTGCAAATTCGGCTGATACTGCTCTGGGTTTTACAAAGCCCTTCATCAATTCTCCGACGATGTGTTCCGCATCTGCGCAGCTTCCACCATTTCCGGCAATTAAAAGCTTTCCTCCGTTTTTATAACAGTTCTCAAGAATCTCATAAGCTTCCTTTATGTCATCCTTAATACTGGTTAATACCGGATAACGTGTAAGAAGCTCCTCCAAATAATTCATGGGTTCCATCAAGCTCACACTCCTTCTCTTTTTAAGATCCATTCTGCTGCCGATGTCATATTTTCTGCATAAGCATCGAATGTTTCCATTTTTTCTGCTTCCGCCAGACCGTTGTTTAATTCTTTCCCATACCCGGTACCTACAAGAATAGATTTTACGCCATATCTGCGCCCCGCCTCTGTATCCAGAAGCTTGTCTCCAATCATGTAGGAATGGGATTTATCCACCTTAAAGTACTTCTCCGCCATCTCAAACATTCCGATATCCGGTTTGCGGCAATGACAGAACTGTTTATATTCTCCAATTCCATGAACCGGATGATGAGGGCAGTAAAAATAGCGGTCTATCTCTGCTCCGTCTTTTGCAAGAAGACGGTTCATGTATTCATGCAGCTGTTCTACATCTGACTCGCTGTAATATCCTCTGGCGACTCCCGCCTGATTGGTCACAACAACCAGACGAAAACCCTGTTCCTTTAATCGTCTTAATGCAGCAGAGACACCGGGAAGAATCACTAAATCCGAAGGTTTGTGTAAATATTCCACTTCTTCATTGATTGTCCCATCCCGATCTAAAAAAACTATTTTATCCATTCTTATCCCTTCCTCTGCTGCCTGTTTTTCCACTCTTTATTTTAAATTAAAATGATACTGTCCGCCGGGTATGGAAACCTTAACGTCCTGATAATCCCATCTTGCTTCATCCGTAATCCAGCTTTGAGCGCCTCGTAACTCAAAGTTCCAGTCAGTCAGCTGACCTCCCGCTGCTTCCATCCTTGCAGCCACTTTATGGCGTACATTATAGGGACAGTAAACAAGTAAAAATCCGCCGCCGCCGGCTCCAAGAAGCTTTCCGCCCAGTGCACCAGCTTTTAAGGCCTCTTCATAGAGTTCATCAATCTGCGGGGTGGTGATCTTGCTGCTCATTCTCTTTTTGCTTTTCCAGCCATAATCCAGAAGCTTGCCAAAGCTGTATAAGTTGCCCTTTAAAAGTTCATCCTTCATGGCATAAGCAAGGGCCTTCACTTCACACATCGCCTCAAATGGATCCTTTTTCTCATAGTTAGAGACCTGATCCTTGATTATGTTGGCAGATACATGAACGTTTCCTGTATAGCAAAGCAGAAGGTTATACTGTAATTCATGAATGATTTCCTTTTTAATTCTAAGCGGATTCACTACCACGTTGTTGCGTCCGTGGAATTCTATAAAATTAAAACCTCCGAAGGTTGCGGCATACTGATCCTGATATCCGCCGTCTATCTTTAAGTCCTCTCTCTCCACCTGATAAGCAAGATCAGCCATGGCGTAGCTGTCAAGCTCAACGCCCTTCCATCTTGCCATGGCAGTTAATAGCGCTACCATCACAGTAGAGGAGGTTCCAAGACCAGATCCGGGAGGCGCGTCACACTGTAAGTAAACTTCGCAGCCCTGTTTGATGTCCATTGCTTTTAAGGCAGCTGTAACAAGGTCCAGCCGTCCATCGTATACATAATTTTCTTTTGTGTTATACTTGACTGTCATGTCAAAATCCAGGGAATGGACGATGATCTGGTCATCTTGTCTCGGAACAATGGAGCAGTATGCATATTTGTTGATAGTACTGCCGATTATGGCTCCTCCCTGCTCGATACAGAAGGGAGCAACGTCTGTTCCTCCTCCTCCAAAGCTGACACGCAGAGGGGCACGTCCTCTGATTATCATATGATCACCCTTCCTTCCTTTACGTCTTCCATGAAACGGTAATAATCTTCCGGGATTCCGATATCTATGAAATACCCGTGGTTTACCAGACCGCCAAGCTTTCTTCCCTCCAAAAGCCACTGGGGAATCATATCATGCTCAAGAGATACCTTTCCTTCCGGAATAGTATCTAAAAGAGCTCGTTTTATTAAATAAAATCCTCCGTTGATGGTACCTTCTTTGGACTCCTCCACCTTTTCGTCAAAGGCAGTCAGACGGCCGTTTTTTAAAACTGCCTGTCCATAGCGGGATACATCAGGAACTTTCCGAAGTACAAGAGCCATATCAAGGTCCTTCTCCTCCATCAGTTCCGTAAAGCTGCTGCAGTCGATCTGATAGAAGGTATCTGCGTTTAAGGCGAAAAACATCTCTTCTGTCACCTGTCTACCGGCATTCTTTATGGCTCCTGCCGTTCCTAACAGTTCCTCCTCGTAAGCATAAGAAACACGGATTCCCCACTGGGATCCATCTCCAAAATAATCTTCTACCATAGAACCTTTATATCCTACTGCAAAGATAATCTCTGTCACGCCATACCGGATAAGCTGTTTCACCACATATTCCATAAAAGGCTTCTCTTCTATCAGCGCCATAGGCTTTGGCCGGTCACTTACTACGGATCGCAGTCTGGTACCAAGCCCGCCTGCCAGCAAAACTGCCTGCATCTTAACGTCCTCCCTTGTTATATATTAAAAATCCTCTCCCACTACGCTCCAGGCCGCATCAATGCTGTGATACGTCCGAATGTAGTTCTGTGTATTCTGGCTCATCTGCCTTAAGCTGTCCGGATCATTGTAAAGAGCAATTACTTCCTCTGCAAATGTTCCCGGTTCATCTCTTACTACCATCACCTGATCTGCCTCTGGAATTCCTTCGGCTCCGATGGAAGTGGTTACAACAGGAGCTCCATAATAAAGTGCTTCAATTACTTTTCCCTTTACACCTGCCCCGTATCGAAGTGGAACCACCACGATCCGGCAGCTGGCATAAAGATTTGCCAGTTCTTCTTCCGTAACAAAACCTTTTACAATAATTCCGTTATCCGGCTGCTCCAGTGCTTTGATCTCGCCGGTAACCTTGGAACCTACAATGTAGAAATTAACCGGCATCTGCTCTCTGATTAATGGGAATATCTCTCTTGCAAACCACAATACCGCATCTGCATTAGGCGGATGGGCAAAGCCGCCCACAAACAGCAGGCCTTCCCTCTTTTCAAAGTCATTGGGGATTTGATTTAAAAACCGGTCAAATACGTAAGCTACAATTGCTTTTACAGGAACAGAAGGCTCAATTTCATGAATGGCTTCCCGCTCAACATAAGACGGGTAATAGGAAACTGCCGCTTTTTTCATCAGGCGCAGCTCCATAGATCTCCAGTATTCGGAAGCTTCCCGTTTCTTAGGATCTCCAGTAAGCTCGTATTCTCTGCCTTCCCGAAGGAAATGAAGGTCATGTCCGTAATAAATCAGCTTCATGCTGGTATTTTCCCGGAGAAAGTCAATGTATTTCTGAGCGATATGGGGGCGGTTTAAATAAGCTGCCTTTATATCGTCTCCATGGGTTTTTAACCAGTCCCAGATACCTGCCTGATATTCCCTGCCGTAAAGAATCTCGATTCCCATCTGCTGTAATGCGGTGGAATAAGGCTCTTCATGAAGGAAATTGTCACCCAGGAACTTGACCACATATCCTTTATCAATAAACATCTTTAAATACTGGAACGTGGTTTTGGAGCCGGCATCCCGGTCATAGGTAGGTACATAATGATCCACTACCAGGATGATATCCTTTCCCTGGCTTCTTTCTCTGGCACGGAATGGGTCAGGGTTACCGTTATTCTCGCTCTGACAGCTAAACTCAGCCGCCCATTTTTCTTTCAGCTTTTTACTGTTTTCTACCTGATAGCGTTTTAAACCAGAACCATTAACATCGGTTCCGTTTGAAATGCCTTCAAAATGAATGACTTTGGAAAGAGGCTGATAAACCACCCGGCAGCCGGCTTTTCGCACTTCAAAAGCAAGATCGGAATCTTCACAATAAGCCGGTGCAAAGCGTTCATCGAAGCCACCGATTCGTTTCCACAAATCATTGGAAAGAAGGATTGCAGCACCAGAAATATAATCTACGTCTTTTACATAATTGTATTCAGGTTTCTCCGGATCATCCAGGCGTCCGTAATTCCAGCCAGAACCGTCGCTCCATAAAATTCCCCCAGCCTCCTGAAGCCGTCCGTCAGGATAAACCAGTTTAGAGCCCACCATTCCGATGGAGGGGTCCGACTCGATTAGATTAACCAGACTGTCCAGCCAGCCGTCGGTTACCTGAGTATCATTGTTTAAAAACATGATATACTTTCCTCTTGCCGACTTTGCCGCCTGATTGCAGTTTCTTAAAAATCCCTGGTTGGTTTCATTGCGGCAGATCACCACATTCTCTGTGAACCTGGACAGCTCTGCCGTCGCATCCGTCGATACATCATCTGCGATGATTATCTCATAATCCACATTTTTTGTATGCTCCAGTATGGACAGGAGGCAGGCATAAGTATAATGGATCTGGTTGTAAACCGGTATAACAATGGATACCATGGGATGTCCTTCTTTTACAAAACGAAGTTTTCCATGGGTCCGATATGCCTCACCGATTTTCATGTCACCTTCCATGAGATTCCTTCCCTCATCTGTTGTATAGAGAGAAATGGATTTTATAGGGTGAAGAATGGTTTCCTTTATATAAAACAGGACTTTCCGCTTCTTAGTGCCTTCAGGGAATTTCTCATTAAAGATTCTTTTCAGCCTGCGCAGTACCTTATAGGAGAAGGATTCATGCTTTCTTAACTGTTCAATAATCCCCTGCATGGTTTCACAGTCTTTTCTAAGGGATGCAATAATCATGTCCTGATTGGCAACATGGTTATCCGTTAAGCGCTTTTCCTCCTGCTGTTTTGTAATGGTCAGATCCTTTTCCTTTAGTTCAGCCTTCATCTGGGCAATCTGATCCTTCGTATCATCAATCATCTGAGATACCTCGAACATGCTGTCCGGCAGGGCAAATGTCTCATGCATGTAGTTTAAGAGATAGATCTGCTGGTTCTCACCATGAACATATTCCTGAAAATGGCGTTCCATCTCTTCATATATACCAATCAGTTCCCCGTCTACTCCCTGCTCCTGCATAAACACTTCCATTGATTCATAGTTCAGGATGCTTTTATACTGCTCATAAAAATAATAAAGCACCCGAAATTTTATGAAGTTAACGGGAACTGGAAAAGAGAATACCCATTCATAATCCAGACAGTAAGGACCGTCTTCAGTCATCATGATATTCTCAAAAAGGCAGTCTATATTGGAATGTTTAAATGCCCAGTCTCTTCTAATCTGTTCTGCAAAATCCGGAAGCACACCGAATACTTCTTCGAACTCCGGCGTCATATGGAACGGCGTCATGTAATCATCATGTACCTTTAAAATCATGGAGATGCCGTCTTCCAAAGAGGCTTCCGAAACTTTCCCATTTACGATCTGCTGGCCAAGAATCTCAGCATACGTCTCTCCTTTTAGGAATGCAAACCGGGCGGTTGTTCCATCTGGGCTTACCGTTACGTCTGCTACATGTAACCCCTGATTTTGTTCCGTTAAATTATTGTATTTTTCTTCAAAGGAACGGATATGAGGGATTCCCTCAGCCGTCAGGGCAGTCTTCTCCACATAAGGCAGTCCATTTTCTTCCACCAGACTGGTGCGTATCTGAAAAGCTTCTCTTCTTGTTTTATTATATTTTACAAAATTAATTTTCTTCATGACGGCTCCAAATGGTTAAAAATGAATTGGCAAATGTCTCAAACTGTTTTCCTTCACATACTTCATCAAACATCTTACCTAAATCGAAACGTAAGTACTTGGGATAATCATAGGCAAGAATGGCATGGGTTAAATCTCCCTTACCGGGAAGATATCCATCGGAGTATAATGTTACAGGAAGGCGGTAATCGGGCATGGGATAGTAAAATTGCACAGTCCCCTCGTTCCCTTCACTCCCGCATAAAAATTCCTTTAACTCGGTTCTGGATAGGCAAAACTGCTCCGCCTTTGCACCAGCCTGATACTTTAAGCCCAGACGGTTTGGAATTGCAGTAATCAGCATTCCGTCGGGCTTTAAAAGTTCTTTGGCCTTTTGAATCATGTCCTGATACGGTTCGCAAAGAGAACCTGCAATAACGATATAGTCAAAACCCTCTTCACTGGTAAAAGAGTCAAAATCATTGTTTACGTAGTGGATATTGTTTTGTTTCTGATTGCGAAGGCGGTTGAACGATAAATTGTTGTGGCAGGGGTCTAATACGGTTACTGCTTTCACCCGTCTGCTGTATAAGCCTGTTAACGCGCCGTAGTCAGATCCTACCTGCAAAAGTGTTGCGTCTGGTTTAAATTCAAACCAGTCCAGCAGATTTTCTCTAATCTCCGATAAGGCATATAAATAATCCAGCCTGGGATTTTCCTGCAGCAGCTTTTTGATATCTCCATTATAATTCTGATACAGCTTTTTAAGTTCAGGGCTGATATCATTCATGCATTATTCCTCCTTACCTTTCTGCACGCATAAGTGTTAAGCTTACATCCGGTTCCATATCGTAAACACCAACCGTATTCTTGTTGGATATAACGGTGATGTTCACAATATCATACAGACGGTGGTAAACCACATGCTCCCCGTTCTCAAATCCGGTACAGCTCATGGACAGTAAATATTCTCCACCCTGAAGAGTCATCTTCTGGGTAAATTCCACGACGTATTCATCACCTTTTTTAACAGATTTTACATCAGAGGACTCAAACATGGTATTGGTTCCGGTCAGATCAGCCCCACGCTTGTCCTTGATGGTATAAGTAAAAATCGGTGTTTCGATTTCTCCATGGAAATGAATCCGTTCCTTTATGGTAAAACGCTCTCCTTTTAACAGAAGATTAGTAATATTTCCTCTCTCATCAAGAAGGCCAAAATCTATGATCTCTGCCCTCTTATCCCCATATTCTGTGCGGTTTGGATTGATGGTCAGCTTATCCTTCATCATTCCGCCTGCTGCCGCCCTGCTTTTTTCCGCAATTGCCTGGTCGCCGGAAAAATCATTCAGCCCGTTGTCTGCAACTTCCAGTTCTTCATTCAGATCATCCATCTGGTTTGCCAGAATCTTTTTATAAAGATCCACCATTTTTCCCGGCTCACCTTCTGCGATGAAATTGCCTTTATTCAGTACGACTACACGGTCACAATACTTGATGATAGCGCCCATATCATGGGTAACCATGAGAATGGTGGTGCCATTTTTACGGATTTCCTCCATACGGCGATAGCATTTCGCCTGGAAGAAAACATCTCCTACGGAAAGTGCCTCATCAACGATGAGAATCTCCGGTTCTACATTAATGGCAAGGGCAAATGCAAGGCGGACAAACATACCGCTGGAATAGGTCTTTACCGGCTGATAGACAAAATCTCCGATGTCGGCAAAATCCAGGATGTCCTGCAGTTTTCCATCCATCTCTTTTCTGGAAAATCCCATCATGGTACCGTTCATATAGATGTTTTCAATTCCAGTATAATCCATGTTGAATCCTGCTCCTAGTTCCAAAAGAGCAGAGATCACCCCGTTTACCTGCACATCTCCGGTAGTCGGGGTCAGAACTCCGGTAATAATCTTTAAAATTGTGGATTTTCCAGAACCGTTGGTACCGATAATACCTACGGTCTGTCCTTTTTCCACATCAAAAGAAATTCCGTTTAAGGCATAAAAATCACGGTGGTAATTTTTATGAGTCGGGCTCATGGCCTCTTTTAACCGGTCAATGGGTTTTTCATATAATTTATATATTTTGGTTACATTATTAACAGTCAATGCTTTGTTATTCGATTCTACGGACATTGAATCCTCCATGGTAACTGCCTACAGCACATCGGAAAAGTGTGGGCGCAGCTTTTTAAATACTTTCAGTCCTATTAAAAACAGGACAATAGTGACAAACCAGAAATAAAGACCAAGAGTTGGCCGTTCAGTAACCCAGTTCCCATATAACATGCTGTCACGGTATCCAGCAACAATATAATAAACCGGATTTATTTTCAGCACGCTGGGGAGCCACTCAGGAGCATTCTTAAACATCTCCGGAGCCCACATAATCGGCACCATCCACATACCAAACTGCAGGCAGATACCCACAATCTGTGCCATATCCTTGAAAAATACATTGATGGCACTGGTAAAATAGGTAATAGCCAGAGACAACATGGAGGCAGCAAAGGTATAGTAAATGATCTGAAACCAGCTGGCCTTTGGCAAAAAGCCATAGCATAAAAATACTACAAACATAATAATAGCAAATATTCCATGTACCATCAGACAAGATAACATCTTAATAAATGGAAGGATTTCGACACGGAAAACTACCTTTTTTACCAGATAATTATATTCCTGCAGACAGTTAGTACCCATGTTTAAAACCTCACTCATAAAAAACCACGGTACAATGCCTGGTATTAACCACAGTACATAGGGATATACCGCGATTGGTGGCACACTTTTAAATCCCAACTGGAAAACAAAAAAATAAACAAGTATCGTGGCAATCGGCTGCAGAAACATCCATGCAATTCCGAAATAAGAGCCTACAAACCGCTTCTTAAAATCTGCTTTTGATAGATCCAAAATCAGTTTTCTTTTTATATAGATTTCTTTTAATAAGGAAACCAGATAATTCATGGTTTTCTCCTCTCGTTAAAATTTAAACGTATCCCGGATTCCGTTCCACTTCTTGTCTTTATCGGAAATAGTAAGCTCCATTCCTTCTAAAATGGGCCATTCAATACCGATTTCGGGATCACTCCAAAGAATTCCGCCTTCGTCGCCCGGATGATAAAAGTCCGTACATTTATAAGCAAATTCTGCTTCATCAGACAAAACTAAAAATCCATGTGCAAAGCCTTCTGAAATATAGAACTGCTTTTTGTTTTCTGCAGACAGCTCCACACCGAACCATTTACCATAAGTTTTGGAAGAAGATCTTAAATCAACTGCCACATCAAAAACAGTTCCTCTCACTGCTCGGACCAGCTTTCCCTGGGGAAACTGTTTCTGAAAATGCAGTCCTCTAAGCACACCTTTTACGGACATGGACTGATTATCCTGTACAAAATTCATGGTCAGTCCTGCTTCGTGAAAATCATTCTGGTTATAGGTTTCCACAAAATATCCTCTGGAATCTGGAAATACGGTTGGTTCAATGACATAAAGCCCTTCTATCTCGCATGCTGTTACTTTTATCTTTCCCATATTTTTATGCTCCTTTACATATCAAAACATTCTTTTACTTGTAGCATTCTACCACAACTCAGCCAAGATTTCTATATATAGGAAAATTTTTATTGGTTTCTGCCCGGTTATCGTCTCATTTAGACAAAGATGCCGCCTGGCTGATGATTTATCAGCCAGACGGCAACGCTTATTATTTCTTAACTGTAACAATTATCCGATCAGATTCACGCACCGGTCCACGCACCATCGGTTCCTACATAATACCCATCCGGTGTTTTAGCACTGGTATACATGGCACCGTTGTCTCCACAGTAATACCATTTTGCATTCCACAACACCCAGCCTGTTACCATATATCCATATTCATTGAAATAGTACCAATATCCGTTAATATACTGCCAGTTACTAACTGTATAGCTTTTGTCTGCATTACAGTACCACCAGCCCGTGTCATCCTTTAACCATGCACCGGTGCTTGCTGAAGCTCCAGGACCGGAAGAATTGCTGGTGCTGACAGAACTGCTGGTACTGATCTCCTGCGCTTCCGAAGAAGTCACATACCAGGAATCCGATTCTTCCCAGCTTCCTTTATTGGAAGAATTATAGACGCCTCTTACCTTGAAGGTATAATAGCCGCTGGAAGTAATATAACTGGAAAAATTATAACTGGAACTTGTGGTTGTAAGTACGGAAGTCACAGTACTGCTTCCTCTGTAAAGCCTGATTTCATATTTTTTCGCATCCTCCGCTTCATCCCAGCTTGCCGTTCCAGTGGATTCATTCCACGATAAGTCACTGGCATCGAGAGAATAACTGTTACTGCTGTCATCGTCCAGCGCGTCAAGAGTGATATAGACAATCAGTTCGGAACTGCTGCTCCTGCTTACAGAGGTAACTGTACCATCAGATCCGCTGATGCTTACGCTGCTTTTGGAGAATCCACTGGCAAAATAGTAATCATCATCGGCCTCCAGATAAACCTTCAGTTTTGGCTTATCTCCATCGTCCCACTCATCATCAGGCGTATTGGTTACAGTGGTTTCTTCCACACTGTATTTACTGGAACTGGTAGTAACCGTTACATCACTTGCACTGCTTCCTGTTTCTATGTCTGAATCAATGGCCAGCGAGACACTGCCGATGCTGGTTTGAGTCGATGCCATAGAAGAAAGCGGATATAAGGTCATAAAAACTGCGGAACCCAGTATAGCCATAGTCTTTTTATATTGAATCATGTCTGTTACCTCCTGCAATTTTAATCCGGGCCCAAGATACCAGCCAACGGTTTGTTCTTGTTTTCTCCATAACAATTTATCACCACATGCTTAAATCTGTCTTAAATATTACAGAGAATTCCAGAAACAGTATTTTATGCAGAGACAACCGGTTCCTTTTCTTGAGCTATAGGTTTACTGCTTCACAATAAATGATTTCCTCTTACTTACCACATCAAATATGACTGCCGCCAAAAGAACGGTTCCTTTCACCACTTTCTGAAGGTTCTGATCTACACCCATAATACTCATACCCAGGTTTAAAACACCCATTAGCGTGGCACCAACAATAACACCTGGCACAGTTCCTGTTCCGCCGTATGCAGAAGCTCCGCCGATGAAACAGGCTCCGATGGCATCCATTTCATAGTTATTTCCTGCTGTGGGATTGGCAGAATTTAAACGCGCCAGAGTGACCATGCCTGCTACGGCTGCCAGAAGACCCATATTTAAATATGCTAGGAAATACACCTTATTGGTATCGATACCAGAAAGTCTGGTTGCCTTTTCATTTCCGCCCACTGCATAGAAATAACGTCCTGTGGTTGTTTTGGAAGATATGTAGCTGTAAATGCCGATGATTACCACAACCCAGATAAGAGCATTGGGGATTCCTTTGTAGAGAGACAGCTTATACATGAAGAAAAGTATCACTGCAGTCATCAATACCATTTTAATAATCATACTGTTTAAGGGATCTACCCGGTATCCCTTTTTCAGTTTTCTTTTTCTGGTGATCAGCTCTGATGCAATAAAGATGCAGCAGGCTGCAATTCCCACAAGGAAGCAGGTGAGGTTAAAGCCCTTCATGCCAAATACATCAGGAACATAGGTATTAAACAGATTTAAAAAGCTGTCCGGTACGGGAGACAGGGTCATTCCCTGAAGGACGACGTTTGAAAGTCCGCGGAAGATGAGCATTCCTGCCAGAGTTACGATAAATGGCGGGATCCGTACGTAAGCAATCCAGAAACCCTGCCAGGCTCCAGCCAGCATGCCGATAATGATCATGGACAAAAGGGAAAGATAAGGATTCATTCCCATCTTAATCATCATGCTTCCGCCAATGGCTCCTACGAAGCAGACCACAGATCCAACCGATAAGTCAATGTTGCCGCCTGTCAGAATACAGAAGAGCATTCCGGTTGCCAGAATAAACACATATGCATTTTGTGCGATTAAGTTGTTTACGTTCTGGGCAAGAAGCATTTTCCCTCCTGTATTTACCGTAAACAAGATTACGACTACTGCCAGAACGATTACCATCGTATATTTTTTTAGTGCTTCTGACATTTTTAATTTATTCTCCATCTTCTACTCTCCCTTCCTCTTCCATGCCCATGTTATCCGGGGTTAAAGGTATTCCCGAAGGATGCTTATCTGATTTTAAAATGCATGACATGATTTTTTCCTGTGTGGCCTCCTGGGAGCTCATCTCTCCAACAATACGCCCCTCGTTCATGATATAAATGCGGTCAGACATACCAAGAATTTCCGGCAGCTCTGAGGATATCATGACAATGGATTTTCCGGCTGCAGCCAGGCGGTTTATGATGCAGTAGATTTCATATTTGGCACCTACATCAATTCCTCTGGTTGGCTCATCTAAAATCATAATATCCGGCTCTGCAAACATCCATTTGGATAAAAGAACCTTTTGCTGGTTTCCTCCGCTTAAGTTACCTACGGTCTGTTCCACGGAAGGGCACTTGGTCTTCAGCTTATTGATATAATCTTCAGCAGCCAGAACTTCCTTGTCTTTGTCAATAATGGTTCTGAAGCTGACTGCACGGAGATTGGCAAGGGTGGTGTTGATTCGAATGGGATTTCCAAGAATCAGACCATTGCCTTTCCGGTCTTCAGTCACGTAAGCCAGCTTATGCCGTATGGCATCCCGTACGGAACGAAGATGGACTTCCTGACCGTGAATCTTTAACGTACCGGAAATATCTGATCCATAGCTTTTTCCAAAAAGACTCATGGCAAGTTCTGTTCTTCCTGCCCCCATCAGGCCGCAGATTCCCACAACTTCTCCTTTTTTTACATAGAAGGATACGTCGTTTACTAACTTACGCTCTGAATAAAGGGGGTGGCTGGCATTCCAGTGTTCCACTTCCATGGATTTTTCACCGATTTGAATGTCCGTACGCTTGGGGAAACGGTCTACCAGTTCTCTTCCGACCATTCCTTTTATGATCCGGTCTTCTGTTACATTATCAGTCTTCCTGTTCAGTGTTTCTATGGTTGAGCCATCGCGGATAATGGTAATTTTATCTGCTACATAGGCAATTTCATTCAGTTTATGAGATATGATGATAGAAGTCATACCCTCTGCTTTGAATTTTTTCAAAAGATCCAGAAGTGCTTTTGAATCATCTTCATTTAAGGAAGCCGTCGGTTCATCAAGAATCAGCAGTTTTGCCTTTTTTGCAAGTGCCTTTGCTATTTCTACCAGCTGTTGCTTTCCTACTCCGATATCCTTAATAAGCGTATGGGAGGATTCGGAAAGTCCTACTGTTTTTAAATACTGATCAGCCTCCCCAAAAGTTTCATTCCAGTCGATTGCGAATTTCTTTCCTTTTTCATTTCCAAGATACATGTTTTCGGCAATTGTCATATAGGGAACCAGTGCCAGTTCCTGATGAATAATGACAATTCCCTTTTTTTCACTGTCACTGATATGACTGAATTTACAAATCTCTCCGTTATAAATGATATCTCCTTCGTAAGAACCGTAGGGATAGATACCGCTGAGTACATTCATCAGAGTGGATTTCCCCGCTCCATTTTCACCCACCAGAGCATGGATCTCCCCTTCTTCCACCTGAAGGTTTACTAAATCCAGGGCTTTCACACCCGGAAACGTCTTGGTGATGTTTTTCATTTCCAAAAGTATATTTGCCAAGAATATCCCTCCCTCTTTATATATTCAGAGGACGGCTTTCATTGATAAAAGCCGTCCCCTATAAGGAAATCCGCCTGATTACTTTAACTGATCCTCGGTATAATAACCGGAGGTGATCAGCATTTCTTTATAGTTGTCAACGGTAACAACCACTGGATCGCAAAGATAGGTTGGAATGATTCCGGTTCCGTTGTCATAGGACTTACTGTCATTGATCTCAGCTTTGCCGCCCTGCATAACGGAATCTACCATCTTAACTACCTGGGTAGCCAGAGTTCTGGTATCCTTAAATACGCTCATGGCCTGTTTTCCCTGGATCATGTTCTTTACGTTTGCAATATCGCAGTCCTGGCCTGTGATAATCGGATATTTTCCGGTGTAAGAAGAAGCAAGTGCATTCTCAACACCAAGAGCGGTGGAATCGTTGGAGCAGAGAACTGCGTCAAGTACGGTTCCGTCTGAATAGTTGCCTGCGATAATGGTATCCATACGGTTCTGAGCTTTCTCAGAATCCCATTTCTCGGTTGCAACCTGCTCAAATGCTGTCTGGCCGGATTTAACAACCAGTCTGCCGTTGTCTACATATTTCTTTAAAACATCCATAGCTCCTCCGAAGAAGAACTTGCAGTTATTATCAGCAGGATCTCCTGTGAAGAATTCGATATTCTTCGGATCGCCGGCTTTGTCAAGTCCAAGAGATTTCTCTAAATATTCGCCCTGCTTCTGGCCTACTTTGTAGTTATCAAAGGTAGCGTAATAGGTAACTGCATCTGAGTTCATGATCAGACGGTCATAAGCGATAACCGGAATTCCCATGGATTTTGCCTGGGAAAGTGGTTCTCCTAAAGAACTTCCATCGATGGAAGCAATAACTAACATTTTACAGCCATTGGAGATCATGTTTTCAATCTGGGAAACCTGAGTCTGAACATCGTTGCTGGCATACTGTAAATCTACCTTATAGCCTGCAGCTTCCAGTTCTTTCTTCATGTTGGAGCCATCCTGATTCCATCTTTGTAAATCCTTGGTCGGCATGGCAACACCGATTAAAACTCCGTCTTTCTTTTCTGTTTTTGTTGCTGCAGCAGTGGTTTCTGCTGCTTTGGTTGTCTCAGCAGCTGCTGCCGTAGTCGTAGTCTCTGGAGCTTTCGTTTCCGGTGCCTTGCTTCCCCCGCTGCACCCAGCCAGCATTCCTGCCGTCATGGCAAGAGTCATTACGACTGCTAAAAGTTTTCTTTTCATTGATAAATCCTCCTCCAATACTTGTTTTTGATATGCCTATTTTAGCATGGAAGAATCAGGACTTGTTTGCTAACCGTTAGCACGGATTCATCCACATAAAAAAAGTCCTGGGTGAACAGGACTTTTTTATCTGGCAAAAAAATGCTACTGCTGTATGACATTTAAATACACATCTTCCCTGGCATGAAAACCTCCCTGAATGATGACAGAATCCATGTTTTCCCGGGTAACTGCCACCGGATTCAGCTCCAGATACGGCACATCATAGGTTCCGTCGTTGATGGTCTGGTCGATTCCCGTTAAGGGCTCCCCCTTACCCAGCTTGACCGCATACTCCGCCGCCAGCCTGGCCTCCTCCTCCACCGATTTAAAAGCAGTCATATTCTGGGTGCCCTCCACAATCCGCTGGCAGGCCATTAAATCGCCATCCTGACCAACAAGACACACCTTCCCTGCCAGCCGGTCTTCGGATAGCACTTTGAAAACCTGGGTGGCCAGATCGTCATTTCCACACATGATTCCCTTCACATCCGGATATTTTTCAAGTGCTTCTTTGGCATAATCGTAGGCGTGCTCCGCAAGCCATCCCTCACAATTGTTCTGATAGACCACCTCTAAATTTTTACCTTCTAAAACTGAATGAAAGCCCTCACGGATCATTGCAACATTATGATCGGATTCCGGTCCCTGAATCATGATGACTTTTCCGCCCTCAGGTATGTTCTGAACCAGATTTTCTGCCATCAGGCTCCCCACGCCCTTGTTGTCAAATGAGATATACATATCACTGTTTGCATTTAAAACCAGACGGTCATAGCTCATGGTCTTTATTCCTGCCGCCTTTGCTTTCTTCATCACATCTGACAGTGCCTCGCAGTCACCCGCCACCACCACAATGACGTCCATCTGCTTCTTAATAAAATACTGGATCTGCTCGATCTGTTCATTCACATCACCGTTGGCATTCTGTACATTGACTTCCGCACCCATTTCTTTTGCAGCAGAAACAAAGACATCCCGGTCTCTGATCCACCGCTCGATGACAAATGAATCAATGCTCAGACCGATCTGCAAAGGCCTCTCCCCCGCCTTTTCCTGTTCCTGCTCTGCAGTCTCAACCTTTGCCTGTCTGCACCCTGACATCAGAATACAGCAGGCCAATCCCATCAGTAATAACCTCCCGCCCCACATTTTCATAACCTTACCTCTCCCTGTATTCGGTTGGTGTCATCCCTTCATATTTCTTAAAAATCCTGCTGAAATAATTGGGATCACTGTAGCCGGACATCACGCAGATCTCTTTGATGCTGTATCTGGGATCTTCCAGCAGCCTTCTGGCGTTTTTGATTCTGGTTCTGGTCACATATTCAATGAAATTTTCCCCTACCTCCTGTTTGAACAGCTTGCTGAAATAATAGGGGCTGATGTCTACCATTCGCGATACGTCGTCAAGAGAAATGTCCCTGGCGTAGTTCTCGTCGATATACCCCTTGACCCTTGATACCACATTTTCAAATTCCCGCTCCCTGGAGGTACTGATCTTATCGCAGATATCCCTGGTTTTACTTAGGAACCAGCGCCGTACCCCTTCTCCGTCAGCTGCTTCCTTCAATTCTGCCATATAGTTTTCCCGGTAACGAAATCCATAGCGGACATTCCCGGCTTCAAAGGCTCTCCGCTCCAGTCTCATCACCAGTTCCAGAACCTTGATTTCAATGTTGGATCTCATATCACCGTCATGCACCAGCATCCAGTCAAAAAATTCATTGGCACAGGATAACGCGCCCTCCCTGTCTGCTTTCATGCCTCTTTGGAGGTACTGGTTCTCCAGATCGAGAGGATATTCCCCATCGTATTCCGCCACTGCCGGAATATCGGTAATATGCACCACATGGCTGTCACTTTCTCTTAAGGATTTTAATGCCTCCGTATAGGAATGGCGGATTTCCGCCAGAGGTTTCACAGATCCGATTCCGCCTCTGCACTTAATGTCCATGCTGTTTTCCAGCTTATGAATCATGTTCCTGGTCCTTGTGATCACTTCCACCCGTTTTTCATACTGCATCTTTTCCTGATCAAAGGAAAGAAATAGAACCAGCCTGTTCCCCATGGCAGGGCCGATCACACATTCAAAATAGTCTTTAAGAATCTCCCGCACCATGCTGTAATATTTATTGACCTTCACCCCCACTCCGATGGCATTGGTCATGGTTCCCCCTTCCATGCTGTCTCCAAATTCCAAAACCACGAGGAAACCATAGGGCTTTCGGATATCAAGCATCTCTGGGTACCCGCTGTGAAGGGGGTCTGAATCTTCCTGAAGTATGGTGTAAATAAACCCGCTTTCGATCATGGGAACGACGATTTCCAGACGTTCTCTTATCTTTAAATCATCACTGATCTTCTGCCTTGCCTCCTCCACCTGATGCATGGCTTTCACGCAGACGTCCAGAATTTTCTTCTTATTTACCGGCTTCATAATAAATTCCATCACGCCAAGATTTACCGCTTCCTGGGCGTAAGAAAACTTATCAAAGGCTGTCATAATGATAAATACCATGGTTTGGTTGAATTTACGTATCTCCCGGATTGCCTGAATTCCGCTTAATCCAGGCATCTGAATGTCCACGAAAGCAATATCCGGGCGGAATTGACCCGCCTGTTCAATTACCGCTCTTCCTGTCTTTACGCAGACGATTTCGCACTCACTTTTGAAGTTTGATTCAATAATACTCCGTATGGATTCCAGCATAATCCCTTCATCATCTGCAACCAGTATCCGAAACATGTATCTCTTCCCCCTTTTTAGGAATCCGTAAAATTACTGAAGTCCCCTGATCCTCCCCTTCACTGACAATGGAAAACAGTTCCTTTTTATTATAATAAAGTTCCAGACGGGAAATCACATTGTAAATACCGATTCCGGTAGATGAGGTATCTTCCTGGATTTTTACCCCTTCCTGAATCCGCTTTAATTTTTCTTTCTCAATTCCCTTTCCATTATCATCAATGCGGATTTCTATGGCATCTTCCTGATTTTTCACAGAGAGACGGATATTTCCCGGCCAGCTGATATTGCGGATTCCGTGTGTTACTGCATTCTCTACCAGCGGCTGCAGGGTCATGCTGGGCATGGAATAGTCCAAAGCATCTTCCTCCAGGCTGGATTCATAGTGAATATCACCTGCAAACCGGACATTTAATATGTAAATATAGTTTTCAACCGTACCCACTTCTTCCCGAATGGTGGCATCTTCCGCACCTTTTTTTACATTGTACCGGAAGAAATCAGCCATCTTTTCCATGAATACCGAGGTTTTTTCTGCATCCTCCATCATCGCCAGCTGTACGCCTGCATTGAGAGAGTTAAACAGAAAATGAGGATTAATCTGGGACTGCAGATATCGTAAACGGGCTTCCTTTAGATGGTTTTCCATTAAAAGCTCCCGTTCCTTCATCTCCTGCTCTTTTTCAGCACTCTCTTTAATTTTATTCACATAATCGGCCAAACTGTCCACCATTTGATTAAATGTCTTGGTTACAATCCCCAGTTCGTCCCCCGAGCGGATATAAGGTACCTTTACATGAAAATTCCCCTGTCCAACCAGCTTTGCCGTATGAGCCAGACTGGTGAGCGGGGTAACAATGTCCCTGGTCATCATCATCATGACTGTGAGGCTGATAATCATAACAATGACCAGTATAACAGAGCTGATCACCTCTAAATACTGGAGCGCCGCCTGAAGGGTCTGATAGCTGGCGGAGTTGTTCTTAAACTGTCTGCTGTTGAGAACAGCAATATCGTGGTTTATGAACTGGTAAAGCTTTAAGGCGGATTCATAGGAACTTTTGTACTTTTCTACATTCTGCCCCCGCTTTGCCTGTACCGTTTCATCTGTAACCGCCAGATAGCTGTCAGACATATTCCGGATATTTTTCTCCAGAAGCTGAACGGGATTGTCCGTTACCATTACATTCAGTCCATCTAAAAGTTTTCTGTAATCCTGTTCTGCGCGGTAATAATCCGTTAAGGACTCGGAGTCCTTTACCTGTAAATATTTGTACATGAAGTTCTGCACATTGGTCAGCGCATCGGATAATTCGTTTAGATTCACATTGCTCATATAGACGGAATTCATCCGTTCCACCATCTGATTGATCTGAGCATAGATAAACAGATTGCTGGCAAAGAGGACCACTGCTGTTACCGCTATTTCCAGAAAAAGCTTTCTGGTAATGGGTAAATTCTCCCAGATTGAATTTGGCTTATTTTTCATGGGCTTTTCGCTCCTGCCTCTTGTATTCCGGAACCTGTTCCTCTGTAACAAACTGCAGATCCACACTGTAAAAGGAATTGGTACGCCCATCCTTTATGGACTCCGTCAGTGCCTGTACGCTGTATTTGCCCATCTGACTGGTATCAATGCAGAGAGTCATGGCCATAGTCCCCTTCTCTACCGCCTCTAACGCTGCTTTTGATTTATAATAGCCAATCACCTGGGTTTTTCCCACTCTGTTATAATCAATCACTGCCTGGTAAACCGCTTCCGTATCCACCTCATCCATGCATACAATCACATCCGGCGGTCCCTGTGCATTCTGAAAAAGGTTGCGCACAATCTCTTCTGATTCAAAGGCTCTTCCGGATGGAATTCTGATTTCTTCCACTTTAATTCTGTCTGCATTTTCTTTCGTAGTAACCATACGGTTATTAATCTGATTAAAGATCTGTGCCTGATTGCTGTCTATGGAATTATCGTGCAGCAGCATCATAACCCTGGTAATACCATCATGGTCAGGCAAAATTTTTAAGATCTGATTGCCGTATTCCTGCCCAAGCTGGTAGGAATTGATCCCTACGTAGCTTTTCCGCTCCGTGTTAGGGGCATCATTTAAAATGGTTACCACCGGAATCCCCTTCCTGGCTGCTTCATTGATCCGTTCTTCCAGCATCTGTTCTCCGGTAAATTCAAGTAAAATCCCATCCACTTTGGCAGCAATACTCATATCCATAAAATCCAGGGTGGAATACTCCGATGACTGGTTTTTCCCCTTCAGTTCCACAAATGCATCGTATTGTGCTGCTTCTTCTTTCACACTCTGGTATACGTCATTCCAGAACTGGGAATCTAAATTGTCAATGATCATCACGTAATGATACCGGTATGTAACCGTGTTTTCCGCATGCTCCACCCCGATCTTCTTGAGCACATATCCATAAAAAGAGGAGGTTAAGAGTGTAAGAAACACGATTCCGGATAACCCCGCAAGCATTAAAAAAAGCAGACCCTTTTTCCCGTTTTGCATAGACTCCCCTCCCTGTCATTCCACTGTTTTATTTCATTATACTAGAGAACATAGGAAAACAAAAGCAGGATAAATTTGCAATGGAGTAGCATTTTTTGTATAATGACAGTAGTGAAATGGAAAGGCGGGTTTGCCACATGTCTTCCTCCTGGAATAATGCATAATTATTTCCTGAAACTCACCTACTGAATTTCACAGGACGTACCAGTCTCCAGCCCCATCAAATACGAAAGATCACAAACATATAGCCAGCCTTAAACTGCTATACAAAAAAAGATAAGCCCGCAGAGTATCAAAAATCTCCTGAGCTTATCAATTATTTGCCATTTATAGATTAATCGCTTCACAAAGAGCTAATATGGTCAACGACTGTCCATAGGCCATAGGTGCTATAAGAATGTTCTTATAATGCTCTTTGTCACGCCCCATTCCTGTTCCTCCGGAAACATGAAGCACGGTTCCCTCCTTGTCGATGTTCTTTAGAATTCCCCGTATAGCAGCGTAAGCGCATTCCAAGTAAGTATCATCAAGAATCCCCATCTTGATGCCCTTTATAATGCCTGCTGCAATAGCAGCGGAACCTGACACCTCTTCATAGCTGTCCTTGTCGTCAAGAACCGTATGCCAAAGTCCGTTTTTGCTCTGAAGCTTAATAAGGGCCTGTACCTGAGACTTATATGTTTCTGTGACAAGCTGCCTGATTGGAGAATTCATGGTGCCTTTAAACATCTCCATATATTCCAGAATTCCAACGGTAAACCAGCTGTTGCCTCTGCACCAGAATACACCACCGAAATTATTTCTTTCATTAAAGGTCCAACCATGATGAAACAGTCCTGAACTCTTATCATATAAGTACTTGATGTGCATCAGCACCTGATAATAAGCCTCATCCTGCCAATCCTGCCGGTTGTATTTAAGTCCCATTTTGTTTAAGAATAATACGGTCATAAACAGAGTGTCGATCCACATCTCATTTTCATTCAGACGGACTCCAAGACGGTCTCCGTTTGCACTTGTAACGTGTTGGAAACCACCTTCCTCGGTTCTTGGAAGACATTTCATCAGCCAATTTGCCCAATCCAAACAAAGAGCTTCGAACTCCCAATCTTTCACTGATTCATTTAAATCAACAAGTGCTAAAAGGGGAGCCGTGGTGTTGATATTTCGTGACGGAAGACCTTGTTCCATATTCTCTTTAAACCAGTGGATAAGAAATTCTTTGTAATCTTCGTTCCCCTGAATTTTCTGAAGCTTCATAAGACCATAAAGTCCTATGCCCTGAGGCCAGTCCCATTCTTTTATACCAAAATCTCTCTTGAAATATCCAACAGCCTCACGGAAGTCTTCGATTCCCGTTTTTTCTTTGGTCTCATCAAGCTTTAACAGTTTATCTACCACTAGATTTAATTTTTCTCTAATATCATTCAGATCTGATTTCTGCATTTCTTTATTTCTCCAATTTTTATATTATACTAAAACAGGCTATAAGGAATTATTCCACGTTTCAATTTTGAAAATCAGCTTAAATTTTACCAGATCAAGAAATTCTTATTAAGCAGCCTTAATATGCCCTCTACTAAAAAATAGTCTCCGTAGATAATGGGAACATGGCGATCTGATTCTCTGTCATATCTGGCAGAACCGTAATTTAAAATAGAATCTGTCTCCGGATCCCACTGGCAAAATCGGCCTGTAACCGCCTTCAGGCAACGAATTGCTGACTTCACATATAAGTCTTTTTCCAATGGCTTTACATGTTCTGAAAGCTCCAAAAGACCGCATGCCCCACAAACTCCAGCTGTGGTATCATAATAAACCGGTTCCTCTGGAGCTCGGAAATCCAGCATGGGAACATAGTCATTTAGTGCCAGATTGGCGCAGAAATAATGTGCCACCCGTTTGGCTGCATCCAGATAAGCTTCATTCTTTGTGTACTTATAAGCCAGCGCCATTCCGTAAATACCCCAAGACTGCCCCCGACTCCAGGAGGAGCCGCTCTCATAACCCTGACCTCCCGGATTATTTAGATACTCTCCTGTAACAGGATTAAATTCTACCAGATGGTTACAGGATCCGTCCGGTCGGATAATGTACTTAAGGGACATTTCGGTATGATTTATGGCAATCTGCCTCAGCGCGCTGTCCCCTGACTGTTCAGAAGCCCAATAAAGAAGAGGCAGGTTCATCAGGCAGTCCACAATGGCTATGCCAGAACGTTCCCCATTCCACGCTTTAATATACCGTCCGTTTGGATTGTAGCGACCTGCGAGAATCCCTGCGGCGTGAAGTCCCCGGCTTTTGGACTCCTCTTCTCCGGTCAGACGATAATCCGCTACTGCCGTGTGAAGCCAGAGAAATCCTACATCATGATCCAGCTTTGGAAAGTTTTGAAATGCTCCATCAAGCCGTTTCTCAATTTCTCTTGCATTTACCAGATAGCACTTCTTCTTTGTTACATGATACATCTGCCACAAAATACCGGAGTAAAAACCATTGGTCCAGGCTGTCAGTTCCCGTACTCCCATATCATAATATTTGCCATTTTCCGGAACATAAGGCATTATTCCACCGAGACGCTTACATTCCGCCTCCAGCTTAGTCTCAATTTTCTTCCAGATCTCCTCTGCCCAAATAATATTTTCTTCATCAATTCTGTATCGCATAGCAGTTTCCTCCTCCGATCAACACAGTCTTATTTGTAAACTCTGTTTCAACAAGGGTTTCTATCTTTGTCTCCCCAGGGGTAACCGTAAAACGGATTGCCGGAATAAAGACGTTGGGGAATATGAGATTCATGTTCGGTAATGCAGCAATGATCGTTGGTTCTCCAACCGTTGACATCACCCGGCTAAATCCATTTTCATCAGATACCATAGCTTCCGTTCCATTTGTCGCTTTTTTAGTTTTATCCATACAGTTTGGGTAGGAAAAACCACAATCATAGGCAATGCAGGGAGTATTTTCAGGCAGGGTGCTGGTAATCACATGCCTTCGTCTATGTCCGCATCCTTCTGGGATCAGCCAAGTTTTAACCATAATCCCTTCCACAGGGCTCCACCTGGAATATACCTCCTGCTCTGAGACATGATACTCCTCACACGTTCTTCTAACATAATGCATTCCATGAATGTAAAAGGCAAGCATACTGTCTGTTCCTGATTGCTCAATAGAATGAAAAGAGCGGGATACGCAAAAGCCAAACTGGGATGAATAAGCGAACTTTGCATATTTTTCTGCTGCAAATGGATGCTCTAAGGTCGGATACTGCCCTGCTGTAAGAGCTACAACCTCATGTTCTCTGTGACTGATTAACATATCACATTCTTTTAGCGCCAAAGGAGACTTCAGCTTAGGAAGAGGCTCAGCCTCAGCACTCCAAAACGGGTGAGTTTCTTCCAGTGCTAAAAATACAAATGTTTTCAAAGCCCAGTAAGCAGAACCTGGTGAGTTATATGCTTCTGACATTAATAGATTAGGATAGGTATAGCCCACTGTAAGCACCCCACCATTATCAAAAACTGGCTGCCGCATCCAGTATTCCAAATGTCGTTCAATGATCCCCTTCATCACTCCCCATGAACCACACTCCACTCCGGCTAATGTACAGACGGAAAAAAATGCGGCTTCTGCAAAACGATAGGTCAGGGAACGGCCAAAGGGCAATGCTTTTCCCTCATCATCGAACCAGTAAATAAATGTCTTAGCGAATTCTACTGCCCTGTCCTTAAAAATTTTCGCATGTACAGGATCTTCTTTTTCCATAAATTTTGAATAGAGCAGACAGTAGAAGTGAATTCCGAAAGAAGTATAATAGTCCTTTTGAGGACGTCTGCCATCAGAATACCAGCCGTTTCCAATATAAAAGGATTCATACTTGTCCATGGCAATCTGTACCTGTTCTTTGCTCCACTTCTTTCCGATACTTTTTAATGCCAGGTTTGCAATGACCTTGAAAAACTGCCAGTTATTTTCAGCTAAAGAATACTCGTTGATCTGGTACAACCAGTTTGCCAGATTTTCCTTAGACCGTTCATTAAGAGGCGCCCACAATTGATCCGGTATCATTAATATCCCATAGCTAATGGCTGCCATTTCCACCATTTTCTGATCCTTATCATGGAGATCACCCCAGTATTCCTCTGAGTCAGGATCCGTACCGTTTGCAAGCCCCTTTTGATATAGGTCCAGCAGACTTTTATCAGTTCCACCTCCTGCCCAGTAGGAAGCCATTCCCCACAATACGCGAGAAAATCCTTCCATATCCCCAATCCTGTTTCCGTAACCAGCAGCAAAGGCTCCGAGCTTCAGCCCTGCACCGCCTGTACTGTAATGATCCTTCAGAGGATCAACCAGTTTCATAAGCATACTTTCATAATACTCTTTCTTCATCTTTCCTCCTGCATTGAACCGTAAATACGGGCAGAGGGTGTTACAAAATATATATTTTGCAACACCCTCACTCCTTTTCCTATAAATAAATTACTTCGCCTTTAATTGTCCTAATATCTCTTCATACTGCTCTAATAATTCCTTTGCAGCATCTTCCGGTGTAATATCACCGTAAATAACTTCCTGAATTAAATCCTTACGGACTACCTCAAGTTCTGTATTGCCGCTGATCATGTTATTGATATAAGGATCTTTTGCAACCAAATCAATAGCTTTTTTCTGCAGTTCATCAACAAAACCCTCTGCAATGAGAATATCTTCTGCCTGCTGGGTCGGGCAATATCCGACTTCTGTTTTCTGAATTTTAATGGCTTCAGGATCATTCATAAGGAAATTCAGGAACTTAGCGGCTTCATCCTTGTGAGCGGAATTGTCATTGATGGAAAAACCACGATCTCCGCCGTATACCACACCAGTGCTCTTTGCATTTTCCATTACTGGTGCTGAAATCACATCCAGAGGACTGTCTACAGAAGCGAGATATTTAGGAGCTGATCCAGTGTAATCCACGATCATACCAATTTTTTTATTGATCCACTTGGTATTTTGATCCATCTGGCCTGCAAAAGTTGCGGCATCACCAAATGGCTCCAGCGCATTTGACTGATAAAGATTTAAAATATTCTGGAATGCTTCTGTGGCATCTGCCTCTGTAAAATTAGGGGCATAGGTCTCTTCATCAATAACAGGCTTTCCAGTCTTCTGAACCAGATAAGGTTGTACAAACAGACGATTTAGCATATCTGCATCAGCCGTCATGAGATAAGCATCACTGTCTTTTTCATGAACCGCTTTTCCTAATTCAGCTATTTCATTCCAAGTATAACTCTTTGTAAGATCGATACCAAATTCCTTTGCAAAATCTGCATTTACGTAAACAACAGGGGAACCGCCTACCGTACATGGGAAAAGATTAGCTTCTCCATTATAGGTTCCTGAGATTTCAAGCAATTTGTCTTTTAAGGTGCTTAAATCAACGGGTAATGTGGAAAGATCTGCTAAGTAATGTTTTGCCCCCTGTATATCCGGCAACCATTCTTTATTAAGCTGAATGATGTCCGGTGCCGTATTACTGGAAAGAGTAGTCATGATTTTCTCATAATATCCGTCGTAACCCTGATACTCTGCTTCTATTTTTACATTGGGATTCTTTGCCTGATAAGCATCAATTGCATTTAATAATGCCCCATGCCGGTTGTCGCTTCCCCACCAGGAAAAGCGTAAGGTTACCGGCGCTCCATCTGCACCGGTTACTGATGTTTCCGCTGCACTCTGAGTTGTCTGTCTGGTTTCATCGGTTTTGCCTGCGCTCCCACACCCTATTAGAGTTATGGCTGCCATTGATACAGACATTAAAAGCGCTGCATGTTTCATAAACTGTTTTTTCATAGAAATACATCCTCCTTGAATTGAGGGGCAAACTGCCCCACCTGTCATTATATTATTTTTAGCCTTTGATACCTCCGGCTGTAATACCTTCAACGAAATATTTCTGTGCGAAGAAATATAAAAGAATGGGCGGAATCAATGATACGAAGGACATGGCCAACACCTGATTCCATGGTGTTGATGACCCCTGACTGTCAATAGACATCTTTAAGGCCAGGGATAAGGTATAGTTCTTTACACTGCTAATGTAAACAAGGTTATTGAAGTAATCATTCCATCTCCATAAGGTCTGGAAAATGATTACAGAAAATACCGACGGCTTTAAAAGAGGAGCCAGGATCTTAACATATACCACAAATGGATTACACCCATCCATGTAAGCAGATTCATCTAATTCTTTCGGAATTCCTCTCAGAAACTGAATCTGCATAAATATCAGGAATGGATAGCAGGCCAGGACTGCAGGTGCCCAGAAGGGAAGGTAGGTATCTATCCAGCCAAATTTATTAAATACCACGTATCTGGGAATCATGATGACAGCGTCTGGCAGCATCAATGTAGATATCATAAGTGCAAACAGGGTCTTCTTAAAAGGGAATTTAAATCTTCCAAACCCATAAGAAACAATTCCAGTTGATAGTGCAGTCAACAGAACCGTTGGCACTACCAGCTTAAACGTATTTAAGTAAAAGGTCAGATAGGTAAACTGACCACTTCCCTTCCAGCCATTTTTATAGGCAATGGATGAGAATTTTTCAGGAAGAAGACTCATCTTACCAAATAACTCCTGATTATCCTTAAAGGTGGCAAAAAACAGCCAGATTAAAGGATAAATCATTGCAATTCCCATAACAATTAAGATCACATATGCGATTAAATTATTTTTCTTCACTCTCATCAGTCCATTCCTCCATCATTATAAAATACCCATGCACTGGATGAGCGGAATACCAATATTGTAATTAAAAGTATAGCCACAAACAACACCCATGAGGACGCAGATGCATACCCCATCTTCAAATTTTGGAAAGCGTCCTCATAAATTTTCACTCCGATCAGATAGGTTCCGTGATTGGGACCGCCGCTTGTAATGATGAATGCTGATGTAAATTCCTGTAACGCATGGATAATCTGCATAATCAGGTTAAAGAACACGATTGGCGTAAGCATAGGAAGAGTGATGCTCCAAAACTTTGTCCATTTGTTGGCTCCGTCAACCTCAGCCGCCTCATAAAGTTCTGTTGGTACATTTTTCAATCCTGCAAGAAATAAAACCATGGAGGAACCAAACTGCCATACGACCAGTAAGCTGATGGTCACCAGTGCAATATCCGGATCTCCCAGCCAGTTCACGGAAGGAATACCGAATACTCCAATAAACTTATTGAACATTCCCTCTTTCATGAACATAAAGCGCCATAAAATAGAGATTGCTACGCTTCCGCCCATAATGGATGGAAGATAATAAACGGTACGGAACAGGTTGATGCACTTCAACTTCATATTCAGTATCATTGCCACAATCAAGGCCATAATAAGCTTCATTGGAACTGCCATCAGTGCATACTTAAAGGTCAATCCAAGTGACTTCATAAAGTATTTATCTTTTGTAAACAGTCTTTCATAGTTATCTAACCCGATCCACTTACCTTCGGACAAAATCGAAAAATCTGTAAATGAATAGTATAGAGACATAATTAACGGATATGCCTGAAGAATACAAAAACCAACTAACCAGGGCAGTATAAACAGAATTCCCCACCTCCAGTTTTTCGGATACTTCCTTTCACCGGGTACGGGCGGATTCTTAGTTGCTAGCGGTGACATACATTACTCCTCCTAACGCTTTTGATTAATAGGATTCTACCACATACTCCCTTATTCTGTGCCCCTGCCTTCGACACTTATTACTATCATTTTTGTCTATCTTTATTTTACAGCCATATCTTTATTTTAGTTGTTTTTTTTAAACACCTCAGATTCACCGCTCTCATTTGACGCAAAGAAGTCTGACATGCTATAATCTGATGATAATAAACTTTACCAATGTATTGTGGAGGTAAGACGATGTATGAGCTTTTAATTGTAGATGACGAAGCCAATTCCCGTAATATTCTCGCTTCGTGTTTTCCCTGGAATGATTCAGGTTTTTCTGTCTGCGCCCAAAAAGGAAACGGGAGAGAAGCTCTCGAGTATTTAAAAGAGCATACTGTCCATGTGGTTTTGACAGATATCAGTATGCCTGACATAGACGGAATCAGTCTTGCGAAGGCAATCTATGAGAGTCCCCACCCTCGGCCTACCATTGTATTTTTAAGTGCCTATGACAATTTTCAGTATGCCCAGAACGCCATTTGCTATGGGGTGCGCTACTATGTCTTAAAGCCTACAAATTTTTCTGAACTTAAGGGAATATTCGCTACTATAAAGAAGGAACTGGACAGCATATATCAGATTTCCGACCTCAATGAAACAGATTATGTCCCGGATGAAATCATTGACAAGGTCCTCTCCTATTGTACAAAGAACTACCGTGAAGGTTCCCTTTCTGATCTGGCGGAATCTCTGTATTTAAATTCCTCCTATCTTAGCCAGTTAATTAAACAAAAAACTGCTAAGACCTTTTCAGATTTATTAACTGAAAGCCGCATGAAACAGGCCGCCTTACTTCTAAAGGATCCTGATTCCAAAATTTATAATATAAGCAATACAATTGGATATGTAAATCCCAATAACTTCGCAAGAGCCTTTAAAGCTTACTGGGGCGTTACCCCCACAGAATACCGGAATCGTTGATGTGAACCCAATGCATATTGGATGCTTCTAAGGCTATCTGCCTGATTGGGTTCTCAGATCGCTTCTTTCTACACTTAGTGCGTCTGTAACCTGTAAAGAGAATAAAGTTCACAATCTCAAAGGAATGGTGGCTCATTATTAATGAAACGAATGAAAAAAGCAATCCGAAAGCAATTATCCATCCGATATCAATTCTTTACTAAAAGCCTGCTGACTAACTGTCTTCTGCTTCTGATCCCTATCATGACAATTGGTCCTTACAGCGTAATACAATCCTCCAAAGACAATACGGCTGCTATAGAAAAAAGCACATACCAAACCCTTCATCAACTGGAAAAGTCCATTGAACTGCTCTATTCTCAAATTGATAATGCAAAAATATATTTTTCATCAAATCCCAGAGTCACACTTCAAATGAAAAAGGCATTTAATGAAAATCCGCTCTCCCTGGATTCTATGAAAAATATTGAAAATCTGTCTTTGTATTTTCAGAATCTTATTTTTACTGACCCTTATATTGAAAACATATATGTCTATTATGACAACACCAATAACAGAATTTTCCTTCCTCAAAAGGGCAGAATCCAATCGATTAACTCTTTGGAAGAACGGAACTTTAAAGAAACTTATGAAAATTCCGGTAAGAAAGATTTTTGGATGGAGATCAAACAAAAAAAAATCCCTGGGTCCACAGCATCAACAGACGTTCTGATCGTTTACCAGCGGCTCTATACCCGTTTTTCATCCAAGCCATCGGGTATGATCGCCTTCGAATATAATTTAAATAAAATGGAGCAATATTTTCAGACCCTGTTGTTATACAGCGACCAGACTATTTACCTAATAGATTCGGAGCGCAATATTATCTATACCAACAGTAAATCTCATGATTGTGACAGCGAACTGACCTCCATTTATACAACACTCATCGCTAAAAAAGAGCTGCATTTGTTTGATATGCAACTAAATGGTATGTACCACAAGACAGCATACTTAAAATCTGCAAGGAACAACGGACTGACTTATATCACTTATACGCCTTCCAATGAGATCTACAAATCGACAAGAAGCCTTACCGGAACTTATATGCTTCTTATGTTTTCAGGAATCTTCTTATCCTTTGTCCTTGCCTTTTTTAAGACCAACAAGGAATACCGGTATTTAAACAGTATCATCGACATCTTCAGCGATCCTGAAGCTTCCCAACAGCATTTTGACCAAATGCCCAAAAAAGCCAGAAACCCCTTTGAATTTATTATGCTGAACATTATAAAGCTTTTTCTAGAACAGAAATATCTAAAGATACAAGCATCGGAACGAGACTATAAAATGCAGATATTAAAAATGCAGGCATTGCAGCACCAGATTAATCCTCATTTTCTCCATAATACGTTAAATACTATTTTCTGGGAAGCCATACGCCTGACTTCCTCGGAAAATTCATGCAGTACCATGATTTCCAACCTTTCCGCTGTCATGCGCTACTCCATAGGTGATCATCAGGAAAATGTAAAAGTCAAAGATGAGCTGGGTTATTTAAAAACTTATCTGGACATCATGAAGATACGCTATACGGATAAATTTGAGATACTCTACATGGTCGATGACTCATGTACCATCTATCCGATTAAAAAGATGATTCTTCAGCCAATAGTGGAGAATTCCATCTATCATGGAATCAAAGAAAAGAAAGAGAAAGGACATATTTATATTGGTATACGGCGCATCCGCAAATCCATCTTATTTTATATCCTGGATGATGGAGTAGGAATTGCTCCTGAAAAGCTTTTGAAGCTACAGGAACAGTTTAATGACAATTCTGCTAAATCCTCCTCCCATATTGGTCTGACTAATACCAATCTTCGGTTAACAATGACATACGGAGCCAAATCCCACCTTCGTTTAAAAAGCATTAAAGGGAAATATACTCTGGTTTATTTCATGATTCCGGTCAAATAGCTGCCAACCAGCTTTTCTTTACCTATTATGGCTATTTATTGACCTCGTTTCAATCAAATAACCAGATAAATGTAGGTTTGATCTTTATCCACTTTCGTGGTATTCTGGAAGAATCGATAAATAAAAAAACTGGCTTTCCGGTATGAATCAGTCACCGGAAAGCCAGTTTTTGTATCTATAAAAATTTTTAGGAAGAACATCAAAAACAATGGTTACAGCTTTACATCCCTGTTGCAGTCCTTGGAATAGATATAAGTTAAATCTTCTTCCCGTCCTACCGCATAGCAGGCCTGCGGGCAATAAGCATCCATAAATACATAATCACCCTTTTTCACCGGAACCCAGTCATTATCCAGTCTGTACATCGCACTTCCCGTAAGGAAATACATGCCGTGCTCCTGAATATGAGTCTCTATGTAGCCGTGGGATGCACCTAAATGGAATTTCAGAATATGCATATTCATATCGAATCCAAAATTCTCTGCTGCAGGCAGGAAATCACGGATATAACAGTTCTCCATACCTTCATATGGAATCCATGGAAGATCATTTGCATTCCCCACTACAGTATAGGCGCTGTATCCAGTCAGCTCGTCATATCTGCGTTTATAAGCAAAGAGCTTTGCATCCTCTTTTCCCGCATTTTCAAAAGAAATGGTATTGCCTGCAGGGGAATAAATATAGCCGCCCTCTGTCAGAGTCTCTTCTTTGTCCGCATTTTTAACCCTAATCGAACCTTCCATTACATAAATGAATGATTCCAGTCCTTCCCCCCCGAATGCAGAATTCTTTCCGCCTTCGTGGACTGTCACTAAATAATCCGCAAAGGAAGCTCCCATCTGAGGAGAGCCAAGAATCGTGACATCACACTTCTCATATCCCGGAATCGCATTTTTTACAATTCCGTCCGGCTCAATTAAAACATAATTTTCTTTTTTAACGACGGATCTGGTGGCTAATACGTCATCACGATACCCTGTCTGCCCGTTTAAATAACTCATAATAAGGCCTCACTTTCCATTAGGTCATATTCATTTAGTCAACCAATTTATACCTGTTTATTATGGCAGGTATTTCTAAGTATTTCAATTATATTATGAGATAAAATACCGATCCCGTTTTATCCACTTTTCCCCTGCTTGTTTATTTTTTAACAGTTATAATATTCTTACATTCATGTATTTTTATTCAGTTTTATGCTTCCCCCAGTAAGACCGGTTCATGGTACAGCTTAATATGAGCCGCCTGGGAAGAGTTCGATACCGTTTTCCCATGAGATATCCCATATATTTAAAACCGCTTTTTATAATCACTCCAGGAATCAGCCAGGGCTTTTTTTGCCTTACCAGCCAGGCGCATGTATTTTTCACCAGCCGGATTCCCTCGCTCTCCGAACGGATTCCACCAAACACTTCCGGGTGATCTGCCTGAGACACCGCCAGGTCAAAATTCCGCTTAAACTGGGCAATGCAGCCGTAATTATGGGAATGAATCACCTTTGCATCAGCCGCATACGCAACAGCCTCGCCTCTGTAACGCACTGCATTTCCGGCATAGATCATATCTTCGTTAAAAATGGTGGTTTTGGTGAATCCGCCTGCTTCCAGGAAAATACTCCTGTCATAGGCACAGCAGACATTGGATGCAAAAAACGTTTTGATTCCCAGCTCTTTTAAATCTGCCTCTGTCTTAACCCGGCTCTCAGATGGATAATTAAAGGAACGGGTGTATTGTTCCGCCAGGGCACAGTCAGGATTTGGCAGCTGTCTTGCATATGCCATGACTACCTTTTCCCCGCCTCTTCCTGTTTTAAGAAAGGCATTTACAAGAGCACTGATTAAATTTTTGTCTGCAGGAACCGCATCATCCGTCATAAATACCATGATATCAGCCTTGGAATAACCGGCTCCTCTGTTTCTTGTTCCGCCATGGTCAAATTCTTCTTTTGTCACATGATGAACTTCTAAATTCTTCACATGTGAATACTTAGAATCCTTCCAGTAGGATTTCTCCGTATTCATCACAATGATTTTCCGTATGGGATAAGCCTGTTCTTCCAGCCTGTGAAAAAGCCGCATCAGTGTTTCGTCAGGCTTATAAACCGGTATGATCACATCAACAGTTCTTTGATCTGCCATCATTTCTTCCATTGAAACTCCCTTCTTTCCTATCAGTAGCGCAGACATGATGTAGAGCAGATACGGATCAGAGCATAGATACTGACGAAGCATTCCAGATACCATGCACTTTTTCTTAAATCCACACCGATAACCAGACGCCGGTCATATATGGTCAGTAACAACAGGGGCAGAAGGGGAATGAAATAACGTCCCTGGACTCCTGTAATATACGTTAAATTTCTGGGGGTATATCCTAAAAACATGGAAGTCAGAACCAGTACTGCACTGGTTAATACCAGAAACAGGATCCATAGCTTCTGACCGTCCGTCATTTTCACCACTTCCCCCGGTCTCTTTACCACACTGATAAAGAGCGCATACCAAAGAAGGGAAAGGCAGACCGGCGGTACCGTTAAGTTGGGATCTAAATTCCCCAAAAAACCACCCAGCATAGTCACCAGATAATAGTCATACTGGGTTACCAGGGTTTCATAAAAGACCGTAAATACATAAAACGGCCGCTGCCATACATCGGATAAATTATAACCTGCCGCTTCGCTCCACCCCACGTAGCTTTCCGTAGCACCTGCCCAGGCAGAGAGAATCAGGCGGTTTACCAGGAAAACTGCCAGCAGCATGACCCCAAGGACACCGAAAACAGAAATCCAGTAATGTCTCTGAGATTTAAATTTAGATTTGGGAATCAGCAGACATATTCCGGCTGCAGGCAGATAAACGATTTTCCCCGGCTCTAACAGAATCAGTAAAAGCGTAAGAACCAGCAGATCTTTCAGTTTTATCTCTTCCTTTTCGTAAGCCAGATGGAAACACCAGGAAAGTAAAAGCATGGACAGTCCAATAAATGCAGTATCATAAGAATAGGATGATGCCAGGTGAAGAGTCATGGGCAGGCAGGATACCGCCATTAAAACTTCCTTTTTAAAGGGCATCAGCCGGACAGAAACTGCTGCCATAGCTGCAAACGCCAGAAGATTCATAAAACGTCCCAGATATACCAGCGGAATATAGCCAAGATGTAAAAGTCTGGCCAGAGTGATCCCTGCCGCCTGAGGCAGATAGACCACAGGGGTAGTATTCACCGGCACTTCCTCACGCACCGTCTCTGACTGGCTGTGATCAAGAGAAAATAGTTCTGTCAGAATAAGGTTGTAGGTTCTCTGACCCGGCTCTGCATAGAGACCTGACACATCATCACCACTTCGAACCAGGACATTTGCTCCTTTTTTCAACCGCTCCTTCTCTTCCGGTGTTGCGTGCTTCAAAAAGTCTTCCCCAGCCACCGGCTGTTTTCCCATCATCTGGCTGGAGAGACGATAGGCACTGACGAAGTGAGCTGCTTCATCAGGGGCAGAAAAAGGTGTTAAAGCAAACAGATAAAAAGTACCCAGTCCGATCACCACCAACGGGAACAGCCACTGGTTAAAAATATCCTTTATCCACAAAAGAAAGGCTAACGCAGCAAGAAATCCACAACCGAAGACAATAAACCACCAGTAAAACCGGCGAACCGGCTCAAATTCCGGAGATGGAATTCCAACGATGGTTTTTAAATAGGTTCTTACAAACAGGAACATCAAAAGCAGAATGCTTCCAGCTGCAAGCCACAAGCCTTTCGTCCTTAACAAACGTTTCACAGTTTATGCTCCTCCTTCTCTATGGCTTCCTCCTTATCAAGCGCCAGCATCTGGATTAACTCCGTCACTCTGCGTTCTAACTGGGATATCTTAATCGACTGAAAAAAGACCTTGGTGAGCAGAATAAAGATCATCAGGGTAAAAATGAAATTAGCTGTGGAATAGGTTCCCACCAGACTGGATATAAAATCAGCCACCTTTGGAAAGATGCTGAAAACCACTAACAGCATGGAAAACATGACCCAGAAAATGGAATCCTCTATCCTCATTTTGGAGTGGCGAATCCTTCCCAGTACATAAACAGTCAGTACCAGGGAAACGCATATCAGTACGCAGCGAAGTAAAAACGTCATATTACGTACCCCCTTCTTTTATCTTCTGTCCCGGATGCGAAAGCTCTGAACCAGTAAAATGGAAAACAACATCTTTCCCATATACCTTGCCGCATTTAAGGGATTTAAGTAGCTCTCTCCCAGTATCCGCTCATCCATTATTACAGGGATTTCCCCAACTCTGGCACCATGGCGGATGAGATAGGAAATGGTATCCGGTTCCGGACCGTAATTCAGTCCGTCCGCAAATTCCTTGATCATCTTTCGACTGAACATACGCATACCGGAAGTGGGATCGTTTACCTTAACACCGGTTGTAAACCAGATAGCACCGCTTAGCATCCGGCTGCCAAGCATACGGAGAGAACGGGGCTTTTTTTCTGTTACAAACCGGGAACCAATCACAATATCATATCCCTGATCCATCTTTTCTTTCATGGGAAGAATAAACTCCGGCCGATGCTGTCCGTCACCATCAAACTGTATGGCGTAGCCGTAGCCCTTTCTGTGTGCATACTTAAGCCCGGTCTGAAATGCGCCTGCCAGCCCTAAGTTCATAGGCAGATCAATGATCTTCCAGCCATGCTTCCTGCAGATTTTGGCGGTATTGTCCGTAGAACCGTCGTTTATGATTACATAGTCATACATGGGATAATTCTCAATGACTTCTCCCACTACCCGCTCAATATTTAAAGCCTCATTGTATGCAGGTATTACTACCAGTACCCGGTCTGTCATATCCTCTGCTCTCTCCTTCCTTTTTCTTCTGTAAGAATAACCCGGATTGCCTGTCCTATAAAGCACAGCATGAGAATCAGCATCTCAATCATGTAGGAATACGCACCACCGTTGATTCCGCCTATCTTCACAAACTGATAGGAAAGAACAAACGAAAGGAGGCAGACCGGAACATATCCATAAAATATCAGTCTCTGTTTCTTCATAATTACCAGGACATAATAAAATAAATTCATCACTGCAAAAAATCCGCCGCCCAGGATAATAGCCAGTAGTCCCGGAAGGTAAGGCGCCAGTTCCACATTAAAGACAGCAGAAAGTACCGGAACGCCCATTACCCAGGCTCCGGCCAGCGCGATTACTGTAAGAAACAGGATGATTCCGGACAACTTTCTCAGAACCCCAAGAAACTCCGAAGTCCTGTTTTCATCCCAGAGCAGGGAAAGTCTGGTAAGGAATGGACGGATTACAAAATTGGCTGCAAGATTGATTACAGAGGTAGGCATAAATATTGCCACAAATACAGCATTGTCCGCGGAAGTCATCTGGGAATCCACCGCATACTTTGCCATTGCAAAGATAAGTCCGTCTAAAAATACAGACAAAAACAAAAGGAAGCTGTCCTGTAAAAGCTGTTTGTGCCTTCCTTTTGCATGTACATAATTAATATCCGTTATTTGATCTGCAGTCCTTTTATCGAACAGCCAGATTCCAACTGCCTGAGAAGCAGCCGCAACCGCTGAAGCAACAATTAAATCCCGTGTTAATGCCAGAGTTCCTAAAAACAGACACACGGAAAACAGGGTCCGCCAGGTCATGGCCTGTCCGGTTAAATAAAGCTTTCCTTTTCTTTGAAATTCCGACTCGTATACATCAGCAAATCCATCAAGCACCTTATAAAGAACCATGAAGAAAACAACCATGATTTTTTCATAGGTATAGTCGGAAGAAGAAACGAAAACCTTCCATAAAATGTAGCAAATGCCAAAAATCAGCGCCATACCGCAAGTGACCATGCGAGCCAGCCGGTATTCCCCAAAAGTATAGCTCTCTCTCACATCAGTACTCTGAATGGGTCTCATTCCAAAATAGGCCACAAGAAACATCTGCTGTCCGAATGTGCTGAAAGCAAAACCAAAATCACCTCCCAGATCCGTTCCCACCAGATGATTAACCAGAGCTGTCAGCAGCATGCTGGATCCCGCGTAAACCAGGCTTCCGATCATATTCCATGCCACGTTTTTACGTTCCATTATAATTCCTCTATTTCATTTCATTTAACAAGTTCTTTTTATTCTACATGATTCGCCTTAAAAAGTAAACCGCTAACGTCTATCCTGCCTGCTCATGTTCTTAACTGTTCTGCATAAATAAAAGAAACTTTCAATCCGAAACAGCCAGGAGAAACCTGCATAAAACAGGACTCCTGTGACGATCTGCAAAGTCAGTGTCAGCAGAGTTCCATTTACCAGAAACTGCACGCTGTATACCACACCACACATGGCAGCCGACAAAAGCAGAGAAGGGAATACATCTCTCCACTGCTGAAGAAAGCTGTAATGAAGAAGCTTCTTATTGGGATAGGCATTAATAAATGTACAGATAAAATCCGTCACTGCTCTTAACGCCACCATGGTATAAATTCCAAAGGGAATGCTGATAATTAAAGCCACCACACTGACTGCTTTTTTAATTATCTCCAGTTTTAAGAAAATCTCACTTCTTCCAAGGGCATTGATTGCCTGTAAATTGGCCACATGAAGGGGCCAGGTCGCATAGGCAATGCAAAGGAGCCGAAGCATGGGAACACAAGGTAAATACTGGTCTGTCAGTAAAAGCTTTACCATAGGCTCTGCTACGGCAATCAATCCTGCCATCATGGGAAAAACAAGATAGGAGCTTGTCACAATCGACCTTCTTACCATGCTTTTTACCCTCTCCCTGTCATCCTGGCAGGCAGAAAAAGCAGGAAGCATAACCGACTGGATCGCTGCCCCTAAATTATTGGCAATGAGTGCAGGGAACTGATTTCCTCTAGAGTATTGCCCCATCATAGCCGAATTATATATTTTTCCAATCACCAGACCATAAACATTGGTAAAAACCGTGTCAATGAGGCCAGACATGAGAATCTTCCAGCCATAAGAGAATAATTCTCCCGCTTTTTCAATGGAAAACTTCAGACTTGGCTTCCAGGTCTTTAAAAAATGCAGCACAACCATGAGAAAAAAGCTGTAAAAAAACTGCTGCATTGCAAGTGCCCATAATCCAAATCCTTCTAAAGCCATCAGCACTCCGATGATGCCGGAACCTGCCGCTGCAAAGAGACTGGCCATACAAAGCTTTCTAAATTCCATATTTCTGGATACGGATGCGGACTGCACCGATACGACTGCACCGAAAAACAAAGTCAGGGACAGAATCCTTAACACTGGTACGAACACTGGCTGTCCATAAAAATCACCGATTGCAGGCGCAGAAAAGAACAAAATTATATATAGAACGAAGGCAATCAGAAAGCTTACGCAAAAGGCAGAAGAATAATCTCTTTCATCCACTTCCTGCTTCTGAATCAGAGAAGTGTTAAAACCGCTCTGGACAAATACATTGCCGATGGTAATAAATATCATAATCAGCATGACTTCCCCGGATTCGGACGGCGTTAAAAGTCTGGCTAAAAGTACGGATACAAGGAACTGAATACCCTGTGTTCCCCCATTTTCCATGACTTTCCAAAACAGTCCGGAAAGCACTCTCTCTTTCATATTTTCCTGATACATACTGGCTTTTCTCCTCAATCATCCAATTTACATTTCCGCCTTATTGTACTATATTGCCCAATAAATGTAAATCGTATATAGCATTTTCCAGTTACTTATGTTAAAGTATTATGGAATCACTATAAAATTTTTAATGATTTACAGGAGGTTTTTATCATGCGTAAACTGACACGCGGCCTGGCGGCATTCTGCCTGACAGCTGCTCTTGTCCTGGGACAGGCTGCCCTTACGCGGGCGGACGAGGCATATGGACCGGGTTACAAGAATGGCGTCAGCCTCAGCGACAGCAGTAAGTCTGGAGAACAGAGTACAGCTGCCAGCGAAACTGAGGGAGGCGTAACTACAGAGGAAGCAGAAACCGCTTTAGCAAATGCAGGAATAGATATCGGAAAAGAAGGAGCCGGAGGAGGAGAAGACGGTGTTGTTGATGAAGCGACCCGGGCTGCTCAGGAAGCATTAAAAGCCAACTTCCCACGACTTCAGACCACTGCTATGATTGGTGACGGCAACTGGACACAGCCTTTTGTCAACGATGCCTGGATCACCAATGACGGACAGGGCTTTCATGGATTATCTACATTTCTCACGAATATCGTAGGGAACGTGCTCTACCGGACCTACACATCAGGCACTGGCTGGTCCCCATGGGTCATGAATGGACAACAGACAACCAATTACCCCAATGACGTGAATATTGAAGCCATACAGATGAGGTTTTCCGGTTATGTAAACAACCAGTTCAATCTCTATT
Source organism: Lacrimispora sp. (assembly GCF_031982545.1). Lineage (GTDB taxonomy): Bacteria > Bacillota > Clostridia > Lachnospirales > Lachnospiraceae > Lacrimispora. The sequence continues at coordinate 81,799 of NZ_DALYXB010000004.1, forward strand.
ATTCAGCAAAATTAGACGACGGTACCACCACTGACTGGGCAAAGAACGGCACCAGTGCGGGAACCATGGGAACCGGACGTTATATCACTGGTTTTCGTATGGCGTTCTATGCAAAGAATTCAGCCTTCCCATATAAGACAGATAAGCCACTGATTTCCGCCACAAAAGACGGAATGCAGATTGTTGACGGCGGACTGCGCTACTTTAACGGAAACGGTACCCCTTTTACCGGCTGGGCATGGCTTGAAAATGACCGGTACTATTTTAAGGATTCTCTTCCAGTTGTAGGCTGGCAGTACATCGACGGCTTTAAGTACTATTTTGATTTAAATTCTGGCAAGATGCTTACTGATTTAGAGCCCATCATTGGAAACTCGGGACCATTTTTTATCAGCATCAATAAACAGATGAACTGCATGACAGTCTTTGCAAAGGACGGTGCCAACGGATTCATTATTCCGGTGAAGTCATTCCTTACCTCTACCGGTCCGGATACTCCACTTGGAACATTCCAGACACCAGTGAAATACCGCTGGCGGGATATGGATCACGGTATCTTTACTCAATATGCAACCCGTATCTGGAAGGGCTTTTTAATCCACTCTATTCTTTACAGCCGCCCGGATAAGATGACTCTCGATCCCTCTACCTATAATTATTTAAGCATTGCCGAATCAGCCGGTTGTATCCGTCTCCTCTCCGGTGATGCCAAATGGATCTATGATCACTGTGCCCTGGGAACTACGGTAACCATTTATGAATCTATCGTTCCCGGACCCTATGAACGACCTGCCATTGAGCAGATCATACCGGATACACAGACCTGGGATCCGACAGATCCTAACATGTAGCACCAACGTGTAATTTAACCTTTCCTTCCGGTAAATGATTTTTGAAGGAAACCATACAAGCCGGGAGTCCGGTATTGAAACTGAATAAAGAACCTGGTTATGGGCGTAAGTTCCTTATAATACCTTCGGTATGCAGGATTTAATATCTCTTTAAAATCCCTGGTATTGACCTTCGTCTGGTAATAGGTTCGTTTAGAAGCACTTATGGCGGCCGCCTTAAAACGGCCGCCTGTTGCTTTGTCGAATTCTTTATAAACCTGTCTCATTCGCTCATAATAGGTCTGCTGCTTCGCGGCGTAATTTCCCTTTTTACCCTCAGCAGTCCAGGAACCGGAGACGCCTACCCGGTATACACTCATGGGCTCATCCATATAATAACCATACCCGTTTTCAGCTGCCATCAGCTGCAAAGGGGTATCTCCTACCGGACAAACCGTATAGTAATAAGGAAGCTCTTTTACCAGTCTTGCAGGAAATGCCATGGAAGACATGGCATACCCAGAAGTTTTATCGATGATCTCTTCTGGCGTCAGTACTGTGGTTTTCCGGTATGGCCTCATCTGGCTTTCAGTCACTGCTTTTCCCATCAACTGAATCTTTGCACTGTGGATGCAAAGGGTGCAGTCCGGATGGGACTCCATATAGTCCACCTGCTTTTGAAGCTTGTCGGGCGAATCAAAGTAATCGTCCCCATCACACATGAATATATATTTTCCTCTTGCACGGGGAAAATTAAACGCACCGCTTATGTTATCAATGCCCTGGGAATACTGATTCTCTGTCTGAATCAGAGGCCGGATCTTATCCGGATATTTTGCTGCATATTCCCTGATGATATCCCCTGTCCCGTCCGTGGAAGCATCATCATGAACCAGAATCTCATACTCAAAGTCCGTTTTCTGCATCAGAAAGCTGTCAAGAGCCTGGCGGATGAAGGCACCATGGTTATAGGTAACACAGTTAATGCTGACCATGATTTCGCTATTTGATCCGTCTTTCATTTCTTAGTCCCTTCCTTATTAAGCACCTTTGTTACGTATTCCTCGTATTTTCTGGCAATATACATTTCCCTAACAGAGCCGGAAAGAGAAATGTCCTCCCCCCGAAAACACTTCACATGGTTTGAGACGCAGTCATATCCCGCCATACAGGAAAATTCCACGCCGCCCGAAAACCTGGGATTGCACTCCAGCATAGAAAAGGTTCCATCTTCCCCTTCAATAAATTCAAAATTAACGCACCCTTGAATTCCCAAGGCACTTGCTGCCTCTTTGCATACTGTTTCCAGAGTCGGATTTGAAAAGACCAGAACAGATGTGCCAGCACCATTGGGGGTTCGCAGCAATTCTTTACGGCAGACAGCTGCTGATCGCCCTGTGTCCGCCTGATGCACTACATCTACAGTAATAATACTTCCCTTAAAATAGGACTGCACCACGTAATCATCTGCTTCGCTCCCGGCAAGAAACCGCTCCATTTCTTCCTGATTATGAAGATAGGAGAGCCCCTGGCTGCTTCTTCCATTATATGGCTTTACAACTGCCGGATAGGAAATGGATTCAGAAGAAATACCAGCCAGCATTCTGGTAGGTATCATGTTTCCAATCCCTCTTTCAGAAAGAAACTTATAAAGTTTCATCTTATCTCTGCAAACCGTTATGGTATCTTCCGGGGACAGGCATAACGTCACTCCTGCTTCCTTTAATTTGTTTCGGTGACGGTTCCATACATCTACTTCTGCATCGGTTAAAACGATCAGTCCGTCAGCCCTTTCCTTTTTGCAGATAGTCAGAATTTCCTCTACATACTCCTCTACCTGTGTTGCAAGAGGAACCTGATAAAAAGCAGAAACGCTGGAAGAATCAGCAATCCATTCTGCCGGATATATATCGCAGCCGATCACCTTAAGCCCCATATTTTTTAAATTTTTAATAACAATGTCAGCGGAAAATGATCCGATTGCGGTTACAACTGCAGCTTTCATACGTTCTGTTTCCCTTTCTTTGCAGCACTTAAAATTATCTCGCATATCCTGTCCACATCTTCAAGAGGTAGATCCGCATAAAGGGGCAGGGTAAGAACACTGTCTGCTGCCCGTCTGGCACATGGAAGCTCAAGATCCGAAAAACGCTCCCTGTAACATTCAAAATCTGTAATCAGGGGATAGAAATATTTTCTGGCAAAGACATTATGAGAAGCGAGAAGATCATATACCTGATTTCTGGTCAGTTCAAACCCATCAAACGCTACAGGAAAGTATGCATAATTCTGACTGATTCCCTGCTTTATGGCATTAAGGCGAATTCCGGAAACTCCCTGTAAATGCTCGCGATAGCGTTCCGAAACCAGCCTGCGCTTTTCAATGTTTTCCTCTACATGACGCAGATTGCAAATTCCCATAGCAGCCTGAAATTCATTCATCTTTGCATTGCCGCCAATATATTCCACGGATTCTTTTCCGGTTATTCCAAAGTTTTTTAAATAATCTAGCAGAATTTCCAGGGATGAATCTTTAAAAGTAACTGCTCCGCCCTCTATGGTATTATATACTTTGGTAGCGTGAAAGCTGAACATGGATGCATCTCCATAGGTTCCGATTCCACGATGATCCACCTCTACTCCAAATGCATGTGCTGCATCGTAAATCACCTTTAAGTTGTGCTTTTTAGCTATAGACTCAATTTTATCCACATCACAGACATTACCATACACATGCACCGGAAGAATCGCTGTGGTTTTATCTGTAATCAGCGCTTCAATCTGATCGGCGTCAATGGTGTAGTCGTCCTCTCTGATATCACAGAATACTGGCGTAAGATTATTTCTTACTATCGCATGGGTGGTGGAAGCAAAGGAAAAAGGGGTGGTAATCACCTCTCCGGTTAAGTTCATCGCCTGCAGCGCCATCTCAAGAGCCATATGTCCGTTCACAAACAGCAGAAGATTTTCCGCTTTTAAATATTCCTTCAGCTGATCCTTCAATCTGTCGTGAAATTCTCCCATATTGGTCATCCAGGCAGTTTCCCAGATCGGTTTGATCTCAGTAATAAATTCTTCGTAGGAAGGCATGGAAGCCCTCGTTACCAGTATTTCTTTTTCATTTGGTATCATTCTACCATTCTCCTCATTTCCCATGTACTGCTTTGTTAAATAGAAAACATCTGTAAAAGCGTTCTGACACGGGTACTTTTAAACAATTTGTATTTTAAAATAGTCTTTATTTTTCCTGCCCTGCTTTTGCGGCATATGGTTATAAATTCTTCAAACAACTCTCTCTGAGCAGGAGTCATGAGCTGTTTGTATATTGAAACAAAGGATATCGCCTGTTCAAACAGGATGCGGTAATTCTCCCGCACTTTCTCCTGTCTGCTCATTCTCTCAGACAGCTGTTTCATACCGCTTTTTGCACCTACCTGATTGTTACCATGCTGCCGGTAGCGTACCAGTGGACGATCAATATAGGAAATTTTTCCAAAACAGCTTGCTACAAGACCGAGCCACCAGTCATGCATGACACAGGTTTCCGGGATTTGCTCCGTCAGATTTTTTAAGGACCGGTTAATCATCATGGTATTGCCTGTGATATTATTTTCCACCAGATAATGGCTGGTACGGTTATCCGTAACTCCAATCTTCTGGTATCCTGCCATGGAAGGGTATAGTATTTTTCCCGCCGCATCTGTAACAGACAAATCCGTATGGATCAGAATAGGCATATCCTTTCCCCATATCTTTTCCATTTTATTCATCTCTCTTAAAGTAACCTCTACTTTATCTGGCAGCCAGATATCATCCTGATCACAAAACATCAGATACTCATCAGGCGCAGATTTTAAAAGCCGAAAAAAATTGTCCCTGGCACTGCCTGAAGGTTTTAAACTCTTTAAGCTTTTTATCCGTTCTGGAAACCTGTTTTCATATTCTGAGATGATTTCGGGGGTTCTGTCAGAGGAACCGTCATCGGAAATTAAAATGGTAAACTCCTGGTTGGTCTGTCCTAATAGTGATTCCATCTGTTCTCTTAGATATCTCTCTCCGTTCCAGGCAGCCAAAAGTACTGTTATCATTCTATCCCCTCTTTCCATGCCATTTACCATGACATTCCCAGAATCTTTGTTAAAAACCAGATCTCAAACATGAGAAATTCCAGGAATACTTTTGCAGCAAATCCCTGAAACCGGTTTATTTTTAAATATTTTTTATAGTAATGAAGTTTACTTTTATGAAGGAGCGCCTGTTTTTTCAGGATTGAGCTAACGGATTTATCAATGGAGACGGAATGAAGATGAAGATAAGTCCGGTCAAGAAGAAGGAGTGTTCGGTACCCCTTTTTCTTCAACTGATACCCTAGAATCTTTTCTTCATAATAAAGAAATACTTCCTCATCATAAAGGCCGCATGCCATCATTGCCTTTACGTCAGCCAGCAAAAGAGAGCCCGGAACTGCATCCGCCCACGCACAGCGTTCTGTTGCCACCGGTGTTGTCAGTTGAAATGCCCGTTTCCCCGGTTCATCCGTGAGCCACCGTTTCAATAACCGTCGTGTAACCAGCCCCGTATCAAGCAAATCTGCAAACAGACCAGTCAGTTTCCAGCCCATCAGTCCTTCCCTTCCCCTTTGATCTACCGGCACGGCAGCAGTGACAGAAATTCGTTCGTCCGCCAGAAATGCGTTCTTCATGGCAGTAATCGTCTCCTCTGTAACCATGACATCCGGATTTGCAATTAACACGTGGGTGGCACCAAGTTCCCTGTAAGCATAACGGATTCCCAGATTATTTCCATAACCATACCCACCGTTTTTTAAGGAGCCGATCACGTGCACCCTGCCGCCATCCAAATCCTTTAATCTGGCAGCCGAATCATCTGTGGAATGATTATCCACCACAACAATGGAATCAAGAGAAGAATAATCTTTCATCCCCTGAACCAGTTTGATTGTGGTATCGGCATCATTGTAGTTTAAAATGATACAACTTACATTCATACCTGCTCCTTTTAAGATCCTTTTCTGGAATTTACAAGCTTCATTCCAAAATGGTGGCTGATAAAATCACGAAACGGAGGGCATAAATAGGTGCCGTAATTCATGAAATGATAAGCTGCCATATAAAATCGGTTTCCCTTTTCTTTTGGAGTTCCTGCCCATGGAGTTTTCGCCAGATACTTGTCGTAAGCTCTGCGGTAGTGATTTAGATTTCCTTCCTTCCAGGGTCTCTCATCCCCCATGAAATGAAGGATCGCCGGATGTCTGCCAGCTTCCCGGAAGCCGTTTTCCGTAATGAGTGCGTACACCGGAGACAGTCGGACTAAATGTCTGTAATGGAAATACCGGTAGTTGGTAAAATAATTATAACGGGGAGAAAGAGGTCTGATTCTGCCCTTTAAACTGCCATTAATGGTATCCTGATCTCCCGCAAACAGTTTCCCTCCCTTGGATCGGTAAAAGTCAAGAAGCTTCTTTTGAACATTCTCTTCTCTCCAGCGGTTTAAATCAATTAAAAGCACCCCTGAATTAAAATAGGGTTCTTCCGGTCTTAATCCGATCTCTTCTTTAATACAAGGATAAATGGTTGGCTCCATGACAGCGCCTAACAGGAACGGACCTAAATCAGCCTTCCATAATTTTTCCAAAGAAGACAGTATCACGGTATCGCAATCCAGATAAAGTACCCGCTCCACATGTTCAGGAAGCACATCTCCTAAAAACAGGCGGGCCATAATGCTTAAATCAAATCCTCCTGTGTCCACCTCATGGGAAAATCGTTCCTCTAAATTCCCCAGTTCAATCACAGAAAGCTCACGATCAAATTCCTGTGCGATCCCGCATAAGCGGTCTTTCGATTCCCTTGACAACCCCATGGATAAAACCCAGACATCAAGCGTTTCAATCTTTTGATTCCGATCAAGAAGAGAGTAGAGAGAAACAGCAAGGTGTCTGGCAAACTTATCGTTGGAAGCGTAAACTATATTCATAATAACCTCCCCGCATACCAATTTTGTCGTTGTATTGTACTATATCTGATTAGAAAAGTAAACAGCCGGCGGCTAGGGGAGGAGACCCAGTTCGGACTCAGCCATTTTGAAAGCAGACTCAATAACTTTGTCCATATCGTAATATTTATATTCTGCCAGTCTGCCTCCAAAGATAACCCGATCCTCTTTTTGGGCAAGTTTTTCATATGCCTGATACAAGTTCTGATTGGTCTCATCATTGACGGGATAATAAGGTTCCATACCCTCACTCCAGTCAACGGGATATTCTCTGGTTATAACCGTCTTATCCTGTGTTCCAAATTCAAAATGTTTATGCTCAATAATTCTGGTATAAGGAGTTTCACGGTCTGTATAATTTACAACTGCAACCCCCTGGTAATTGTCTGTATTAAGGGTTTCTGTGTCAAACTTCAGACTGCGGTATTCCAGTTTACCAAACTGGTATCCGTAGAAAGCATCGATCATTCCAGTGTATATGATTTTCTCCCCAAGGCTGTCATACTGCTCCCTGTTATCTAAATAATCAACAGAAAGCTCTACATCACAACCTTCAAAGAGCTTGTCTGTAATTACGTTATAACCGCCGATGGGAATCCCCTGATATAAGTCATTAAAATAATTATTGTCATAGGTAAACCGTACAGGGAGGCGTTTAATAATAAAGGCCGGAAGTTCCTTACAATCTCTGCCCCACTGCTTTTCCGTATAACCCCTTACCAGTTTTTCGTAGATATCCGTACCCACAAGGCTGATTGCCTGCTCTTCCAGATTCTTTGGTTCACTGGTAATCACCTGTCTCTGCTCATGAATCTTTGCTTTTGCCTGTTCAGGAGTTGACACCCCCCACATCTTGCTGAAGGTATTCATGTTAAAAGGCAGATTGTACATCTCTCCTAAATAATTGGCAACGGGACTATTGGTATACCGGTTAAACTCTGCCAGCTCATTGACAAACTGCCAGACCTTTCGGTTGCTTGTATGGAAAATATGAGCGCCATACCGGTGTACATGGATTCCTTCTGTCTCTTCGCAATACAAATTGCCGCCTAAATGTTCCCTTTTCTCAAGGACCAGGCATTTCTTTCCCTGTTTCCTGGCCAGATAGGCAAATACGCCGGAATAAAGACCACCTCCGACAAGCACATAATCATATTTCTTCATCTTTACTCTCCTGTCGTTTTATAAACTGAATTAATTATACTAGAGTCTATCCGAAAAGTAAACGCCGGTTCTGTTTGTGGAATTCTAAATAATGATTGTTTGTATAAATCAATGGGTTTATAATTATTATCAATACAAGAGGAGGCAATAGTAAAACCACTATGAGCGAAAAAAATGATATCAAAACAACGATTCAGATTATGGAAGCTGATATTACCAGAGATGAGTCTCTGTCACTGCTAAACGAATTATCCGGAAGTCTGAATCACATAACCGGAAACAGTGGCGAATCCTCATTTTCAATTGATGATATGAAAGATGAAAAATCTATTTTTGTCATTGCAAGAAGTGGAAGTAATGCAGTGGGCTGTGGCGCAATACGCAGAATAGATGATTCAACCGGGGAATTAAAACGGATGTATGCAAAAGAACAGGGACTGGGCGTTGGCACTTCTATCCTGAATTTCCTGGAAAATAAGGCATTGGATTTTGGATACAGCAGACTGATCTGCGAAACCAGAAAAATCAATGCTGGGGCATGCAGCTTCTACATAAAAAATAGCTTTCATATCATTCCAAACTATGGGAAATATCAGGGACGGGATGAAGCTGTTTGTTTTGAAAAAAGAATCAGATAACTAAAAGGGATCCTGCCTCAAAAAAGACTGGATCCCTTTCATTATCTGATATTAATAAAATAACCGGTTTACCGCACTAAAGATACCCCGAATAGACGCTCTGGTAATGTTGGAACTGATTCCCACACCATAAGTAGCCTTTCCGGTCTTTACATCAAGCAAATGGATGTATGATGCAGCCTGTGCCCCTGATCCGGAAGCAAGTGCGTGTTCGTAGTAATCCAGCACCCGGATTTCGATACCAAGCTCCTTCTCCAGACCCTTTTGAACCGCATCGATGGGTCCGTTTCCCACACCTTCGAATACTTTTTCCACACCATGGTCTGTGTAGCGGACTTTGGCAAGTGTTGAGAACTCCACATCTTCCTCTGCCTCTGTAATCTGGCTCTTTCTGAAATGAATGGGTTCCTTCCGCTCGGTATAGCAGCTTTTGAATTCTTCCAGAATCTGCTCTGGAGCAACCTCACCCTGCTTTTCGGAAATTGCCTGAATGACATCGGCAAACTCCTTGTGCATACCCTTTGGAAGCTTGAATCCATAGAAGGTATCCATGACAAATGCTACGCCGCCCTTGCCGGACTGGCTGTTAATTCTGACAATCGGCTCATACTGTCTGCCAATATCGGAAGGATCGATTGGAAGGTAAGGAACCTCCCAGAATGGATTCTTCCTCTCATGCATCGCCTGCATGCCTTTGTTAATGGCATCCTGATGAGATCCGGAAAATGCGGTAAAAACAAGTTTCCCCGCATAGGGGTGTCTGGGTTCCACTTCCATCTTGGTACAGCGTTCGAAAACATCCACGATTTCACGGATATTCTCAAGATGAAGTTCCGGATTGATGCCCTGAGAAAACATATTATAGGCAACTGTTAAAATGTCCACGTTGCCGGTACGTTCTCCATTCCCAAGCAGAGTTCCTTCCACACGGTCAGCTCCTGCAAGAAGAGCCAGCTCAGTGGCTGCAATCCCTGTTCCTCTGTCATTGTGAGGATGAACACTTAAAATAATGCTGTCACGGTTTTTAAACCGGGAATTCATCCATTCAATCTGATCGGCATATACGTTGGGAGTTGTCATCTCCACAGTGGAAGGAAGATTGAAAATAATCTTCTTTTCCGGAGTGGCTTCCCAGGTTTCCTGCACTGCCGTACAGATATCAAGTGCGAATTGAAGTTCTGTTCCGGTAAAGCTTTCAGGAGAATATTCAAGCATAACCTCTCCCTTAAAATCCTGCATATACTGTTTCACCCACTGGGTTCCCTGTATCGCGATCTCCTTAATCTCATCCATCTCTTTGCGGAAGACCACATCACGCTGTAATGTAGATGTGGAATTGTAGATATGAACGATTGACTTCTTAACTCCCTCTAAGGCTTCAAATGTCCTCTTAATCAAATGCTCTCTGCACTGAACCAGAACCTGAATCACCACGTCATCAGGAATCAGTTTCCGTTCCACAAGCTGTCTTAAGAAATCAAACTCAATCTGAGAAGCAGCAGGAAATCCCACTTCAATCTCCTTAAAACCAAGTTTAATCAGAAGGTTAAACATCTCAATCTTTTCTTCCACCACCATGGGCTCAATAAGAGCCTGGTTTCCATCTCTCAAATCCACACTGCACCAGATCGGCGCATTCTTAATCTCCCTGCACGGCCATTGTCTTTCCGGATAATCTACTACTGGTACCCGCTTATATCTTTCATAATTCAACATGTCTGATCTCCTCCATATTCCTTTTTTGTCTGTATTTTCTTCATAAAAAATCAGTTCAGGCTTTGGAGTCGATAAATCACGCTGTATTTTTTGACAATGAACAACGTGGGTTTTAAAGGTCTAACCCCATCTGTCATCATTCCTTTGCAATAAAATCACATGCCGTGCTCTGACAAACCACCACGGTAAAGTGTTATGATATTATAGCACGAGTAAAAGTGACTTACAACAAAAACTTTAAAAACCATAGAATCTTTTACCTGCTCATCTGTAAGAGTTTGGTCTTTAATTCCCCTTCCATACGGGCAAGCTCCACTTCTGCTTCTTTTCGTTTTTGTCTTCCCTCTGCCTGAATCCGTACCACTTCATCAAGGGTTGTAATCAGGGACTCATTGGTCTTTTTTAAGGTTTCCATGTCAACGATTCCACGCTCTGACTCTTTTGCCGTTTCAATGGTTGCAGTTTTTAACACCTCTGCATTCTTTCGAAGCAGCTCGTTGGTCATATCGGTCACTTCTCTTTGTGCCTTTGCTGCCTGTTCCGAATGATTGATTCCGATGGCAAGAACCATCTGACTCTTCCAGAGAGGAATGGTGTTGACAAGGGTGGACTGAATCTTCTCTGTCATTAAAGTATCATTATTTTGAACCAGTCTGATCTGGGGCGCCATCTGAATGGAAATCATACGGGTGAGCTCCAGGTCATGAATCTTCTTTTCAAAACGTCCGCACATAGCAGATAAATCATTGGCTGCCTGGGCATCCTCCGGAAGACCGCTTCTTGCCGCCCGGTCCATGAAAAGAGGGAGCTCTTCCTGCTGAACTTTTACAAGTTTTCTCTTTCCGGCCAGGATATACATGGTCAGTTCTTTAAAATATGTGGTGTTTAACTCATACATTTTATCCAGAAGGGCAATATCCTTTAAAAGCTGAATCTGGTGATTCTGAAGAATCTTGCAGATCTGATTCACATTGGTCTCCGCAGATGCATACTTTGCTTTCATGTTATCAAGGCGGTTAGCGCTCTTTTTAAAGAAACCGAAGAAGCCTTTTTCCTCTCCTTCTGTTTCAAAGCTTTTTAACTCCGTCACCACATTGGTGAGCATCTGGCCCACTTCACCCAGATCCTTTGATTTTACATTGTCAAGGGCTGACTCAGAAAAATCGGCGATCTTTTTCTGCGCTCCTGCGCCATACTGAAGAACCATATTGGAATCTTTTAAATTTATTTTATCAGCGAAATCAGAAACCAGCCGTTCTTCCTCCGGTGTAAGCTCTGGTGCAGGCACTGGCTCGGATACAGGTACTGCCTCGGTCAGTGCATGTCCTTCTTTCACACCTTCTGTCTGATCAAATGGTGTAAGAGTCAGCTGCGGCGCTTCATTTATCATCTCTTCCAAATCTTTGCTCATTCTTTATTTCCTCCTGTAAAATCACTTTCGGCCCAGCCATTCTTCTTTAACATTGTCTGGAGTACCGATGCATCCGTGGTAATGTCCATAGCCGTATCCTGGTACAGATCATCAAGCAGCCGTTCAAAGGCCAGATTGATGGTATCAAGAGTTCCTTCAATTTCTTTTTTTGCATTGATAATATTATTGCCTTCTATTCCCGTGCTGTCAAAATCCCGGTAAGCATTCACCAGCTTTACCGTTGTAGGGAGGTAGTAATCCATAAACTGCTCCATCTCTCCCATTTGATCCGGATGTTTTAAAACGGTGTCAAAAATTCTCTGTATTACGTCCTCCAGCATGGATATTTTTCGGGAAATCACTTCGCCCGGAATGGCGTCATTGGCTTCTTTTAATATTCTTAGGTAATTTCTCCCCTGAGTCATCATTTCCTGTAGCGCTTGATTTTCCTGGGTCCCACTATCTGAAATCTGTCTCAGTTCTTCCTCTTTTTCCCGCTCTTTTAACGCTTTCTGGCACTCCAGATACTGGTTATATGTGGCTTCACTTAAAATCAGGCAGGTTTTCTGCTCGTCTAAGTGCGCCTGGGGGAAAATACCCAGCCTCATCATTTTCTCCACGTCTTTTAATACATATTCCCGTGATTTGCCAATACTTGCAGCCAGTTCCTCCAAATTACAATACATTCGTTTTTCGGACTGTTTTGCATAGATTCTGGCTCTTTTCAATCTTCCATTTATGGCGATGCCGGTAAAAAGCATGCAGCCGGAAACAATTCCTGCTGCCAGTAGAAAGGTAAACGCACCAGCTGCCGCCCATGCGACAGGTTTTAAGATCATCGAAGCAAACAAAGAAACAAGAATGCCAATGAGATCAATCCCAAGAAAAAGACTTCCAAAAACGGTCAATAGTACTCCGCCCAAACGCCCCTGCTGGTTTATTTTAATCTCCTGTTTCCCTGTTCCTGCTAATGAACTGCCTGTCCGCTCTTTTACCGAGCGGCTGGTCTGAAACGCCCGGTATCCCGGTTCGTCATCTACTGCCTTCTCAGCCTCACTATTTTCGTCCCTGCTATCCCGTACCGGCGGCTGCGTCCAGCTTTTCGTTCCTTTTACCAGCTGATTTTTCGCTTCATCCAGCGCAAAATTTACGGAATCGGATATGATTCGGTTCAGCTGGTTAAAATCTTTGGAATCAATGGCGCTTTGCACCGTACTGCGGATTTGTTCTCCTAAGTTTGATTTATCTTTTTTATCCATATTTCCGATCTCCCAAAATAAATTTGCAGATAAATATAATGATATCATGAATTGTCTTCATTTACAATGAGACACCGTTATTAAAACTGAAAAAGTCATTGAAAAACCGGCTGTTATCTTCGGTTTTCAATGACTTTCATTTACAATCAGGAAATGACGTGACCTCTTGATTTCATGACATCAATTACCTGCTCCACGTACTGCTCACAGGTTTTTAAATCAGCTGCTTCTACCATGACTCGAACCACCGGCTCTGTACCTGACTGGCGTAAAAGAATCCTTCCGCTGTCTCCAAGACTTTGTGCCACTTTCTCCACTTCCGCTTTAACCGCTTCATCATCCTGAGCCGCTGTCTTATCATGAACCCGTACATTCTTTAATACCTGTGGAAATATCTCCAGCTCAGAAGCCAGCTTTCCAAGGCTTTCTTTCTTTTCAAGAATTACTTCCATTACCTTTAATGAGGTAAGGATTCCATCTCCGGTAGTGGCATGCTTACTGAAAATAATATGCCCTGACTGTTCGCCGCCAAGACAGTTTCCGTTGGTGACCATGTTCTCATAAACATATTTGTCACCAACTGCCGTTTTTTCGTAATCAATCCCTTCCCGGTCCAAAGCTTTATATAATCCGAAATTGGACATCACAGTCGTTACCACTTTGTTATTTTTAAGCAGCCCCTGTTCTTTCATATATTTACCGCAGATGTATAAGATACCATCTCCATCAACCACATTTCCGTTCTCATCAACGCACAGACAGCGGTCTGCATCTCCATCATAAGCAAAGCCTATATCGGCCCCTACTTCTTTCACAAACTTCACCAGCTGACCCATATGGGTAGAACCGCAACCCGTATTAATATTCAGACCGTTTGGTTCATTGCTGATCACATGAGTCTCTGCGCCAAGTGCATCAAATACATTCTTTGCAATGGCGGAGGCGCTTCCGTTGGCACAGTCCAGTGCTACTTTTTTATTTTTAAAGGATCTGGTTGCCATAGAGATCAAATATCCGATATAGCGGTTTCTTCCTGCTGCAAAATCTACAGTTCTGCCGATCTTATCCTGTGTGGCAAATGGCAGTTCTTCCACCTCTCCGTCTAAATATTTCTCGATCTCCGTGATTACGGATTCTTCCAACTTCTCTCCCTTTTCATTAATCACTTTAATACCGTTATCGTAGTATGGATTATGGCTTGCAGAGATCATGATCCCGCAGGAAAATCCTTCCGTGCGTACTACATAGGAAACGCTGGGGGTGGTGGTTACATGAAGCAGATAGGCATCGGCTCCTGATGCGGTAAGACCTGCCACAAGAGAATATTCAAACATATAGCTGCTGCGTCTTGTGTCTTTTCCGATTACGATCCTGCATACCTCAGCCGGTTTTTTCTGTCCATAGTACCAGCCTAAAAAGCGGCCTACCTTAAATGCATCCTCAACAGTCAGCGTAACATTTGCTTCTCCTCTAAAACCATCTGTTCCAAAATATTTACCCATTTTATTATTCTCCTTTATAAATCTGCGGTGATAAAAAGTGATATGTACAATACCACATTTCTGCCCTTTCTAAATTAAGGGACTAATACTGCATATAGAATGGTTCTTGCATCATCAAATTCATAGCTGCAGGTAACAAATGACCACAGAGTTTTAACCGGCTCTTGGGGTGCCTGATAAAACATGCCGTTCTTTGTCATCTCATCTACATACAGGGAAAAGCTCTCATCTGATTCAAATTTTGTTTTTCTGCGTATCCCGCCTGCGTCCGTATAAAGCACAGTAACCGGCCGCAAATGAAATTCCTGCTGCGGTGTATAGATCACAATGTCCTGATGGGCACGATAAAAAGATTCCTCTTTATACTTTATAATATCCTTAAACATGGAGCCATTTTTCATATGATGCCCATAAATTATATTATGCCTTCCGGAAAAATCAGGTTCGCTGTCACAGTCAAGAAATATGGTCCCTGACGGATTCTTTTTTCCGTCAAAATCCGTATCCAGGTAGGTATCATTGTTGTCCGTGTGGACGATGGGGTAATCAATGTTCGTATCAGCAATGCGGATCCAGCCAACAATGTCAGGATTAATCTTTTTTAGTACATCAAAAGAAATAGGAGATACATAAGGTTCTTCTTTCTCTTTCTGTGTTTCCGGCGGGGCAGTTACGCTCTCTTCCGGTTCCTTCGCCAGCTCAGCCAGGCTTTCATACAGGTTGTCAGAATACTGCCTGTCACGGTAATCAAAGTAAAGCACTCCGGCTCCCACAGCCAGAAGCAGAAATGCAAGTATAAGAATTCCTGTAGACAGTTTTTTTCTGTTCATAGCAATCTCCTGCTTTCTTTTTCATATTCTTCTGCTTTAGTATAGCTTATTTTAATAAAAATCTCAATCTTTTATAAGCTGCGCTAGACTTTTAACGTTTTTTTCTATATACTAAGGAAAGAAAATGTTACTTTGGAGAAAAT
Source organism: Lacrimispora sp. (assembly GCF_031982545.1). Taxonomy (GTDB): domain Bacteria; phylum Bacillota; class Clostridia; order Lachnospirales; family Lachnospiraceae; genus Lacrimispora. Next base: position 97,307 of record NZ_DALYXB010000004.1, read on the forward strand.
TATGAAAAATCAAGAGACGATCATTTATGTGAACATGCTGGGGGGATTCTCCGTTACCATCGGAGACAAAATAATTGTTGATCAGAATAATCAGGCTAAAAAACCGTGGAGTCTTTTGGAATATTTAATTACGTTTCGCGGCAGGGATATTCCCGTTGATGAATTAATCGACCTGTTTTGGAAAGATGAAGCCAGCAATAATCCTGCTGGCGCTTTAAAGACGCTGATGTTCCGCGTACGAAAGCTTCTTGAGCCACTTGGGTTTCCCACGCAGGAACTGGTATTCCAAAACAGAAAGGCATATGGCTGGACAAGGGATCTTACCACCGTATGCGACACGGATAAGTTCGAAGAGCTTTGTCTGCAGGCTGATAGCAAGGAATTTCCGGAAGAGACCCGCCTGAAACTGTCAATGGAGGCATTTAACCTTTATAAAGGAAACTTTCTTCCAAAATCCGAATGGGAATCCTGGGTAATCCCGATTCACACCTATTATCACACCCTATATCAGAAATTAGTGAAAAAGATCCTGGTCATGTTAGATGACAGAAAGGATTATCCTACGATGATTGATGTCTGCCAGCAGACAATCTCCATCGATCCTTACGGGGAGGAAGCACATTACTATCTGATCTATGCTCTGTACCAGAGCGGCAACCAGATGATGTCCCTGGAGCATTACAAACGGGTAAACGACATGTTCTACAACGAGTTTGCCATCACTCCATCCATCCGCTTTAAAGAGCTGTATAAAATGATCAGCGACAAAAAGCATGGAATCACCATGGATTTAAGCACCATCAGGGAGATTCTTTTAGAGGGTGGTACCAATAAGGGAGCATTTTGCTGTGAGCCTTCCGTATTTCGGGATATCTACCAGCTGGAGGCCAGAGCCATTGAGCGAACCGGCGATTCCATCTTTTTATGCCTGCTCACCATAAGCAATTTAAAGGGTGAGTTATTAAAACCGGCGGTACAGACCCGTGCCATGGATGAACTGGGCAGTTCCATCCGCAACTCACTTCGCAGAGGAGACGTTTACAGCCGTTACAGCGTAAGCCAGTATCTGATGCTTCTCCCTACTGCGACCTATGAAAACGGAGAGATGGTTTTAAAGCGTATCATACAGAATTTTAAAAAGGAATATTCCAGAAAAGATCTGTCCATTACTTACTCTCTGCAAAGTGTTCTGCCGTTTTAAATGAGGTTCTACCACTCTTATTAATACCTACAACAGGAGGACTATGATGTTACAGGAAGATTATATTACACTGACGCTTCAAAAACAAAAAAACATTGCTCTGATTGCCCATGATAACGAAAAACATTCATTAATTGAATGGTGCACCGAACACAGGGAAATCTTAAAAGACCACACTCTGTGCGGAACCGGCACCACTGCCCGTATGATTACAGATCAGACAGGCCTTCCGGTAAAAGGCTATAACAGTGGTCCTTTAGGCGGAGACCAGCAGATCGGTGCAAAGATTGTAGAAGGCAGGATTGATCTGATCATCTTCTTTTCTGATCCCCTGACTGCACAGCCTCATGACCCTGATGTTAAAGCACTGCTTCGTATTGCCCAGGTTTATGATATTCCCATTGCCAACACCCGTGCAACTGCAGATTTCATCATTACCTCTCCTCTTATGGAGTCTACCTATGAGCATCAGGTAATTAATTTTAATAAGAATATCGCGGACAGAGCAAACTCATTATAAGATCATTCATATTAGTACAGGCCTTCCATGTTTTACATGCAAAGCCTGTACTATTTGGTTTCCTTCTTTCCCAGTAAAATATCTGCAATTCTTCTGCTGGCTTCTCCATCACCATAGGGATTATCTGCACTGCACATCCTGTCATAGAGCGCATTATCAGCCAGTAAACGTGTTACGGCTTCGTAAATAGGTTCTTCTTCAATCCCAACTAAAAGCAGCGCCCCAGAGTCAACTCCTTCCGGACGCTCTGTTGATTTACGAAGAACAAGCACCGGTTTCCCCAGGCTTGGCGCCTCTTCCTGTATTCCCCCGCTATCCGTTAAAATAAGATCAGCTCTCGCCATAAAATTATGAAAATCAATTACATCCAGGGGTTCAATCAGACGAATCCGTTCCTCTCCCGCTAATACAGAACCGGCGATTTCCCTGACACGTGGGTTTAAGTGGATGGGATAAATAACCTTAATCTCAGGATGTGCATCAGTGATCCGCTTGACAGCACGAAAGATCTGCTTCATGGGTTCCCCTAAATTTTCCCTTCGGTGTACAGTCAGCAATATCAGCCGGCTTCCGAAAGCCCACGTTAAAAGCTCATGGCTGTAGTCCGCTCTCACTGTGGTTTTTAATGCATCAATTCCTGTATTCCCTGTAACAAAGATGGCAGAAGGATTCTTACCCTCAGAAATTAAATTCTCCCTGGCTTTTTCTGTTGGAGCAAAGTGATAGTTTGCAATGATACCAATGGCCTGTCTGTTAAATTCCTCGGGATAGGGAGAATAAATATCATAGGTTCTTAACCCCGCCTCTACATGTCCCACCGGTATCTGCAGATAAAAACAGGCAAGGGCACAGGCAAATGCCGTGGAAGTATCCCCATGAACCAAAACCACGTCTGGCTTTTCTTTTTCCAGAACCTCACGAATCTTATTTAAAATATTTACGGTAATTTCAAAAAGTGTCTGCTTTTCTTTCATAATGGAAAGATCATAGTCCGGAATAATTGAAAACGCATCTAAAACCTGGTTTAACATGGATTTATGCTGACCTGTTACACAGACGCAAACCCTTGCTTCTTTCCTGCCTCTCAACTCAATAACCAGAGGGCACATTTTGATTGCCTCTGGTCTTGTCCCAAATACCAGCATGATATTCTTCACTGTAAAAACTCCTTTTATGTTAATTTATTTTGCCAAATCAGTCAGTCTGCCGGTTTTCCAGTATACTCATAAGCCAGCATTGCCATAACCTGATCAAAGGATGTGATGCCGCTTCCATCTTCCATCCCAAATGCACCGTAATAGGGGTAAGCGGTATCCATAATCCTCATTTTTCCCATTTTCTTCAGAGCGTTTCCCCGGAGCTTCGAATCTCCTTCTATTTCCCCAATCATGGCAATCAGCGCGTAAACAGCTGTTGAATCATAATTATACCCTTCCACTACTGTTCCATCTGTTTTGTATCGTGCTTTCACACCGCCTGCATCCATTTGCGTTTTTAGCCAGGCCATGGAATCCTCCGCAAGCAAACCGGCCTCTGCCAGGTGAAGCAGCGTGACCATAGCTTCTGCAGTATTTAAATCATCAGAAACATAAGAGTTTTTATTATAATCATACCAACTGTAGTACAGAGGAAATCCTTCACTTATTTTTCCCCCAAGAATCAATTTCTTTGCTGACTCATAAGGCTGTGTAAATCGGTCATCCAGGGCCGCCAGCCGGGACATAACCGGTAAGTCTCCATAGCAGAGAGTAAAGCGGTCAGCATATTTTTTATAACCGGAATCGTAAAAATCTACATAATTTCCATTGTGAATTGCGTATTTTCCAATTTCTTCTGAATAATTGGTTATTAACTGGTCATAACCGCCCCATAAATTATTTGCAGAAAGCAGTGCACCCAGGATACGCAAGTCATCTAAAAGCGAATTCACCTCTGATGGCTTATTATTGCTGACGTTCCACCCGGTTATACCATTTACCCGCATCACCCCATTGATATAAGAGAGAATTTTTTCAAATAGCTGCTGATCCTTTCGCAGTAACGCATATTCCAGCATCACACCCTGAGTTTCACTAAGAACATCGCTTTTTATGGCACTGTCTGCCTCTGGATCATAAATTGTATGAACTCCTCCCTGGTCATCCATAAGATGATTTAGTACAAAATCCCCGGTCACCTTCCCGCTTCCTTCTGTCAGATCTTTCAAATATCCTTCAAATACAGAGGGCTTTTCCATTGGCTTCATACTCCATGACCGGATCACTCCATGCTCATCCAGAAACAATGTGGTTGGTATGGCATGAAGGCCAAGCTCCTGATAGGCGGCCATACCTTCGTCATAGTAAGTGTCTATGGTAATTCCCTGTTCTGACAGATACTTTTTTGCTGTTTCTCTGGTTTCCTTTTTATTATCTGTTCTATTTATAAGAATATAATTGATGTCGCCATAATTCTTTGAGGTATTTATGAATTCCCTGATATGAGAAAGTTCTTTTTTGCAATCCGGACACCAGCTGGCCCAGAAGGTTATAATGGCCGGCTTTCCCTCAAACGCTTTCATTGTCACTATGTCTCCTGATTCAGTGGTAACGCGTATGTCAGGAATTTTCTCATTGATGTTACAGTATTCCGGCAAAATCGCCGTGATATCATCAAGAGAAGTTTCATCTGCACTTTCCCTCTGACTTTTTCGCAAGTCCTCCTCCTTATTGAGATAGTGAGACAGGAAAAGAAGACCCCCTGCAGTAAATACCGTAAGGATGCAGAGGATCATAATTAGAACCTTTTCCACCCTGCTTCGCGGAATGGCTTTTTTCATACTGTATGTCCCCCTTCATCATGTTCATTGGGCACCTTTCCTGTCTCTGAAATCTCTTCCAGTTCCAGAATTAGCTCCTCTAAATCGGAATGTTCCAATCTGGCCGGCTCCTTCTTTATCATTTTCTCAGTTTCTTTTTCCTGTGATATCTTTGGAGATATCTCAGCGGCAGAGACCTCTTTTTTTTCTTTCATAAAGGGATCGGGTTGCGTATAAGCTTCTGAAACAGTAACAGTAACATTGCCGTTTAAAATGGCCGACTGCATATCAAAAGCATTGGTCATACTTTTATAGCGCTGCTCAATGGCTTTATGTTCTTCCAATTCAAATTGTTTTAATACGGTCTCTTCCCTGATCTGTTGTTCTTTTTTCAGCTTCCGTTCCCAATCCGAAGTATTTACAAATGTTACAGCATTTTCAAAAATATATTTTATTCCTACAGATGAAATAATTATAAATACAGGTAGAATATGAAAGTGATACCGATTCTGGCTTTCAACCATAAGATGCATGGCAGCTGTCCCTAAATAAACCAGGACCAGAACATAAAGAGAGGACGCCTTTCTTTGCAACAGGTAAATCAAAGTCAGAAAAGAAAAGAGCACGGCTACCATATAAACAATCTGGCTGGCAGTTTTCGCATGATTGAGAAATACTGCCCTGTCCGGAGTCAGTTCATTCTGCTCATTTAAGAAAGCCAGATTCCAGTCAGCCCCATAATTATCATTTTCCCACAGCAATTCATATTTTTTTATAAACAGGTTAAATAATCCCCCTGGCCCTGCAGACAACCGCTTAAATGACAAATTCCGGCAAGCAATCTGTGCTTCTATAGGCGAACCGGTCCGTTCCAGATTGTCATATAAATACCTGGAATCTTCTTCATTCCAGCCCCCGCTGGATTCCTGATTTAGTCCTACCAATAGATTATAGCCAAAGGACTGGCTAAAGGAAGGTGTTGATTTATTAATGGTGAGTTCTATATCTGTATTAAGGACACTGGATACCGCCATATATGCCAACACGATAAGCGCTGCCCTCATAAATCCCCTGGCCAGAAACCTTACCCAGACAGAAATGCTGTTGTGTGGTATTTCCGGTAATTTGGACTTAAGGGGAATCAGAAATATAAGGACTGCTATTAATAATATTACAGCCATTGGACGGATTGCCGCAGTCACTGCAATCAGACAGCCAAGGACAATATGAAGAAGAACTCCTCTGATCCCATGCTTTGTGACGCCATCATAATCCATGACCAAATGAAGAAAAAGCAGCACACACAGGTATAAGAAAAATGAAAAGGAGTATTCGGCTGCAAGCATATTGACGTAAAGGATCTGGGATGGCCAGAATGCCGAGGCTGTGAGTGCTGTAAGCCCTGCCATTCTCCCACCCAGCCTTCTGGCAATTCTGTAAATAAGATAAACCGTTCCTACGGAGAACAAGACATTTGCTATCTGTCCGTTCCAGATGCTGGTTCCAAATACAACAAAAATAGTTTTTAAAATATAGCAGTAACCCAGTATATGGGGAAACATCCCAATATAGTTACAATAACCTTCTCCCTTTTCCTGCAGAACCCCTTCCTTTAACATTTTAGCTATCTCGTAATAGGTTTTATAATCAGATGCCGGCTCCATGGGCAGATTCCCTATGACGAAAAGTCTGGCGGCAAATGCCAGAATCAGAATAAGAATGACGTAAATCACTTCTATTGCCAAAAGGTGATTATGATATTTTTTAAGCTTTGTGGTTATGGTAAGCCGGGCAGACAGCAACGCTAAGAAGTTTACTCCTGCCCAGGTAAGGAAGAAGATGAGAATGAGCAATCCTTTCATTGCATAAGGATATTCCTGATTTCCCTGTGCATCGGAGACGCCTGCAATCAGGATGTAGCCCATGCCTGCAATTGATAACGCAATACAGAAATGATAAAACCAGTTTTTCTCTAATCTCATCTTTTTCTTCACCCCTTTCCCAAATTATCTGCTTATTCTTCATTCTTTTTTCTGTATACCCGTATCCGCAGCAGAATAATGATTACGGCAAATAGCATTAAAAACATAGCTGATGTTGCAATGACTGTAAAAACAAGGGATTTCTTATTCCGGACCAGTTTCTCTGCCAGAGTGGGACCTTCCTTCACTTCCTCAGCTTTTATAAACTTAAGAGTTGTGATATTCTGATTGGCATCTATCACCACACAGTCCTTTTTCAGTTCTTCTCTTTTACTGCTGTCTCTTAGGTAATCCTCAAGGTTCTTAAGGGTATCCTGGCTGCTTCCTGCCAATACCAGCAGAGTCCGGTTAAGGGAATAGGGAGATTTTAGCAGCTGCATAACCCCGATCCTTCCTGCGTATTCCCTGGACAAAATCAGCTGATCATTACTTTCAAAGGAATTACCATCCTGAGAAAACTGAAATGCCAGATTATTATTCACCTGGGCTAAAAACGTATTTCCAGACAGTGTACCCGCCGTGATGATGTTATAATCCCCATCATCTTTATTAAATTCACCAGCCCGTTTCACAAGTATGGTTCCGTAGGGTTTTGCCTCCCTCCCATACATTGCCAGAGTCTGACCCAGCAGATTCAATTCAACAGTAGTTGGATTATCACCAAGTACCAACAGTACATCATTGAATTTTCCGTTCCGGCTAAAAGGAGAAATACCGGAATCAAAAGACAATCTTATATCCGCTGCAGGCGGCAAAAATATGGCAGATTCTCTGGATACATAAGCCCAGGGCATATCACTCTGCCTGGGAGTACAAATTAAATCAGGAATTTCCAAGTCAAATGCTATTTTCAAACTGGCAGCAGACGTTCCTATGACATCAGCTGGCATTTCAAAATTCAGTTCATCGCCCGACGCCTTTTCCTGGCTGAGGCGCTTGCTGGCGCAGGGAACATCACCCCAGAATACAGTAATCAGAGATCGTTTAAAATCCAGATTTTCACTGTATCGGAACTTTAAAACTACCTTTCCGCCCTGTGCCAGAACAAAATCCCTGGAAACTGGAAGGTAGACATATTTTTCCTGATGAAACGGTCCTACAAAGGAAAGTCCGCTTCCCATAATATCCTCCAGAGTATAATTCCAGGCAGTCAGATCACTTTGTTTTACCGCATTAACCGCCTGCTCTCCACTTCCCTTTTCCACAACTGCAAGATTTCCGGTTTCCTGCTTCCGGCGGCTTTCATCCATAAGCATGTCAGCTGCTTCCTTTAGACCAGAGTCATCGTTTGATGTAATCAGAAGAAGGGGCTTTAAATTGGAATCATCAATAAAATTAACAATTGCATTTCCGGACGAATCCGGCGCCTTAGTCATTTTATCTTTATACTCGGCAGGCAGATTGTTATAATCCGATATGAGTATGGTATTAGAAGGATTATTGGACTTTAAATCTGAGATTCGGCATAGTTCAATTTCATTTCTTTTTCCAGTCTGCTTACTTAAATCTGCCATCAGGCTCATGGCAGCAGCTACTTCTCCTGATGCAGCTTCATCAGATACAGCAATGAAAAGTCCCTTGCCAGTGGCATTATAAGTTGACATGAACGGATACGGATAAAATGAAATTCTGTGCTCAGGATCCCTGCTTTCATAACCGCATCTGATATAAGATGTGTCAGCAATTCCCAGCCAGTTGGCATCAGAATAATCATCGACGCACCCCTGCTGGTCAAAAAGTCTTGCATAAGCAGATATGGAAAAGGAATTATAACCGGAACGAACCTGATCCATGGGGATTTTTACATACAGAATCTGTGGATTGCCGTCTTTATACTCCAGCTTGTAAGACTGGATGGGGACATCGTTGATGGCAAAGGTAACTGATGAGGCGGTGCTTTCTATGAGCTGGCTTACATCATACTGAATTTTTGCATATACATATTTTGTATCCCAGTAATCTTCCACATAAAAATACAGATCCGTGGAAGAATAAATACCTTTTAGGGTTTTCCTGAAAAAAAAGTTGTCCTGGGTATAACCGACTGGTTCATATACGGGTTCATTCTGATCTGGTAACGGAGCAGATTCAGGCTCCGCAACAGGAAGAAGTTGGATTTCATCCTCTTTTTTGGAGTCTGTCTTTTCAGGCTGTCTTTTTTCCCGGGCATTACTAAGTCCCCCGGCATTGACGTTGGAACCGTACACCGCCAGAGGGGTTATCGTCAGGACAAACAGCATCAGACAGGCTGCGGATATTTTCCCCGGCCTCTTTCTTTTCTTCTTAACTATATCCATCAACGTTGTCATAGTCGTCTCCTTCTTTTCAAACCTGCTTCGTATTTTTTACGGCTTTCTCTGTCATTTCCTCAAAGCGTTCCGTCTTATCCCAGACAACCTCTTTTTGATAGAGCGCATCCCGGACTCCCTGAATCATTCCATTTGCTACAACCAGAACCCACATTTTTGCATAAGTAAACAGCATGACAAAGGTGAGAAGTATATTATTTAAATTGAATTCATTTCTTTCCACTGATAAGGTAATTGCTACATTTAAAACGAACAGCATAATTGCCATTTCCCACAGCAAAGAGGAAAATCCCCCTAAGGTTACATGACCAAGTCCCAGAATTCCAATGACAAAAATAATATCCGAAAAAATAAGGGAGCTGAACATCAGTAAGTAAACCAGGGCGTAATAGATCACGTCCAGCCTCATGATTCCTGCATGGGGATCGAAGGCATATTTAAAATTGCTTTTCAATACATATAAATTGCCTTTTACCCACCGGGTTCTCTGTTTAAACCATTGCTTCAGTTTCTGTGGCTCCTGCTCCCAGGTGACTGCCTGAGGAATAAATTTAATATAATAGCCCATTCTGTACAGGCGAAAACTGATTTCTGTATCCTCTGCAAGTGCATTTACATCCCAGCCACCCATCTGGTCAATTAATTCCCGTCTTATCACGTAATTGGTTCCGGGAATGGTGCACAGTTTGAAAAAGAAATATCTGCCCGCCTGGTTCATGCACTGATAAGCCAAAGTCTCAATGTTTACAAATCTTGTCAGTAAAGATGCATATTTATTTCTGGTTCGGAACTTACCAATCACCGCACCCAGCTTATCGTCTGACATGAGATTTTCCACGAGAATCTTAAGAGCCTGCTTCTCCGGAGTATTATCCGCATCGTAAATAGCAATGACTGAACCTGATGCCACTGATAGGGCAATATTTAACGCATTGGATTTTCCTTTTCCCCCTACTACCGGGTCTGTATTGATTACAATAATTTTTGCAGACGGATTGTTATGCTGAATGGTTTTTAAAACCTGGGCGGAATCATCGGTAGAGTTGTCATTGACAACAATAATCTCATACCGGTCCCTGGGATAATCTAATTTTATCAGAGCCTCCATGGTTTTTTTCAGCACAATACTTTCATTATGGGCAGGAACCATAACTGTTACGATTGGGTACTCCAAAACCGTATGATGTCCATCCGTGCGGTACATTCTCATAATGTAAATATAACCGCCTATAGAGAGCAGTATATTTATAAACAGCAGCCCCCAGATAGCAAAGATGGAATAGATTGCAAGAATATCAATAAATGACATGGCACTCTCCCTAATCATGAAAGAAATAATTTTTCCTGTTCTTTAATCTGGCCCAGAGAATCAGGAACACAAAAAGTATGGAAGTAAGTCCTACTGCAATTACCAGTCTTCTACTCTGGGTTGTCAAATCCCTGGAAAACCGCTGAAGCATATTACGGCGGTAATTGTATTGATCCGGATAAACAGTGGGGTTAAAGCTTAAATCCATTTTTTTACCATTCAGAATCAAATCTCCATTTTTATAAGTCATCAGCTGTTTGTCCAGCCAATAGCTGTGTTCCACATCCCAGAGACTTTTTAATGGTACAAAGGAGTTTTGACACACTCCCACTTTTCTTTCGATTTCCTTAAAATCCTCGTCCAGACCAATGGGTACTGCAGTAGAATAAACGGATAAATAGCTGACTTTCGTATCATCCACGGGGATTGATGCCCCCACCCACTGATGTCCGTCTTTATAAACCTCATTATAATTCATATCTTCCTGGCCTAAATAAGAATCCACCTCATCGGAAGAAAAAATTGTTTTAAAATGACTCATAATTTCGATGGTATCTTTATGAAACATCCAGTTTTGCGGTACTTCTAAAGCCAGTGGATAAACTCCCTGCTTGTTGTATATAGTCATTGCCTGGGCAAGATAATCAAGCATTACCTGCTTATCCAGCGGATTCATCTGGTCTATGGGGGCGTTAATAATTACTGCACCTCCTCCAGCCTGTGCGAAACGCAACACTTCACAAAAATGTGTCATGGAAGGATAATCTCCATTTACATATATTGGCATCACAGAGATCACAAATGGGATTTTTTTCTCTATCATCAGTTTTACTGCCTGTAACAGCTTTTCCGGATCTTCATAGGGATAAACTTTGTCAATTAAGATGTACTGGGCAAATATGTGAGGATTACCGTTATACGGCCATTTCCACTTTGAAACTTCTCTGATCATAACCGCCCGGACCAATTGGCTACTCCTATCAGAAACAGGGATATGGGTTAATCTGCCATCTTTTGCACAAAAATATCCATTTTTATTATTGACCGTTACTATGCCATTTTGGTAGGAGGATTTTTTTAAAAATACAAAATAATCTTCTCGGACCAGACCACTTTTATTTTCTGAGCCATAGAACGAATATTGCAGCTGTCCCACAGTGCTGTTTAACAGTTCATACTGATCTGACCTGTTTGTGGCGTCCAGATAAGTTTTGAAATACTGATTGCCTATAAATAAAATATGGGGCGATTCCATTTTCCCATCAATTGTGCTTTTGGTTTCATATCGACTCAGTCTGCTGGTAAATCCAGGCGGACTCTGTTCTAAATCATAACAGATTACATAGGAGAACCCATCTATATACTCCATTCCCCAGGAAGCCGGGCCATAACTGATCTTAAAGCTTTGAAAGGTCAGAAGTTTTACAAGATCCTCCACCGCAGCCTTCGTATTATCATCAGCATTATCTTGAAAGATAATCAGGATATCTCCTTTTGGCACCTCTTCTGCCAGGGAAGTCACAGTTTTTCCCAAACTGGCAAAAGAAAGAAACAGGAATCCGCCGATATAAAATAATATTTTTTTATACATCATACTGCAGTTCATTTTCCACCCTCTGTTTAAAGAGAATCATATTGTTTTCATAAATCTCTTTTTCGTATTCCAGACTTGCCATCTTTACTTCTATCTTAATTGCCTTATCTGTAATGCCGCTAAAAGCGTCCCGTTCAGAAATCCGGTTTCTGATCCTTCTCATTGCTATCTCACTTCCCTCTTTGCCACAGGTCAGTATGACTGCCAGAGATCCTTTATGATCAATGGAATAGGTCTTATCTTCCACCCGCACCGTATCTACCACGAGTTCAGCCAGTCTCTGTATTACAAGCTCATAATTTTGCCTGGACAATACGCTTTTTAGCTCCGCTTCATATTTCAGCATGATTATCATAAGGGAAAGTGACATCTGGTTTCTCTCAGCATAGGCGGCCAGAACATTAAGATCATTGTATAGACTTCTCAGATTATAGAGTTTTGTCAGCGGGTTCAGCACAACCAGTTCATCTACCTGCCTCCTTAAAATATCATTTTCAAGCTCCAGTCTGTTGATTCCTGATACGAACAGATACATGGCTGCAGCAGAAATAAGCGGTATGAGAATCCAGATATAGCTGTAAAAAGGAATTTCAATATCATAGGATAGGAATAAATACAGCCGGTAAGCAGTATAGAAGGTGACCTCTATTCCAGCCAGTACAAGGGACAATGAAAACAGCTTAAACCCTGAAAATAAAATCACGAAAAAAGTTCCAAGAAGCATGATAACCGCTTCAAACATCGTGGATTTTTCTGAGTAGCTGACTACCATTGCTCCTGCAAATAAGCAAAACAACAAAATTACCAGTCCAATATCCTGCAGCAGATAACCAAACGAATGTCTATTTGTCATTATTTTCCTCACATTTCAAGCACAAATGCTGGTTCTAAACGATTCTAAGCTTATGAAGTAACTCCCCAAAAACACAGTAGGTCATAATATCAATTGAAAGTCCCACCAGAAACAGCCTCTGAGCCATCTCGGCATCACCGCTGTTAACAATTACTAAAATGGATTGGGAAAGTAAAAAGGCCAGAACCATGATAAGCATATCCAAAAATACTGTATTTCTTCTGTCTTCCACCCTGCGCAAGGAATATCCTTTATAAAATAAGATAATAACCGCGACAGTCAGCAGAATTAAATATCCCACAGTTTTTGGTGCGGATAATTCTTTAAAGCTGCTCCATAAAGACCAGAAAAGGCTTTTTGCTTTCTTGGGGAATCCTGCCTCTTTCTCATAGTTTCCGCAATTACTCCTTCTCATATCCATCCCTTGTTTAATGGAAACATCAATCATACCAATCAGGCTGTCTGGATGGCGTAAATAATAAATTCCAATGTCAGGAATCGTATATTGATCCATAAAGCCATGGTATAAGGACCTGTCACCAGATCTTACAAAAGGCAGATAATCATACGCAGATGCATCCGCCAGCAATTCGTAGGAAGGATCAATGTTAAATTCCGTAAGAGTCTTTACCGGATCGGCAGAACTGAACAAAACTCCTCTTGTCATGGCGTGTAATTTACTGGTTTCACTAAAATCAGATGGGTATCCCAGAATACAGACAAAGGAAAGCATGCTCAGCAAAAAAGCGCCGGCTATGCAGACTCCTCCCCAGATAAAGCTTCTGCGAACTGTTACCAGACGGATAATTGATATGGCAAGAATAAAACCCATTACCGCACATTGTTGTCTGGAACTGACCAGTACACTCCCCGATATCACAATCAGAACCAGGGCGGACAAATCTTTGTAACCAGATCTCTTTTTCTGAAAAGACATATATCCTCCCACACAATAAAGTATGGCAAGAAACCAGATCGCCTCCGGATAGAACGAATTAAAATAAGTCATATAACCTACATCTGAGAAAATGATCAGCCCCACTCCTGCAATCAATGCCCCTTCTGAAAAGCTTTTTACCCGTTCACAGCTTTGCCGTATTATGAGGTAAAGGGCGGGAAGATACAGCAAAAAATAAATCAGGGCTAAAAAACGGATATCAAAAATACTGTCTCGGGTAAACAGCTGATCCAATGCTTTTGCTGCCCTAAAAAAAAACAGCTGACTATTCCATACGTTCCCCTGAACTTCCTCTCCAGATGCAACTTCTGTATAAGTTTTTATAAAATAGTCTCCATAGTTAGTATCAGAATCTTTATCTATATAGTAGAAACCGGCAGATTTCATGATTCCATCCGTAGATCCATCATTTGCAACGCCAAGATAATTTGGCAGAAAAAGAATTAAGATGGTAATCAGTGCCGCAATGACTGTTACGACAGATGCAAGAAGGCCAGGAGAATATTTTCCTTCCATAATGGAATTGATTTTTCCTATCTTTTTTCTTACTCCCTGCAGTAGTTTAATAAAGAAGTTGATATATGGAACAGGACCTTTGTCCTCACGATTGTTCATGCCTGATCTCCGTTAAATGGTTTACCTCAATGGCATATCTGGGCCGTTCTTTTACTTCCACGTAAATCTTTCCTATATAAGTGCCAATCAGTCCCACCGATAAAAGCTGTACACCACCGATAAACCAGATTGATAAAATGGTAGAGGTCCAGCCTGCAACCACTTTTCCTGTAATGTAGGAATAAAATGCGTAGATTGCTGCGCCTATACTGAACACCACTATCCCAAGACCTAAATCGGTTATCATTCGGATGGGTTGTATGCTAAAAGATGTGATTCCTTCAAACGCCATGGAGAACATCTTTCCCAATGAATATTTGGATTTACCAGCTACCCGGGATTTCCGGTCATACATGACTGTAGCTGATGGATATCCAATCAAAGGTACAATTCCTCTTAAAAATAAATTTCGCTCCTTATATAGAGAAAATTGCAGCAGCGCACGTTTGGACATAAGCCGGTAATCCGCATGATTATAAACAATCTTTATTTTCATCAGCTGCATCAGTCTGTAAAAGCCAAGAGCAGAAAACTTTTTAAATAAAGTATCTGTATCACGCCTGTTACGAACTCCATACACGATATCATTACCCCGAAGGTATAAATCAACCATCTCTTCCATAACAGTGACATCATCCTGTAAGTCCGCATCGATTGAAATAACCATATCAGCATAATTCATGGCTGTTAAAAGACCAGCGGTCAAAGCATTTTGATGTCCTGTATTTCTGGCAAGCTTAAGACCAAAGATTATGGCTGACTGTTTCCGGAAATTTTCAATTATATTCCAGGTACCGTCCTTACTGCCGTCATCCACATAAAGAATAAAACTGGTTTTATCAACTTTTCCAGATTCCACAAGTCTGTTCATGATTTTTATTAATTCTGCATTGGTATATAAAAGCGCCTGTTCCTCGTTATAGCATGGCACAACAATACAAAGTTTGTTCATATGCCGTACTCCTTTCGGTAACAACTCATAAAATAAAGACTTTATCTGGTAGTTTGCCGAAAAAAGAGGTTTTTAACCAAACCATTGATAAATCGCTTTATCCATGACTTCTCCAAAGGATTGTATATCCAGTTAATGTTGGGGAAAATACTAAAAGAAATGACTTTTAAACTACCAGAACATCGGCAGCTTTTTTCGCAGTATAATCAGTTAAAAGAAAAGTAGCAGATAAAAATATAGAATGAATCTATCTATATGACAGGAGGCTTATTGGAACGCCATATTTACACTTCTTACTTATGACTCTTTCCAAATACTTGTTCACACAGAGTTTTATATTCCTGATAAGCACCAAATTTTTCTAATTCACTTAAGAGTCGGGCTATATTTATATAGTACCACGCATGCTGGTCTTTGTCTTTTTCATTGAAACGTTTCCAGATCTCATCACCCATAAGAAGGTAATCTCTTGCAGTTGTTCTGAGATTACTAAGCTTGTCTGCCAGTACAAGAATCTTAATCTCCTCTGAGGCATGTTCCAAGTGCTTTAATGTGGCACTCTTTCGTTCTTTCCAGCTTTTTGTTTTGTCTTCCGTTTCTTCCATAACCAGCTGTGCCACACGGCTTCCAAATTCTTCTTCCAGCTGTGATTTCGTAACGCCTGCATCTTCGATCACATCATGAAGCAGCGCAGCGCTTATGAGCTCCTGGTCAGAAGTCATCAAAGACGCAATGACTGCTGTCTCCAAAGGATGGACGATATAGGGGATGTGAGTCCCTTTCCGGCAGGTTCCCTCATGGCACTTGGCCGCAAATGCAACAGCTTTCTCCACCATACCTGATCTCCTTGTCTTTTTTTTTATATTAACACAGATTTTGACTATTTAACAGACCACATTGTAAAATAACTTAATTATTTAAACTATTAATATAAATAGAATTGGCTTTCGGGCTGAAAATAGGATATAATAATGTTTTAGATTAAAACAGCCTTAGGCTTTTTAATAATACAAATGATAAAAGAGGTAAAAGTATGAAAAAGAAATGGTTAATTCCTGTATTATGCATGGCTTCTATCAGCCTGTCTGCCTGTGGCAGTAAAGCTTCTACAACTGCCCCTGATAATTCCCAGGTGGAAAGTTTAAAGGCCCAGGTAGAAGAATTAAAACAGGAAAATGCTGACTTAAAGGCTCAGCTTGAAACTGTTCCGGAAACCACAGTGGAAGAAACAAAGGCAGTTCAAAACGGCACACCCATAGCAGTCGGAGGAGTCATTACCACGGATGCCATGGAGATTACTGTGAATAAAGTGGAATTGTCATACGATGTTCTTCCAGATGATACATCCGGATTCTATACCCATTATGCAGCTGATCCAGGCAATGTTTACATTCATCTGGATCTTGATGTTAAAAATCTTGCTAAACAGAATTTACCGTGTGACGAGATTCTGAAAGCAACCGCTGATTACAATGGAGGCTTTACCTACTCCGGACAGGCAGTTCCAGAAGATGGAAACACTGGTTTTACCTATGCCAACATTACGTCCATTAATCCTCTGCAGACAATGGGAGTTCACTTCCTGTTTCAATGCCCGCAAGAAGTTGCTGAATCCCAGAATCCTCTCTCCATTACGCTGGAGCCTTCTGGTACAAAAGACAGCTATATTCTGACTATCAGATAATCGGGTAGGAGGTAGATAATTATTTTATCTACCGACCTCCCACACCACCTAGCATACCGTTCGGTACTAGGCGGTTCCTTAGTTTTCATAAACTATTGAATAATAGTCAAGCATGGAGGTATATCCCAGCTTGGCTATTATTTTATTTGAAAAGATTTGGTTCAGCACCTTTGCCATTCTCCAATAACCTTTTCTGCTACATGCAAGTTCCTTGGCTCTCCAATGTTCACAGCCTAATGCTTTGAGCATTCTGTACTTCGTCTTGATTTTCTTCCACTGTTTCCAGTAGACTGCCCTTATTCTTCGTCTTGCCCACTTATCTATTTCTTGGAGAAGTGCTTTCATGTCTGCAAGTTTGAAGTAGTTCACCCAACCTCTCACAAACTGTTGGTACTTTTCTTCTCTTTTCGCATTGCTCATGCCATTATTTCTGTCTGTCAAGATTGTTCGTCCAATAGTCTGTGATGATACCGCTCTTTTCAGTAATCTTAGAGTAGTCGAACACTTCTGCATACTCTTTCTGTTCCGCAGATACCATTTGCAGATAGTCTTCCATATGAAGTTGTCTGTTCTTAAATCTACTTTCAGTTACATTCATTGCTTGTACCTCCTAAAGTTCAGTCCTTCCCATTTGTTTGCAACCATCTTGGTGTCGGATAGGGGAGTGATTTCTCAATCCTTCCCCCTCCTAAGAACGGAACGTGCGACTTTCACCGCATTCCGCTCACGTATTTATAACGCATAATATCCGATTAGCGCGGCTTTATTAGATTTCATAGCTTTTTGTCTTTTGAATCTTCTCTCTTTTTCTCTCTTATTAAAGTAATCTAAATCTAGAAATGGATTTGTATTTAACCTCAACTGGGAATTTCTAAGAATAGGCATGTCATTCATGTAAAATAAAATATTTTTATCAGACATAAAGCTCCAACTTCTCCCTTTATGGTTCTTCCAGTACTTTTTAACTATCCAATTTTTAGATTTGTTTGGATGTCTTCGTTTCGACCATCTCCAAAGCATTTCCCATGTACTATGGTCAATCTTTGAAAAAGTTTCTTTCGCACAAACTGTGTGATGGTATTCTGCCCATCCCCTAGTCACTTGATTTAATAAATATATCACTCTTTCTTGAGTGCTAGTTTTGTTAGTTTTGATTATCTTACTAATTGTCTGCTTTACTTTTTTAATAGACTTCTCTGCTGGTTTTATAATCAACTTATCCTTATATTTACGAAAGTTCCACCCCAAGAAATCAAATCCTTCTTGAATATGTGTAATCTTGGTCTTTTCCTCAGATAACATCAGACCTCTTTCTAAAAGAAAAGTTTTTAACATTTCTTTGATTACTTCAAGCGTTTCTTTATTGGAAGCAGTAACAACAAAGTCATCAGCATATTTAATCAAATGAACTTTATACTTATTATTTTTGACACTCACAGTTCCTTTCGCATTTGCCCAGTAGATGTTTTTAATTAACTTTTCCATTCCATCTAAGGTTATGTTTGCTAGGGTGGGTGATATAATTCCTCCTTGTGGTGTTCCTTCATTTGTAGGGTATAGTTTATCCTCAAATACGAATCCGCTTTTAATGAATTGTCGGAGAACCTTTTTATCCATAGTTACGTTCTTGATAAGCCATTCATGACTTATGTTATCAAAGCACCCTTTTATGTCCCCTTCGAGAATCCACTGGGGTGAATCTTTTCTGCAAAGAATGCTAAATGCGTATTCTTTTGCATCAAATGCTCCTCTATATTTCCGGAATCCGAAAGATACCGTATCCGCATTGGTTTCTGCCACTGGTTCTAATCCCAGCAATTGTAATGCCTGCATTGCTCTGTCGGACATAGTGGGAATTCCCAACGGTCTTTTTTCCTTCTTTCCAAACTTCTCTATATAGATTCGTCGCAATGGTGATGCTGTGAAACTTTTCGTTTCAAGATTTCTGATAGCATCTTCTTTTGCTTTGTCCGTTCTCCAGACCACTCCATCTATTCCTGGTGTGTTTTTACCTTTATTTGAGATTACTCTTTTTACTGCCATAGCTCTTCCGTAAAAAGAGTGGGTTATTAGATACTGTAATCTTTTGACTAATCGCCACTTTTCTTCTAATGTTGCCTTTACAATCCTGATTTGGAGTCTATTAATATATGATTCTGCTTGTTCCCAGTTAATCTGGTTCCATTTCACTCTCAATATCCGTACCGTCCTCACTAATCGCGTCGTTGAACATAGTTCCGTTCATAAGCACCAATTCCTTCATGTAATTAAATACGCACTGGAAGTCTGCCATCTTTCGATTAGGACAAATCTTGAATCCCTATCTTATGCGTTACACATAAGCCTTCGCTTTTTCCAGTATCCTCTGCCCTCTGTGTATTGTACATCTCTTGCGATTTGCCTACCCATAAGGAACACATAGGGTTTACCTTGTTTCACTGTCTAATTAATCATGGTGTGTTTAGATTCCGTCTATAGACCGGAGGTTCTCTGTCCATCTCGTCATGGCATCATAGTAATTACCTTGACCTTGACCTCATACCTTTTGGTTTAGGTGTAACAACCACTTTCACCTATTCATTGACTGACGACCCTTATGACGATTCACATTTGTTAATCCTGCACACCTTTTCCTTGCAATGGTATGATTGTGGTTACCATACTTTTCACGTTGTTCCGATTGCTCTGCACTTTTCATTTCTTACTAAGCACTTATCGGTAGGAATATCACGAGATGGATGTGATAGTACTTTCGTACAATTCAAACCGCGACTTCAAGTCGCACACTATGACCTCTGCTGACTTCTTGCCATTCGTTATTACTACAAGTTTCATACTCTGTTTTCGCTTGCTGACAAGATCTCCCTTGGTACCACACGTCTCTTTCTCTCCATCTATCTGCCACATTTACTACAGTTAATTCCGAGTAGTTATTGGACTTCAGTTTGTAGTGCAACCTTATCCTTAACTATAGCCTGATGTGGTTTCTGTTCGTCAGACCAGAGATTTGCCTCCACCTTCCTTCAGATTCCAACTCACGGTGGACACCCTTGGTCTTGGCTGTATCCTTCCCACTACTAGGGCGGATTAGGGACTTTCACCCATTAGAAACGTGCGCCGCAAGGCGCACACTTTAAAAAATGCGCCCGTCCGGGCGTATTTTTTTATACTTCAAATGCTTAACCATCTTCTCCATTTCATTCTGTTTTACCAGCTTAAGCCCCTTTCTGTTTATGGCAATAAAAAAACTACCAGCTCAATACTGATAGTTAGTAGCTTTTTTCACATATACAATTTTAAATTTCATTATTAATCTATTTAGAGAATGCCGATTTATATACCGTCTCCTGCTCTGGTAAATGCGTAACATAGCCAACCGGAATCTTATTTTGTGTTGCGTTAATAACTTTTTTTGTTCCTACTTCACCAAATGCTCCACAAAGTTCAATACAATCTACCCCACTTACACATAATTCTTGAGCAACAGTGCAGGCTTCATCAACGCTTGATACACCCACAATTTGTGCCACGCCATTATGAATAGATGCCCTATCATTTTTCAAATCAAATTGACCCATTATAATAAATGCAAATTTCATAATAAATCCTCCAACCTGTTTTCTAATATAAATATATTGTTATATGTATAATACCACCCTGCTTACTAACTATCAATATTAAGTTTCCAACGCACAATCTTTCTTTCATAATCTCTTCACAGATCCATTAAATTCCGGTCACATTCCCCCGGTATATTAATACTTGTAAACACGCATAAACACGGCATTCCGTAAGAATAAATTAAATTATTACAATTTATCATATAAACTTGTAAGATCCCCTATTTTCTGCTATGCTAGGTAACGGAATAATTATCAGGAGGAATTTGAATTCATATGGCTCAGTATAACAATCAAACCAGACCGGATCGCCGCAGGACAAGCTCCGGATACCGGCGTGACAACGGAAAAAGCGGTTTTCTTTCGGTCCTTCTGTTTTATGTACTCCCTTTCATCGTAATTAACGGATTCATCTTTATATTGGTAACCGCCCGCCCGAAGGCAGAGATTACCATTGGTGAAAGCAGCGATTTTATTTCTACCACGATGGAATTAAAGGTGAAATCCCTTCTTCCCATAAAGACTATGGAAGTTTCCCTGGACAGTACCCCAATTGAATTAACCAAGACAGGGGGAAGTACTTATAAAACGACATTAAAAAACAACGGAACACTGGAAGTAAAGCTGACCGGATTTAATAAAATGAAGTCCGTATCCTATGAAACAGTTAATGTTCTGGACGATAGTTCTCCTGCTGTTAAGGACGAAGTTGTGGATAATGGCATTCTTTCATTTCGTCTCGAGGATACCCAGTCTGGTGTGGATTATTCCTCTATTACGGCCTCTGATGAGGATAATACGGATATTCTTCCTCTTTCTATTGACCGCAGTACCGGACTTGTAACTTTTGAGATCAAGAAAGAGAACATCACCATTACAGCCAAGGATAAGATTGGCAACGAGCTTCATGTTACTTTTACACCTCAGGGAGAGAGTTTCGAAGATGCTGAGATGGAAAACGAAGAAGCTGCAGAAAATGGAGACACTGCCGAAACAGATACTTCCTTAGAATCCGATGCTGAAGAAGAAACAAAAGAAACGAAATCAGTAAGCGATACAAAATCAACCAACGATACAAAATCAACCAGCGTTACAAAATCAACTAACAATACCAAAACGACAAACAGTACCAAATCCTCGAAAGAGTCTGTTAAGAGTACTGACACTACGAAATCTACTTCCAAGTCAAATACAGGCAAAAAGAAATAATCGATTTGCTTATACGGCAAAAGCCGGATCCATGTTACCCTGTAAAGGCACGGATCCGGCTTTATTATTTTCTTCCATACAAAAGCGCCAGCTCTCTGCACTTAAGTACAAGATCTTCTGTTATCTCACCTGGTATCAAGCGCCACTTCCAGTTATTCCCAAGGGTAGACGGTTCATTGATTCTCCCGTTCCTGCCAGTTCCCAGATAGTCCTGCACCGGTATTACAGCAAGATTTGCCACACTTGCAAGGGCCAGCCTGATGAAATCCCAGTGAATCTCATCACCAGGGGTATTGTAGTTATTTAAATATCTGCGGCTGAAATTCCGGTCTGCTTCAGAGATATCCTCATACCAGCTTTTCAGAGTCTGGTTATCATGAGTGCCGGTGTAAACAACACAATTTTTCGAATAATTATGGGGAAGATAAATGCTTTCGCCATTGGCGTCAAAAGCAAATTCTAAAACCTTCATTCCCGGAAAACCTGTTTCTGAAAGAAGCTCAAGTACCGACGGTGTCAGAAATCCCAGATCTTCTGCAATGATGTCAAGATCACCAAATCTCTCTTTTAACTGGGTAAACAGCTGGATTCCCGGTCCCTTTTCCCAGGTTCCCACCATGGCATCTTCTCTTCCTGCAGGTACGCGGTAATACTCATCAAATCCCCGGAAATGATCCACTCTCACGGTATCATAGAGACTAAAACTGTATTCCAGACGCTTCATCCACCATTCATAGCCAGTCTCTTTATGATAGTCCCAGCGGTAAAGGGGATTGCCCCACAGCTGGCCAGTAGCAGAAAATGCATCGGGCGGACAGCCGGCTACAGCCTCCGGATATCCTTTTTCATCAAACTGAAACAGTTCCGGATGTCCCCAGGCATCTGCGCTGTCAAATGCCACGTAGATAGGAAGATCGCCGATAATCCGGATTCCCTGTTCACCAGCATAGGCCTTTA
Organism: Lacrimispora sp.; assembly: GCF_031982545.1. Taxonomy (GTDB): domain Bacteria; phylum Bacillota; class Clostridia; order Lachnospirales; family Lachnospiraceae; genus Lacrimispora. The sequence continues at coordinate 119,867 of NZ_DALYXB010000004.1, forward strand.
ACTTCTTCCATTGTTCCCAAAACTTGATCTGAAGAAAGATATAAAAGCCCATTTCATCAGCAAGCAGCTTCTTATAATGTTCAACTGCCTCTTCTTTTTTCAAACGAATATCCTCTTCCCAGTGAATCCAGCATTTCCCCTGAAAATGATCCTTTAATGCCATATAAAAGCAATACCATACCGTTTCCTCACTCAGAGTTCCTGACATTGCTTCTGCAGAATTCCCCTTGCCTTTCCAGGACTCATATGCCTGCTTAAGCAATGGATAACGGTTCTCATATATCTTTTCATAATCTACAGATGAGGCATCCTCCCCAAAATTCAGCAGATTGCACTGTGTGACTGTAATTAAATCTTCTCTGACCAGTTCCTCCAGATCGATAAAATAAGGATTCCCTGCAAAGGAGGAAAAAGACTGGTAAGGAGAATCCCCATATCCTGTAGGTCCAAGAGGCAGAATCTGCCAGTAATGCTGCCCCGCCTTTTTTAACAGATCAATCCATTCATATGCCTCTTTTGAAAACGCTCCGATTCCGTACTTGGACGGAAGGCTTGAAACCGGAAGCAACATACCGCATTTCCGCATAAACCAGTCTCCTTTATCTACACATTTTTCCTATATTTCAACGTTCTTATGGGTTAACAATATCATAAAGCCATAGGAATGGCAACCATTGCCTCCTCAGGATTTTTTTGTAAATAAATCATAGGAATTTCGACCCGGAATGTTAAGAGAAAAGAAATACTAATTTTTTGAATTTCATGTAGAATAAGGATGTAACAACAAAGCAGCAACTACTACAACAATAGGAGGATTTTATTATGAGAAAAATGAATAAACCACTGGCAGCAGCTGCTGCAGCAGCCGCAGTAATCGGCTTAACTGCCTGCACCCAGGCGACCGGCGCTGCCCCAGCTCCCCAGGCGGTTGTAAACGCACAGAACCAGAACAATATACAGGTACAAAGTCAGGAGGAAATAAAGGTTGTTCCTGACAAAGCTGAAGTCAGCTTTGCAGTTTCTTCCCAGGCCGCAGATCCAAAATCAGTTCAGGATTTAAACAGCACTGATGTAGATAAAGTACTCAGCTTTTTAAAAAGCACAGGCATTGATGAAAAATCCATTCAGACTTCCAGCTTCGGCCTTCAGCCTATTTACGACTGGAACAACGGACAAAAAATAACTGGATATGAGATGAGAACTGGTATTGTTGTATCAGATATTCCTATGGATCAGGTGGGCACTCTCCTTTCCTCTTCCATCGAGGCGGGCATCAATACCATAGACCGCATTTCTTACCTGTCCAGCAAATATGATGAGTCCTATCAGGAAGCCTTAAAAAAGGCAGTTGAATCCTCGAAAGTAAAAGCCGAGGCTATGGCCGCAGCAAGCGGAAAATCTCTTGGTGAGGTCACAAATGTACAGGAAATCAGTTCTTACAATGAGAACCGCTATACTACTTATAACGCTGACTCAGCCACAGCTTCCCTTGAGGCAGGTGCCAAAGCATTAGCCATTGAGCCTGGTCAGATCAGTGTAACAGCACAGGTTACTGTAACCTACAGCATTAAATAAATAAAAGCAGCAGCATGCTCTCAGAGAAATTCTCAGAACATGCTGCTTTCTATTTACCTTCCACCATCTTTAATATGAACATCCAGCTGGCTGTAAGGGATCTCAATCCCCGCCTCATCAAACTCCAGCTTAATCCTCTCTAAAATCTTCCACCTGGCTGTCCAGTAATCTTCCACTAAAGTCCAGCCCCTTCCCCCAATCGTCACCGAATTAGTCGATAATGCATTGACGAAAATATCAATGGGTTCATCCTTTTTTACCTGAGGCTGACTGTCAAAAATCATTTGAAGCAGCTCCTTCGCCTTTTTTAAATCCGCTCCATAGCCAATCTCCACAAGAATATCAAGTCTGCGTTTATCCATGGCTGTTACATTGGTAAGCGGTGAGTTGGAAAGCGTCCCGTTTGGTATCACAACCTGCTTATTATCTGCTGTAGTAAGAATAGTATAGACCAGACCAATGGTACGAACAGTTCCTTCTCCTGATTCTGATACAATATAATCCCCTACCCGAAACGGCTTCATAAGAAGGATTAAGACCCCTCCCGCAAAATTTGCAAGGCTTCCCTGGACAGCAAGACCGATGGCAATACTGGCAGAACCAAGAAGCGCCACGATAGAAGCAGAATTCACCCCCACCTGGCCTGCGATGATAAATGCCAGAAGGCAGTACATAACCGCATTTAATACAGAGAGAAGAAATTTTCTTACGCTGACCTCCATATCTACTTTTTTAAAAGAACGGTTCAGCATGCCATGCAAAATTTTAATCACTCTTGATCCAATAAAAAAAATTACGATTGCAAGTAAAATACTTATTCCAAATGAAATAATGGAAGGCATCCAGCCTTTTATGGTTTCCAACATAACATTGGGTTTTAATTGTTCCAGGTTTTCCTGTACTTCCTGCAGTGCTGCAATGGTTTCCTGGGGCGCCGCAGTGGTTTCCTGTGCCGCTGCAGCAGCAATCAAATGTGCGATCATATCAGATTCTCCTGTTTCACTTTCTTATGCTTTTTTATTACAACACTTTTTGTGTTCTTCACTTTTACAGGCGTGCAGGAAAATATGGCTACACTGAGAGGAGCCACGGTAATTTCAATGGAATTTTCCCGCTCGTCTGCTTCTTTCTTTTTCGATATCTTTACTCTCTTATTCCGGTATCCTTCTCCACCGAATGCCTGGTCACTGCTGTTAATCAGTTCCTTATATTTTCCTTCAAAGGGAACACCTATGCAGTATTTCTCATGTAACATGGTGTCAAAGTTACAGACAAAAAGAAGGGTTTCTTCTTTCTTTTTGCTTTTTCTTAAGAATACAATGATACTGGCTCCGGATTTTGTACACTCCACCCATTCAAAACCTTCCGGATCATAATCAAGGGCATACAAAGCTGGCTGGCTTAAATAGAGGTGATTCAGGGCTTTTACATACTCCCTCAACTGGCTGTGCAGAGTTTCTTCTAAAAGCTCCCAGTCCAGGCTTCTGTTTTCATCCCACTCCCGGATCTGTCCAAATTCCTGGCCCATAAACAAAAGCTTTTTCCCCGGATGCCCTGCCATAAATCCATAAGCCGCCCTTAGGTTCGCTGCCTTCTTCTCCAGTGTATCACCGGGCATCTTTCCAATCATAGATCCCTTTAAATGAACCACCTCGTCATGGGAGAAAACCAGTATAAAATTTTCGCTGTAGGCATACAGAAGGCTAAAGGTCAATTCACCATAATGATGCTTCCTGAAATAAGGGTCACACTGCATATAGCCGGTAAAATCATTCATCCAGCCCATATTCCATTTAAGATCAAATCCCAGCCCTTCCTCTTTTAGATCTCCAGTAACTCTGGGCCAGGCTGTGGACTCCTCTGCGATCAAAACAGCACCATCTTTACGGTTTTTAAAAATGGAGTTTAAGTGCTTTAAAAATTCCACTGCTTCCAGATTCTCATTTCCACCGTAAAGATTGGGGATCCATTCGCCTGGATCTTTCCCATAATCCAGATACAACATGGAAGCCACTGCATCCATGCGGATCCCATCTGCATGATATTTTTCCACCCAGTACAGGGCATTGGCAATTAAAAAATTAGTCACCTGAGGGCGTCCATAATTATAGATCAGAGTTCCCCAGTGTGGGTGAGCTCCCTGCCTGGGATCTTTATGCTCATAAACGCAGGTACCGTCAAAACAGGCTAGTCCAAAGCTGTCTCTTGGAAAATGAGCCGGAACCCAGTCAAGAATCACACCAATTCCCTCCTGGTGCAAAAACTCTACTAAAAATTTGAAATCATCGGGCGTTCCAAAACGGCTGGTAGGTGCATAATAGCCCGTTACCTGGTACCCCCAGGAAGCATCCAGGGGATGTTCCATCACAGGAAGCAACTCTACATGAGTATAGCCCATTTCTTTTACGTATGATACCAGCTTCTTACCAATCTCCCGGTAATTGAGAAATTCCGAGCCATTTAAAGGCTCCCCGTCACTGTTATATTCTGCTTCCTTGCGAAGCCATGACCCAAGATGGACCTCATAGATAGAAAGCGGCTCTCTGGTAATATTCTGAGTTGCTCTTTTTTTCAGCCAACCCTCATCATTCCAGGAGTAACTTTCCATATCCCATATAACAGAAGCATTGTCCGGACGCAGTTCACAATAGCTTGCATAAGGGTCGCTTTTCAGCTGAATCCCCCCAGCCATAGCCTTAATCTCATATTTATAAATCATCCCCACATGTAAATCTGGAATAAATAATTCAAAAATTCCGGAATCACCAAGCTTCCGCATGGGATGCCGCCTGCCGTCCCACAGGTTAAAATCACCCACAATGCTGACTCTCATGGCACAAGGTGCCCAGACAGAAAAATAAACGCCTGTCGTGTCTTTCATGGTCATTGGGTGCGCTCCCATTTTATCGAAAATGCTGTAATGAATTCCGGAACTGAACTTTTTAATGTCTGTTTCCGTATAGTAAGGGTCAAAACTGTAAGGGTCTATAAGCTCTTCATTGGTATGGTTGTCATATGTAACCTGATAGAGATACTGGAATTTCGTCTTTCCAGGTAAAAGCACCGCAAAAAATCCTGCATCATCTACCCGCTCCATAGGATGGAGTATGCCGTCCCTAATTCCTTTTACCGACACAGTTACAGCCGTGGGAATAAAGGCCTGAATCAAAAGCCCTGCACCTGTCACATGGGGTCCCAATAACCGGTGGGGATCTGCGGCTTCCGAATATACGATTTCCTCAATACCCGCCCAATCCATTAAATCATATAAAGTTTTATCCATATCTGGCTCCTCCCGCTTCCTTGATTCTGTACCGTAATTTTATCAAAGCAGAGAGTATTTTTCAATAGATACAGGTGGCTTTCCTTACCTTGTTCTTGCGTAAGCAAGCATCAGATCCACCATTCTTCCATAGCTTTTTACTCCATCTGACTGGCTGTTCATTTTCAAATATGTATTATTCATTTTATTGGAAACCTCTGCTGCTTTGCCTTCATACCGTCCCCAGAATTCATTATTATCTCTTAAATCATCCCATGCTTTCTGATTGAGAAGATGACAGATCTCTCTGTAGGAAACCAGATCTGTTTTAGACAACGCATTGGTGGCATAGACCCAGCCAGTTAAATATCCGCTGTAGCGGAAAGCCTCATTATCCGAACCAATACAGGCTAAATATCCGATAAAGTTTGCTTCATCTTCTCTCATAAATCCTCTTAAATGAGACAACTCATGACAGACCGTATGGGGAATATTATAATCGGGCATGAAACGGTTGTAAGTTGCTTCCACGGTGAAAGGCGAGTACTGACCGCATAGCTGCTGGACAGAAAAATATTGAGACAAAATCAGAGGTTTTGGCTGTGGATAATATCCGGATAATTCCGGGTAGGTCTCTCCCAGCTTCCTCATGGCCTTTACGCTTTCTTTTTTCACAACAGCCGTATCCACCTGCTCGTTAATTCCTTCTTCACACATTCCGTTGACAATCTCTGTCAGAAAAAGGCAGAGATTCTTCAGTTCTTCTTCTGAGGACTTTTTCATCTCCAGCCCCGATGTTTTAGAAAACGGAGTTCTGTAATAATTAATTCCGCAGTGGAAGGTAAATAGAAAAAACAGACACGCAATTAAAAACAGGATCCGGATCAGAAGGCGCTTTCCTTCTCTGAAGTGCCGGATTCCATATACAAGGCAATACAGGATCAGCGCATAGGATAAAATTTCAACCACTGCAAAAGGAAATAGGCCTGATAATCTTCCTATACTTCCTACCATCACCGGATAAATCAGTTTCGCATACCAGTCCCCGACTCCAGATACTGTTCTGGCCAGAATCTGGAATGTAAACGACGATATAAGTAAGACTGCCGAACTGATAATCAATTTTTTGTCTGTGCTTTTTCCTCTTTTTTCCATATCCAGCTTCCCCCAGATGTGAGTGTTTTTATGGAATAAACTTTACCACATGATTATGGACATTTCATGAATGATTGTGAATATTTTCTTACCATTTTGTGAAACCCCTTGCACAATTATCCAAACTCATTTAAACTTTGATACAGAACTACGAAGAAAGCAAAGAAGAGAACATTATGAAAAGAGAAGAAAACATGCCACAGGAACCATTTAACTGGAAAGAAGAGATTATCAGCTGGATTAAAATAATTATTACAGCTGCCGTCATTGCATTTTTGCTGAACAATTTTATTATTGCAAACAGCAGGGTTCCAAGCGGTTCTATGGAAAAGACCATTATGACCGGCGACCGGGTTATCGGCTCCAGACTTTCCTATTACTTTGAAGAGCCGGAACGGGGCGACATTGTCATCTTCCATTTTCCTGACGATCCTACTGGAAAGACTTATTATGTAAAGCGTGTCATTGGTCTCCCGGGCGACATCATTGATATTCGGGACGGAAAAGTCTATATTAATAATTCCGACACTCCACTTGATGAGCCATATCTGCCCGAACCCATGGAGCCTGAACCAGCCGCTCATTATGAGGTGCCTGAAGATTCTTACTTCATGCTGGGTGACAACCGGAATTATTCGGCTGATGCCAGAAGGTGGAAAAATAAGTACGTGAAAAAGAAAAAGATTATTGCCAAAGTATTGTTCCGCTATTTCCCATCAATCAAACAGCTTCAGTAAAAAACGGGCGGAAGGAATCCAGGGATTTTTTCCTGTTTTCCTTCCACCCGTTTTCTTATTCCATATATCCGCCTTTCATAGGCGATACTGCATGCCTGGAGAAGATTTTAAGAACACCGGATTTTATTCTGTCTTCTCTTGGCTTCCAGACTTTCCTCCGTTCTTCTAAAATCCGGTCTACCTCCTCCCCACTCATCGCTTTCCCTTTTATCCCCGTAATCCGAAGACTTCTCCCCGGTATATCAATCTCGATCAGATCATCTTCTTCAATTAATGCAATAGGACCTCCACCCGCGGCTTCCGGTGAAATATGTCCGATGGCAGGACCTTTTGTAGCACCGGAGAATCTGCCGTCTGTTAAAAGTGCAATGGATTTTGATAAAACGGGATCAGAGGAAATGGCTTCGGTGGTATAAAACATCTCCGGCATTCCGCTTCCTTTTGGACCTTCATAACGGATTATTACTGCCTGACCAGGCTTAATCTTTCCCTGAAGCACTGCCTCCATAGCCTCCTCTTCGCTGTCAAAAGGTTTTGCCTTTAATACTGCATGATGCATCTCTTTCGCTACTGCACTGTGTTTGACAACTGCCCCATCAGGCGCTAAATTGCCTTTTAAAATGGCAACAGTTCCGTTTTTGCCAATGGGATCATCAAAAGAACGGATTACATCCGTCCGCTTAATCCCTATTTTTTTCAAATAATCGTCGCATGTCTCATAAAAACTATTCTTCTTTAAATCCTCCAGGTTCTGCCCCAGAGTCTTTCCAGTCACTGTCATACATTCTAAGTGGAGCATGGATTTTATCTCCTCCATGATTCTCGGTACACCTCCTGCATAGTAGAAGTACTGAGCCGGCCATTTTCCTGCTGGGCGGATATCAAGAAGGTAATGGGCGTTTTTATGAATCCGGTCAAAGGTATAGGCATCAATGGTGAGCCCCAGTTCATGGGCAATGGCAGGAATGTGAAGCAATGAATTAGTAGAACCGGATATGGCAGCGTGGACCATAATCGCATTCTCAAACGACTCCACGGTTATCATTTCCCTGGGAGTTAAGCCATTCCTTGCAAGCCATACTGCCTGAACGCCTGCTTCTTTCGCCTTAATTTTCAATTCTTTTGAAGTGGCAGGCATAAGTGCCGTTCCCGGCAGCATGAGACCCAGGGCTTCTGCCATGATCTGCATGGTGGAAGCTGTTCCCATAAAGGAGCAGGCCCCGCAGGAGGGACAGGCATGGTGCTTATACCAGGTAAGTTTCTCCTCAGAGATTTCTCCTCTTTTACACATGGCACTGTACATTCCAATCTGTTCCAGAGTTAAAAGATCCGGACCTGCATCCATGACACCGCCTGTTATAACGATGGAGGGAATGTTAATTCTGCCAATTCCCATGAGATGGGCTGGTACTGCCTTATCGCAGCTTGCCACAAATACCCCTGCATCATAAGGAGTTGCGTTATTATGTATTTCAATCATGTTACAGATCATATCTCTGGATACCAGAGAATAATTTCCTCCGTCATGCCCCTGACTCATGCCGTCACACGTATCTGTGGCAAAATAACGTGCGCCCCTGCCCCCAGACTCATAGATACCCTTTGCTGCCTGATCCACCAGTTCCAGAAGATGGGCACTTCCCGGATGACTTTCTCCAAAGGTACTTTCAATTATAATCTGCGGTCTCTCCAAATCATCCACAGACCAGCCCATTCCCATTTTTAACGGGTCCATTTCTGGAGCAATCTTTCTTACCTGCTGACTTCTTAATTCCATCGTATTTATTCCCCTTTTTATTCATTATACATATGACGTATTTTAATATAAAATTATCATTATTCGATTAAAAAGTCAATATTTGATTTGTTATCAAGGATTTAACGTTGTTTTTTAATTTTATAGCCCAGAATACATGCGACGTATTTATCGATTTAAAAATAAAAGGTTCTATACTTTACTATAATTTTTTGGTACTATGAAAGAAACATATAGGACTGAAAAGGAGATATCTATATGAGTATTGATAAAATAATTCCAGCAGATTTTCGAGGTTGTATTTCCATTTATCAGAATGATGAGATGTTATTTGAAAAGGCATACGGATATGCAGATCTGTCCAATCAGGTACTGAATGATATGGAGACCAGATTTGCAACAGCTTCTGCAGGAAAGGTATTTGTGGCTGTTGGAATCCTGCAGCTGATTGAAAAGGGACTGCTTCGCCTGGAAGATAGAATCGGTTCATTCTTTGATTTTGATTTAGAGCAGATTGACGAAGGAATTACAGTTGAGCAGCTTCTTACCCATACCTCCGGAATACCAGACTATTTCGATGAATCTGTAATGACAGAATATGAAGAATTGTGGCAGGACTTTCCAAACTACAGAATACGTTCCAACAAAGATCTGCTGCCGCTTTTTATTCACAAGCCGATGATGTATCCCAGAGGAAGCAAATTCCAATATAATAATACCGGTTTTGTGGTGTTGGCGATGATTCTTGAGAAAATCACCGGAATGGAATTTGACCGGTATCTGGAAGAATCCATATTTGTTCCTTGTAAGATGAAACATACCGGATATTATGAACTGGACAGACTGCCCGCAAAATGCGCCTTTAATTACATATTTGATCAGGAAAGAAGTGACTTCCGTACAAATATATACAGTGTAGAAGTAAAAGGAACGGGTGCCGGAGGCGCCTTTACAACAATCGGAGATATCCGTTTATTCTGGAAAAGCCTTCTATCCTGCCAACTACTGTCTCCTGCCATGACAGAAACCATGTTATCGGATCACGGCGGAGAAAGTCAGTGTTATGGCTATGGAATATGGCTGAAGAAAGCGGGAAATGATTTTAATCCCTATTTCCAGGGTTGTGATCCCGGTGTAAGTTTCAAATCTGCCTTTGATAAGAAAAGTCAGTTACTGATAACGATAGTGAGTAATTATGGAGACAATGTCTGGAAACTATGGCGGGAAGTATCAGACAATCTAAGTCATTTTTATAATGAGAAAGGAGGCAATTTAAGTGAATCCTGATTTTTGGACTGCATTGGATCAACTGGTGAGTGATTCTGAAATTGTTATTGACAGACCTAAAGGATCTGTTCATCCAAAATATTCTGATTTTATATACAAAGTTGATTATGGATATTTAAATAACACATCTTCCATGGATGGACAAGGCATAGACGTCTGGGTAGGTACTGGGGAAAAACAAAGAATTGATGCAATTATGTGTATTGTTGATTTAGTAAAACGGGATTCTGAAATAAAGATTCTGATCGGCTGCACAGAAGAAGAAAAAGAAATTATCTTTCATACTCACAACGAAACAGAATTCATGAAGGGAATTTTAATCAGACGGGATACATAATAATAAGGGGGTTCATAATGAAAATTGAGCACGTAGCCATGTATGTAAATGATTTGGAAAAAACAAAAGAGTTCTTCACCAATTATTTTAATGGAAAATCAAATGACGGTTACCACAATCCCAAAACCGGTTTTTGCTCCTATTTTTTAACCTTTGAGGACGGCTGTCGGCTGGAAATCATGAATAAACCAGTTATGGAAGATCCACAAAAAACACTCACCCGCACCGGTTTTATCCACATAGCCTTCCAGGCAGGAACCAAAGAAAACGTTGACAGTCTTACCATTCAGTTGAAGCAGGATGGATATGAAGTGATCAGCGGTCCGCGGACGACCGGTGACGGCTATTATGAAAGCTGTATCATAGATCTGGAGGGGAACCAGATTGAAATAACCATTTAATTCCCCTCCAGAGATTTAAGCATTCTCCTGTTCGCGGTCAGATGCATATACATGGCGCATCTGGCCCCTTCCGGATCCTTTCTGATAATACAGTCCGTGATTTCTCTGTGCGTATCTATGGTCTCCTGTCCCAGTCTGGCATTGGTTAAATCCACAAACAGGGAGATAGATGAATTAATCACAGGAATCAGTTTTTCCACCACCAGATTGCCGCTGCATACGGCGATCTGCCGGTGAAAAAGAATGTCTGCGTGGGTATGATCCTCGCCCTGATTAATCAGTTCTTCTACCTTGCCCTTTAGTTCTTCCAGTTCCTTTAGCTGATCTGGTCTGGCATTCACGGCAGCCAGTGCCGCAATCTCCGGTTCCAGCATCAGGCGGACGCTTAATAAATCAAGAGCCAGATTGGTTTTATCCTTTAAAAGGGAAAGCCCCAGGGGATCATCTAAAAGCCCCTGTCGTTCAGAAACAAAGGTCCCTGCTCCTCTTCGTATGGTAAGAATCTCTCTGGAAACCAAAATCTTAACAGCTTCCCTGATGGTTCCCCTGCCTACTCCAATCTCTTCGGCAAGTTCAAATTCATTTGGGATCTTAGCACCAATCTCCAGCCCCTTTTCCACAATATCATTCAGGATCTGCTCTGCTACCTGTTCAGCCAGGGTTTGTTTTGTTCTGTTTTCCAGTTCTTGACTCATAAGCCTCCCCTTTCACAGAGTTAATTTCTCTTTTCGATATCCATTACCATATCAACACGGCGCTGATGTCTTCCGCCTTCGTACTGGGCATCAAGCCATTCTTCCGTAATCATCTTTGCCAGTTCCACACCTACAACTCTTGCGCCAAAACAAAGGACATTGGAATCATTATGCATTCTGGAAAGCTTTGCTGTGTATGGCTCACTGCAGACACAGGCACGGATTCCCTTTACCTTATTGCATGCAAGAGAGATACCCACTCCGGTTCCGCAGATTGCGATTCCTAAATCTGCTTTTCCTTCTGTTACTGCACGGCCAACTTTCTCACCATATTCCGGATAGTCGCAGCTTTCTGTGGAATTGGTACCAAAATCAATTACTTCATAACCTTTACTTTCCACAAACTCTTTAATGGCTTCTTTCATCTCTATTGCTGTATGATCATTACCCATTGCAATCTTCATTGTCATTCTCCTGTTTCTGTTAAATAAGTCAGTAATATATCCGGCATTTAACATAGCATAAATGCCGGATATAATCAAGTTATTCAGTTTCCTGTTTATAAAAGGATATAATGCGATCCATTCTGGCAGATAAATTGGCAAGCAGCAGATCGGCCGTTGTAAGTGCCGCCATTGCCTCAACCACCACGACTGCACGGGGTACGATGATCGGATCATGGCGACCCTTAATTTCAATCTCAGTTTCTTCTCCCTGTCTGGTAACTGTCTTCTGAGGCTGGGCAATGGAGGGAGTAGGTTTAAAAGCAGCACGGAAAATCACTCTGGATCCATCGCTGATTCCGCCAAGGATACCTCCGGCATGATTGGTCACTTTCTTCGCTCTGCCATCTGGGTTCATACAGAAACCATCATTATTTTCAGATCCCAGAGCACGGGAAGCTAAAAATCCATCTCCGATCTCAAATCCTTTTACTGCCCCAATAGACATCACTGCTTTTGCAAGAGATGCGTCGTATTTCTCAAAGACAGGATCACCGATTCCGGCCGGCACGCCGTCAATGATGCATTCCACCATGCCTCCTACAGAATCTTTTCTACTCATCATCTCTTCTAAATACGGTTCTGCCAAAAGAGAGGTCTCTTTATCAGGCATATAAAGACGGTTCTGGTCCCGCTCTTTTAAATCAAAGCTTTCTTCTTTCACTTCAAATGGTCCCACCGATCTGGTATAAGCCGTCACAGTGATTCCCAGGCTTCTTAAAAAACAGGCAGCTATGGCGCCCGCCGCAACTCTGCCGATGGTTTCCCTTCCGGAGGATCGTCCACCTCCCCGGTAATCCCTGAAACCATATTTTTCATCAAAGGTATAATCTGCATGACCCGGACGGTAAACTTCCATAATATTACCATAATCCTTAGAACGCTGGTCCGTATTCCAGACAATCATGGAAATAGGAGTTCCGGTTGTCTTACCTTCAAATACACCGGATAAAATCTCCACCTGATCCCCTTCGTTTCGCATTGTGGTAAATTTGCTCTGTCCCGGCTTTCTGCGGTCAAGGAAACACTGAATATCCTTTTCTTCCAGAGAAAGGCCGGCTGGACAGCCATCTACCACCACACCGATTCCTTTTCCGTGGGATTCTCCCCATGTTGTGATTTTAAATATTGTGCCAAGTGTGGATCCCGCCATAGTTGTCTCTCCTTTATTTGCTGACTTTTACGATTACACAGCTGTTAGGTTCATTCACTTTTAATTCTTTCCCGTTCATAATTAAAAGCCCTTTTTCGTAATCCACCGTAAAGAACGTAATGCTTCCAGTCTCGTGGTTAATGGAAGCAATGTGCTTGTCATCTGGAAATACACAAATATCCTTTGGATAGCTTCCGCTGATAGGCAGGCAGCATAAATAGGTTAACAGACCCGTCTGGGGATCACGGTCATATACCGTAACCGTATTATCTCCTGCATTTCCGCAAAACATGTGTGTTTCGTCGTTTGAAAAACACAGGGCACTTGCTGCGGTTAACTGGGTCAGCGGTTTGGGACCGGTGGTCTTTATGGTCTGAACCTTTTCAATCTTCGGCTGGTGGTCTCCTGTTTCATAGGTAAATACATCAATAATATTCTTAAGCTCATGAACCAGATAAAAGAACTTTCCGTCTTTACTGAACCGGAAGCATCTGGGTGCTGACTCTAATTCACTTCTGATGGCATCCACCAAAAGCAGTTCTTCATCCTTTTCATCAAAATGGTAGATCTTCACCTGATCAATTCCCAGATCGGCAACCATAATAAATTTTCCGTCCGGAGTTCGTCTGGAGCAGCTTACATGAGGGCGGAAATTTCTTTCAGCCACACTGCCAAGTCCCTTATGGAACACACTGGTTACAATCTCACCAACGGAACCATCGTCATTTAAACGGAGAACGGTGCACTTTCCGTCATGATAGCCGGATACAAAAATATATCTGTCATCTTTGTCCGTAGATAAATGACAGCCTCTCATACCCTTAATATTTGCTGAGTTTAATCTTGTTATGGAACCGTTCTCATGAATGCGGAAAGATACCACGCCTTCATCAGCTATGGAATAAAGTGTCCTGCCATTGTTGGAAGCTATTACATAAGAAGAATTGTCTACTTCCACCTCACATCTTGGGATAAAACGGCCCTTTTCCACATCGACATCATACACCGTGATGCCCTTGGCCTGTCCATTGTAGGAATAGGAACCTACATAAGCCATATATTTACCTGTCATAACACTTTTCCTCCTCAAATCTTCCTTGTATAAACTAGAAATATCATATCATAATTTTCCCCGTTTGTTAAGGAAAAACTTCCTTAAAAACTATTGACATACATGGAAAAACAAGTATAATGTATCTTGCTGCGTGTTTATTATTACTAAACTTTATAGTTATATTTATCGTCAGTTAGTATAAGTAAACTTTCAGCTTAACATAATAAGAAGGAGGAGCAAATGGATATCGGTACAAAATTAAAGGAACTGCGCGTATTAAAAGGACTGACTCAGGAAGAACTGGCTGACCGCGCGGAACTGTCAAAGGGATTTATATCTCAGCTGGAAAGGGACTTAACCTCCCCCTCCATTGCAACTCTTATGGATATTTTACAGTGTCTGGGTACCTCCATCGGAGAGTTTTTTAACGAAAGCCGGGAAGAGCAGATCGTATTTGGCAAAACCGACTATTTTGAAAAACACGACGCAGATTTGAAAAATGAAATCAAGTGGATTATTCCAAACGCACAGAAAAATATGATGGAACCCATCCTGCTGACCCTGGAGTCAGAAGGACAGACTTATCCGGACAATCCACACGAAGGAGAAGAATTCGGGTATGTACTGCAGGGAAGCATTTCCATTCATATAGGAAATAAAACATATAAAGCAAAAAAAGGGGAATCCTTTTACTTTATACCAGATAAAAAACATTACTTAAGCAGCAAGGCAGGTGCTTCCTTAATCTGGGTAAGTTCACCTCCAAGCTTTTAACAGGAGGATAAAGCTCATGGGTCAGTCACTCATTGATTTACGAAATATATCAAAAAGCTTTGACGGAACTATAGTTCTTGATGATTTAAATCTCTCCGTAAAGGAGAACACATTTGTTACATTACTGGGTCCAAGCGGCTGCGGAAAGACCACCACACTTCGTATTATCGGAGGCTTTGAGAGCCCCAGCAAAGGCGAGGTTATCTTTGACGGCCAGAACATCACCAATCTCCCGCCCAATAAAAGACAACTGAATACAGTCTTTCAGAAGTATGCTCTTTTCACCCATATGTCCATTGCGGAAAACATTGCATTTGGTTTGAAAATCAAGAATAAATCCAAAATTTATATTCAGGATAAGATTAAATACGCCTTAAAGCTGGTAAACTTAGACGGTTTTGAAAACCGCAGCGTCAGTTCCTTAAGCGGCGGACAGCAGCAGCGAATCGCCATTGCAAGAGCTATCGTCAACGAACCAAGAGTTCTGCTGCTTGATGAGCCGTTAGGCGCACTGGATTTAAAACTTCGTCAGGATATGCAGTATGAGCTGATCCGTTTGAAAAATGAGCTTGGCATTACCTTTATTTATGTAACCCATGATCAGGAAGAGGCTCTGACCATGTCAGATACCATAGTCGTTATGAATCAGGGCTATATTCAGCAGATGGGCTCTCCGGAAAACATCTACAATGAACCAGAGAACGCATTTGTGGCTGACTTTATCGGGGAAAGTAACATTGTACCGGGAATTATGTTAAGAGATGAGCTGGTTGAAATATTTGGTGCCAAATTTGCCTGTGTAGATAAAGGATTCGGTTCCAATGCTCCTGTTGATGTAGTCATCAGACCGGAAGACATCGACCTGGTTGCTCCGGAAAACGGCAGACTTGAGGGCGTTGTTACACATTTAATCTTTAAAGGCGTTCATTACGAAATGGAAGTTACTTCACCGGACGGATTTGAATGGCTGGTTCACAGTACGGACTTATTCCCAGTTGGACAAAAAGTAGGTCTTCATGTGGATCCTTTTGATATCCAGATCATGAACAAGCCGGCTTCAGAGGATGAGGAGGCCGTGGGAGTCAATGAATAAGAAATTATTGTCCGGACCGTATCTGATGTGGATGATTGGTTTCATTCTGATTCCACTTGCACTGATCGTATTTTACGGACTCACTGACAAGAGCGGAGCTTTCACACTTTCCAATGTTCTTTCTATTTCTACAGAGGAACATGCGAAGGCATTGTGGCTCTCTCTGGGTTTATCCCTTTTAAGTACTGTTTTATGCCTGGTATTAGCTTATCCTCTTGCGATGATTCTCCGCACCAGAGGAATGGGCCAGGGAAGCTTTATCGTATTTATTTTTATCCTTCCCATGTGGATGAATT
Source organism: Lacrimispora sp. (assembly GCF_031982545.1). GTDB lineage: Bacteria > Bacillota > Clostridia > Lachnospirales > Lachnospiraceae > Lacrimispora. The sequence continues at coordinate 135,945 of NZ_DALYXB010000004.1, forward strand.
TTCTTCTTCGTACTCTTGCATGGCAGACGCTTTTGGAGAAGAACGGTGTGATTAACGGAATTCTATCCACACTCCACCTGCCAAATCAGGGACTTATCAACACTCCGGGAGCCATTATCCTTGGTATGGTATATAACTTCCTTCCATTCATGGTTCTTCCGATTTATAATGTGCTGATGAAAATTGATGACAATGTAGTAAACGCAGCAAGAGACTTAGGCGCTAATTCCCTCCAGGTGCTCATTCGGATTCTGCTTCCTTTAAGCATACCTGGAATCGTAAGCGGCATCACCATGGTTTTCGTTCCTGCACTTACCACCTTTGTTATCTCCAATATATTAGGCGGAAGCAAAATTCTTCTAATCGGTAATGTAATTGAGCAGGAATTTACAAAAGGGAGCAACTGGAACTTAGGCTCCGGCCTTTCTCTGGTCCTTATGATATTTATTTTAATCAGCATGGCGCTCATTGCCAAGTATGATAAAAATGGGGAGGGAACGGTACTGTGATAAATAGAAAAACAGCTTTTATCAAACGTTTTTTCCAGGATTTTTACCTGGTTCTTATTGTGGTGTTTTTATATGCACCCATAGCAACCATGACAGTGCTGTCTTTTAACAATTCAAAATCCCGTACCCAATGGGGAGGTTTTACTACCAAATGGTACACAGAATTGTTTTCCAGCAGCACGATTATGGAGGCACTTTATACTACCCTGCTGATTGCATTTGTATCGTCTCTGATTGCAGTTATTATCGGTACTGCAGCCGCCATTGCAATTAACAGCATGAAGCCGTTTCCCCGCTCTCTTCTCATGGGCATTACCAACATTCCCATGCTGAACGCGGATATTGTAACCGGAATCTCCCTGATGCTGGCATTCATCGCCTTTGGGATTTCTCTGGGATTTAAGACCATACTGATCGCACATATTACCTTTAATATTCCGTATGTCATATTAAGTGTCATGCCGAAGTTAAAGCAGACAGATAAAAGTACCTACGAGGCAGCCATGGACTTGGGAGCCACCTCAGTTTCCGCATTTTTCAAGGTAGTATTCCCGGATATTCTTCCAGGTGTACTTTCCGGATTTCTGCTGGCATTTACCATGTCACTTGATGATTTTATTATCACTCACTTTACAAAGGGTGCCGGTATTAATACATTATCGACTTTAATTTACAGTGAAGTACGCAGGGGAATTAAACCTTCCATGTATGCACTTTCCACGATTATCTTTTTAACGGTGCTGGTTCTTCTCTTAATCACAAACTTTGCACCAAAGCGAAAAAAATAACAGGAGATCATTAATATGAAAAAAAGAATTCAAATGGTTATGGCAATCAGCGCCCTCGCCCTGCTTTCCACTTCCCTGTTAAGCGGCTGTGGAAAATCACAGGCCAAGGCAGGAAGCAATGGTGAGGTTTATGTTTACAACTGGGGCGAATATATTGACGAATCCGTCATTGAGGAATTTGAAAAAGAAACAGGTATTAAGGTAGTATACGATTTATTCGAAACCAATGAAGAGATGTACCCGGTCATTGAGGCTGGCGGTGTCAAATACGATGCAATCTGCCCCTCTGACTATATGATTCAGAAGATGGCACAGAACAACCTTCTTGCAGAAATCAACTTTGACAACATTCCAAACTACAAGGAAATTGATCCCAAGTATTTGGAGATGTCAAAGAGCTTTGACCCGGAAAACAAGTATTCCATCCCCTACTCCTGGGGAACCGTGGGAATTCTTTACAATACCAAAATGGTGGCGAAAGAAGATATTCCTACCAAATGGTCTGATCTGTGGGATGAGAAATTCAAAGACAACATCCTGATGCAGGACAGTGTCCGGGATGCATTTATGGTAGCTTTAAAATCACTGGGATATTCCATGAACACCACCAACGAGCAGGAAATCAAAGAAGCAAAAGAGCTTTTAATCAAACAGAAGCCTCTGGTACAGGCTTATGTAATCGATCAGGTTCGTGATAAGATGATCGGTGGAGAAGCAGCTGTTGGCGTTATCTATTCCGGTGAAATGCTTTATATTCAGAACGAAGTTAAGGATCTTGGTCTTGATTATTCTCTGGAATATGTAATTCCGGAAGAGGGAACCAATCTCTGGCTGGATTCCTGGGTAATTCCTGCCAATGCTCCCAACAAGGAAAATGCGGAAAAGTGGATTAACTTCTTATGCCGTCCGGACATTGCAAAGAAAAACTTTGAATATATCACATATCCAACACCAAATAAAGGTGCTTTTGATCTGCTTGATCCGGAAGTGAAAAACAACAAGGCTTTATTCCCAGATGACAGCATGTTAAAGAACAGCGAAGTTTACAAGTACCTGGGAGACCAGTCAGACAGCCTTTATAACGAAGCCTGGAAAGAAGTAAAATCTAATTAATGAATACCAGACGGAGGGGGAACATATGGTAGGAAATCTGGAAATTTTGTTGCGGCAGGTGGTAGACATTGCAATTCTTCTCTTTGAATTCATGGGAGTAATTGTCATCATTGTATCGGGTATCAAAGGTATTATCAACTATGTCAAGCATAATCCTGCCATACGTCTGCATCTTGCCGAGGGTATGGCACTGGGACTGGAGTTTAAGCTTGGAAGTGAGATTTTAAGAACTGTTGTGGTTCGAGAGCTTTCTGAGGTTGCCCTGGTTGCTGCCATTATTGTTCTTCGGGCTGCACTCACCTTTTTGATCCATTGGGAGATTAAGGTGGAGAAAGAGGGCGATAAATGAAAATAAGCCCTATAAAATGATTAAGATACAAGTTATAAGTACTTAAAATCGCCAAACGAATAATATTTAATAGTTTGGCGATTTTTTGCAGTTACAGGAAATAATCATTTATTTAATGTTAATACTGATTAAGTTAATTATTTTATTCTTTAAACTTATCTTTATTTTTTATAAAAAGTCAGCAAAACAAAAAAAGCGGAGCCTCTGTGAAACGAATCAGAGCTTCCGCTTTTATTAATAATTTGTTATAAGTACTTCAACCGTAACTGCATCCCGTTCTTTAAACTGGTAATTACAATTGGAATAGGTTTTATCAATATAATGAATCTGATACTTCTTGCTCCATTCAATCAAAAGTTCATTGGAAAGTCCCTTATGATAAAATACATTTGACAAAGCAAACCGAATTCCAGTCTGATTCAGTTTATCAAGCAGCTCAAGCAGCTCCCGCTCTTCCTTTTCCTTCCAGTCTTTAAATCCCCGGTTACCATCGTTATAATTCCCAGTTGAAATCAGATAGGGAGGATCGCAGTAAACCAAATCCTCCGGTCCAAGTTTTAAATAATCCAGTTCTGTAAAGTCCCTGTTGGTGAACTGGATATTTTTCTGTTGAAGCGCCTGGCAAAACTGGGTTAAATTCTTTTCAATATTGTTGTTAAAAGAACTCCGGTTTCTCCCAAAAGGAGAATTAAATTCATGGCTGTTATTAAAACGGATCTGATGATTGAACGCATAGCAGGTCAGAACAAAGAGCTTAGTTAAATCACCGGTTTTGTTGTAATCTGACCGAAGCGCATAGTATCCGTCTTTATTCTGCTGGGTCAGTTGGTAGGTGTTAATGATTCCCCGGATCCGTTCCAGCAGCCTGTTGGTATCCGTAGCCTGAAACATCTGAAACATCTCAATCAAATAATGAATCTGATCATTACAGATAATTGTCTCGGCCTCTACATTAATTCCTACATTAAACCCGCCGGCAAATACATCCACAAACGTCCGGATATTGGCTGGAAACGCATGAAAAACAGAGTCCAGAATCTTAAACTTTCCTCCTGTGTAGTTCAGAGGACTTTTTATGTACATGGCGGCACCTGCTTTTCTATGTAAATCAAAAGCTCCTTTAAACGTTCCGTTTCTTTCACCTTACGGCTCTTGTACCTGCGGTAGGGGATCTCATACACATGATAGGTCTCTGGCTTTCCGTGTTTTTTCATAACTGCTTCTATCTCTTCCATCGACATCAGCCCGTCTGTACTGTAGCTCAGTATGATATGGCGGTATCTGGCATTGGAAATCAACTCTTCAAAGGCAGGAACTGCCTTGTTTTTCATGCAGAACTCAGATTTCTGTCCTTCCGCTTCCGGCCTTTGTCCGGTGACTCCCCGCACGCTTGGATAATCATATCTGGCAGCGGTTTCCAAAACATGATAATTTGAAAAATACTGTCTGGAATTGTAAGGAGGATCAATATAGAGAATATCGCCTTCCAGTCTTTTTAATAAGTCCGAACCATTTTCATTATAGCAGCGGTTTTCTTTTCCGTTATGTGTCACTGGCAGACGATATAGTTCAAAATGCTTATAACTTCTTCTCTCCCACGACTTATGAAAAGCACCATAGGTTCCAGACGTATTGGAAACAAAAGGGATTCCCTCTACAATACAGGCTACCAGATAAAAATACTCCTCTTCACTTAACAAACCGGCTGCTTTCCAGTCCTCTACGGTACAGCGTGCAAAGTCTATGCGAAGAGCATTGTCATCATTTAAATACATCCGGCCGCCCACAGGCGCATACGTATTCTGGAAAAAACGCCGTTCCACCGGCAATTCTTCCATCTCTTTTTTCTCTATCCCGTTAAAATAATCCAGTGGATCTTCAATTCCTGTTTCTGACTGCAAACAGGTAAACTCCGGCATCTGGTCGTTCTCAACAGTTGCCCGCTGAAGCACATAAGAAAAATACAGCAGGTCATTGGAACAGACCTGATACCACTGTTTAAAATATCTGGCAACCGCAGCGGTTCCAGAAAATATATCACAGAAGCTTTTCGCTTCCGGCGCTTTTTCATCTATTACATACTTAATCTGGTCCAGCAGCAGTGTCTTGCTTCCAATAAATCTCATTCTTTTCTTGCTCCCATTTCATTTTACCTGCCTATCATTATAATGTAAAACTACAAAAAACACAAGAAAAGATACGCCTGTCCTCTGCTGCTTTCGAAAGACCTCTTTTTTTACTTACGCATCCGTTTATATTGATACATTTTTTCATCAGCTATCTTTATAGCAGTCTCAGGTAGCAGATTCATTTCCTTTTTAATGCAGACAATTCCATAACTGAAAGACATGGAATAACCGACCGGATTTGTTGCCAGGTTATGATTAACTTCGGCTAACCGTTTCTCAGCCTCTTCTTCTGTTATTCCACGGTAGAGAATTACAAATTCATCTCCCCCAAAGCGGCATATAAAATCCCCCTGATTAACAGACTCTTTTAATTTCCGTGAAACACATGTTAAATACTGATCTCCGTTTAGGTGACCAAATTGATCATTGATCGTTTTTAATCCATCCAGATCAATCATACACAAGGCAAATAAAGGCTCCGCTTTCATATACTCATCGATGGTGCTGATACAGCATCTCCGATTATTAAGTCCGGTCAGCTCATCTTTATACGCCATTATTTCCAGATGAGCCTCTGTTTCTTTCTGAAATGTCACATCAGTAATTAAATGAATGACTGCTCTCGTATCTTCCCATTGCACCCGGTGGGATTCTACCTGAAAGAATTTTTCCTTTTTGCATTGATACTCAAATTTTTGTTTGTCTTCTATTTTATCTGGAGATTGAAGCCGGTTCATCAATCCGCATGCCTCTCCGCAAATAAACTGTCCGGTCTCCTCATTACAAAACCGATTTTTCACAAGATCGTTGGTATAAAGGATTTTGCCTGTCTCCTCCTCTGTTACAACAACCCAATCCTTCAGACTGTTAATGATAGCCAGTAACAGGGAATTTAATCCACGGCTTCTAGTTACCTGCTGGTTCATTTTCAACATATATCTGGAAAGACAGGAAATGGTATCCTGAAGTTCCTTGTAAACCGGAGTATCACCCTCCAGCTGTCCCGTTACAGGTTTATTTGTAATAATACTCTGAATCTGCCCAAGAAGAACATGAGCATCTTTTTCCGTCATTTACTACACCTTCAATCATGAGTTTGCACTTGTTTTCAGTTTAAACTGGCTTATCAGGCTCATCATTACCTCCGCCTGACTGTTTAACTCCTCACTTGCTGCAGCACTTTCCTCTGAAGTCGCGGAATTCGACTGAACAACGAAAGAAATCTGATCCATTCCCCGGGAAATTTCCGTTACCGACAGGGACTGTTTTTCCGATGCTTCAGCAATTTTTCCTACCATGCTGATAATGGTATTGGCATGCTCTGCCACCTCAGCAAATGCCTGACTTGTACTTGAGGCGTATGTTTCTCCCTGACGAATGGTTGCTATGGAATTTTCTATAAGAGCTGAAATATTCTTAGCCGCTTCCGCGGATCCCTGAGACAGCTTTCTGATCTCATCTGCGACGACTGCAAAACCTGCGCCTGCACTTCCTGCTCTGGCCGCCTCAATTGCCGCATTTAAAGCAAGAAGATTTGTCTCAGCAGCAATTGAATTAATCGTCTCTATTATCTCTGTAATATGTTCTGAAACTTCCGATATGTTGCCTATGGCATTTTTAAGATGTTCCATTTCAACAAGGCTTTCTCTTACTGTCTGCTCCGCCTGGTTTCCTATGGTATCCACATTCTGGGCATACTGGGCGCTATCCTTTGCCTGTGCCTGCACCTGCGCTATTGCTGCAGACAGTTCCTCTACACTGCTGGCCTGCTCTGCGGCCCCCTGTGCAAGACTTTGAGAAGCGGCAGAAACCTGTTCTGCTCCCGTGGAAACCTGTTCATACCCCTGTTTTATTTCAGACAGAGTATGATTCATCTGATTCTGGAAAAATTCGATTGATTTCTGTATGTTATAAAAATCTCCTTCAAACTCTATGGAGCATTCACATGCAAAATTTCCATTGGCAAACTGAGACATGGCATAATCAATTGCCTTTATGTAGTCTTTAATTGCCAAAACAGAATCATCCAGGGAATTGCCTAAATCTCCTACTTCATTTGTAAGGCGGTTTGTAAATGACACATCCAGTAAGCCTGCCTTTAGTTTTTTACATTCCTCCTGAAGCCTGAGTATGGGACTGACAATATGGCGGCTGACATAACGGAACGTCAAAATCAAAAGTATAAATGTAATTATTAATACAGCAGCACACATTGCCACTCCCTTAAAAATGGTAATTTTCATGTTTTTAAGCTGCTGGTCAATATTGGCCTGCTTTTGTACCTTTGCAGAATCAAGTAACTGAACTAACTGCTCAATTTTTACATTAACACCGTTTTTCTCCAGTTCAATTGCTGCACTCTTATTGGTTTTCTCCAGATCCAGCACCTGGTCGGCAAGTTCATGAATCTCTTTATGCAGCGGCTCAGCCTTTGTATAAAATTCAGCCATATCCTGTGAATTCTTTACTTTGTCACTGTATAGATACTTTCCAAAATCACACTTGGTTTCATCCTTTTGACCTGTAAATTCCGTTCCGTAATTTAATGAATTGCTTAAATTGCTCCCCCATTTGTAGTGAGCGGTCTGGGCAGACAAAAGCAATTCTTTCTCTTCATAACATTCCGAAATCAACCCATTTACCTTATTAATGGACTGAAAACTTAAGGTTACAGAAATTACCATAATAAGTACTGAAACAGTAATTGCAAAAAAATGCAGTATAAATGCCTTCTTCATCGAGGTTCTTTTCATAGTTTTGTACCGGATATATGCCGGTCCCCCTTTCATTGTTACTTAATACCGTTATATTCGTCTTATTTTCGATTAATATAACCGTTGTACCATGAATTTTATTGTCAAAAAGGTGTACCTTTCTATATCGACACCCAAAATCTCCTTTCTGCTATATTTTTGTTGAAATATGTCGAAGTTTTTATTATAATATATTATGGTTAATTATACTAATTTAACAAGCATAAAGTATTGCCGAAAAGGTACACCTTTTTAGCAATACTTTATGCTTGTCTCATTTTAAAATCTACTCTTTCTGCCATAATAGAAAAGACAGGAGGTCAAATAATATATGAATAATTTCTATGGTTACGTCAGAGTATCTACGCTTGATCAGAACGTTGAACGGCAGCTGGTAGAGTTGATTAAATGGGGAGTTTTAGAGAAAAATATTTACTGTGATAAATTGTCGGGAAAAGATTTTAACCGGCCCCAGTACCAGAAATTGAAACGGAAATTGAAAGAGGGCGATGTACTGGTCGTCAAAAGTCTGGACCGCCTTGGAAGAAATTATGAAGACATTCAGAAAGAATGGAGAGATATCGTTAAAATCACAAAGGCAGACATCGTGATTATTGACATGCCAATTCTAGATACACGGACCAATAAGGATTTAATAGGAACGCTGATCTCTGATATTGTCTTACAGCTGCTTTCTTATGTAGCCCAGGCGGAAAGAGAAAATATCAGACAAAGGCAGGCAGAAGGAATTGCCATAGCAAAAGCACAGGGAAAGCATCTGGGGAGATATCCTTCCCCCCTTCCAGATGAATTCTTTCCTATATATGAAAAATGGCTGAACCGGGAATACTCTTTGCGATCCGCCAGCAATGAACTGGGAATCTCCATCAGTCAGTTCCGTACCATGATAAAAAAGCATGAAAAAGGAATGGATAACCTGACTTGAAAATACAAGCCTGTTTGTGTTACAATAAACAGATACAAAAAGAACATTGAAAGAAGGTGCTGTTACGAAAATACAGGAATCTGCTGAAAATTATCTGGAAGCAATTTTAATGCTGCATAAACGCAACGGATATGTACGCTCAATTGATATAGCCGGTGAGTTGGAATTTTCCAAACCCAGCGTCAGTGTGGCAATGAAGAATCTTCGCGAGAATGGTTTTATCGATATGGATGAAAACGGACATATAACGCTGTTGGAAAAGGGGCAGGAAATCGCTGAGCGGATGTACGAGCGCCACACCTTCCTGTCGGACTGGCTTATGGCTCTGGGCGTCGAGCGTAAGATCGCATTAGAGGATGCATGCCGGATTGAACATGTGATCAGTGCGGAAAGTTTTGCAGCAATTAAAGCCTTTGTAAACGTCAGACAAAAAGATTAATCGATAAGCAGCATTGAAAAGTCCGGCTTTCCAATGCTGCTTATTTATTTTGCACTCCATTTCAGAAGAAACGCTGAGTTAATGATTACTGCCAGGGATCCTGCATTATGTACCAGTGCGCCTACCACCGGATTTAATATCCCGGTTACCGCCAGTATAATAGCAGTAAAGTTTAAGAACATGGAAAAGAACAGATTATAATGTATGGTACTCATCATCTTTTTTGACAGAGCCAGAAGATGGGGGATTTCTTTTATATCATCGCTCACCAGGGCAATATCTGCGGCTTCCACTGCTATATCACTGCCGATCCCGCCCATGGCTATTCCGACAAAAGCACGTTTTAAAGCCGGGGCATCATTGATACCATCGCCGATCATGCAAACCCGTTTCTTTTCTTCCTCATAGGTATTCACCCAATTGAGTTTATCTTCAGGCAGACACTCTGCATGAATCTCCATAATCCCAAGCTGACCAGCAATATGCATGGCTGCGCTTTTATGATCCCCGGTAAGCAGAACAGGTTCCGAACCAATTTCTTTAATTCGTCCAATCACCTCACCTGCTTCCTTTCTGATGGTATCCGATAATGCAAGAAAACCAGCAGGAATAATGCCTTCCGAAAGATAGATAACTGTGCAGCCCTGATTAAGATAAAATTCTGCCTCTCTTCTATGCCATTCTTCCATGAGAATTCCATTTTCAGACAAAAGCTCCGGAGTACCAGCCAGAATTTTCTTTCCATTTACAACAGACTTAACACCCCGTCCGGGAATCATCTCAAATTCATCTGCGGGCATCACATCCTTTTTCTTTTGCTCTTTCAATGAGCGGACCACGGCTTTCCCCAGCGGGTGTTCCGAGCGGGACTCTGCCGCTGCTGCCAGCTCAAATATTTCATCCTCCCCATACTCTTTTGTAAAGCTGACTGCAGACACCACCTGAGGAGTCCCATAGGTCAGAGTACCAGTCTTGTCAAAGGTCAGTTTGCTGACTGCAGACAAACGTTCCAGTGCATCTCCCTCCCTGACCAGGAAGCCGTGCTTAGTCGCATTGCCTATTGCCGCCATAATTGCTGTTGGGGTAGCCAGAACAAGTGCGCAGGGACAGAATACAACCAGTATGGTGACGGCTCGCATCGGCTCGCCTGTAAAAAACCAGGTCATCAAGGCAGTTGCCAGAGCAATCACCACAATCCACGTTGCCCATCGGTCCGCAACGCCCACTATTTTAGCCTTTCGTGCATCTGCAGACTGAACCAGACGTATCATTCTCTGTATGGAACTGTCCTCTCCTACCCTGGTTGCCTCCATATCAAAGGAACCAAACTGATTGACTGTGCCACTGGAGACCTCATCTCCCGGTCCTTTGTCCACAGGAAGGGATTCCCCCGTCATAACAGCCTGATTCACAGAGGTTCTTCCAGTTGTGATGACTCCGTCTGCAGGAACCGTCTCTCCCGGTAATACACGAAGAAGATCTCCCTTTAATACCTCTTCTGCCGGAATAATCGTCTCTAGCGCCCCTTTCAGCCTCCTGGCTGTACGGGGGGTTAAATGAACCAGTTTTTCAATCCCATCTCTTGCTCTTTTTACTGTAAAATCTTCAAGAAATGCCCCCAACTGCATAATGAAAGCAATTTCTCCCGCAGCAAATATCTCCCCTGTTATGATAGAGGCAATCAGCGCAATGGATACCAGTACATCTGCTTTTATATCAAATTCAGTGATTAAACCAATGACTGCCTCCATAATAATTGGAATGCCACAAAGAAGAACTGCAATCCAGGCGGCATCAAAAGGTATTGGCGCCAAATCAAAAAAGCTGATAATAAGAGCAATCACAGAAACTACCAGACTCCCTTTTTCTTTCAAGGGCCCTCCCCACTCTAAAAACTTATTGATACGATTCATAATCCGCCTCCTTTTATACCTATAGGGGTATATGTACTTAACATAACCCAATATACCCCCATAGGTATCAATTGTCAAGCAGAAACCTGCATTTTCACTCCGATTGAAAAAAATACATATTCTGATATACTGTACTATAGCTGCATATGACACCGCTCCGCACAAAATGTCAGGCGGTTAAATCCGTTTTCCCGTAAGATAGTATCTGTGAAATCTAACGGATTATTGAAAAAGAAAGCGGGGAAACATCATGAACGATGGTATTGCTGGGTTAGAAAATATAATTGCAGCAGATTACAATAATATAGCTGGTATCGTTGTACAAAAAAAGGGGGAAGTTGTTTATGAACGTTATTTTGACGGCTATACCTCAGTGGATGCGGTTCACGTAATGTCGGTAACCAAAAGCATTGTAGCGGCACTGATTGGTATTGCCATTGATCAGGGTTATATACAAAGCCCTGATCAGAACGTTCTGGATTTTTTCCCAGCCTACAAGCTTAAGCGCGGGGAACAGACCATAAAGCAGGTCACCATAAAAAATATGCTTACCATGACTGCGCCATACAAATATAAGTCGGAACCTTATACAAAGGTCTATTCCAGTGATGACTGGACTAAATCTGCCCTGGATTTATTGGGAGGTAAATCTGGTTTAACCGGAGAATTTAAGTATTCCACCGTTGGTACACAGATTTTATCCGGAATTCTAGTAAACTCCACAGGCAAATCCGTACTTGATTTTGCAGTAGAAAATCTGTTTACACCACTGGGCATAACAATTCCCGGTAATACGATAATCAGAAATAAAGAGGAGCATCTTGCCTTTCTATATAGCAGATCTGTAAACGGCTGGGTGGTTGATCCAAAGGGTGTGAACACAGCCGGGTGGGGACTTTGCCTTACTCCACGGGATATGGCAAAGATCGGACAGCTTTATTTAAACGGCGGCAGCTATGAAGGCAGGGAAATTCTATCACAAAAATGGATTGAAGAATGCACGAAAGTAAGGAACCGTTGGGGAGATTTTTTATATGGTTATTTATGGTGGATTACAGACAGTGAGGGAGACCGTTGTTATGCTGCGATTGGTGACAGCGGAAACTTCATATTTGTTAATCCTGAAAAAAGTATTGTTGTAGCGATTGCGTCCCGGTTTGTACCAAATTTTAAAATACAGACTACACTGATTACCAGAGATATCATTCCACTATTTGAATAAAACAAGGGGAGAAACAAAGATGGATTGGATTAGCGGCATTCAAAAGGCAGTGGATTACGTGGAAGACCATATAACCACAGAACTGGATTTTAGTGAGATTGCAAAACAGGCATGTTCATCCAGCTTTCATTTTCAGCGGGTATTCGGAATACTATGCGGATTTACTCTGGGAGAATATATCCGTATGCGAAAGCTGACTCTGGCAGGATGTGAGCTGGCAGACACCAATACACGTATTCTCGATATTGCCGTAAAATATGGCTACGACACCCAGGAAAGCTTCAGCCGCGCTTTTACACGCTTTCATGGAGTGTCCCCTACCCAGGTGCGAAACGGTGCCAGTCTGAAATCATTTTCCCGTCTTTCTGTTAAGCTGATCCTGACTGGAGCCAATGTGACTGATTACAGGATTGAAAAGAGGAACGGCTTTCAAATGATTGGTAAACCCATGGAGGTATCCGGCAAAAATGAACTGACCTCCGCCAGAATATCTGAATTTTGGAAGCAATGCCGCATGGATGGAACAATTGGCGCGCTTGCCAGGTATATTTCTTCTGATACGATGTTTGGGAAAAACATAGCGGGAACAGGTTTTGGAAAAGATGCAGCAGATCCTGGCTGCCCTTACGCCATCGGGGTTTACTTTAACGGTACTCTGCCTGCAGAAAAAGATTTGATGGTATGGGACGTTCCGGCTCATACGTATGCCGTATTTCCGTGCATCGGTTCCATGCCGGATGCATTTACCAGACTGTATCAGCAAATCTACAGTGAGTTTTTCCCCGCCAGTGAATACAAGCCCTGCGGGGGTACGGACTTTGAAGTCTATCCATCCGATGATGTAAACAATCCAGACTATTCCTGCGAAATATGGGTGGCTGTGGAAAAAAAATAGCAGGGCCTCCGCTTTAACGGATGTCCTGCTTCTACGCATCAATTATGTCATATTGGCGAAACGCTCGACTGCTTTTGTAAAACTCTCAATGGTTTTATCGGCATCTCCATGCTCTATTCCATCTCTGACACAATGATTAATATGCCCCTCCAAAACTACCTGTCCAACCCGGTGCAGCGCAGATTTTGCTGCATTGATCTGGGCAAGCACGTCCTCACAGGGGACATCTTCATCTACCATACGGTCAATAGCCTGAACCTGACCAATGATCTTTTTTAAACGCCGATGCAGATTATCTGCATCCATACACTGTTTCATTTCGCACCTCCGGATACCATAAGGGGTATCTGTATATTATGATAGATTCTGTGGTCATTGTCAATATGGTGCCAGGTGATTCTATTTATCAATAAAGATTCTTAATCCGTTCCAGCAGATTTAAAAAATCCTTCTGGTATTCCACTGGTTCAATAATCCGCACGCAATCCCGGAATCCAAGCAGCCAGCCAAATAAAGACTCCTGATCCGACCAGCCAATATTTATTAATAACCTGCCGTCCGCATTTTCACTGAAGCTGTTCATGCCGAATTCCTCTATGAGCCTCCATTTCATGGATTTATCAAATTCTGCTGTTACCTCTACTCCATTGGTCCACTGAACTTTACGGGGATCCATATGGTAGAGAGGAATCTCCCTTTTTTCACAGTCCTCATTGGTGCATCGGATCTGATCCATCCGGTTTAATTTAAACATACGGAAATCATCTCTAAGCAGGCAATATCCCCAAACATACCAGGAAGACCATTCAAATATCAACAAACAGGGTTCTAATACCCGCGTGTTATCCCCACCAGGACCGTAATACTGAAACTCAATCTTCTTTTTTCTCTCGATTGCATCCTTAATCAGTTCAAATTTAGGCGGAAGGGATGACTGGTACCAGGAACTTAAATTAATGACAACCGGACCACTGGCACCTACATAATCATTACTGCCACAGGATAGCTTATCCATCAAAAGCTGATACCGGTTGCTTCCTGATACACTGTCCAGACTCTTTAACCCGGAAAGAATTGCCTGTATCTCCGCAGAGGTAAATAATGTCTTATCTACTTTATAGCCCTCGGCGATAGAAATCCCGCCATTTTTCCCCTGTTCTGTGACGATTGGTATTCCAGCCTTGCATAAATTCTCCACATCACGGTTTATGGTTCTTCTGGATACTTCGAACTTCTCAGCAAGATAAGGTGCTGTCACCTTTTCTTTTTGCAGTAATATGGATATGATTCCGATCAACCTGTCAATTTTCACCTCTGGCTCCCCCTTTTTTGCTATTATATCATGAACTCATCTGACACAAAACAAAAAATCAGCCGCAACATGTTTTTCTATCTTGCGGCTGATCGGATCAATTAATATTTTGCTGAGTCATGTATATAGGAAACTGGTAATACAGTCTCTTCTTTTTGTGCTGTTTCTTCCCAGGCTTGCGTATAATCCGGAAGTTCAGCTGTAGCTGCAGCTTCATAAAACACAGGTTCCTCTGCTGGCTGTGTGCATTCACCCTGAAGCCTGAATCGTTCAACTTCCTGTTTTAATACCTGAGCCTGAGCATCTAACTCTTCACTGGAAGCGGAGCTTTCTTCCGCCGTTGCAGCATTGGTCTGTACTACGGAAGACACCTGGTTGAGTCCCTGGTTAATCTGCTCGATTGCCTCTACCTGCTCATTGGAAGCAGCTGCAATCTCCTGAATGGTTCGTTCTACCTGTCCGGATTTCTCGGCAGCTGATTTTAAAATCCGGGTGGTTTCATAGGCAATCTTTGCTCCTTCTGATACAGTCTCTACTGAATGGCCGATGAGTTCTGCCGTCTGCTTGGCAGCCTCCGCCGATTTGCCGGCAAGATTACGGACCTCATCGGCAACAACTGCAAAGCCTTTCCCTGCTTCTCCGGCTCTGGCTGATTCCACCGCTGCATTGAGAGCCAGTATGTTGGTCTGGAATGCGATGTCCTCGATTACCTTGGTAATACTTGAAATTTTCTCTGAAGCCTGTCCAATTTCTTTCATGGAATGATCCAGTTTCTCCATATAAGCGTTGCCTTCGTCCATTCCGCTCACGGCCTGTCTTACGTATCCAGTAGCTTTTTGAACATTGTCCGCATTCTCCTGGGCACGGGTTGATACCCCGCTTACAGAAGCACTTAACTCCTCAACAGTTGCTGCCTGTTCGGCAGCCCCTGATGCAAGGGCCTGGGAAGCATCCGAAATCTGTTTGGATCCGTCTGCTACCCTGTCGGAGGATTCTTTGATCTTGGTAAATACAGAATTTAAGTTATATGTAATTCCGTTTAACGATTCTTTGATCTGTACAAAATCACCTTTATAATCCTGAGTTACCAAAACGGTACAATCTCCCTTTTCCAACCCGCTTAATACTGTGGAAATCTCATTGATATAATTATTTAGTGTATTAACTGTTCCCGTAAATGACTGGGAAAGAGATTCAAGTTCATCTCCGGTATTAATCTGAGGTACTTCGGAATGCAGATCTCCTTCATCAAGAGCTTTTATACGTTCTACCAGCTTTACAATTGGTTTAACGATCGGCCCTGCAATTCTGAATGCCATGCATAAAGATGCCAGAATCATCAAAACTGCCAGGATAATTGTTATAAAAAGCGACTGATAGAAACCATTCATCATCTCCGACTGTTCTGCTACTACTGCAATGGACCAGCCGTCAGAATTAGTAATTGGCGTATATCCCATTACCAGCGTTTTACCCCTTAAACGGGATGAGCGGATAGCGGTATTGCCTGCGACCATATCCTTAATATTATCGGAAGT
Source organism: Lacrimispora sp. (assembly GCF_031982545.1). GTDB lineage: Bacteria > Bacillota > Clostridia > Lachnospirales > Lachnospiraceae > Lacrimispora. The sequence continues at coordinate 151,851 of NZ_DALYXB010000004.1, forward strand.
TGCTGCAAAGGTCTTATCGGTTTTTCCCATCTCAATATAGTTGGTTTCATTGGTAACGGTAGCTCTGTCCTTATGGGCAACTACCTTTCCTTCTTTATCTACTATAAATCCATAACCTGATTTTCCAATGGATACTCCATCAATCATTTTGCTGAAGACATCCGCATCCAGGGTTCCTGTTACAACGCCATTGTACTGACCATTATTTATCTTAGCTGCAATCACCAGGACCGTTTTGCCCAGCTCCTCGTTTTTCATGGTGGTTGAAATATAGGTTTCTCCCTTCATTGCCCGGTTAAAAAACTCCAACTGGCTCATATCTGTCCCATTTGCTGCTTTTCCGTTCACATCCGCAGTTGTGACCTCCAGAAAACCGTAATCCTGCGCAAGCTTATCCATCGCATCTTTTCTTTGTTCTGCATTCTTATTCTGATTTGTAATAGAGGTGTATTGTGCAATGGCCTCAATCTTTATCTTATAAATATCAATAGCATTCTGAACAGACTGACTATAAGCTTCTGCAGACTCCATCAGTCTCATATCAGTGCTTTTTTTTGCATCACGGTAGAAAAGATAACCGTTAAAAAGTCCAAATAGGACGGAAATTGCGACACACATGGCGATGATGCCAAATAACAATCTTCCTTTTATGGATTTTTTCTTTCCCACCGAATCATTACCCTCATCTGATTTTTTAATGACCCTCTGAAATATCTTAATCCTTCCCGCCACAGCCATATCCTCCTACTCATCATTTACATTCTGGAAATAAATTGCATTTTTTGTAAAATATTTACAGCATTTAATTAATCAATATTATATAACAACATGTAGATATTTGTCAATTGTGACAGAAAAAGGGGGGATGTTCATTTAATTTGTAACCGAATATTAGAAAATATATATGTTACAACCTACCTGGCATACGAATCTTCCATAATTACATAATTATTTTTTATTAACGGTCCGCTCAAATCAGCATTCAGTTGATACATATCATTAAATTTTTCAATCGCAGCCTTTTTTTGTTCCATCAGAGAGTGGGCATAGACATTTAAGGTAATGGATACACTGGAATGTCCAAGAAGCTCGCTGATTGTCTTAATATCCACTCCCAGCTCCAGTGCCCGGGTAGCAAAGGTATGGCGGATGGCATGAAATTTCCGGTCCTTGACGTGAGCTTCTTTTAAAAGCCGTTTATACAGCTTTTGAAAACACCTGGGGTCAAAAGGTACGTTTGTCTCTGTAAATATATAATGATCCTGATTTCTGCTTTTATATGTAGACAGTACTGGCATATTAAGTAAAAACTGGGGAAGAGGAATCCTTCTCATGGATTTACGGCTTTTTGGCGCCCCAACAAACAGTGCGGTCTTGTGTTCCTCCTCTTCAAAATGGCGGATTCGGGATACGGTCCTGCTGATGGATAAAGTTCCTGTTTCCATATCAATATCCCCCCATTTTAATGCGCATAGTTCTCCAAGGCGGATACCGGTATAAAAACAAAGAAGAATCCCCATGGCTCTCCTGTCATTGTAATGAAAAGCTACCTGTTCAATCAGACGCTGCTCTTTCATGGAGAAAACCTCAACTTCTTTATCATCTGGCTTTGGATATTTAATTAAATCCATAACTACAAAGCAATCAGCGGAACCTTTTAATATCTCCTTGACTGCAATCTTAAAAATAGTGAGATTCTTCTTTTTAGATGAATCTGCAAGTTCCTCATTTTCATACATCTCCTTTACAAACCGTGCAACAGATCCCGTGGTAATACGCTGGTCTTTCTCTTTTTCAAAAAATGGAATCACATACTTATATATGCAGCGGTAATAGCTTTCATAGGTTGAAGGCTTTACTCTTATAGAAACATCAAGGAGCCATTCCTCAAAAAGTGCAGCCCCTCCCTTTATCTCACCCGATCTTTTTTCTTTGGCAGACACCTGGTTTTCTTTATAATTTTTCATCTTTTCCTTAACGCCTTTATAGCTTTTGGAATAAAAATACTGATATTTCCCCGTTTGTTTTAATGTTCTTCCTTCCCATCTCCCATCTTTCCGTTTATAAATGTTTTCTCCTCTTCTTGGCATGGTAAAAACTCCTTTGCTTATAATATTTTATTATATGACGGTTTAATCTCTGGAAAATAATCCAATTATTTCCAAATTTTAAAAAGGGCCTTTTTAATGAATCAAAAAATGACGATCCAGCATAGCTCTGGGTCGCCATTTCTGATTCCGGTACCTTTTCTGGCATGAGAACCTGGTTATTCCGGAAATCCGTAAAAACAGCTTCTTTTCATTGCCTGTACCTTTATTTATATCAGGAGTTTTCAAATGATTCAATATCATATAAATTTATTTTCTTTTTTTGAGCCATTAAAAGCAAAGTAATTAAAAAGGTATACCCGATTAAAACTCCACCAGATGTAAGCCAGAGCCCTGTTACGTCAATGCGGCCCACCGTCAGGCTGCTGTAAACAGAACCGAACATGGAACCTGTCTGTAAGAGAAATGAGCCCACTGACAAAACACTGGCTCTCAAAGGACCTGGCGTATACTGATTGATTAAAGTATTTTCAGCCACACTGCCGGTACCAAGGAACAGATAAATACCTCCATATAAAATAACAAATATCCATGCCGATTGAAAAAGAGCCAGAATCAGTAAAGCGCTGCCCCCCAAAACACGGCTGATGCTGTAGATCCTCCACTGTCTTCCCGGATATTTTATGAGCAGCCTGCGGCAGAGAAAATTTCCTGCGGCCGCCAGAAAAAATCCCACAAAGGACAATACTCCCAGCATCCAGGTTCCCTGTGAGGAATCAGACAGTTTCAGATAAACCGGCTGCCAGTATGTCTCAATGGGAGTAATAAAAAATCCGGTGAACAGCATGCCTGCTAAAATAAACGGAAAATCCCGCTTGGAAAATACAGTAACAAATCCTTCCTTTAGATGTCTGGCAAGGTTGGGGCGCCTCGTTCCACTGCCAAATATCCGTTCTTCCTTTATTCCAAATATACAAAGTCCCATGGTTACTCCGGTTAATATAATGCGAAGCAGAATATTGGCTTGATAGGAATCTCCTAAACAGGAAAGAAAGCCTCCAAGTATACATCCCAAAGCCAGACCTGTCTGTTCCATAATAGCAAGGCGGGAGGTCACATCAGGCAGACATTCCTCTCCTCTTTTCGCCAATGCCTGATCTACAATTAAAGCATCCAGGCTTCCAGAAGAAAAAGCCCTGCTGATTCCATTCAGAATAAGACAGCAGAATAACCAGACCAGACTCTGTGAGAAAAAGAGCAGACCAACCGATAAAAGCTGGCAGACTCCGGATATGAGAAAAACAGTTTTTCTCCCATACAAATCGGCACAGATTCCGCTGGGCAGCTCAAAGCATAACACCGTAGCTGAATAACTGGCAATTAGCAGAGGAAGGGTTTTAAGGTCAGCGCCTTTTTTCAAAAGGATTAAATTCAGCACCGGCAGAAGAATTCCCAGGGAAGCATAGTTTAAAAAGATGATCAGCTGTTTTATCCTACTCATACAGATTTTCCTCCGCATTATAAAGAATAAAAGCATATTCCCACGGAGACTTCTCTTCAGAAGGGATCGCATGGGCATCCAGAAACTCCCTAATAAGCTTTAATAATTCATCCCCTTCTCCAGGTGTTAAGTGGACCACTCCGGTCATAATATCTCCCAAATTCCACCTTGATTCCAAATCCTCATTATTAAACTGCTCTATAAATTTTTTCTTCTGTGTTAAAAAGCCTTCATAGGTTCTTGCAATCTGCTCCTGAACCAGGACCTCTTTCTGGAGCTGAGTATCGTCGGGGTGGTCCAGGCCGATCCGGACATTGACATAAGTCGGACAATAATATCTGGCAGTAATTCCATTAATATTCTCTGTATGATCCAGCGTAATGACCCCAAGTGACTCCAGTTTTTTAATATGATGCTGAACACTGGAAGGGGAGATGTCCATCTTTTGTGAAAGCTGCTTTGGCGTCATGGGCAGTTTGGAACGCTCCAGTAACCGGAGGAGATTCTGCCTCACCGGGTTCATATAAATTTCCAGTTCCTTTTTGGTAGATAGTTTGATATGATCCATTTTTTTCTCCTTGTTTCTCTCATCGTTACACATATTGTAACATTTCACATTGTGTAATGTCAAGTCAAAAAAAACAGGGGACAGACCGAGCAGTCACTCTGCGATCTTCATCCCCTTTTCATATACTCTTACGGAGTTACGGAATTTTTTAGCATCATATAAGGCATAATCAGATAGAACAAAAAGCCTGGATGCATTCAGCGGACTGGAATATGCGGACAATCCAAAACTGGCAGTAAAGCGGATTTCTTTTTCTTCCTCTATCCGGATTTCTTCAGTCAGCCGTCTGATCTCCTCACACACCAGAACAGCTTCTTCCATTGATATATTGTGAAACAAAAGGCAGAATTCATCTCCGCCGTAACGATATGGTGTATAAGCACAGGAATGTTCCATCAATACCCTGGCAAACTCTATTAAGCATCTGTCCCCCATAAAGTGTCCGAACCGGTCATTGATACTTTTAAAATGATCAATATCAACAACAGCCAGTATATGATCTGCACAGGGCTTTTCAATCTCCATAACAGCCATTGCTTCATCAAGCGCTTTGCGGTTAAAAATCCCCGTCAGTTCGTCTACCTGAATGCTCTGCTTTAACAGGTGCCTTTCCAGGTCAGTTCTGATGCTGGCATCGTTTTTCTTTTGCTCAAACCGGATCACTACCATACTTGCAGCAGAAAAAGTAACCAGTATTACCATGGAAACAAGAAAGTTTCCCATGCTTAAGCCGCTGTCAAAAATTCCGACTTTATCGGAATCCCATTTGATGAATATCTCAGAAAATGAGACTGATACAATGCAGAATGTGGCTGTAATTCCCGTCAGTCTCTGATCCGCGTAAATAATCGTCATCATGATTGCCCCTGGAAAAATATAATAGGTGGCAGTAAAACCACTGTGAACGGTAAACAGCACAAATGAAATTAGAACCAGCATCAGAGATACACTATATATTTTCTGTTTCTGAGAAAATACTCCTGATTTCATAATCAGTGTTTCTGCCAGAATACAGATCAGATTAAGCCCGGAAGGAATCATGATATATTTTAGCACATAGCGCTGTGTGTTGGTATGAATCAGGCCCGATCGGGCAAAGACCACGCTCATCAGGCATTCTACAACCAGTGTGAAAATAACAATACTCACCGTCGTCTTATAATGCAGATTCAGCCAGTCGAAATCTATGGTCTGATATTGTTTCTCTATTTCTATATTGCGGATATCATCAGGTATCATGATGGAATCCACCTCCCGTCCATATCAAACTTTACCGGATTGCCAGATCACCTGCTTATTCTAGAATATTCTTAAGTTTTTATGCCGTGAACAATTAAAAGAAACAAAAATCAGTATAGCATAACAATAAAAAAAACGCACTTCATTTATACCGGTTACGATATAAATGAAGTACGGTCTTCATACTCCTCTTATTGAGCCTGAACGGAAAAATAAATAGCTGCCAGTTCCTTTTCCCCCTTCAGTTTCTTCTTTAATACCTCTGCTTTTTTCCCATCCTCTCCCTCCGGATTGTCAAAAAAAAGCTTCATACCTGATTTCTTTATAAAAATAAGTCCTTCATCCTCTGCATACTTCTGAAACGTCTCCTGTTTCAATGGTGCGTTGACTATAATCATTTGTATCCCCTTTATTATAAAATTCCGCTGGCTGCCGCCATAATAGCAGGTATGGTAATTAAGGACAGCGCTGTTGTAATGGCTAAAAGATTTGACGCGTACTGACTGTTTCTTTTATATTGGAGCGCAAACATGGTACCCATGGCTCCGCTTGGACAGGCTGCCGCAGTTAAAATCGTAATGGATATGTTTCTGTCCGCTCCTGCTGCCAGTAAAAGGAGCAGCGTCAGAGCTGGAACTATAATCAGCTTTGACAGGCTGACTATGTAGGTTCTTTTATTCTTTAATCCTCCCAGCAAATCACTTTGAGCCAGATTAATACCGGAAATCAGCATAGCTGCCGGTGTATTCATACCACTAATCAGCCCAACTGGTTCCCTGATTATTACAGGCAGCTTAATCCCTGTTAAAAACAGGGATACTCCCAGAATAATAGCTGCATTAGAGGGGTTCATCAGGCTTCTTACCGTCTTTTTCACGCTTTCTGATTTTCCGCTCATCAGCATAATTCCATGAGACCAGACAAATAAATTAAATACGGTCAGATAAGCCGTCATATAAAATACGCCTTCTCCGCCCAGTATTCCATCAATTAAAGGAATTCCGATAAAACCGCAATTGGAATAAACAATCGACATTCGTTCCACAGCCATATCAGCGCCTGTATTCTTTGAAACTGCAATCTTTGAAACTGCAATGGCAATCACAAAGCTTGCGAAAGACAATATGGCTGTAACTGCAAGACCATACAGACGCTCTTTGCCAAAATCAATCTGATAGGATAAAAGAATCACACAGGGAGAAATAATATTCAGCAGGACGCGGGTCAGCCTGCTGCCTGTCTCCTCATCGGCAATTCCCGCTTTATATGCGCCTGCACCGATTAGCAGAATGATAAACATTTCGATTATTTTAGTTGCTGTAATGTAAGCCAGATCCATGTTTCCCCTCTGTCAGCTGCCTGTTACTGCCTAAGTCTCCCTTATGTCTTAACTTAATCTCCAAGTGCCTTTTTTACCTGGGCAATCACTTTGGCTCCGTTCATGGTCCCATAAGCCTGCATATCGATACATTCAACGATTTTTCCAGGACATTCTTTTTCCACTTTTCCCTTGCCAAAACGAACCTGAGGTCCTAAGAGAATAATATCCGCATCCGGCCCTTTCTCTCTTGCGCTTGCCAGCGCATAGGCGTTAATCTGACATTCGTAATTTTCTTTTGCAGCTGCTTCTTTCATTTTATTTACTAAAAGGCTTGTTGACATGCCTGCGGCACAAAACAATACAATATTTCTCATATTAGCAACTTCCCTTCTTGGAATATTTTAACTTATTTTCTTAAAATATCAATCATTTCTTTGCATAAATCCATGACCGTCATGGCATTCATCAAATGATCCTGGGCATGAACCATTAAAAGCCCCACCTCCACTTTGTTGCCGTTTAATTCGTTCTGGATCATCTCTGTCTGTATCTCGTGAGCTTCCTTCAGTGTGGTGTCTGCCTCCTCCATGAGTTCATCTGCCTTCTTAAAGTCACCCACTTTGGCCGCACGAAGGGCTTCAATTGCTGTACTTCTGGCATTCCCTCCGTTTACTACAAGTTTCATAACAATCATTTCAATATCCATCTCTTTGCTGCCTCTCTCTCCTAACCAGTGATGATGAGTTTCACAAATGTAACCAGGGTGCAGATAACAATCATGGTCCACACCCATTTTTCCGGTCTGCGAAATTCAGACGAAGGACTCAAAACACGGTAAAGTCCGTAGGGCGGACAAAAGACAATCCACAGATAAGTAAAAATCCTTGATTTTGTAAATACATCCGTGACCTGAAGCTCCTGCTTTTCCTTCATGTTAAGATCTCCTCCTCTTTTTGTCAAACTCATAATCACCTCATTCTGTTTCATGCTGTTATTCTTCTGTTAAAACCTGCTGTTTGTTTGAAATCAGGACAAATGGGATATACACAACAAACGCCAGGAGGATACAGATAATCTGTGTTACTGCTGCTCCTATATTTCCGCCGGAGCAAAGAAACGCCATAAGTCCTGGAGGTGTGGTCCACGGTGCGTTTACCACCATTCTTCCGCAAAAACCTATCTTTGTCATGACATAGGCAAACGTAGCTGATACTGCCGGTGATATCATGAATGGAATGGCAAGCACCGGATTCATGACTATGGGAAGTCCGAAGGTCAGCGGCTCATTGATGTTAAACAGTGCACAGGGTAGCGCCAGCTTTGCAATCGCCTTATAATCTTCACGCTTGGAAAACAGCATAATGGCAATAATCAGACCCCCTGTAATTCCAGCTCCGGTAACCGTTGAAAAACAGGACATGAAGGGAGTGCTGATAATATTGGGAATTGCGGTTCCTGCTGCATATGCAGCCTCATTTTCTGCAAAGGCAGCAAGAAGAATCGGCTCGTATACTGCCTTTGTCACCTGAGTTCCGTGAATACCAAAGGTCCATAAAACAGTGGTGATGAAAATCAGTGTGATGTATCCAGGGAAGCTGGTTAAGATATTGGATAACGGCTTCTGGATAAATGCGGTAATTGCATTAAACAAGGTCATGCCCGTTGTCATTTCAAATATCATTCCCACAGCGGAAATAATAACCACGGTAATTAAAGATGGAAACAGGATTGTAAAGGATCTGGCTACATTTGATGGTACGGCGTCAGGCATATGGATTTCCAGTTTTCCGCTCTTCACCAGCCGGCAGTAAATTTCGGTAGCTGCTATGGAAGCAAACATTCCTACAAACAACCCCTGAGCATTGGTATAGACTCTGGAAAGAACATTGGTCACTACCACTTCGGTTCCGTCCGCCGCCTTTCCGCTTGCTGTAAAGGCACAGAGTGAGATATAAGCTCCCAGTGCCACAACCGGAAGTGCTTTATCCGTAATTCCGTAGTGTTCCCCCAGTTCCATTGCAATTAAGATTACACAGCCGATCGCGATAAAGTTCATGGTTCCGTAGTTGGCTGCTGTAAACATGGGATTTAATTTTCCAAGAAAGCTTAAACCCGGAATGTTTGCAAGACTGAAAAATCCTGGTGTTGTATTGCAGATAACATTGGAAAACAGTGTACAGAATGAGCCGATAATAATTATTGGCAGAAGGCTCATAAATGCATTCTTAATCGCTGCCAGATGTCTTTGTGTCTGCATTGCCCCTGCTGCAGACAGCATGCCGTTCATTAATTTGTCTTTCATCTTTTCCTCCATCTCCACCGTATAAACGGTATTTGCATTAAAACGTTTCGCATTCCCCCAAATTTTGTGCATTTCCTCCGTTTTACCATTTTTTCTCTGGTTTTTTATGCGTATTGACATGTTATCACAATTGCATTTTAAACTCCATGTTCAGTTTTTCCAATTTCATAATGGCATTTTCTTCTTCTCTCCAAGGGAAACAGACGCCACCACCAATTTGGAAAAAGTGTTCTTGGATATTGATTTTCAGCTCTGCTATAATGATTGCATAAAACACTGTAGCTAAAACAGCAAAGGAAGAGGGAGGGTATCATATGAATCACAAACAAACATTTCCGGAAGGCTTTCTCTGGGGAGGTGCAACCGCTGCCAACCAGGTTGAGGGAGGATGGAACGAAGGTGGGAAGGGGATTTCCGTATCTGACTGTGCCAGAGCACACTTTGATACAGATGTATCCAATTATAAAGCTCACAACGCAGTAACGTCAGAAGATATAGTAGCTGCACTTGCTGCCGATGACGAGGTATATTATCCCAAACGCCACGGATCGGATTTTTATCACCACTATAAAGAGGATATCAGGCTATTTGCAGAAATGGGCTTTAAGGTTTACCGCATGTCCATCGCCTGGTCACGTATCTTCCCAAATGGAGATGAAGAAACGCCCAATGAAAAAGGACTTAAATTCTATGATGATGTATTTGATGAGCTTCATAAATATGGGATCGAGCCTCTTGTGACCATGTCCCACTATGAACCGCCTTTAAATCTGGTATTAAACTATAAAGGCTGGTACTCCAGAGAGGTCATCGGCTTTTTCACACGATATGTAGAAACCATCTGTACCCGGTATAAGGATAAAGTAAAATACTGGCTGACCTTTAATGAAGTGGATTCCATGATCCGTCACCCCTATACGACTGGCGGATTAATCGAAGATCGTTTCCCAGGTCAGAACTTCGAAGAGGTAATCTTCCAGGCAATGCACCACCAGTTTGTGGCATCTGCTCATGCAACCAGGATCTATCATGAAATGATTCCCGGCTCTCTTGTCGGCTGCATGCTGACAAAGCTGACCTACTATCCCTACACCTGTAAGCCGGAAGATGTATTAAAGGCACAGCAGACCATGCGGGGAACCTATTGTTACAGCGATACCCAGGTGTTTGGAGAATACCCGGCTTACTTACTTTCCCGTTTTAAAAATAACGGGATCACCATACGCAAAGAAGACGGGGACGATGAAATCATGAAATCCTATCCTGTGGATTTTGTCTCCTTCTCCTATTATAATTCCTCCTGTGCGGCTGAAGATACTTCTAATTTGAATGTCACCTCAGGCAATACCATAAATGCCATTAAGAATCCTTACTTAAAGGCCTCTGACTGGGGTTGGCAGATTGATCCTACAGGGCTGCGGATTTCCATGGTGGATCTATATGACCGCTACCGTAAGCCGCTGTTTATTGTAGAGAACGGGCTTGGAGCTGCAGATGTGGTGAACGAAGATGGGACCATCGATGATCAGTACCGGATTGATTACTTAAGAGAACATATGAAGGCTATTTTAGATGCCATTGAAGAGGATGGGGTTGATTGTCTTGGTTATACTTCCTGGGGATGTATTGATCTGGTTTCCGAATCCACCAAGCAGATGTCGAAGCGTTATGGTTATATCTATGTGGACTGCGATGATTACGGTAAGGGGACTTATAATCGGATGAGGAAGAAATCTTTTTACTGGTATAAGAAAGTTATTGAGACGAATGGACTCAGTCTGTATTCAGATGAAGGGTTTTAATTAAGGACAATAATTGGTATAAAGGGATAACTCTGATTATAGAGCTGTCCCTTTATTATATTGCAATCGTTTATGGTACTTACCATTCTATAATAGTAAAAGTTACACATATACTAGTATTATTACATGTAAAATAATTTAAGATTTTACGTTATATAATATTAAATGATAGAGAGGTGATTTTAATGTATAATAAAAGAAATTAAACATTAGCTATTTATTATTTTTGATAAGGAAGTGGTTATCTATGAAAAATTCCAAAATATATTGGATTATCAGTATGGTAGTAATTATATTAAGTATTGTATCTTTATTACTTATGGTTATTGGAAAAAAGACTATAATAACTTGTTCATTTTTTATCTTTGTACTATTTTCCATGTTACTTGTTGGTAATATAGCATCGTACTTAACTACATATTGGTCTCAACGTAAACAGTTGAAAAAAAAGAACATAATTTATACTTGTATTTTTTTAATAATTAATATTCTGTCATTATTAATATATCTATATTTTATTACAATATCTTATCTTTTTAATTAGGAGGAAAATGAATATGAAGAAACTAACATTTCCGTGCACTTTATTTATATTATCCGTTATTTATATTTACTTCGCTTACATAGGATGAGCCTGTTCCATCTGAGTCATAGCCTTAATAAAAGCATCATAATCCTGCTTCTTCACCAATTCCTGAATCTGCTTCTGGCTTAACAGAAAAGACGCAGTCAGCTGATAAAAGTGCTGAAGTTCCACACTGGTATGATCCTTATCTGCAATACACACCAGGAAAATGGCCCGGATTTTCTGATCTCCCCACCCCACTGGTTCGTCTAAAATTCCCACGCAGACAAAGGTCTCACTGCTCATGGCTTTATAGGCATGAGGCATTGCCACCTGATTGCCGAAGGCTGTTTTAGCCATCCGCTCCCGCTGCAGCACCGACTCATAAAATTCTAGGGGCAGATTCTTCTTTTCAATCACAAACTGGCACATAAAGCGCAGTACCTCTGATTTTGTTTTAAACTTTAAATGAGGCAGAAATAAATCCCGTTCATAGTAATTCCGAACTGAGGAAGTCTTCTGATCACAAAGAACTTTCTTTACATTTACAATGTCTTCATCGCCCAGAAAATATTCCACCTCCAGAATAGGCAGGGGAACCGAAACGGTGATGGGGACAGTTGTAAAGATGTAGTCATATCTGGAAAAATCCATTTTGTATAAACTTCCCACGTCACAGGCAATGATCTCATCGATATAATCTTTGAACGAATTCTTATACTTATACTGTAAAAGCTGGGCACTTCCTCTGCCGGAAGAGCAGACTAGAATGACATTCTTTTTTTTGATTTCGGTTTTCCTGCGTTCCAGAGCAAGCGCAAAAGCAAATGCAAAGTATGCCACCTCATCCTCTGACAGAGATACTTTAAAGTGTTCATTCAGCACTGTGACCGCGTTGCACGCCATGGTATAGGACAGACAGAATTTTTCCTTTACATCCCGCAGCATTGGATTTTTCATGTCCATATCAAACCGTATGCGGACACTTAATGGGACTAAATGCTGGCTTAAGATCATTCTCAGTTCTAAATCACTGCGAAAGTCGAACTTAAACAAATCATAAACCCGCTCCAGCATGGCAGTTACCAGATCACTGATTTCCTGGGTAATAATCACATTTTCTTCTGCATTTTCTTCCTCTAAAAACATTTTTTTACCCGCCAGATGAATGGCGATGTAGACAATTTCATTTTCCGGGAAACTGATATGAAATCTCTCTTCCAGCTGTCTGACCACCGCCTGGGCTATCTGATATTCGTACCGCTCCTTGGGATTATCCAGAAGTCCTTCCGGCATGGGGACATAGTGGCATTCCATAATTCTGCTGATGGCGATGTAAAGGTGGACTACCAGATTCTGGTACGCCGCCCCGGTAATCATAAAATCTTTTTCCTTCAAAACTTGTGAGACAATGGCGGCAATCTCATCCATGCTTTCATTTCCCTTATGAAATCTCTTACCAGAAAAGGATGCAATACAAAGTCTGGTATCAAATTCTTTTCCTTCCAGGCAGATTCCATAATTAGGCTTGCGTATAACCCGAATATTAAATTTTTTTAAAAACTGTTCTACTTCTTTCAAATCTTCCGTCAGTGTCCGTTTGGAAATGTACAGGCTTTCACTTAATTTCTCCAACTTTACATAGGATCCGCTGTTAATTAGGTACTCCAGCAAATATTGGATCCGCTCCTCTGAGGTGGAGGGTAAGTATTCTTCCGATCCATGTGCATGATCCTTGCGGCAGTAAGCCTCATATTTTTCATTGTCCTGAATATTAAGGAAGTAACCAACTCCATATTTGGATACAATACCCGCCCCATGGGGTTCTATTTCCTGATTAATCTCCTTTAAGAGATTACGAACCGTTTTTGTCCCCGCATGAATTTCTTCTGCAAGCATATCTGCCGCATAGTAATCTCTGTCTGATAAAATATCCAAGATCTGCTTCATTCGCCTGTCCATATTTCTTCACCCCTGTCAATCACTATCGGTATTGTTCTATCCAGATCACTTTACATAACCAGATTTGTTTTGTTTGTTTTTCATCATTTATCCGTGTCGATTATTGTTTTTTTATGCATAATTACATATTAACATAAATCAACTTTTAACTGAATGAATCTTTTTTCCATTTTCAAAATGGTAATGTCTTCTTTTTTTAATGAAATAAATATTACTGTACGCATATAATGAAATAGAAACTTATTGTCAAGGGAGTCTTTATGATCGGAGAAAACGAGGACGCAAGAGGAATGATTACAATGAGCGGAAGTATTATGGAGGTACAGAACGCACTTGTGGAGGAGATGTATACTTCCAACAGCAGGACGGGATATCTCCTTATCTCTTATGCTGATCCTGGTGAAAACGATATGATAAACATTGAATTACTTCAATTAAATATTGGCTGGGAAACAATCCTCATTAATCAGTTCGGAGATAACATAAGTTTATGCAGCATTACAAAAGGAACCTATGTCAATGCAACTTTTTCCACTATGATGACAAGAAGCATTCCCCCCCAGTCAAACGCCTACCGGGTGATTGCCATGGTAAATGCCTTATCCTACAGTATAACAACAGACCGGATTCTGTTGGTTGATTCAAACAACAACTTTGTCTATACCGGGAATCCCAATGATGAAACAGATCAGATGCGTTTTGTTATTACCAGTGCTACAGAAATTATAGATGAGAATGGGAATCCACTGACTCTTGATGATCTTAAACCTGGGAAAATGGTTCGCATCAAGCATGCTAATTTTCAGACCGCAAGCATACCTCCCCAGACTACGGCATTCGTTATTGAACTGCTGTCTACTTAAAAAGAGAGCTGCCGGCAATTTTTTAATCCAAATCAACCAATGGAATGAAAAAACTGCCGGCAGCCCTTTATTTAATTTATTCTACATCAAATCCCCTGCCTATGATGTTGTTGCTTATGCTTGCACAGATAAAGCTGTCATCATGAAAGGACTTTACAAATTCTCTGATTGCAATTAACTCCTGCTGATTTACTACTGCCTGAATCAGCATCTTCTTTTTTACATTGGAGGTATCCATACCCTGAATAAAGGTGGCCCCCCTGTTTAAATCATTGCGGATAAACTGTGTAATCTCCAAATACTGATCTGACATAATACTAACATTATAATATTTCTCAAATCCGATGATCAGCTTATCCGTTACCACGCTCTGCACAAAGGTACAGATGAGGGAATAAACAATCATCGTCATATCTCCGTAGATAATCGAAGAGAAAATAACTACGGTATTAATAATTAAATAATAGGATCCGATTGATAAACCCTTTTTTTCTTTCAGATACAATGCCACAATGGATTCTGGTCCGTTGGCAACCCTCTGTTTCATAATAATACCGCCTGCGATTCCACCTACAACACCGCCGCTAATGGCTGCAGCGATAGGATCTGTGAGAAACTGCGGCAGAAACCGGTTAACGATACCCACATAAAAAGTAAACATAAAGTAACTGAATCCAGCATAAAAAATCTGTTCCTTACTATAGCTGAAAAATGCCCAGACGAATATGGGCAATGCCATAATAATCAAAAGCAGCTGTACATCGGCACCAGTCAGACGGTTAAATACCGTTGCCAGTCCCCCAAGTCCGGTAGCGACTAAATTGTTGGCATTTAGAATCTGGCAATATGCACATGCAGAGATAAACTGGCCTATTGCTATCCAAAAAAGCTTTTTCTTCATTGTTGCTCTCCTCATTCCAGTAGGTGATTTTATAGTTTTTGCGGTTTGTTTTAATGCCTTTTCACCGACACCTATTATATAGATTTCACTCCTGTTAAGCAACAACATTAATTTGTTAATTTTTTGACTATTTTCTCTTATTAAATGCTTACATCGATTTATTTTCCGAATATATCCTGTAAATACCCATCAATGTATCAAAACATCCCAACGCTATGGTGATATAAGTCCAGAAAATCAGCTCTTCCAGTTAAAAGTTTGTTAAAATTCTACAAAGTCTCCTCTTTTTTCTACCACGTTGTAACCAATAGAAGAAACACGGTTTCTCAGACAGACATTACACTCTGCCGCTTCTTCTCCCGTACAGATTTTATTATCATATAGCTCATACTTTTTTCTTACACCAATGGGAGATAAATTAGGCATTAAAACATTGGAGCCGGATAAAATTCCTTTCTCTCTTCCCTTGGGATCTATGGTTCCTAACGCAGTTGTAGCCGGAATTAAAGCATTGGGAAGCATGAGCCTGAGCATTCCAATGAGAAACAGGGTTAAATCCATGCTGCCAGCTGGAAAATCCTTAAACGGAGTTTCCTTATGTGGGATAAACGGGCCGATTCCAACCATCTGAGGAGATAATTCTTTTATAAAAGCAAGATCCTCTGCCAGACACTCAGGGGTCTGGTAAGGAGAACCCACCATAAATCCGGTTCCTACCTGATACCCGATTTTCTTTAAATTTCTTAAACATTCCTTCCTGTTTTCAAGAGAAAGGGACTCCGGGTGAAGCTTTTTATAATGTTCTTCATTGGCAGTTTCATGGCGCAAAAGGAATCGGTTGGCTCCAGCTTCGTAATACGCCTGATACTGATCGTAGCTTTTTTCCCCAATGGAAAGGGTAATGGCACAATCCGGATATCCTTCTCTCATATCTTTTATCATATCAATCATAATTTCATCGGTAAATGCCGGATCTTCTCCGCCCTGAAGAACAAAGGTCCGAAAACCCAGTTCATAGCCATTCTGACAGCAGGAAAGAATCTCCTCTTTGCTCAGTCGGTAACGGCTGACGTTTTTATTGCCCCTTCTGATTCCGCAGTAATAACAATCATTTTTACAGTAATTGGTAAATTCGATCAATCCTCTGATGTAAACTTCCTTTTGAAAATGTTCCTGGCTGGTTGTCTGCGCCAGGGAAAAAAGATATTCACTGGTATCTTTATCAAAATTTTCTATTAAATAAATGAACTCTTCTTTTTCCAGGTTGTGATTCTTATATAATTTATCAATCAGTTCTCTCATATGCCTCTGCTCCTTCTCCTGAAACGGCTACGCATATCCGTGCCTTATGTGTTTATTCTAACATGTTTCCCCTTACCTGCAAAAATGAATTTTCTGGCAGTGCCATGTACATTCATAGTATATAGGTATGTTTATACTATCATTTTCCTGGGGTTTGGGGAAGTGGGTTTTATCTTCTTGACGAAAAACCATACATTCGCTACAATTATACCATAAATGGACGTGTTTTTCTGTAGGTTTTCACAAAAAACCATTCATTTTGGCTCCTATCACTCTCAAATTAATACTTAAGGAGACCATCTATGAAATATTTTAATGAGGAAGACAGTGCTTACGCAGTTTATGGGGACAGGGACAAAGATGTAATTGCACTGCTTGCCAACCGCTTCATCGGGGAAAATCCCCAGGTACCTTATCAGTACCGGCTGGATTTTACAACCGGTATCTTATGTGACACAAAGGGATGGTATTTGTTTGATTTTAACAATCGATTTCCCAATGCGCAGATCGGTGATATCTGCTATGGTGCAGGTGACCTTTACAGCCACGAAAAGACTCCTTCCCGCTTTGAGGTTCGCTGTCAGGGCCCCGTTGTATGTTATGTAAACGGGGAAGAGGTATACCAATCCCAGCCTGGAGATGAGAGTTTTAAGACCTCTGCTTTTTTCTCCATTACTCTTTTAGCAGGTCTTAACCATTTTGTTCTGGTGACAGAAAAAACAGAAATCGGCTTTGGCTTTACTCTGCGGAATGCGAAGCCACAATGGGAACCACCTCATTTTCTCTCACCCATACCAGAGCGAAAGGGGCAGGCAGGCTTTGTTTACAGCGAACCGGTTCAGTGGAATACGGATGGTTTAAAGTCCATACTTTCCGGCTGCTATGATAATATTGCCTGGTTTCCACACAATGAGTATGATAAGGCGCAGTCAGACTGCCCAATCACACGGATCTTTGGCTCCTTGAGCCAGGGAACCGCTGTTTTAAAAAGTGGATTTGTTCTTGATAAAGCAAAGACAGTCCATGTCGCAGGTAAAAGCAAGTCCCAGACCAGTCTTTTCATTGACGGTGAGTTAAGGGGAGAGTGGCAAAACGGAACCTGGGAATCAGAAATCATGCTTCAGGGAGGCTCACATAACGTCCTTATATTGTGTGAAAAAAAGGCTGGTGAAGAGACTGGAGTAGATCTTCAGCTGGAGACTGACGACAGTGCCATCCCTCTGAATGCAGAAGTGAAAGGGTACGAAGGCTCATGGCTTTATACCGGTATGTTTGGTGATCATATTCCGCCTGTCCCAGACCTTTTGTCTATGGAAAAGGTTTACGGCGGAATAAACGGTACGTGCTATTGGAAGGCTGATCTGCCGGATTCATTTGTTAGAATGTTTGCAGAAGAAGAATTATACGGAAAATGGACTTATCCCTGTGGAGTTACCTTATATGGTCTGTTAACTGCCAGCCGTTATTTTAACCGCACTGACTGGCAGGAATATGCTTTGGAATATGCCCGTATGACGGCTGCAGTCTATGATTATTCCGTATATGACAAATCAGTTTTTGGCTATCCTGGAGTTAATACACAGCTTTGCTGGCTAAGCGAGCTGGACGACTGTGGATCTTTTGGTTCCTTTCTGTTAGAAGCGTACAAATACCGGCCTGCCAGAGAGGCTGAAAAACTTGCTGATGTAATTGCTGATTTTATGAGAAACCATCAGAGAAGAGAACAGGACATGGTTTTTTCCAGAAATAACAATACCATGTGGATTGATGATATGTATATGAGTATCCCCTTCTTATGCCGGTACTATCAGCTCAGCGGAGACTCTGCATATCTGGATGATGCGTGCCGCCAGGCAAAGCTTTTTAAACAGTACTTTTTCATGATGGATAAAATGCTGATGTCCCATATCATTGATTTAAATTACGGTAAGATGAACCGGATTCCATGGAGCAGAGGAAACGGCTGGGTAGTTCTTTCCCTTTCCGAACTTCTTCTTATCCTGCCAAAGGAACATCCGGATTACGATGCCGTCACTTCCTTCTTTCTTGAAATGGCAGAAGGCATATTGCAGGTACAGGATGAAACAGGTATGTGGCATCAGATTCTTGATGATTCCACTACCTATGAGGAGGCATCTTCCACCTCCATGTTCATCTGCGCCTTTTCCAGAGGTATTCGGCTTGGTATTATAACAGATACTCTGCGAAACCGGTGCATTGCTTCCATAGCAAAGGCATGGACTGGTATGAAAGAAACAGTAATTAACCGGAAGGGCGACTTATATGGTGTCTGCCGTGGATCTGACTGTTCTTACAGCCGGTCGTATTACCGCCAGCTGGGGTGGCGCTTTAACGATCCTCACGGAATTGGTATTGCAGTGCTTGCGGGAGTGGAGAAACTTCTGCTGGACGAATTCCTACAGAATCCTGCTCTCTCTTAATCGATCAGGGCGCTCCTTTTGGAACGCCCTGTTCTCAAATACTGTCTTGTTTAATCAGATACTGATGAATGGCATCAACGCCTTCCTTTATAATTCTGGAATCATCAACTGGATTATCCTGAAAAACAATCTGATCTACTAAGGAGCTCATTATATTAACCACCACAATGGAAGCCGCCTCTAAATCCTTTACTCTCAGCATATCATAAAAGGCTTTTAAATAGTCCAGTGTCATTTGGCGGACTGTCTCCTGCTGCTTTTCCATAACTGCACTCACCTCTGACATGGAATGACTGAGGATTTTTAATTCTTTGTTGAATTCTTTTGATGCTCTGTGACTTTTTATCATTTCTTCCATAAATCCCGTAATCCAGAGCCGGGGATTTTCCCGGTATGATTCTAACTGAACATTCATAGATTCATGTACTTTTAAAAACGATTCATTATAACGATCCAATATTTCTACCAGTATCATATCTTTATCCCGATAATAAAAATAAAGACTTCCGATAGAGACCTCCGCCACTTTGGCAATTTCGTTGGTTGTGGTCTTAAAATAACCTTTCTCACAAAAAAGCTGATAAGCCACATTTCTTATTTTTTCTTTTGTCTTAATACTGCGGGTCTGTTTTGGCTGCCGCGTTGCCTGATTCGATTTCATATTAACGCCTCCCCATGTTGAATATATAGAACCATGATCTGTTTGTCAATAAATATTGAGCAATTATTCAAATTTAATTGACTTATTATGATCAGGGAGTATAATTTGAGTAAATGCTCAAATTATTAACAGGAGGTACTATTATGATTTTTTTAGTTATCTGGATTCTGGGACTATTAGTTGGATTTATTACGGCAGTTATAAACCCGGCAATGCACACATTTTCTTCATTCTGCCAGAATCTGTTGTTTTACCAGCTTACAATTACGCTTACACTTTCCGGTGCTGTCAGCTTTATGGGCCATGTATTTCGGTCTGACATGGTAGCTGAGTCAATTGGCTGGGGCAAGGGAAGCCCCTTTCAGAAGGAACTGGGATTTGCAGAAGCAGGATTTGCTCTGGCTGGACTATTCTGTATTTTTTATCAACGGGAATTCTGGTTGGCTGCAATCGTGCTGGCATCTCCTTTATATCTGCTGGCTGGGATCAACCATATCTGGGAAGTTGTTAAAAAAAAGAACTATGCGCCACATAATACATGGACTATTCTGCCGGATCTGCTAATGCCAATATCATGGATACTTTTGTTTGTATTTTCAGCTCCTAAAATGTAATAGACGCTAAAATAAAGAAGATATCTTTCGCTGCTAACCTGCTGCCAAAGATATCTCCTTTATTTTATATACTACTCATAAACCCAATTCAGCTGCTGCATCTTCCCAATAGGTTTCAGGAAGCATGGACCAGATACCACTTCCTCCGTCGTTCTCCCATTTTTTAAGTGCAGTCGTAAGGCAAAGCATTGACTGATCAATTCCCGTTATCAGTGTTTTCTCAACAATCCTCGTCCAGATCCTCGCCTTTTCATTTAAATGGCTTTCATATAGTTCCCTTACCGCCAGAGATTTATCGTAATCCAACTGAACCAGCTCCGGTTTCCATATTCCCTTATCTCCGTGAAGAATACAAAACTGCGCATCTCCCCCATAGTCCCACGGAACACCTACCGACCCCGTATTGACGTGAGTCTTCCCTTTATATTGGAAGATTCCCTGCCTATGAGTGTGTCCGCAGATAATAAGATCTGAATCCAAATGGTTAAGCACTTCCTTTGCGCTTTCACTTCCCAGGTGGAACACACCCCTGGTATTTTCTAACGTTCCATGGCAGTAATAAAAATCAGAATAACCTTCTGTCTTCATTCTTCCTGACAGATCCATACTTTCAAAAAATTCCAGATCTGCTTTTGTAAGATGATCGTAGGTATATAAAAGACTTCCGGAAGCAGAAGATGGAGAAACCCAGCCATCTTCTGCCCCGTTTTTATGGTTTAATAAATAGTCCTCCCGGTTCCCCCGTATAAAAGTACAGGGATACCGGTCTCTGATATGGTACAAAAGCTCCATTGTCTTTTCCGGGTATGCACAGTCACTGACATAGTCTCCCAGAAACAGAAACTGATTCACCCCTCTTTTTACTGCTTCCACGTAGCATGCATGAAACCCATGATAATTACTGTGAATATCGGAAAATACCCCTAATTTCATCTGCCTCCTCCAACTTTACCCCAGTAAGGCCCTGGCTTTTTCCATTCTTTCGACAATTGGCACCTCAAATGGGCACCGTGTTTCACATGCCTTGCAGGCAATACAGTCAGAGGCATTGGATGAAAGATTTTCATAATGAGCACGTACTGTCCCTGGAACTTCTTCCTGCATGGCAGCCAGATCATAAAGCTTATTTACCATGGCAATATCGATGTGGGCAGGGCAGGGTGCGCAATGACCACAATAAGTACACTGGCCGGTATAGGCATGATGGGGGGCGCTGGCAAGAACACTGGCATAATCCTTTTCCTGTTCTGTGGCAGCCTCGTAGGCAAGAGCCGCTTTTACTTCATCTGGAGTACTTAAACCCACCATGATGGAAGCGACTGCAGGACGGGTAAGGGCATAATGAATACACTGCACCGGAGTGAGAGCCACTCCAAAAGGAGAATTTTCCGCAGAAAACAGCCGGCCTCCGCCATATCCCTTCATTACAGTAATACCAACGCCTTCTCTATCACAAAGCTTGTAAAGTTCAGCCCGCTCGGGAGCAATCCCATTTAAATCTTCCTGATAATTCTTTTGGAACAATTCAGTCATATCCTCAGTTGGAGGAAGCAGATCAAATGCCGGATTTAAACTGAAGAGAATCATCTCAATCTCTCCGCTTAAAGCAGCCAGTTTTGCAACAGCAGGATTGTGAGTGCTCATACCGATATGGCGAATCACTCCTCTTTCTTTCAGCCTCCTGACATAATCAATAAACTCTCCGTTCATGATTTTGTAAAACTCAGCTGACTCATCCACAAAGTGTATCATTCCAAGATCCATGTAATCCGTCTGGAAACGGGTCAGCAGGTCTTCAAATGCTTCCTTCACCTTTTCCATATCACGGGTTCTGACATACTGTCCATTCTGCCAGGTAGCACCTAAATGTCCCTGTATGATCCATTGGTCTCTGCAGTCTTTCATCGCTTCCCCCAGATTGGTTCTCACATTTGGCTCTGACATCCAACAGTCTAAAATATTGACTCCCTGTTCTTTGCAAAGCCTTACCACTTCTTTTACTTCATCATAATTTTTACGTTCCAGCCATTCGCCCCCAAGGCCGATCTCGCTGACCATCAGCCCCGTTTTACCCAGTTTTCGATACCTCATTTTACCCCTCCAAGTATTGTTAAATTGATCCAATAGTTATTTGAAGTATAGCATATCTACCATGTTTTATCCAGATCACCGGGCAGCTTCTTGTCAAACTTTCCTGCGCACTGTTACAGGTATCCAGAGTTCACAGAATAATCCGGGATCACTTTTCTCAAAATAAATTTCGAAATCCGTTTCATCCGTATGTTCATAGCCAGATTGTGGAAGAAATTCTTTAAAAAATCTGCCCCACATCTCACTGATGCAGCCTCCATCTTCACCAAAACAGGAGAAAACCGCATACGTTGCAGGCCCGGTCTCCCAGATCCGATATCCCCGACTAAGTAACGCTTCCACTTTCTCAACCGGTGTTTCCGCATCTAGGATTACTCCGATACCGTAGTCAAAAGTCCCTTCGTTTTGTCTGGTAGGGCTGCACAACCCGTAAATATCTCTTTTCCCTTCCTGCCCCAGTGCATAAAGTTCATCAAAAATCTTTTCCTTCCTGCACGCCGTCCAGAAATCAGGTATCTCATGATTGTCCCCGTCGTTTATTGTCTCATTTTTAAATGCTTTCACTTTTGCAGCAAATCTCATATTTCCCGTATCCACAATCCTGTAATCCATGTTTTTTCCACCTTCCAATGTGATTTTAATAACCAGGGCATTGAACAATGAAAGCCGGATTCCCCTTAACTTTGCCGCTTTTGGAGTTACTCCGTGAAATCTGGAAAATGCCTTTGCAAAGCTTTCCGGAGTTTCATATCCGTATTTATAGGCTGCATCAATCACCTTTATATCCGTCATCTGAAGCTCCTGGCCAGCCAGAGACAGCCTGCGGTTCCTTATGTACTCACTGGCAGTCATCCCTGCCATGAGGCTAAAGGTTCTATGAAAATTATAGCTGGACATATGAACCTCTCTGGCAACATCCTCATAGCTGATCTTCTCCAAAAGATGAGCCTCCATGTAGTCAAGCGCTGTTTGTAAAAGTTTCACCCATTCCATTATCCACACCTCCTGTCACATATTATTATAAGATTTCAGATCGTTCTTTTCCTGTCCTCAATTGCTGCATATTGTCTGATTAAAAATCGTAAAAATTTAAAAGCAGATTCTGTCTCTTCCCCTCTCCTTTGCTTCATAAAGCTTTTGGTCAGCCCGTATCAGTGCCTCAGAGACTGTCTCTGTTCCAAACACATATTCAGAAATCCCAGCTGAAAATGTGACCTTGCAGCTCTGTGTTCCCATATTGTTTTTCTGTCTTAAAGACTCCACCCGCTTATAAGCCTCACCCAAACTGGTTTCTGCCAGAAATATGGCAAACTCCTCCCCTCCGTAACGGCAGGAGATATGGTCTGGAAAGGTATGCTGAATCAATATTCCAAAATCACTTAAAACCCGGTCTCCCTCAAAATGTCCGAAGGTATCATTGATCACTTTAAAATGATCTAAGTCCATGATTATGAACACACCGTCTAAACAGGACTTCTCCACCTGTTCCATAAAATATCTGCGGTTGTAAAGCCCGGTCAGAGAATCAATGGTCGCCAGAATCTCCAGCTGTTTTTTTGCATTTTCTGATTCTGTGATATCATTGGCAACGTAAATACAGACTCTGTGAGTTTTCATTGCAATTGCCTTAAAACTGTATTTCCTGCCGCAAATCTCATGTACCGGATCTAACGAGTCCAGGTTATGATTTTTTAACTCTTCAATTAACTCATAAGACTGTCCGATTTTCAATTTTGAGAGAGAGGGAAAAAATTCTTTGGATACATTATTAAAACCTAACAGCATCCCATTGCTGTCTATTACAAGAACCGCTTCATTAATGCTTTGGAATATCATCTCATAGGTAATTGGATTAAGAACCAGCATATCATATCTGAAAAGACCTATTGTAATGGAAATGCTCATAATAAAATAGGAAAATGGAGTCAGATCCAGATAAACAGGACCCAAACCCAGCATATAAAGCATCATCGTAATTACAGGTGCACTTACCCCTATTAACAGAAACAACACTTTATCCCTGTAACTGCCACTGGATCTTTTCAGTTTTATTATTAATACCGTTATGCTGTATAAAATGGAAATACAGAGAACAAGCACCTGAATATAATACCAGATTCCCTTTTCCAGTACCAATATGGGAAATCCAGGTGAATCATCCACGCCTATGGATGAGTAATATAGAAAATGATAATTATTAGTATAAACAAGAATTAATGTAATGACATTAACCATCAGGACAAGAGTTACCACAAATCTATTGGCAATCTTTTTTTCTTCTGTATATTCCCTGGTAAACATCATAATTAAAAACGGATAAAATGACGCACCAATATATTCAACACGAGTCCAGATATACATGGTTCCGACTGTATCCGACAACAGCTCAAATGCATACCCTACGCAGTGAAAAATCATTGCAGTCATTAAGAGACAAAAATAGAAAACACCAGGAATTTTTCTTCTGGCCAGGCCATAAATAACAAAATTACCGATCAGCGCAGAAGAAACGATCAGTATTACGCTCAATGAAACATTATTCATATGTAAAACTCCTCTCCCGCTTGTTATTTTAGAGAATCAGCAGACAAATGTCAATGTCCAGCGGACAGGAATTAGAAAAAGGAAAAATGCCAAAGCCCTTTGCTCATTTAAGCAGAGTGTTTTGGCATTATAAGCAAACGTATTAACTGAAGGTCCTTAAAAGACGGAAGCTGACTTTTTAAAACAGCTATTTCAACAAACTTAGGTGATGCACCCGGAAATGACTACCACACATAAGGAATCAACCGATAGGTACGTTTTTCATATTCCGTAAATTCGTTTCCAAAATGGCTCCTTAAAACCTCCTCTTCCACGGAAATCCTGGCTGAATAACATATTGAGGAAAATATCAATACCATAGCCAATGCAATCGCACCCCTAAGTCCAAGCGCTGTCCCAACCAGACTGCAGATACTGCCTGTATACGCCGGATTTCTTACTTTTTTGTAGATCCCGGTAGTTATAAGATGCTGCTCTTTGGAAGTCTGCACCGATAAAGTAAACGATCTTTTTAAGGTCAATACCGCCCATAAACGAATTATAATTCCAGCCAGCATTATAATAATTCCAGGATAGGTGACCACCACTGGCAATTTTGTATTTAGAACAGAGTCCCAGCCTTTCTGTCCAACCATAAAGAAACTCAGATAAATACATGCATAAAAATTAATCATCAGCAGCCATTTGGTTCCTTTATCCCGCCTATTTATTTTATCCGTACCCCGGTCTTTTGGATGTGTATAGATAACTATAAAAGCTTCTGCTGCTATCATAAGTATTAAAGCAATATGATACATATAATATGATGCTGAATCAGAAAACTTAGATATATCACACATTTCTGTCTCTCCAATCTTCCAATAATCGGTTTATTTCTTCTGCACTGCTTTTTTCCATATAGTAAAAATAAAGATGGTTTGCGGCCATAACGAAAAAGTATACGATTGAGCATAGTATGATTGAACCTGTATTGATGCCAATCCATTTAAAATACACTGCAAAGAACAGGTTAACCGGATACAGCAATGCTGCTTCTGCAAAAAAATGTCCCAGATACGTCTTAAAATTAACCCTCCCAATAAGTTCATCTAAAATGCAGGTAAGAACTAAATACCCCGCCACTTCAAAGGCAAACCCAATAAAGATATTTTTTCTTCCCTCAGTAATTAAATTAATAATACCTGCCAGCAATATAATGACCATAAAGCACATTGAAATCGCAGGGATATATGTTTTCAAAACCTTATGCATCATATTATCTCCTTATCTTTTCTTTTAAGTCTGTTATATATTTTCTTGAAACGAGAAGATGCTCTCCGTTATTAAGTTCTACCATAATTCTGTGATTTGGATAGGATTTCACACTGTTGACAGCAGTAATATTTAATAATTGTGATTTAGAAATTCGGACAATGGTTGTTTCCTTCAGCTCCGACTCCATTACCTGAATGGTCTTTTTTGTCTCATAAATATTCCGGTCTGAATAGATAAATGTTTTCCTGTCTATTGTTTCGATATAACAAACTTTATCCAAAGGAATCTGATAAGCTTTATCTTCTTTAAAACCTTCCAGCATAAAATCATATTGCCTGATGTGCTGAATCATCCTTGTAATTCGTTCTGTCATGTCTGGATATCTGATTTCTATCTCTGTTTCCTGTAACTCTTTTCTGTGCTGCAGCAATAATTTCAAAGGAACACCTCCTGACACGATAAATATAAATCATTTGATCTGTTTACTCAAGTAAATCTGTTTTAAATACCCTGCTGTAGGTATATAATACCTGTAATGTGTTTCATTACTTATTTTATTGAAAGGATTGATTCTTATGAAAAAGTTGTTAAAAAAAACAGCGGTAATCTTCCTGACAATCTTAATCCTCTTTATCACTGCATTTTTTATTGATACATCCATCTACTATAAAGCGGAAGACGTTGCTGTAAACGCACTGAATCAGGATATAAAAAGCGGACGCGCAAAAGAGGAAAAGCAGTATATCCTTTTATCTTCCAAAACCCAGACCGATACGGCTCTTATTTTTTACCCGGGAGGAAAAGTGGAGGCTGCGGCCTACTATCCGCTTCTGTCAAAAATCTCCAGCCAGGGAATCACCTGTATCCTTGTAAAAATGCCATTTCATCTTGCTGTATTTAACCCCGCCGCCGCAGATAAAATCATGCAGGAGATTCCGGATATAAAAAACTGGTATATTGGCGGACATTCTCTGGGAGGAGCCATGGCAAGCAGTTACATGGCATCCCACCCTGACTCCTTAAATGGACTGATCCTGCTTGGCGCCTATCCTTATGGGGATATAGATACGCAAAAGGCACTTATTCTATATGGTACCATGGATAGCGTGTTAAGCAGGGGGAACATAAAAGGAGCTGCAAATGTGATTCCCATAGAGGGTGGAAATCACGCCGGCTTTGGAAATTATGGAAGTCAGAACGGGGATGGAACAGCCCTTATCCCGGGAGAAGATCAGCAGGAAATTGCAGCAAAAGCTATTCTTGAATTTATTCAAAAAGAACAGGAGAAGCCTGCTTCATAAGCGTTTCTCCTGCTCGTCATCAATATTTTCATGTAACGGCTTTGCTTGCTGAAATGCCAATATTACCTCTGATAGACGTTCCAGATTCTGATTAGTAATTCCTGAAAGGCACAGCCGGTAACACCTTTTATTACTGTTCTCTCTTAAATCATCCGGAAGGAAACAATCCGCCGCATTTTTTACGATAATCCCCTGCTTTTTTAGGTTATGTTCCAAATAAGTGCCGTCAATCTCCCTACTCTCTCTTATCCATATAAAGATTCCGTTATCTGGAATGTGCCAGTTCATCTCTTCCGTTTTCAGAGAACTATAAATTGCCGAAGCTTTTTTCATTTTCTCAGAATAAGTCTTTCTAACTTTACGGATGTGCTTTTCATACATGCCGGATTCAATAAAAAGCTCCAGCGCGTACTGAAATGGCTTGGATGTGTTTAGATCTGCAAGCCACTTCCTTTCTGCTGCTTCATTAACTATAAACTTTGGAAATACACCAACCCCAATCCGCAGTCCGGGCATAAAGGTTTTTGAGAAGCTCCGGATATATATCACTCTTTCCTTGTCTCCATAGTAATGAACGGGCATGGCATGATTGGCGGAACCTAAATCTGCCAGATAATCATCTTCGATCAAAAGAATGAAATACGTATTGGATAGATCTGCAACTTTTCTTTTATCTTTTTCGCTTAAATTGTACCCAGTAGGATTATGATGTCTGGGAATCAGATAAAAAGCTCGTATATCTTCCTCTTTCAGCAGCTTTTCCAGCTTTTTGAAATCATACCCTGCACTGGTACGTTCAATTCCAATCATCTGAATGCCCATCATTTGTGCCTGTTTTATTGCCAGGCTGTAAGTCGGTATTTCTACCAGAAGTTTTCCTTTCCGGTCTGGAAAGATACACTGAAGAGCAAGGCTAATCGCCTGTTGGGCTCCGTTCGTCACCAGAATCTGGTCCGGACTGGTATAAATTCCGCCAGTCGTCATATAATCCGTAAGAACATTTCTTAAGCTCATAAGTCCCTTTGGCTCTTCGTAATCATAGGCACTTGTCTTATATAACTCCGAAGATTTATTCATGACATGAGTAAACTCCCGGTAGGGCAGAAGTCTTTTATCCGGTTTTACTGCCGTAAAGTCCACCTCTGTCTTCTCCTGTTCTGATTCCAGTTCAAAATCTGCCAGATAAAATCCACCTCTTTGAATCGAATAAACCTTATGCTCCTCCTCAAGCTCTCTGTAAGCACGGTTTACCGTAATCTTATTCATTGCCAGCATAGCCGCAGTTTCTCTGCAGCTTGGGAGCCTGTTTCCATTTTTTAATTTCCCTTTCTCAGCCAGTTCCGCAATATATTTTTTTACTTCCTCCGATTTCTTCATCTGTTTCGCCTCTCACTGTAGTAGTACAGTTGTATTTTCCCATTATTGTACTGTTCTTTTCTCTATTATATACTATCCTCATATTAATCATCCACCTGGAAGGAGATTTCGTTATGAAAAATAACAGTACGAAACGGCTTCGTCTGTTTACCCGGCCAAATACAACACTAACACTTTCCCCCTCAGAGCAAGACATGCTGGTTACAGAAGAATATGGGGACCTTGTTGATCTTGAATCTGGCTGTTGGGCTGCAGTTTTAGGACACTCTAAATATACCCTGAAAGAAGCCATTAAGGATTTAAAATATCCGGTACATACCCATCAGTTTTTTGACTGCTCCCACTTCGACCAACTGGTTCAGCTTCTTACAGACTCTGCCAAGCTTCCTGTTTCCTACTGTGCTACCTTTTTAACTTCCGGTACAGAAGCAGTATCACTGTGTGTCATGCTTTCTGAGTTCCTTACTGGCAGGCACAAGTGCCTGAGCCTTACCATTTCCTATCTTGGCGCCGCATGCGGTCTTCGAATGCCCAGAGATCCGGTGAAATGGACGGATTTTAATCCAACCGACTGCTTATATTGTCCCAGGGAAAAAAGCTGTGAAGACTGTATAAAATTTCAGTCCTTTGACTTTTCTGCTTATGCCTCATTTGTACTGGAACCTGGAAACTCCGGGGGGCTTCTTTTATTTCCTCCGCAAAAATTGATAAGATTTATTGCCGTCCGCATAAAAACAGCCGGAGGGATGCTTATCATGAACGAGGTCACTACCGGCATCGGAAGAACCGGAAAATTTTTTGGCTACCAGCATTATGAAGAATTTTGTGAAGCGAATCTATGCCCGGATTTCATTGCAATGGGAAAAAACCTGGGGAATGGATATCCCATTAGCGGAGTATTGGTCAGATCAAGCCATCAGCCTGAACTTGAGGATTCCGGATTTCGATATGTACAATCTCACAGTGATGATCCCTTGGGTACAATGGTTGCATTAAAAACACTGACTGCCATAGCCGAACAGAATTTAGTGGCAGAAGCTGAAATAAAAGGTGAGTTATTGAAAATGCATTTAAAAGATTCCCCTTACATAAAAGAAGTACGCGGAAAAGGACTGATGATCGGGATTATTTTGCAGCCTTACATCAGTGCTGAAATAGTTTATGAAAAGCTTTTAAAAGAAGGCTTCTTTACCGGATTTTCAGAAAATTACAATCTCATACGGATCTATGCTCCGCTTTCGACTTCCAAAGATACACTGATTAAATTCTGTCATGCATTTATAAGAATTCTAAAAGAGCAGGAGAAAAGCGAATAAAGCTCTTTTCTCCTGCTCAGTATTAATACCACTCACTACTTTTTGTTCCGCTCTATCACTCTCCAGATTTTCTCCGGAGTTGCCGGAATGCTTAATTCATCCGGAAAACTTCCCAGAGTGCTAAGAGCATCTGTAATCGCGAAAAATACGGATTCTCCATAGATAAACGGCGGTTCTCCAATGGCCTTTGACCGCTTAATGCCAAGTTCATTCATGCAGCCTTCCATCAGTTCAATATGAAATTCCTCCGGAATATCGCCAATGGTTGGAATCTTATAGGTAGCCGGTGAACTGCTTAGAAGTCTTCCTTTGTCCTGATACACCAGTTCTTCCGTTGTAACCCAGCCCACGCCCTGGATAAACGCGCCCTGAATCTGTCCGATATCCACCATGGGGTTGATACTGCTTGCACAGTCGTGAAGGATATGAACTGAATCAAGAGTGGTTTGGCCGGTAAGCAAATCAACGGTTACTTCTGCGACTGCAGCTCCAAATACATAATATAAAAATGGATGCCCTTCTCCTTTATCCCTGTCAAAATAGATGCCGGGAGTTGCGTAATACCCGTGATCGCATAAATCAATCCGCTCAAAATATGCTTTTTGTACCAGCTCCTTAAACGAGATAAGAGGATTCTCATAATCTGTTTTTCCATCATGCACCCCATAGACATAACCGTTTTCAAATACTTCATCTTCTCCGGGATATAGCTTTGATACCAGTTCTTTCAGCCTTCCAAGAATCTTAAGTGCGGCATTCTCCACCGCATGACCGTTTAAATCACATCCGGAAGACGCTGCAGTTGCCGAGGTGTTAGCAACCCGTTTGGTATTATTGCTTTCTATTCTGATTGTTCCAATGGGGACCCCCAGGGTAGTTGCCGCAATCTGGGCAATCTTCGTGTTAACTTCCTGGCCCATCTCGATGGCTCCGTGGGTGACGGAAACAGATCCATCTGTATATACTGAAATCAGGGCACTTCCCTGATTTAAATGAGCTGCTGTAAAGGAAATGCCAAACTTTACCGGAGTGATTCCAAGTCCTTTTTTCACATACCGGTTTTTCTGATTGAACGCAGCAATTTCTTTTTTCCGTTCATCCCACCGGCTGTCTGTTCTCAGTTTTTCTAAGATTCTTCCGATGTCTTCCCCATGATAGATCTCCTGCCCGTAAGGAGCCACATCCCCTTTGTGGTACATGTTCTTCATTCTCACATCATACGGATCCAGTGCCAGCGTATATGCAATTCTCTCAATTACGCTTTCAATTGCGAAAATACCCTGAGGTCCGCCAAATCCCCGGAATGCAGTAGCCGGGTGTAAGTTAGTCTTGCAGGGTCTTCCAATAATTTTTATATGTTCAATGTGATAGCTGTTCTCAGCATGGAGCATTGCCCGTTCCAAAACGGAGGTGCTCACATCTGCAACCGCTCCACAGTTGGAATTAAGCTCTACGGAATATGCAAGAATCTTTCCTTCTTTATCAAATGCCACCCGGTAATCGCTCTCAAATGCATGGCGCTTCCCAGTTGAAAGCATATCCTCATCTCTGGTCAGGTGAACCAGAGCAGGCTGCCCGGTAAGATAGGCTGTAAGAGCAGCAAGGCAGGCCCAGGAGGTTGCCTGAGATTCCTTCCCTCCAAATCCTCCGCCCAGTCTTTTAATGTCTACTGTAACCATATTCTGAGGCAGCCCCAGAACTCCCGATGCCATCTTCTGAATCTCGTTGGGATTCTGAGAAGAGGAATACAGGGTAATGCCGCCGTTGTCTTCCGGCACGGCGAGGGCACTCTGGGTTTCCAGATAAAAATGTTCCTGTCCCTCATTTCTGATTACACCTTCCATATAACAGGGGCAGTCAGCAAAAACAGACTCCACATCACCACGTTCAATTTTCCGCACAGGGCCCACATACTGCTCTCTTTTTATGGCTTCCCTTACAGTCAGCACAGGAGTCTCTTCTTCCACCTCGAACAGGATCTGTTCCATGGCTGCTTCCGCTTCCTTTATGCTTTCTGCAGCAATGACTGCAACAGGTTCACCCACAAACTGTACATGTTCCTGAGCCAGGCATACCTCATCTTTAATGATTCCACCGATCTGATTCTCACCTGGAATATCCTCTGCTGTCAGAACAGCAGCCACCCCCGGCATCTCACTGGCCTTTTGTGTATCCAGTTTTACAATCCGTCCGTTTGCAACCGGACTAACCATAACCTTTACATATAACAGGTTTCCGGGTTTTGGAATATCGTCAATAAACTGGGAACGCCCCATTACGTGATCACGTCCGCTTACGTGTAACGGTGAGGTTCCTGCCTGCCCCCACTGATTATTTTGTCTCATCTGTTCATTTTTCATGACCATCTGCCTCCTGACTGCTTTCATAAGCCAGATAATGTTTCATTAAAAGATTTTCCATTACAGCTTTCCGGTAATCTGCACTCCCTCTCACATCGCCAATGGGTGATGCCTCTCCGCTGATTATGTCATAAGCCTCCAAAAAGGTCTCCTCTGCCATATGCTTTCCTTCCAGGTAAAGAGAGGTTTTTGGCATATAAAGTGTAGTAGGACCCACACCTCCACAGGCCATGGACGCTTTTTTAATCATCCCCTCTGATACCTGTAAGGCAATGGCAGAATTAACTGCGGATATGTCCACTTCTTTT
Source organism: Lacrimispora sp. (assembly GCF_031982545.1). Taxonomy (GTDB): domain Bacteria; phylum Bacillota; class Clostridia; order Lachnospirales; family Lachnospiraceae; genus Lacrimispora. The sequence continues at coordinate 184,492 of NZ_DALYXB010000004.1, forward strand.
CTCTTGCTGACCTTTTCAAAGTGAATAAAATCATACTCTCCTACTGGAATGGTAATGGAAGCAACCCACTCGTCTGATTTGTTCTCTGTCTGTTTATAGCCATGATAAAAATCCCGGACAGGAATGCTTCTTATTCCGTCACGGCCTTTTAAATGTACGACTGCGTTTACTGCCATCAAAAGAGGAACGGTATCTGCTACTGGCGAGGCATTAACAAGATTACCTGCCAGGGTAGCTGACGATCTTACCTGCTCCGAACACATCCCTGAAACTGCATCGGAAAACTGCGGAAAAAATGGATTTACCTGATCAATAATTTCTGACAAAGTAACTCCGCCTCCAATGGTCAGCTGATTATCCCTGTATGAAATATTTTGCAAGGATGAAATTCTGCTGATATCCACAAGAAGTCTGTAATGCTGGTTTCTTTTCTTGATTCCCACCACTACATCGCTTCCGCCATTTAAAAATCTTAAATTCTGTCCGGAAACAAGCTCCTGGTGGTCTCTTATAAAAGCTTCCAGGTTATCTTCTGAAACAGGAGAATAATATGCGTGAGCCCCATCATCAATAAAAATATCTTCATGGACAAAAGCCAGCTGTTTTTCTTCTGTCTCCTCCAGATAAGCGGGGCGGATTTCTTCAGTATGAATGGTTAAATCCTCTAAGTATTCCGGCACCTTCCGAATGGATGCATATCCCGTGCACCGGCAGAGATTTCCCTCTAAATATCTGCGGAATTCTTCTTTTCCAGGATTCGGTCTCTCCAGATAAAGAGCCAGTATTGACAAAATTACTCCAGGTGTACAAAATCCACACTGAGTCGCATGTGCATTTAAAACAGCTTCCTGTATGGGATGAAGCTTTTCTTTTTGTGCAAGCCCCTCAATGGTAATGAGATGCTTCCCCTCCAGTTTTGCTGCCAGATACAAACAGCCCGCAACGGACTTATAATGTACCTTACCTTCTCTTACCTCCCCGATCACTACCGTGCATGCTCCGCAGTCCCCCTCTCCGCAGCCTTCCTTGATTCCATTTAATTGAAACCGGCTGCGAAGAAGCTCCAATACTGTTGTTTCCCCATTGACTGAAATCTCTTTTAATTTTCCATTCAGAAAGAAGCGAATGATTTTTTTCATACCTTTCCTTACTCCTTTTCATACCTGTTTTTGCCGCTGGTCTGCATGCATTTCTCTGGCCGTTTGGATAAAAAAAAGCCCCAGGCACACGAAACACACACAAAACAACTGCTTCCTTTGAAGCGGCAGTTCAGTCTGTGCTCATGTAGCCTAGGGCAATTTAAGGTCGCCTGGTCGAGACGCTCAAACCATATTAATGAGCTTATACAAGAAGCAGTCCATATTCAAATACTTCTTTGTATCTTTACAAATAATTATAACGGATTATACCAGATAGTCAATAAATTTTTCTGTTTTCTAGTATTTTCCTAACTTCATATGACCTGCAAGCTCTGTCTTGGATCTCTGCTTAATAACCCATGCTTCATCCTTGGCCTGAGTGAATGCAGATACACATTTGGGATCTAAATTATCCTCAATTCCTTCCTTGCATAATGCGATCATCTTCTCTGCTAATGTGATTACTTCCATGTGGATGGCATTGGTACGATCAGAACGGTATATTTTTTCAGCATCTTCCTCACCGAGTTCTTCAAACTTCTCTGCTCCCACTTTACATTTCGGGCAAACTTCCGGAGCGGTCTCTCCTTCATGAACATAGCCGCATACAGTACATTTAAATAATTTCATATAACATGCCTCCTAATTGAATTATTTTTATCAATACTTTAAGATTACTATTAGTATCTCTCATACAATCTCATTTGTCAACCAATGAGAAAATTTTCACATTTATTAACGACTCATCACTGTCAGAACCTGCAGCAACTCTGTTATCGAGTCCGGTGCAAACGCCCGGATTCTCTCTTCCAGTCTTAACAATGCTGTCTTGACTTTAAAAGCATCGATCCCCGGAGGCGCATAAATTGTAAACAGAACGTCCCTTGTATCCGGAGTTAACCTGGTATCATAGTCCGGCCCTTTTAAAATACTGGAAAACACTCTGGTACTGTCACTCATTATCATATCACCTGCTGCAACGGTCAGTTCTCTTCCAGAGATAGACTGGTAGCATTCATTTCCATCCGCCAGACTCAGGTGCAGTGGTAACTTCAGCTTGTTTAAATCATGACCGGCAGTCAGCAGCATGCTCTCCAGCTCATTAAAAAACATGGACTGAAGCAGAGGTGATTTTGAAGCACATGTTTTTTCTCCCTTTAACATGGAATCAAGCTGTGCCAGCAGGTGATAGCTTTGTCCAAACCTTTTGTAATAGGCTGCGTAGGCATCAACAGGGCTTTGTTTTTTTAATTCTTTTCTGGTAACCCCCTCATATTTCTTCCTCAGCGCATTTAAAAATATGGCCTCATCTTCTTTTTGCCATTCTGCTTTTTGTGAAATTCCTTTTACAATCAGAACTCCTAAACGAGTGCCTGGATAAATTTTTTCTACGTTTTCTTCAAATATAATCATAATTGCCTCCTGTTTTGTGACTGCCGTCCGATTAAAAGCATGCTTAAAATAATAAAACCTCCTCCAGCCCATTGATTCCGGCCAATTGGTTCTTTTAAGAAAAACAGTGACAGCAGCATGGAGGTGAGTGGAATCATACCTGAAAATGCAGCTGTCGTATAAGCATCAGAACGCCTGACTCCCTCAAAGAAAAAAATAAAAGCCAATGCAGTAACCACCAGACCGTACCAGCCAAGTGCCAGCCATTCCTTCCAGCCAATGAAGGAAAGTGACGGTACAGACAACTGATAAAACCCAGGAATCAGTGATAATAGAAAGGCAATTAGTGACACCAGATACATTTGTATCATTGGCGGAACGGAACGTAATTCTGTATCATTGCCCCCTTCCCTGTATTTTCTGGAAATAATATTAAATGTTGATTCACTTGCTGCAGCACAGAGAACCAGTAAATTTCCAGCCCCATGGTTTACAGAAAATACAGCTAAATTCTGTGGATTATTCTGTATCAGTACAATTCCCAACACGCTGCTGGTAATGCCTAACACAGTCCAGGAATGGCAGGTTTCTCTTAATACCAGAAATGCCAGAATGGAGGTAATTGCCGGTGTTGTACCCGTTAAAATTCCAGCCTCTACAGTGCTTGTCAGACCCACGCCTGTCAAAAGCAACAGGCGGAATAAAACAATTCCAAAGCCCGCCTGCAACGTAAAAACTGCCAGATCCCTTTTCTTTAGGCGGGCAGCCATTCCAATAGACCTGACTCCATAAAAAGGAAACAGACATATAAGCATAATCCCTAAACTGATAGGTGTTACCACGCGTCCATTCAGCCTTTCCGTAAGCACTGCACCAGTAACAACGGAAGTCCAAGCTAAGGAAAATCCAAGCATTAAATAAATTTTTCCAGAAATATTTTTCATCTCTTCCCTTTCACACAGCATTGCAATACAGCGGATATTTGCTATAATGATACCGTAAGGAACTGGCTATGATAAGAGCCAGTTAAGACTTATTTTCAATGGTCCAATGAAAGGAAATAATATGTGGGGAATAGAAATGTGTACCAACAGCGAAATTAGTCTGGCACGCCAGATTTTTCTCTCCCTTCGAAAGCGGATTCTAACAGGAGAGATTGTTCCAGGCGAACTACTGCCCTCCACCAGGGAGCTTGCAAAAGGGCTGGGAACCTCACGCAATACTGTATGTGAAGCCTATGACATGCTGTTGACGGAAGGATTTATTATCAGCCGGCAGGGTGCTCCATCAAGGGTGGCAGAAGGACTTCATATGATACCAGGAAGTACAGGAAGCACCCAGAATACAGAAAAAGACGAGCCCATGATCCGTTGGAATTTTAAAACCGGACAACCGGATCTGTCACTTTTTCCGTGGTCTTCATGGAGCCAGATGATTCACAAAGCATTAAACAGTCTTCCTGTGCACCAGTTGGAATATAGCGGTCCAAAAGGATATGAACCTTTATGTATCGAGATATCCAGGTGGCTGATGCGCAGCAGAAGCATGGAGGTTAATCCGGAAGATCTGTTTATTACCTCAGGAGCTACCCAGGCATTCTATTTGCTAGTGGATATTCTATATAAAAAAGAACGGCCTTTTGCGTTAGAGAATCCTTCCCACCCAGGAATTCGCACTGTCATAAATGACCGGAATTATCCTATGTGCTACATGACTGCAGACCGGCAGGGCGCCGATGAATCATGGATTAAAACCATGGATTTATCAGCTGTATATGTCACCCCCTCCCACCAGTTTCCCTTAGGCAGTATTCTGCCTGCTGCGCGCCGCACATCTCTGATTCGGTTGGCCGCAGAAAAGGATTACTATATTATTGAGGATGATTACGACAGTGAATACCGCTACAGTGGCTCACCAGTAACCCCTCTTTACTCCATGGATCCTTCCAGGGTCATCTATGTGGGAACATTTAGCAAAACTCTGTTTCCTGCTCTCAGAATCGGATTTGCCGTAATTCCTAAAGTGCTGCAGGAAAAATGGAGACATTACCGGAATTATCTGGATGTTCAAAATCCCGTGTTGGAGCAGATCGCCCTTACGGAATTTTTAAAAAGCAGGAAAATGGACCATCACATTGGGCGTATGCGCAAAGTGTATGCAAAGAAGCGCGAAACCCTTCTGACAGCGGCAAAGGAGGCATTTGGCAGCCAGATTAATTCCTGGGGAGATGAATCGGGACTTCATGTAGCTCTCGAATTTCCAGATATGAATTTTGGAAATGATTTTGTTTCGGACTGCAGAAAGAACGGCATTCAAATACAGACCATCTCCCAGTACTGCAGTGATGAAAATTTACATACGAATAAATTATTATTGGGCTACGGTCATCTCAGTGAAAAGGAAATACAGGATGGCGTAACGGCATTGAAATCATTGATCGGAATCAGAATTCAACAAAAAAACCAGACGGAAGATTAAGGCATATAATACCTTTTTTTCCTGACTGGTTAAAATATCTTCTTTAGGCATATGAATCTTTGCTATAACTAATAGGATCAAAATAAAAAAGAAGGAGATGTAAGGTTATTATGAAGAATAAAATTACTACGTTCATAAAATTATTTTCACTTTATTTTTTAATATGCACTATTACATTAATCATATATGATACGATAATACATCATACATTTATTACTAATTATGATTTTATAAATGATCTCCGTATAACCATACCTATAAGTTTGGTATGTAGTATTGCTCAGTTAAGAAAATAAAAATATAGTTGACCAGACGCAGATCAATTGAATTCAAAAAAAGTACCGGAGAAAAGACATACAACGCCTTTTTCTCCGGTCTAATTTTTTGAACTTTCTCAACCCATTATCAGCTTCACTCCAAAACCTTTCTGAACGTAAGGAAGAAATTTCAGATCTTTTTCCTTAATCTGCCCAATTACATTCAGACGTTCATCCATCGGAAGATCCACTCGGGCAATTTCAAGTTCTCCCATATACCTTAAGTAATTTTTATTGGATATGCAGATGCTCCCTGCTTTTCTGTAAGACATTCCGCTTTCTAAAACCATTATATTTGAGGTATTTTCTTCCGCCTCAATCTTCTGTTTATACAATCTGGATTCCTGGGAACGGAACAGATATTCGCTGGAATCGGGCCTGTCATGATGAATCTGGTCTCTTACAAATTCATAGCCTGGTAATAAGTCAGCCCTCAGCTCCACATAACCCTGGCTGATGCATTTCACCTCATCCCAATCCTTGTCACTGATGTCCACATCACCGACCAGTACTACATCACAGCCGCCCTCCATGGAAAGCTCCAACATGTTCAAAGCTACCTCATCCATACGGCTCCTGTGGTCTTCCACGGTCGGTAAGCCTTCAAAAAGCGGACCCCTGAGTGTCAGATTCCCCGGAACAAATGCCATGGTTGTAAATCCCAGATACTTTAACCGGTTGTTGATTTCTCTCACCTGTTTTAAGGATAAAGCGGTGAACTGCTTGGGATAAAAGTTATGACAGGCTGCAAATTTAGTAAAATCCGCCCCATACTGTTTCCATTCCAAAAGCTCCTCTTCCATAATGGTGGAAGCATTGAAAACCACAAAAAAATGTTGGGAGATCTCAACCACTTCCCTGGGGGAAAAGCCATAATCCAGCCTTACATGGGTAATTCCCAGAGATTTTAACTCTTCCATGCTGGCAACGCCAAGCTTTTCATAGGTCTCCGGTCCCACATCTGCGATCAGGTTTAATTTTTCTTTCCTGCAGCAGTCTAAAAGCTGCCTGATGTCCTTACTGTAATCCACCCCTGTCTCTTCCGGTATGTGGAGAGAGGTAAATGCATAGGTGACTCCGTTTATTACCGCTTTCTTAATCAGTGCTTCATTCTTCTCCATTCCACTGGAGAAGTAGATGGAAATTCCAGTTTTCATTATTCTTCTCCGTATACCTCATTGATTCTGTTTTCATCTACGCCAAAGAAGTAAGTTACTAAAAATCCGCCTGCGTAGGCTACCAGCATAGCCAGTATGAAAGATAGCTGCTGACCCGGTTTTACAATCAGAAGCCCGAACAGTCCGGAAACACCCTGGGAAACAGTTCCCAGATGAAGAAGTGCTGCCAGCGCTCCTCCGAAGCCGCTGCCGATACAGGCCGTTAAGAATGATCTGCCAAGAGGCAGGGTAACTGCGTACATCATCGGTTCTCCGATTCCAAGAATTCCTACTGGTATGGAGTCTCTTATGTATCTTTTTAATTTCTTATTTTTTGTTTTCACATAAAGAGCAATGCCGGCTCCCACCTGGCCGCCGCCTGCCATCATTAAGATTGGGAGCAGATAATTGATGCCGCCTGTAGCACCAGCCGGGTCATTTAACATGGCATGAATTGGCGTCAGTGCCTGATGCAGTCCAACTGCTACCAGAGGCAGAAAGCCCGCTGACAGAATATAACCGCCGACTACGCCCATTTTCTCATATGCAAAGCTTAATACTGCAAAGATCACCTTGGTCAGTCCGGCTCCCAGAGGCTGAATGACTAACAATGCAACAATTCCACCAATGAGCAGCACCAGAAGGGGGCTGATAAAGGTATCGATTAAATCCGGCATGTGCTTTCTGATCTGTTTCTCCAGTACTGCAAAAAACATACCTGCAATTAACGCTGCTAAAAGACCTCCGGAAGCGGGGTTAAACGGGGCGTTGGTAATCGGCAGAAGAATCTGCTTTTCATTAATGGTTGCAAGAAGCGGCATGCCTGCGTTGGCTATGGACATAGCTCCTGCAATGGCGCCCAGTGCCCCAGAGCCTCCGAACTCTCTTGCTGCATTGTAACCTACCAGAATGGGAAGGTAGGCAAACAAGGCCCAGCCCATGGTTCTGATGCATGCGAACCACCAGACTCCTGCCAGTGCTCCGTGTGTAGAAACATTAATAACATTGCAGATACCGTTAATTAAACCGGCTGCGATAATTCCCGGTAGGAGTGCTACGAAAATATTGGCAATTTTCTTTAAGAATCTCTGGACTGGCTTGTCGTATTTTGCCTTTTGCAGTTCTTTGTTTTCTCTTGTAACTGTATTAATATCTGCACTATTTTCCCCGTCATCTGCCTGACCTTTGGGAAGTCCTGTAAGTTTATAAAATTCTTCTAACACTTTGTTTACCTTGCCAGGACCAAATACGATCTGAAGGGTATTGCTTTCTACTACGCCAAGGACTCCTTCCACCTTCTTTAACTGCTCTAAGTCCACTTTTGATAAATCTTTCACCCCGATGCGAAGCCTTGTCATACATGCAGCATTGGATGTAATGTTGGTTTTTCCTCCCAACAGTGATAACAGTTCTTCACTGACTTGCTTGTAATCCATTGTTCTCCTCCTTTAATGATAATTTTATAGTTCCGGCTTAGCTGGTAAACCAAAGCCCCCTTTCTTATTCTATTTCAAAGCCTGACGGACATTCCCGCCTGCTTTTAACAGCTTTTCTCTCGCTTCGCTGGCACCACAATCAGACAAAATCATAATCACTGCTGTTTTCACATGACCGTCTGCCTGTTCCAGTACCTCTTTTGCTTCCGCTCTCTCGCACCCGGTTGCTGTCATCACGATATTTTGTGATCTCACTACCAGCTTTTCATTGCTCTGTCTGACATCCACCATTAAATTCTGATAGACCTTTCCGATTCCGATCATACTTCCGGTTGATATCATATTTAAAACCATCTTCTGAGCAGTACCTGCCTTCAGTCTGGTGGAGCCGGTAAGTACCTCCGGTCCGGTGACCGGTTCAATGGCTAACATTGCTTCCTTTCCAATGTCAGAATTCCTGTTGCATGAAATGGCTACGGTTTTACAGCCAATGGAACGTGCATACCGGAGTCCATGAATCACATAAGGCGTTCTGCCGGATGCAGCAAGACCTATTACGATATCTTCTTTTGACAGCCAGATGGATTTTAATTCCTCTTTGCACAGGGTTTCACTGTCTTCTGCGCCTTCCACTGCCTCCACAAATGCCTTTTCACCTCCTGCAATCAGACCCACAACCATCTGTGGCGGCACACCGAAGGTAGGAGGACATTCCACTGCATCAAGTACTCCCAGGCGGCCTGATGTTCCCGCTCCCACATAGATGATTCTGCCTCCTGATTTCAGGCTTTCCGCCGCCCATTCAATCGCCTGTGCGATCTGGGGGATTACTTCCCCGATTGCCTTAATAACAGCACCATCCTCCTGGTTCATAATCCGGGCAATTTCAGTGGGAGTCATCTCGTCTAACCCCATGGTATCCGGATTTCTTGACTCCGTTGTCAGTTTTGATAAATCAATCATCTTTTATGTTCCTCCGTCCTTCTGTATATGGGTTCTGCCAAACTGGTTCATGCAGAACTCGTAATTCCGATTTACGTAAGCAGTAAACAGCACATCCACTACATTTAACTGTGAAATTCTGGAAGACATGGCTCCGCTTCTGTGAATGAGCTCCGTCGCAGCTACAGGCAAAACGTAATCTGCTTCTGCCGCAAGCTTTGACTCTACAGCCCTTGTAATGGCAATTACCTTTGCACCGTTTGCCTTTGCTTCTTTGGCGCACTGAAGCATCTCTTCTGTCAGACCGGAATAGCTGATGACAATCGCCACATCTCCGGCTCGTAAATTTCTTGCTGTTAAAAACTGGGCATGCCAGTCATCACATAAATTGCAGATCACATCTGCCCTTAAAAGCTTAAGATATAAATCCCTTGCCACCAGAAGAGAGGTGCCAAGTCCAAACAGGGAAACGGTTCTGCTGGTTTCCAGAAGTTTCACACAGGAAGTGATCGTCTTCGGTTCCAGAAGCTTTCTTGTGGTTTCCAGTGATTCGATGTTTTTCTTTGTTACCTTGTAGATTATGTCTTCCACCGTGTCCTTCTGGGTAATCTTCTGAAATGCGATGTCCCGGCTTTCCCGAAATAAAGCCACCTCGTAGGCCAGAGTACTCTGAAAATCCTTATAACCTTTGCAGCCCAGCTTTTTACACAGCCGGACAATGGTTGCAGGGGAAGTATAGGTTTCTTTTGCAATCTCCTTAATGGTCTTCCTTAATACAGATTCCGGATTTCTCTGAAGCCGGCTTATCAGTTGTTTTTCTGCCTCTCCGGCATTTTGAACATAGTCATCAATTCCTACAAGCAGACCTTTCATTCTCTGTTCCTTTCTAAAAAGCCTGAAGGGATTCCATGCGCTTTGCAGTTGTATTGAATCTCATTCTAGCGGGTTTGTATTATAGTTTCAATATGAGGAGAAAACTATGAAACTTATTTTCATTATATGATGCTTTCAAAGGGATTAACAGATGGGATTTTTCTTAAGACATGCAAAAAAATCCGGTTCCATTTCAGATGCCCTGAAAATGAAACCGGAAGCTGACATTTTTATTTTCTTTTTGTACCGACGTAGGAGCCCATTCCGCCCGCCACATTTACTACATCAAAGCCCTTTTTCAAAAGAGAACTGCAGGTACGTTTGCTTCTTGCACCGGACTGGCACATAATATAGTAGGTTTTGTCCTTTATTAAATATTTTTCCGGGTCATTTATTAAATTGCCCATAGGGATATTTTTTGCTGTTCTCATGGTTCCGCTTTTAAATTCAAAGGGTTCCCGGATATCGATTAACTCAATACTGCCAATAAGCGGGTCCAAATCATTGACATGAATTACTTTTCCTGTACTTCTTTTTAAAAATTCAAACATATTATTATCTCCTCTGGTAGTTCCAGTTATTTATTAAGCTTATTTTTATTATAAAACCTATTTTATTATTATCCGTGACTAACTCACATATACCGTCGGATAAAACAGAAAATCCCCTGACAGGCACCAGATGGCACCCGACCGGGGATCATACTTATGAATTTATTAACCTATTTACAAATACTCTCAATCTGTTCCTTTGTAATTTCGCGGTCAATCTTCTCCTGTATCTTACAGTCCTTAATCCAGACTGCGCAGGGACCATTTGAAACACCAAGGCGTTTTGCAAGTCCGTCAGATTTATAGATATCAATACAGGATACCCGTATATTGCTGTGGCTCTGCTCAAATTCTTTGAATACAGATAAAAGTTCCCTGGAATCTGCATCAACTGCATTATAGATATAGACCAGGGAAGGCTTTCCTTCATTCATAATCTGCTGCTCAAATATCTCACACTCAGAAAGATATTTTTCAGCACCATAGCCTGCTACAGCTCCGTCTCCCACTGCAGTTGCAACCTGCTTTAAGAATTTATCCCGAACATCACCTACTGCAAAAACTCCGGGTATATTGGTTTCCATCCGCTCATTGGTAATTAAATAACCACCGCGGTTCATATCCAGCATTCCCTTAAATATCTCGGTATTAGGCAGATAGCCAATAAATAAAAAGCAGCTGTCAACGGTAACCGGAATCTTCTCTTCCGTCTTTACATTTTTTAAGACAACCGTGCCAAGTCTCTCATCTCCCTCAAAGCTGTCCACAACCGTATTCCACATAAATTTCATTTTGGGATTGGCAAGTGCCTGAGCTTTTGCAATTTCATTACAGTCCATCTTCCCGTTCTCATGCATGACGGAAACAATCACCTTATCCGCAAATTTGGTCAAGAACATTCCCTCTTCAATGGCTGCATCTCCGCTGCCGATTACCATAACGGTTTTTCCTGTATTGGCTGCTGCATCGCAGGTAGCACAGAAAGAGATACCTTTATCATAAAGATAAAGTTCCTCATTCTTTGCTCCGGTCAGACGGGGCTTCCCGCCGCTTGCAATAACCACTGCCTTTGCCTCAAAAATATTGCGGAAGGTTTCCACTTTTTTTATATCTCCCTCAAGAGATACGCTTCTTACATCGGTTAATTTAAAGTCCACTCCGAATTTTTTAGCCTGCTTATGAAACAGATCCATCAGCCCCAGACCGGTGGCTCCTTCCGGGAAACCGGGATAATTTTCAATCTCATTGGTATACGTTGCCAGTCCTCCGACCAGAGTTTTTTCAATAATCAGTGTCTTTAATTTTGCCCTGCCGCAATAAATACCTGCAGTTAAACCAGCTGCACCGCCACCAATGATGACTACATCATACTGTAATGTCTTCTTTTCCATGGTAATAAGATCCTTTCTAAAGGATTGGAGCAATCATTTCTGATTGCTCCATCCATTACATAAAATATTTTGCCAGTAATTTGCTTCCGATAAATGCTCCCACCAGAAGGAACGCTCCAAATACCCAGCCGGATAAGGAGAAGGATGCAATAGCAGTAAACAACGCCCCGATATTACAGCCGTTTGCAAGCCTTGCTCCGTATCCCATAAGCAGACCCCCCAGAATAGCTGCCACTACCTGGCGCAGGGTTTTAATCTTCTTTATTTTAAACTGTGATGCAAATAAGGTCGCCGCCAATGCTCCGAAGATGATGCCAAGATTTCGGATGGAACCGCCATCTGCCAGAAAGCTGGTATGAAGCTCCTGCTGCATCTTTTCTGATGCATAATAGGCCCAGCCGCCTGCATCTCCGCCCAGTGCGTTATAAACCCAGGTTCCCCAGACAGCAAATGTACTTGTTACTCCCCAGCCTTTTTGAAATACTGTGAAATGAGCAATCTGGAAAACGGAAAGCAGAACAGCTCCCGCCACATAGGTTAAAGGTTCCTTTAACAGTTTTTTGTAAATCGGATGATCACCCAGTTTAATAAAAAACTCTTTCAATTCATTCACCTACTTTCAAAGCGGTTATTATTTTGCTTTCTCAATAACGATTTCCCATTCACCGTCATCTACTTCTTCAATTTCAACATTGTGTCCCTGTTTTCTTGCCCATTCAGGTACATTCTTCATTGCACAACTGTGGTCGATGGAAACAACCAGCACATCTCCTACAGATAACTCACTCATCTTTTTTTCTGTTTTCATTAACGGTACAGGACAAGCCTCGCCTAAACAATCCAGTGTAAATTCAGCCATTTTTTTATCTCCTTTAATAATAAAATTTATTCAATACTTCCCATTTTCTTCTGCTGCCATTTTACAGCAGCTATGTAGAGCAATACGATAATCAGACCCTGAACCACAATTGCTCCAAACCAGCCGAACACGTCAGGTAAAAATATCTTCGGAGCATTGGTATTTAATTTGCCCCAGAATCCCATGTCATGAGCACCCCAGACGGAACCTGCAATAAAAAACACCAGTGACAGCATCTGCATCAGGAAGCCCTCTCCTACACGCATTAATGTTCCGGAAGCACAGCCTCCTGCAATTACCATACCGATTCCAAATAAAACGGCTCCGATCATTAACGGCAGCCCGATGGGGGATACCCCCGCCATGTTTAAATTGGTATCTCCGCCACCCATAGCGCTGGCATACTTAATTGCTACAAATCCCACACTGGATACAGCGGCTGCCACTAAGACAGCTCTTGTTACTGATGTGCTCCCTGTTATGCAGGGATCACGGAACGCTGCTGTAAAACAGAATCTGGAACGCTGCAGAATATAGCCAAATGCGATACCGAAAATCCAGTAAACCGGAAGCTTATTACTCCCCTGCCCCAAATAGAATCCAAAAGCGATAATCAGTGCAGTAAGCAACAGCGCAAATGGAATCTGACTCTTTTTGGGCTTTCTTGGCTTACGCACTCTTTGTGTACCTGTTTCGGTACTTGAATTAGTCTCTGACACTTGAATCCTCCCTTCTACATTGATAATTATATAACGATCTTTACTGTTAAATTATATCATAATAAATAAAAAGCTGTTAATCAAGATTTTTATATGGTATAAGATTTACTTATACCCAAACAAATCTTGCCACTAGTCATAATGCCGTATATTTGTTATAATTGCCCAAGGGGAAACGTACAGAATTTTAACAGTTGACAGTTTTAAGAAGGGGGATTCTTATGAACGTTCTAAATCTGAAGATGTTTATTAAAATAGTGGAAACAGGAAGCATCTCAAAGGCTGCAGAATTAATGAACATCAGCCAGTCTGCACTAAGCCAGCAGCTTCGTACCATGGAGTTAGAAATTGGAGCCCGGCTTTTTGAGCGCAATTATAACGGGGTTGTACCTACGGATACAGGTAAAATCGTATCCCATTATGCCACGGAAATTACATCTTCTTATGACCGAATGTTTCTTGATATCTCCAACTCTCAAAACCAGAATAAAACCATACATATTATGGCCAACCCCTGTGTCTATTCCTATGCTCTGCCCTGCACCCTTTATCATGTAAAGAACAATTATCCCCAATATACCCTTCAGATGGAAGTCATGTCCAGCCAGAACATTGAAGAAAAAATAACAAAAGGTCAGGCTGATATGGGGATTATTATCGGCAAACCAAAGGATAAAAATCTTTCCTCCAAAAAGGTATTTACAGACCGGTTCTGTCTGGTTGCTGGAGAAAAGATGCAGGTTCCGGATCGGCTGTCCTCTGAGGAACTTTATCATTATCCTCTCCTGATGCTTGTAAAGAATCAGAAAACCAGGCAGCTCCTGGACAAATCGTTGGTTAAAAACGGAATTCAGATCGGAAGACTTCATATTCCCTACACACTGGAATCCACAGAATCCATTAAGCTGTCGGCAATTAACGGCTTCGGATTGGCTTTTCTGCCCTATATGGCAATAAAAAAAGAGCTTTACCATAAGCAGCTTCACATCATAGAATGTCCCGGACTGGAGTTTGAGAATGATTACTACTCCATCAAACGTTCTGGTGATGTTCCTGCTTCTCCTGAATCGGCAAAGCTCATAAAATATATTGAAAAAATATTAAAGGATACGATCTGCTAATAAACTTGTTAACGGACTTATTTCCCGGACACTATCTGCCAGCTGTTATGGTAATCTCCCATACGCCATTCATTACCTCATCCAACTGGTAACTTAATTTATTGGCTTTGCAAAAAGACTCCAGATTGGAAATGGTGCAGCTGTGATCTGTAACCAGCAGATAGTCTTCGCCTTTTTGTATGGAATCCATAACTGCCCGAAGTTTCATTACTGGTACCGGGCAGATCTCGCCCAGACAGTCTATTTTTTTCATACTTTTTCCTTCCCTTTTCTGATTCCGAAACCCATGGGGCAGACAGTTCTGCATCGATTACATTCCACTGTTTCAAAACCCCGCTTTGTCTTACCATAGCTAAATAACCGGCATGGCTTCTGCTCCACAAACCCTGACTTAATAGCCCCCTGAGGGCAATTTTCAATACACAGCCGGCAATTGTCGGGACAGATAGAAACTGCCGGTTCATCTGGCTCAATATCCAGATCAGAGAGAACGCAGCCCACGACCAGACGGTTCCCATAGTCTTTATTCAATAGCAGTGTACTCTTACCTAATGTACCAAGGCCCGCAAGACATGCAGCATGCTTCATGGATATAAGCCCCCGCCCCTCCATCTTCTCTTCATCCCAGTATTCATAGGGGGAATCACATGGCAGAGGAACTGCGCTGGCTTCAAACCTGTCTTCTATCAGCCTTGCCGCCTGTAGAGCGATACGGTCTACTTGAGGACAGGCAAGACTATTATAATGGGAATAGACAATACGGGGATCAACCTCATATAAACCTCGTGGTAACGCTATTCCAAATACAACAACACTTTTACAGCGTTTAAAAATACTTTCAGGCTGAAAGCCGTCAGGCGCTTCATCAAACTCTTTTGCACTTGCAAATCCACATACATCCGCCCCCAGCTGAAGAACCGCACTTCGAATCTTCTCCTTCATTCCAAACCTCCTCAGCTTAACCTTATTCTTTCACCCAATAGAAAGTACCGTCGTTTGTCCGGTCCATAAATCCGTATTCAATAAGTGCTCTTCGAATGGCGGCATTATCATCATAAATTCTTTTTAAGATACGGTTTAACTCCTTCTCCTCATATTGCTTACCTGGAACGAAATTCTTTACAATTTCGCTTAACACAACCAGCTTTTTCTTCTCCCTTGCAGGTATGCTCGTTAAACCGCCTTTATCATTAAAATAGGTTTTTCTGATACTCTCAGCCTCTTTCATTGTTATATTATAGCGGTCATCCACCATGGTGGCAGAGTTATGTGCATCGTGCAGAACACTTCCTTCCAGCCGGCTGATCTCCTTTTGCGTCTGCTCAGACAGCAGTTCCATCATAGCCAGAAAAACCTTGGCCTGCTTTTCCTTTTCCCTTAATTTATACTTGTGGTTTCGAATGGTTGAATCAGCAACGCCCAGTACAGAAGCTACCTCCTTATCTGACATCCCCTGTGCTATGAGCTGCAGCACCTTCTGCTGTGCCTGGGTAATTCCAGTATTCCCATAGCTCATATTCAGGACATAGGATAACATGGAACCATGTTTTTCTTTTATATGCTCTTTCATTGATTTTTCTGCGTCATAGAAAAGCCCATCCTTTTCATAGATCCGTCCTTCCAGATAGCTTTCCCCGCAGACAACACAGGTATATGTTTCCCCCTCTTTGATATACCCGCTTTTTAGTTCATCCTTTGATGCGTCCCAAAAAATAGTATCATCTCCCTTCTATCTGATATATTCGATATAATAACACCTTTCTTGTTTTATGTCTATATATTTATAGTTATTTTAAATATATGTTTACATTTTAAACTTTTTACGTAAAAAAAGCCACTGCATGTTTTGTCTTTGCAATGGCATATAAATTAACAACTCTTTTTTGCAATTCCCGGTCGTGTCATATTCATGGGATTCAGAACTATATTTACATCAGCCGGAGACAGCAATCCTTTTTTTATAATAAGCTCCCTCACTGGACTTCCTGTCCGAATGGCCTCTTTCGCAATTTCCGCAGAATCTCTGTAACCGATGTGAGGACATAAAGCAGTAATAACTCCCACACTGTTTTCTACTAATTGACGGCATCTGTCCTCATTTGCAGTAATGCCGGTGATACAGTGATCAACAAATGTCTCTACCGCATATGTCAACGTATCAAGGGATTGAAACAGAGAATAAAACACAATGGGTTCAAAGGCGTTTAACTCCAGCTGTCCCGCTTCAGCGGCTAATGTTATGGTCAGATCATTTCCAATGATATGAAACGCCACCTGATTGACTACCTCGGGAATTACCGGATTTACTTTTCCAGGCATAATGGAAGAGCCGTTCTGTCTTGCTGGAAGGTTGATTTCTCCAAATCCCGTTCTTGGTCCTGAAGACATTAACCGTAAATCACTGGCTATCTTAGAGAGAGTAACTGCACAAGCCTTAACCGCCCCGGATACTGCTACAAAGGAATCCAGGCTTTGTGTTGCATCGAAGAGGTCGGATGCCTGTATCATATCTATGCCGGATATTTCTTTTAATTTTGGCACAATCCGCTTCATGTAATATTCATCCGCGTTAATTCCGGTTCCTATGGCGGTTCCGCCTAAATTGACATACCTTATTTCTTCAAATACTTTCTCAATACGGATCATATCCCTTTTGACAGCCGTTGCATAGGCCTGGAATTCCTGTCCCAGACGAATGGGTACTGCATCCTGTAACTGGGTTCTTCCCATTTTAATCACATGATCAAATTCCTTTGATTTTTCCTCAAATGCCAGTTTAAGACGTTCCAGCTGTATAATTGCTTTCTTTAAAAGAACATAACATGTCATTTTGCCTGCTGTAGGAATTACATCATTGGTGGACTGTCCGCAGTTTACATGATCATTGGGATTAACCAGGCTATAGTCCCCTTTTTGTCCCCCCAGGATCTCTATGGCTCTGTTTGCAATGACTTCATTGGCATTCATATTCAGGGAAGTCCCTGCTCCGCCCTGTATAGGATCTACTATGAAATATTCCAGAAACCTTCCTTTCAGTAATTCATCGCATGCCTGTACAATTGCCAGAGAGATTGCTTCATTCAGAAGACCCGCTTCAAAATTGGTTATTGCAGCAGCTTTTTTAATGTAAGCTACATTTTTAATAATCTCTGGATGCATGTTAAGTCCTGTAATATTAAAATTTTCTTTCGCTCTTAAAGATTGGCTTCCATAGTAGGCACTTTTTAAAACCTTCAGTTCACCAATGATGTCTTTTTCCACACGATACTCTTCCTCTTTATCAGTTAACCTGTATTCCATAGGATGCCCTCACTTTTTACAATAGTTTGATATGTAATTCTTGTAATAAGTATATATTCCATTTATACTATAATCAAATATCAATTGATTTATAATTATCATAACTTTACATTTATATGGAGGCGGCCATGTTTTCCGGAAAAGAATACGTTTATGAGGTCTACAAAGAAAAGAGCTTCTCAAAAGCAGCAAACAATCTTTATATTTCACAACCTTCGTTAAGTTCCACCATTAAAAGAATTGAAACCAAAATCGGTATGCCGATTTTTGACCGGAGCACAACACCTGTGGGGCTGACGGAGTGTGGTCTTAAATACATGCAGGCAGCGGAATCCATCATGGCCATTGAGCAGGACTTTCGTAATTACCTCGATGATGCCAGGAATTTACAGACCGGAACGCTGACCATTGGAGGCAGCAATTTATTTACTTCCTATGTCATTCCACCCCTTATCTCCAGCCTGCACCAGCAGTATCCAGGGATTAACGTAACGATCATCGAAGACAATACCAGTAATCTTGAATCCCAGCTTTTACTGGGTTCATTGGATTTTATCGTAGATAACAGCACCCTGTGCGAAACCAAGTTTGATTCTTTTTTATACCGGGAAGAACATTTAATGATCGCAGTTCCTAAAAAATATCAGATTAATCAAAACCTTCAGAAATATCAGGTTTCTCTGGAACAGATCCGGTCAAATGCATGTCAGGATCCCAAAGTTCCTGTGGTGCCTTTAATGGAATTTAAGGATTATCCTTTCATCATGCTGAAGCCAAATAATGATACCATGCAAAGGGGAACTCATTTATGTAAAGCAAATGGGTTTAAGCCTGATATCCTGTTTGAACTGGATCAGCAGTCAACCGCATATCACATTGCCTGCTCCGGAATGGGTATCTGTTTTGTCAGTGATACACTTTTGTGTAAATCACCGGCGCTTACAGATATGATTTATTACAAGCTTGACGAAGAAAAAAGCAAACGTAATATCAGTTTCTTTAGTAAGAAGAACCGGTATATTACGTTTGCCATGTCTGAATTTTTAAAATTAATTTCTTAGCTGGCTTTATTTCATCATGTCCGCAATCTGTTCTGCATCCAGAACATCATCGATTACCTTTGCATAATGAGCGTATGTTACGGTAAGGTCAGGTGATAAGATAAATGCTGCAGGAAGCTGCAGCTCATCCCCCTCATACCTTCCATGAGAGAAGCCCGCTGCCATGGCTTTCCCGACTTTCACCATGGTCTTTAATCCTGCCAGATCTTTTTTACTGGCTGCAGGAAGGATTTCAAACTCCCGGTAGAGTTCTTCTTTAGGATCACAGACAATTTCAAAGGGGAACATATCTTCTTTTCCCATGTCCTCTCTTAATAAATCCGGATCGCTTTGCAGAACCACCAGTAATTCTCCTCCTGCTGCCGTAATCTTTTCATAGTTTTTGGCATACTGGGAAAGGTCATACTGGCACAGTGTACACCCATAGTAGCGGAGAAATACAAGAGCCAGTTTTTTTCCGCCTGCTGCCTCACTGAGCCGGACATTTTTACGAAAAGGTGTATCAAAAGTAAAATCACGCATCTTGTCATTTACATATATTTTTCCCATATTGTGCACCTCGTTTTTCTGTGAATTTATTTGGCGTTAAAAACATGCTCATCCAGGCGCTTCATTGCTTCCTCAACTCTGCTGAAAGGAAGAGCCAGATTCAGACGAATGGAGCATGGTCCGTGGAACATGCGGCCATCCTGCCATGCAACGCCTACATCCCAGCCGGCCTTTTCCAGTTCATCAATGGTTTTTCCATTCTCTTTACACCAATCTGTGCAGTCCATAAACAGCATGTAGGTTCCCTGTGGTTTGGAAAGCTTTACACCTTTGAAATTATTTGTAATATAGTCATAAGCATAATCCACATTGCCGGTGAGCACCTGGCACAGCTCATCCACCCATTCTGCACCTTCCGGTCTATAGGCACCAATTAACGCATGCATGCTCAGTACATTCATGTCATTGTAATGGGATTTGCTGCTTTGGGCGCGGACACGGTCTCTTAAATATGGATCATAAATAATATGATAGGATCCAATCAGTCCTGCCAGGTTAAAGGTTTTGCTGGGTGCATAAAGAGCTATGGTACGCTTGCGGGCATCTTCGCTGACGGACTGAACCGGAATATGCTTATTTCCGTCTAAAATAAGATCGGACCAGATTTCGTCAGAAATAACGATACAATCATTATTCTTATAGACTTCCATCGCTTTTTCAATCTCCCATTTTTCCCATACACGTCCGCATGGATTGTGAGGATTGCAGAAAATAGCGGTATGAATCTTATGAGCCTTTATTTTTTTATCCATATCCTCATAGTCCATGCGCCATACGCCGTTCTCGTCCTGCTTTAATGGACTATGTATGATTTTGCGTCCATTATTCTCAAGGCTCATGGTAAAACCGATATAGGTAGGGGAATGAAGAAGAACTGCATCGCCAGGCGCTGAAAATGCATTCAATACTGAGATAACTCCGCCAAGTACACCGTTTTCATATCCAATGCATTCTTTTGTCAGTCCTGTTACCCGGTTTCTCTCCTCCTGCCACTTGATAATGGCATTGTAATACTCCTCTGATGGGCTGAAATAACCGAATGCCGGATGCTGCACACGTTCCACGATGGCTGCACAAATGGAGGGCACGGTTGGGAAGTTCATATCTGCAACCCACATCGGAATCGTATCATACCCGTCCTTTGGAAGATCCGGAGCGAAACCTGGTAAAGATCCAAGACCATCCACAGCAATGGCATCTTTGCCTCTGCGGTCCATAATTGATGTAAAATCGTATTTCATAGCTAATATCCTCCTTTATCTTTTGCCGTCGGCACGGTAAACCTTAGTGACAGCAAACACCTTGTATTTATTTTATTATTTTTACTCCTCATCATCTGCAAGTGCCTGAACAATAATAGCTTTTTTGTTTTCCTCAAGGAACTCTTTTTTCACAGCTCCGGTATGGATACGAAGTAAGGAGAATCCAGCGCATATTGCCAGAATAACAATGGAAGCAATGATATCCTTTCCTTTTAAATCTTTAAATAAGTTAAACGCTACCACTCCAGCACAGGCTGCAGACAGAACACAAATAATATTATACACCGGAATGGGCATACGAAGTGCACATTTTTTCCACTGGTCCGGATATTTTTTTGGCAGTGTAATACATGCCATATTAAGATATACATTCATCACCATGGATGGAATCATTACCAGTGATATAATGGAATCCAGACTGAATCCAAGCAGGATTGGCATTACGCTGAGTAAATAAAAGGCAAGCTGAATGACCCATGGAAAGCCGTTTTTTGTCGTCTTTTTAAATACAGGAGGAAGCCAGCCATCCTCTGCGATTTTCATCAGCGGATAGCGGAACATGGCAATACCGCCTAACAGACTGGTTGCAATGGCAAATACACCGCCACCTAAAACAAACATAATATAAATGCTGTTTGGGAATATCACTTTCGCAGTCGCTCCCAGATTTGCTCCTGCAACCTGATCATATGGCAATACTCCGGCGGCAACGATACTCATCACACCATATATTACAGCTAATGCTACAGTAATCCAGAGAATAGCAAGCGGGATGGTTTTTTTCGGTTTTTCAGTAACTGCAACCATGGATACGGGTGCCATCGTGGTTCCCTGGCAGGCCCAGCCCATAATTGCGATAGCACTAACAAATCCAGCGAAGCCTCCATGGAAGAAGCCACCGTCTGCATTGGAAAAATAGTCAGGTCTTACCTGTGGCATACCAAAAACAACAAAAATTGCAATTGCCCCAATTAAAATTACTGTCATTGCATTTTCTAAAAGTGTTATAAAACGGGACCCCCGCAGAGTGCTTGCAAAAAAGAGAGTCATAATCAGAATCGCCACTGGACGGGTAAATGGCGCTACTCCGGGAAATACGGCTGAAATATAGTTAACCATACCAAGGGCATAGCTTGACATAGCCATGCTGTTTACGAGAGCCATAGTTGCTGAAAAACCAGTCATTGTCGGATTAAACAGCAGCGCTTTCTGGCTGTAATCTCCTCCTTTAAATACAAACATGGAACTCATGATTACATTGTACATATAAGCCAGAAGCATAAACAAACATCCGCCGACACATACCAGGACAATAGATCTGCCTGTATAACCAATTCCAAATCCAAGTAAAACAAAGATACCTGAACCGATTGCGCCACCCAAACCAAGACCGAAAATATTTAACATACCGAGCTTTTTGCCATGCTCTTCCATTATGTTTTCCTCCTCCATGATCGTCTTATCAATTAGCTTTCATACATACTACAATACTGCGACCGCCTCAATCTCCACTCTGGCATTCTTTGGAAGGCTGCCTACCTGAAATGCCGCTCTGGCAGGGCAGGTACCCGTGAAATATTGTGCATAAACCTCATTCATTTCTGTAAATTCCCCAATATCTTTTAGTAATACGGTGGTTTTCACCACATTCTCCATTCCTGCACCGGCAGATACTAAAACAGCCCGGATATTCTCCAAAGACTGCCTGGTCTGCGCCTTGATGTCATCTCCGGCAAATGATCCGGTAGACGGATCAATGGGAAGCTGTCCCGATACATAGATCGTTCCAGATGCCATAATTGCCTGAGAATAAGGTCCAATCGCAGATGGTGCTTTGTCAGTACTCAGTTCTTTTTTTTGCAACAAAACATTCCTCCTTTTTAATAATTTTTTTATCTATTTGATTGTAATTTTATCATAACACATTTTTCAATATTTGACAATATTTTTATCAGTGTGACAAAATTTTTATATATTTTTTTGTTTCATAATTGATTCTTCATGGAAAAATGATATAATGGAAGAGAGTATGAAAGGAATGTGAGTGATAATGACAGATAACGAATTATTAGATATGTATAAACCGATGGTTTCTTTTTTATCCAGCCTGTGCGGCCCTGGCTGCGAGGTTTTGCTTCATGATGTGTCAAAATCGGACATCGGCACTGTAATAGCGGTTGCCAACGGCCATCACTCCGGACGGGGCATTGGTTCTCCCATGACTGACCTGGCCAATCAGATCAGAAAAGATCAGATTTACAAAACGCAGGACTATCTTACGAATTATCATGGTGTGAGTAAAAGTAAGAATTTTATATCCAACACCTATTTTATTAAGAATGAAGACAGGCTGATCGGTCTTCTCTGCGTGAACCGGAATACAACGGCCATTCATGAATTAGACCTGGCATTGTCCAATTTAAAAAAACACTATAATCTGACAGATGGAAGAAAGGATATACAGGAAGATTTAAGCACTCCGGTTGAGGAGATGCTTTCCACCCTAGTAGCACAGGCTGTAAAGGAAGCAGGTGTCTCACCGCAGCGTATGTCCCGCCAGGAGAAGATTCATATCGTTCATCAACTGAATGAACAGGGTATTCTGACCATGAAGGGGGCGGTTTCTGAAATCGCCAGACAGCTTTTTGTTTCTGAACCTACCGTTTACCGGTATTTGAACCACAGCTAATGTTTTCTATCCCGCATGTTTAATAACACATTAACAATAAAACTGCCGTTAAAATCCGGAATAAATCCGGTTCTAACGGCAGTTTTATTGTTATTTTACAGCACCAGCCTCTGCGCTTACCGCAAATTCATTCTGATCCATTAAATATCTCATGGTTTTATTTATCAGAATATCCTGCTTCAGTTTTCTTCCCTCACTTCCGGCCAAAAGCTTTCTGATCTGGTCAGCCGGCATCAGATAAAGCGCTGATAACCGTTTCAGTTCTTTATCCATCTCCTCAGGACTGACCTTAATCCCCTCAGCCTTTGCAACGGCATGCAAAACGGTCATCAAATACATTTTTCTTTATGGAAGCCAGGGAGTTAACATATGTTATGGTGCCGCAGGATTCAAAGTTGATACAGGCATTATATCTCGATCCGCAGTTGCCGATATGCTGACCCTTTGCAAAGCAGTCCGGTTTCAGCAGGGAATTCACAGCATGCATATTATACTCTCTCCAGATATCCATCTGCATATTGTTGATCCGGTTAACAATCCGGTTGGAAATATCAAGATATTCTTTTATAACTTTTTTTGTAGTGCATTTAGCACATATTTATTTAATTATGTGATAAATTTGCGTTAAAAAATCACTTTAAATAGGCATGTTGTATAAATACTGGCTTAATAAACCCCAGCTGTTTCGAGAATTGCTGTTGCACTGTCAAGGCGTATTTCAATAATTGAAACTTCCCAGAAAAAAACACGCAGACTCAGCATAGTGAGTCAATGCGTGCTTTAACAGTTCATGCCCTTTTGTCGGAGCGCTTGTTAAATGATACCATCATCCCTTGGAGCAAATTATTATTATTTGCAGTAGAAACTTTCCACGGGTCCGAGATAGGATTCCGGCAGTTCTGCCCCATCAGGATGCAGAACAATCCTCTCCAGAAGTATATTGGGGCTTACATGGTAAAACCACAGTATATTTAACCCTTTACGGCATCTTACTTTCCTTTGGAAGATCTTAACGTTATCATGAGATTCCTTGCTCCACTGACGGCTTAAAAAATATTCCCTGCTGGTATCCCATATGGTATCTTCGACACAGACAGGTTCCTCATTGATACTGGTACCGATATATAAATGCTGCCTGCTGTCTACAGGAGCAGACGGCGCCAGATAAAAAGCAGCGTCATATATGCCGTCTTTCTTCGCAACAAAACGATATTCCAAAAATGGCCTTTCTTCTGCATCAAAAAAATCAGCAGTGGCAGGATACACCTTCATGGCTGCCCCTGTCCGTCCATAAGGAGACAGTCTTACAAAATCTGCCCCGTTTACACATTCTTTTTTTGCATAGTGGTCCGCCTCCATGGCGATGTAATGATCATACTCAATAAATGTCATCGGTCCATAAGCCGACAAATCGGGCTGCTCCGCTTCTACACTGATGATTACTTTGGTGTTGTCATTGCCTTCCACACAAAAGACCCCTACTTCTTTTCCCTTCAGCAAGGTCCGTTCAACCCATACGGTTACTGTATCGGTTAAAGAAGTTTCCCCAAAGCACTTGGAAAACTTCAGCCAGGAACATTCCG
This sequence comes from Lacrimispora sp., assembly GCF_031982545.1. Classification (GTDB taxonomy): domain Bacteria; phylum Bacillota; class Clostridia; order Lachnospirales; family Lachnospiraceae; genus Lacrimispora. The sequence continues at coordinate 209,311 of NZ_DALYXB010000004.1, forward strand.
TAGTAATCCGGTACCAAACAGGTTCCCTGCTTCCGCAGGCAATATCAAGGTCAAAGCTGTTTCTGTCAGGTCTTAGAAAATCATGAAAGCTCATCTGGTTTCCACTCCAGTATTTACCTATGTTATAGATCACCGAATCCGCTTTTCCCACAATTATTCTGGGACTGTTGGCGGGCTCTGCATAGATTCTCAGCGGATATTTATTATCTTCATCACACCAGTTGGTAAAACCAAAATGTTCCGATAAACCAAAGCCGTAAAATCTCTGACCTTCCAGCGTATGCAATTCCTCCGTAATGGTTCTGTCATAGGCGATGCACCTGCCTATTTCCTCAGCAATTACGTTGGCTTCCAGCCTGTTCTGCCTGGCGAACAGTTCATTCTGGGAGGCAAGTACCCAGGTCTTCATCAGATTGGCAGTTCCTACAGCTGGATAAAAAATCAATTCATAGAAACCTGCATAATTATTTTTCGGACACTTCTCTTTCAGCTCATTGCAGCGCTTAATAATCCACTCTGAATTATTGAGCACCTCTTTTGCTTCTCCAAAATGTACCGGATGATAAATCTTATCATTCATAATTTCATGCTTGCGCCGCTCACACATCAGGGTGTAACTTTCAATAATCCGGGCAATATCTTCCAACTCCTTTTGATCAAAGCTGCCAAGAAATTGCTGTTTCACCCAGCTCCTTATAAAATCACCTGTATGATTCGGATGTGCCGTACCCATAGCCTCCATATTATATGCAAGCTCCATTATATAAGAGATCGCCAGTTCCTGTGTTGCGATATCACCTGCATTGACTACCCAGATATCCCTGACTCCGTAATCGTAAGCCATAGACAGCTGTTCCCATACCCTGGGAAGATAAGTGGAACCGACCCACTGGTAGGAGTGTGCACCTCCATGCATGTCAATATGATAATACATACCGTATCCACCCTTATGGTCACGCATCTTTTCAGTAGGTAAGGTTCTGGTGTAACCATGGTTGTTATCACTTAACATGAGTGTGACACCTTCCAGTTCCGGGTCCCCCATAAGTCCGGGTGTGTTCTCGTCTCCGTAAAAGAAAGCCTCCACTTCCGTAAATAAAACAATCTGCCTTAGTACCTGATTTAAGTCCTGATTAACCGTTTCCCGAATCAGATGATTCTGCTCCCGTAATACCTCTCTTATAAGTTTAATATTATCTGCCAGACTTGCATTCTGCATAATGGCAGTATCGTTTTCTCCCCGCATTCCCATAGTAATAATATTTTCAAATGCCTTGTTTCTATTCAGTCCGTCCTTCCAGAACCTTATTATATTTTCCCGGTTTTTATTAAAATCCCATGCATCTCCGTAAATAGAATCTTTTCCCCGCACCTTACCGTATTCGTTGCCGCTTCTCATACAAGACTCATGATGGGAAGTGCTCATCACGATGCCAAGCTCATCTGCCAGCTGGGCACTTTTTATTCCCGGACCATCCAGGCTGAAATCCGAATTCCACATGGCTGGCCACAGCAAATTTCCCTTGCTTCTTAACAGCAGTTCAAAAACATGCTCGTAGCATTCGGCATTGATGCCTCCGAACTTTTTCAATGCCCACTGACCGAAAGCGGGCCATTCATCATTAATAAAAATACCGCGGTATTTTACGGAAGGCTCTTTTGATATCATTTCACAGCTTCTGTCCAGAACTGCCGTTTCTTTTTTAACCGGATATACGCCACTCCAGTCAATCAAGGGGGATACCCCCAGCAATTCAGATAAATGGAACAGTCCGTATATGGTGCCTCTTTTATCGCTGCCTGCTATTACCAGAGACATTTTGATTCCTTTTACAGGGGATTTTATAAGCTTTATCTGATAAACCTCACGTTTATCCCGGATGTCTTCAAGATTTATTGCTCCTTCCCGGGCTAACTGTTCCAGCAGAGGACTCTTCCCCACCGTGCCGTAAATGACTGCATTTATCTCTTCCTTATATCCGGCTAGTTCTTCCCTTTTTATACAGGGCGGAAAAGTAGAGGTTACCCGCTCAATATCCGCTCTGACTTTTTCCGCAATCTTCCTGACTCCGGAATATGCTTCCTCTTCTTCATAAAACCAAAGGTTTTTACCTATACTGATCTGATTCATCCTTTTCTCCCCTCATAAGCCGTATCAATCCCATACTGTACCAGGAAATTTACACCCTGTCCCAATATTCCCCTGCCAATCCCTCTATGATTGATGCGCTTGCCCATGGCATAAGGCAGAACCATGTACTGGCCAAATACCCGTCTCTGTATTTTTCCGTTACAAGACCTTCACAATGGCAGAACCGTTCTGACATCCAGCCCTTTTTCCCATAGCCGTATTCCCGGTCATAGGAATTGTAAGTCTGGCAGCCCCAGTTAACGGTATCCGACAAACGCTCCCTTACATAGTCATCCTGGGTTTTGTCCACGTAATAAAGTAATTCATCAACCAGATTCGATGACATTGGATGAATATGGGGGTTGGCAATTGAGGTTACACTGCCTCCGCAGCTGGACCAGCCGATACTGCTTAAAGGCGGATACTTAACGGGGGAATTGTAACAGAATTTAAACGTAAATTCATAGCATAACGCTTCCTTCATATGCTCCAGAAAGGCTGGCTCACCGGTCAGGCCATGGAGGTATCTAACGGCTTTTATATAGGCCAGGATTCCTTCCGAATCGGTGGCCTTATCCGTATCCAACGGACCTCCGTAACACTCCATCGGTTTCACAAATGCTTCATAATAATGCAATTCGCTTTCCACAATACCACTTAGATGCTCCGTGTCTCCGGTCAGAAACATGTAGTAAGCCATTGCAGCCATACACCAGGCACTGCCTAAGGAATCATACTCAATACCTGCACCGGTTTTCTCCGATAATACGAATGGATATTCCGCATCGGTATTTTTTGTTTTTTCTATTTTACAGAGAATCCGTTTCACATAAACAAGCCAGTCCTGATGGACAGCGTTTCTGATTTTTTTCTCATATTCATAAGCCTTTAAAATATAATACATGGCCTGACCTATTAAGTAGGAGCTGTGACCGGGTGTATGCATTCCGTCGAACCACCAGCCTTTATTGCTCCATTCTGCGTTATTGCATGCTTCATATGGCAGCCCGGTCAGTGGATTGCCGGAATGTTCCATTATATTAATCATACACGCTAATGCCTGTTCCCGTATGTTCTCATCTTTCAGACGTAATGCAGCGAGCAGCATCGGCACGGCCACCGATAACCCGTTCGTCCAGGAAACAGATATAATTTTATTATACCGGTAGCTTCCCGTATCATTATCTTCAAATACTTGTCCTGCATAACTTTTCTCTTCCGGCAGCCAGGCATCCTTATAAACCGCAGCTGCTAAGTCTGCCACGGTTGTCCTGATCCCGCTCCCTTTTCTGGGGCTCTGGTGATAGCGGTAATAAACTTCTCTGACCACTGAATGAATCGCACATTCCGAATCGGCCTCCAGCTGGTATACAGCCATCAGAACTTCCACCGTTTCCCCCGGGCTCAATTCAAAACAGTTATCTCCAAGCGGTGCCCGCTCTCTGACATCGTGAGATTTTACGAACAGCCAGGGAGCATTTTCATACCCGAGAGTATACCCCACCGTTCCTTTTGACAGGGAACAGGAAAATCCTGTGTACTGGTAAAAATCTCCTTCCTGCCGGGGACTCCACTGTTTCTTTTTACCGTCTGCAGATAGAAAATAAGGGCTTGCGCTGAATCCATATATTTTACCCGTATCATATACCAAAGCCACCGGATGGGACAGGCGGTCCCCTCTCACCATCCAGTCAGGAGAAGATGGACGGTTACTATTCTCTCTCAGTCTGGGAAATTCATTTGGCACATTCTGCGGGCATTCCCCCCGGTTTCTCCCATACATAAATGCCGGAAGGAAAAAACGGGGATCTTTTTTATTAAATTCCATCTCAATGTGAATAACCCCAGCCCATTTATCTTTATTTTCATTGCAGACACTTATCTTTACGCAAAAAGGGGTTTTAAGATTCCCGTCACCTTCCAGAATATCCACGGTCGCAGTTAAGTGATGTACGTCCAGCGGAAGATATTTTGTATCAGCCTGCATCTTAGCTCTTGCCGATGTTATAATTTTCATAAAAATACCGCCTCAGTCCTTTATTTTCTTACATGAGTAACTTTGCAAAAAAGGAAAACAAATTGTTTTCCTTTTTTACAATATTCTCTATTCCGTTTATCTATCATTTAAGTCTAATAGTTGAACATGAATCCGTTTATTTATTTGCAAATAAATTATCATAGTACTCCGTACGTTCCTTTATAATAACATCGTATCCGATATCCTTTAATTTTGATTTGAATTCTTCCAAAATTTTATCAAATTCATCCGGACTGCAGGTAACTAATTTCACAAAATACTCATCTCTCAATACACTGATTTCCGTATTTTTCTCCGTATAGGTGGGATCCGTAAACGTCGGATCATATCTTAAGGTTCCCACAGTTGCATTTTTAAAATTATCAATAACATAATTTTCGTACCCTGGTGCTTCTTTCGAGGTAGCAGCTGCAAATTCGTCTGCTGTTTTATAATATCCCTGGTTTCCGATTAAGAATAAATCATGTCTGGTCCAGTCTTTATCCTTTACATTATAATTGGCATCGATGACACATGGAACATTCTGATCATCAAATTTAAAATGTTCGCCCTCAAAGCCATGGAATAAAGTGAATCCTCCTTCTTTTGTTCCAAGCCAGTCCAGGTAAGTAATGGCAGCTTCCACATTCTTGGCTGTTTTGGGTATGAATAAAAAAGCACCGTTAATTGGATAGTTTTTATTATAGACAACCCTATCATTTATGTTCTTCATAGGCGGAATGCTGATTACATCCGCTTTAGGGTCTGTGGACTGTAAGGTTTTTAACAGGCTGCCGCGAAGGCTGTCAACGTTGTAGTTAACATTGGATTCAAAACAACCTATTTTGCCGTTTACAAAATCTTCTTTTAAAGAATTATCGTTTGCTGTATTTACATAGTATTCCGGATCCATGAGTCCTTCGTTATACAGCTTATTCATCCATTTGAAGTAATCCCCGTAACCCGGATCCGTATAAATTAAATCAGTCGCAGAGCCTGCTCCGATATCATAGGCTTTCTCATCCGCAATGTTCTTTAAAAATGCAAGTGACATTACGCCGTGGGGATCACTTGATTTTGAATTTGTCGGGAATCCGGATGCAAAAGCAGTCGGATGGTTCTGTTTGAATGCTTTAAGCACTGCATACATTTCATCGGTTGTTGTAGGAATTTGTAATCCTGCTTCATCCAGCCAGTCTTTTCTGATAAATATATTGGAGGAAGCTGTTGTGGAACGTCTTGCAGGGATTGCCCATAATACACCGTCTTTATTCCGTCCCAGGCTTAAGCAATCTTTACCAATATATTCCTTCAGATTCTTAGCCTGGTCGGCACCGTCCACATAAGGAGACAGGTCATAAGTACCGCCATCATTATAAAACCCTTCCACAACAGAAGTCGTATAGCATATCATAACATCTGCCGCGGTATTTGAAGCCATCATAAGCTGCGTTTTATTTAATTCATCTGCTCTTGGCACTGCTATGAATTTAACGGTAATCCCCACTTTATTCATTTCCTGGTTGATATACTTTGTCCATTTGTTATCAACAACCGTACTGCCTTCCGGTGCATTGCTTCTGTCAAATACTTCTACGGTAATGTTTACATTATCAAACTGCTTAGAACCATATGTAGTCTTAAAATCACTGCTCTCTTTTTCTTTCGTGGTATCTGCCAAAGCAGCTTTTGTATCGGCAGTATTTGTATTCGGTGAACCGCCCCCTTTGTTATTGCATCCAGCCATACTCCCCACGGTCACCATAACCAGTGATAGTGCAAGTAATTTTCTTGCCTTTTTCATATACCTTCCTCCTCATATAATTTTTAGTGTATATCACTTGCTGGTCCTGTCAACCTTTTACAGCACCAAGCATAACACCCTTGACAAAATACTTTTGAAGCCATGGATAAACAACAAGAATAGGAATCGTTCCTACAACAATGCATGCCATTTTCAAAGATTCCGCCATAACCTGAGAGCCCAGGCCTTCACTCCCCGCTGCTCCAAGCTCATCTGCATAAAGAAGACTTCTTAATCTCAATTGAAGCGTAAACTTTTCAGGTGTCTGAATATAAATCAAAGCACTAAAATAATCATTCCAATAAGAAACTGCATAAAAGAGACCGATTGTCGCGATAATGGGTAAGGACAGCGGCAGTACAATTTTCACCAGAATCTGCACATCAGATGCACCGTCTAAATATGCCGCCTCCTCAAGACTGCGGGGAATTTCCCTGAAAAAGGTTCTCATAACAATAAAGTTAAATACACTCACCGATGTGGGGAGATACAGCGAGGAAAGATGATCAAACATACCCAAATTCTTTACAACCAGGAATGTGGGAATAATCCCGCCGCTGAAATACATGGTAAACAGTATCAACGCTGATATCCATTTACGCCCTTTCAGCTTATCCTTCGATAGGGCATACGCTGCAAATATAGTTAAAATTAATCCAATTGCGGTTCCCAGCATAGTAACCAATATGGTTGTGCCCATGGCGGCCCATATCTGCCCCCTGTGTAAAATATCCTTATAAGCATCTAATTGAAACTCTATGGGGAAAAGAGTAACTTTACCGGATAATACGGCTCTGTTACTGCTAAGAGAGTAAGCAACCACATTTAAAAAAGGATAAAGGCATATAAAAACTATAATCGTTAATAGGGTATAATTTATCACTGTACCGAGAGAAATCATTTTCTTTGCTTTTCTGCTTTTACTTAACATAAAATATCAAATCCTCTCTAAAGAATTCCCTCTTCTCCGATGCATTTTGCAAAACGGTCTGCAAAGAAAAGAATTATAATGTTAATAACCGACTGAAACAATCCGATCACCGTTGATAAGCTATACTCCGCTTTAACGATACCTAACCGGTAGATATAGGTACTTATTACTTCCGATACGTTGATTACTTTTGTATTGCCAAGCAGCAATGGCGCATCCAAACCGATACTCATCATTTTGCTGACCGAAAGAATCAGCATAACGATCAATACCGACCTTATCATCGGCAGGGTTATATATATGATACGCTGAATCTTTGTCGCGCCGTCAATATATGCAGCTTCATATAAGGATTCATCAATTCCTGCCATAGCCGCAAGATAAATGATTGTTCCCCACCCAATCTCTTTCCATATATTACTTATTACATAGGTAAATATCCACCAGCCCTTATTGTTTAAAAAAGGCACCGGACTGAACCCCAGGCTGGTTATGAGGTTGTTGATACTTCCATCCGTCTGGGAAAACAGATTGGTAGCAATACCTGCCACAACTACCCATGACATAAAGTGAGGCAGATACAGAAACGATTGTGATATCTTCTTAAACGTTACGCAACGTACCTCATTAAGCATGAAAGCAACTATAATAGTAAGCGGAAAATTCACCAAAAGCGTTGCCATATTAAGTACTAAGGTATTTCGGGTGGATAACCAGAACAAATCTGAGGAAAATACTTTTTTAAAGTTTTGAAGTCCCACCCAGTTACTGCCGTTAATACCCTTAAACACATTATAATCTTTAAATGCAATGGTCAAGCCATACATCGGTATGTATTTAAATACGATGTAGTAGACAATAACAGGTACCAGCATTAAATAAAGCCATTTATCTCTCCATAAATAGAACCAAATTGGTTTGCTGACTGTCCCGGCTCTGGTCAGCCGCTGTGCCGATTTCTTCATCATTTTCTTTCACCCTTCTGTTATAATACAGAATAATCTGTATGTATAAATTTTTGATATAGCTATCATATTCAGGAAACTTAAAATTTTCAACAGTATGATTCTATTTCTGAATATCAAAAACGATACAGCACCATTAAAATCTATTCTTACTATGTATAATTATCTTTGAACTTGAAAAGAGGTTCAGCACTATGCTATACTAAAACGATTAATTGAGATAAAATTTATTAATTAATTCATGCAGCTCTGTGGGGGAAACTTTTATGATAAAAAAAGCGGGTTTTGAACATAAAAGAAAAAAGTGGAAAGGCTTTCCTCGTTACTTATACAAAATAATTTTATCCAATACATTTCTCATACTGATCCCCATATGTATCTTAGGAATTGTCTGGTATGGTATGATATCCCACCAGGCCCGGCAAAAATTCCAGCAGGAAAAGTCAATTATTTTTAATGAAATCGTGTCCGGTATCAGCCAGAGGCTGAAAACCATAAAGCTGGAAGTTGCTACTGAATCAAGAGAACAAAAATACAGTACCTATACATATTCCGTTGATTATACCACCGATTTATCCATGATTATAAAACGCCTGTCCTCTATGACTGAGAAATACCATCTGATTTTTTCCGTCTATTTTTATGATGAAAAAACCCGGAAAATTTATAATTCAAAATCCGGAAAATACAATTTAGATGAATTTTATGATACCAGCTGGCTGAAGGACACTGATGAAAACCTCTATAGTGTACAACAACTCCCACTCCGGTATGCTTTTGAGAATAAAGTTCTGTTAGATAAATTTAACACTTTATACAGTGAGTTTAATCAACTGGTTTTCACTTATGTAATCAAAGGTAAACCAGATTTTTACCTGGCAGCGAATATCAGCATTGACAGACTTTATGATGAGATCGCAGCTTCCTATGATCTGCAGAATGATAATCAGGAATTCTTCTTTCTGGACACTAACGGGCAGTTGATCGAGGGGAACTGCAGCTATACAGACCCGGAAAATCTCATAAGTCTTCCCGCCGGTACCATGAAAAACGGGGTGAATTATGTAACTCGGAATAACCGCATTTATTTCATGAAAAATCTTGATTTCGGAATTTACATTGTTACCTCCTATCCGTTACATGATTCTTATCATGAATCTCAATATTTAGGAAAATACATTCTGCTCATATGTATCGGACTACTGCTTTTCTTATTGATTATATCGGTATATATGGCCAAAAATCTGTATCAGCCTGTCAATGCACTTTATATGGAAATTACTGATAATTTAAATAACTTTCAAAATGAGAATGTTTATGATGAAATTAATATGCTGAAACAGGTTTTTTTTGAAATGAATACCTTTAACTCAAAAGCAAAGCTTAATCTAAAGCAATTTGACGAGATAAGTAAAACCTTCCGTTTTCGTAATTATCTGGAACATTATCAGTGTCAGGAGGATTTTCTGCAGGATCATCCATTTCTGTTTGATGAAAATGGGGATGGTCTTTGTGAAATGCTGGTATTAAAAATTAACGTTGCAAATAAAGCCATTTCAATCAATGAAGAGATGCTATTCCGCATGAATTTACAGGAAGTGCTGCGAACCTACCTTCAATCCTCAATGAAGGGCATATTAACCGAGATTAAAGAGAATAATCTAGTTCTGTTATACGTTGGTAATGAAAAAGAAAGCCTAATGCAGACAAGAAAAATAATTACTGATACAGTCATAAAGTTAACTGATCAAAATGCATATTTTGCCATCAGCCGGCCAATAAGCAATGTGGAGGAAATAATCCCTCAATATCAAATCTGTATTGATTTAATATTAAATGCTTATTTCTTTCAATTTAAAAATGAAATTATAACAGAGGAACACTTGGTTAAATATGACGACATTGATGACCTTTATAATACACTGCTTAACATGAATGCTGCTTTTATCAGAAACATTGTCTGCCAGAATGAAGCGGAAGTTGATAACTTGTACGAACAATTATATACAAAATTAAACTCACTGCAAAATGTATTTGAAGTAAAAGAGATCTGTACTCGTATTTTAGTTGACCTGGATCATGAATTACATTTTAGTAAATTACTGGAAATCAATCTTATACATGAATTAAATGATATGAGAACCCTGGCAGATTTAATGGAATTTATTAGAAAGATGTTAGTTTCAGTAAGCAATCAATATAAGAACAGCGACTCCAAAGAAAACAACTATTGTGAGCAGGCAAAAAAATATCTGGACGAAAACTATATGATTGATATGAATATTACCGACGTGGCAGATAACCTGGATATTAGTTATTCCTATTTGAGCAGAATTTTCCGTTCCAGAACCGGTTTTACTTTAACAGATTACCTTAATGGTGTACGGATAAATAAGAGTAAGGATTATCTGAGTAATACTTCTTTGACTTTGGGTGAGATATCGGAAAAGGTTGGTTATAATAATGTTCAAAGCTATCAACGCTTTTTTAAAAAATATATTAATTTAACCCCGGGTGATTTTAGAAAGCTTTATACCAACCCGCATAACAAGATCTGAATAGTGAAACTGCCGTTTATACCGGATTTAAGGCGGTTTATAACGGCAGTTTTTTTATTAACTGTATATCATATTATTTTTCCGATTCATATGCTTCCTGTAGTGCGTGAAGAAATGTATCAGGATTTTGAGCACCAGAGACTGCGTACCAATTATTAATTAAAAAATACGGAACTGCATTGATTTTTAATTTTTGAGCCATTTCTTCTTCCTTCTTCACCTCTGACTTGAGCTGATCACCATTTAGATGTATTGTTAAATCAGGAATATCAAGACCAGCCTCTTCAGCCAGTTTTAAAAGAGCATCCCTGTCGCCGATGTCCATTCCTTCTTCAAAATACCCCTGGAAGAAAAGTTTCACCAGTTCGTTCGCTTTTCCCTTTGGCTTTGCATACTGAATTATTTCATGAGCCAATTCTGTACTATTTAGCTTTAATAAATCAAAACGGTAATGAAGTCCGACTTCAGCTGCTGCTTTCACAATCATATCATTATTACGTTTTGCCTCCTCATAGCTGATGTGGTACTTATCTGCGATAACCTGATGAATGTCTTTGCCCTTCACAGATTCGCCTGACATGTTTAGTTCAAAACTTCTATATACGACTTCTACTTCATCTTTGTGCTCAAACTTGCTTAATGCCATTTCAAACTTGGTTTTGCCCATATAGCAGAAGGGGCAGACAAAATCGGACCAAATTTCTATTCTCATACGATCAGCTCCTTTTCCTTTTTTTGGCGGTTTAAAAGTATTTTCCTTTTTTGAAAGGTACTTTTATTATACTGATAATGAGAAAAAAAGCAAAGGGGATTCAATAATTTTATTTTAAAAGAATCCAATAATTTTCATATTCTGTTCCGTCATATCCAACCAGTTTTTGATCTGTCAGTTGAAAATTCATATTTTCCAGTGCTTTCCTTCTTTCTGCCGCCTGAGGGACCGCTTTTGTCGCAATCATCCGGCATTCAAATAATTCATAGATAGGTGAGATTAATATGGATATTAAATTTTCAATACAGTTTTCCGTTTCATAATCGCTTCTTAGATCTATTCTTAATAAACCGCACTGATTAAAATAATCACTGGATCTTCTTTGAAAAACCTCTATGGTTCCAATCACTTCACCCATCTTCTTCGAAATAACGGACCAACGTACAAAGCCTTTTCTATCATATTCATCAAACCAGTAATTTACTGCCTCTTCCATACGTTTATATGAACTATAATAAAAATCATCGCCGTGACAATTATCATTATTAAAAAACGGCAAGGAATTTTTATCACTGTAAACACGAAAAAGAAAGGGAACATCTCCATGCTCAACAAACCGAAGCAAAAAATTTCCGTTTTCCAATACAGGACATTTTTCATAAACACCAGACATATTTAAACCTCATCTTTCATTTTCTTTTATTATAACAAAGGAACCATGACAACACTGTGTCATGGTTCCTTTGTTATTCAGCTATATGAATCGGGTTTAAAATGCCCTGATCTCCTGCACTGATAAAATCAGAATATATTTGTTTTCCTATTCCGTGAGCTCACCCTGTCACAACCACGCCTCTGTTCATAGCCTTCTCCTTGTTCAAAAACAATCACATAGCTCTATCCATGCTGCACAATCTGCACTTCCAGACCATTGGGATCTTCCACAAAAAAGAAAGTGGTGGAAGGTGCTGGTGAAAAGGGTCCGCTTTTAATTTCTATCTGATTCTGCTTTATCTGTGCCATTGCTTCTTCAATCGATGGAACTTCAAACCCAATTGATATCCCTTTGCTCTCCTGGAGTATACCGTTCTGTTCAATTAATTCAATGAGCGCATTGCCTGGCTCGCCAAGCATCGCGATTTTCATGTGGGGTCCTGCCTCAAATTGACTTACAATGCCAAGACCAATGATGTTGTGGTAAAACCGGATTGATTCTTCTAACGATTTTACATGAATGGTCGTCCAACAAAACTTCATATTCTGCCTCCGTATTTACTATAGTATTTTTATTAAGCTGCCTCAAACTGACTGTTATAAAGCTGTGCATAAAATCCGTTCTTTAAAAGCAGTTCCTCATGGCTTCCGCTTTCGATAATATCACCATCCTTCATAACCAGAATTAAATCTGCATTTTTTATCGTTGATAGCCGGTGTGCAATCACAAAGGACGTTCTTCCTTTTGTAAGCTGATCCATAGCCGTCTGAACCATACGTTCTGTACGGGTATCAACCGAGCTTGTGGCCTCATCAAGGATTAATAAAGGTGCGTTTTGTATCATGGCTCTTGCAATGGTAATCAGCTGCTTCTGGCCCTCTGATAGACTGGCCTTATCATTTAATATTGTATCATAACCCTTGGGTAATGTCATAATAAAATGATGCAGACCTACTGTTTTGCAGGCATTAATCACATCGTCCTCTGTCACCCCCTGCTTGCTGTAAATGATATTTTCCCGTATGGTTCCTTCAAAAATCCAGGTATCCTGTAATACCATGCTAAACTGTGCATGCACATTCTCTCTTGGTACCTGATTTACCGGTACCCCGTCAATCAGGATTTTTCCTCCATCCGTTTCATAAAATCTCATAAGCAGATTGACCATGGTAGTCTTTCCGGCTCCCGTAGGACCAACGATAGCCACCTTCTGTCCTGCGTCAATTTTTGCAGAAAAGTTGTTGATTACCGGCTTATTGGGTGTGTAACCAAATCTGACATTTTTAAATTCCACAGTTCCTTTTACATCAGTTAAAATATTCTTTTTCTCAGATTCATTCTCAAGTTCCTCTTCATCAAGGAATTCAAAAACGCGTTCACTTGCTGCAGCTGTCCTCTGAAGATTATTCATAGCCTGAGCGATCTGGGATAACGGCTGGGTAAATAAACGGATATACAACATAAATGCCACAATCACACCAAAGGTAATGGTTCCTTTCATAGCAAGAGCCGCACCAACCACACAGACAGCAACATAGCCAAAGTTCCCCACAAAGTTCATCAGAGGCATCATAAGTCCTGAAAGAAACTGTGATTTCCATGCACTGCTGTATAAACTGCGGTTGCTGTTTTCAAAAGCATCTTTTGCTTCCCTGCTGCCATTATACACCTTAACAACATTATGACCGGTATAAACTTCCTCAATCAGCCCATTAATATGACCTAATTCTGTCTGCTGTTGTTTAAAGTATTTCTGTGACTGTTTCATGATAATCATCATGAAACTAAAACCTATTACGCTGGAACCTACCGCAGTCAACGCAAGAATCCAGCTGTTATAAAACATCATGATCAAAGAACCAGCCAGCATGGTAATAGCAGAAATTAAGGTTCCAACACTTTGATTTAATGTCTGTCCGATGGCATCCACATCATTGGTCACACGGCTTAATACATCTCCAATGCTTACGGAATCAAAGTACTTCAAAGGCAGGCGGTTCATCTTCTGGGAGATATCTGTCCTCATCTTTTTCGAGATAACCTGTGTAATGGTTGCCATAACCAGACTCTGGATATAGTTTAACAGTAGAGAAACTGCGTAAAACACCGCCAGCGTCCGCCCAATGTTTAAAACGGCATTCATGTCAATGGTTCCCAGAACAGGCGCTCCATTTACCATGGCAGGAAGCCCTTTCATGATTTCATTTGTTAAATTTTTTAATTGATCCGGTCCAATAATCTGTAATATGGTTCCGGCCGCAGCCGCAGCCAGAGCAAAGATGATGGCGGGAAGATATTGTTTGCAGTACGCCAGCAGCTTTGTCATCGTAGTATTAAAGTTTTTGGGTTTTTCCACAACCTGCCCCATAGATCCCTTTCCCATGGGGCCGCCTGACATTGGGCCTGTATGGGAATTCTTTTTTCCTTGTTGTTCACTCATGATATTAATTCCTCCTGACTAAGCTGTGACATTGCGATTTCCCTGTAAACACTGCAGGTTTGAAGCAACTCTCTGTGTGTTCCTTTTCCAACTATCTTTCCTTCATCAAGAACAATGATCTGATCTGCATCCATGATTGTACCAATTCTCTGTGCAACAATCAGACTGGTGGCTCCCCCGGATTCCTTTTTAAGAGCAGTTCGTAACACACGGTCAGTTTTATAGTCCAGTGCAGAAAAGCTGTCATCAAAAATATAAATCTCCGGTTTTCGGCAGACTGCCCGGGCAATGGCAAGACGCTGTTTCTGTCCTCCTGATACATTGGTTCCACCCTGTGCGATCTCCGCCTCATACTGATGTTCCATGTTCTCCACAAATTCACTGCCCTGAGCAGTCCTTACCGCGGATTTAATCTCTTCTGGCAGTGGTTTCTTCTTTCCATTATCACCAAATGCCACATTGCTGCTTACTGTCCCCCGAAACATTACTGCTTTCTGGGGTACATATCCAATCTTATTATGAAGAGCCTCCTGTGTATAATCCTTTACATTCACACCATCGACCAGAATCTCGCCTTCTGTTGCATCATAAAACCTGGGAATCAGACTGATCAGCGTGCTTTTTCCGCTTCCGGTAGAGCCGATAAATGCCACAGTCTCCCCTCTGCCTGCCTGAAAACTAATGTTTTCCAAAACACAGTCGGCAGCTCCCGGATATTGAAAGCTGACATTTTTAAATTCAATGGTTCCCTCAATCCCCATCTCCCCATCTTTTTTATCTCCGTCGATAATAACCGGCTTTGTTTCAAGTACCTCATTAATACGTTTTGCAGAGACGGATGCTCTTGGAAGAAGGATAAAAATCATTACCAGCATCATAAAGGACATGATTACCTGAACCGCATAAGATGAAAATACCACCATGTTGGAGAATATAGTCAGCCGGTCCATGGCCTGGGCGGCGTTAATTAAATTAGCTCCAATCCAGTAAATTGCCAGAGACAATCCGCTCATTAATGTAGTCATCATAGGCATCATAATTGCCATGCCACGGTTGGTATATAACTGGGTGGCAGTCAATTCCTGATTGGCCTGTTCAAATTTTTTTTCCTGGTAATGCTCTGCATTATACGCTCTCACTACCCGTAAACCGGTTAAATTCTCTCTTGTAACCCGGTTTAAATTGTCCGTCAATGACTGCATTTTTTTAAATTTGGGCATAATGAACATCATAATTGTTCCAATCACCACAACCATAATTCCGACTGCGACACCCGTTGCCACAGTCCACTCATATCCTTTTCCTGCAATTTTTGTAATCGCCCAAACCACCATGATGGGAGCCTTAATAAGCATCTGGAGCCCCATGGTAATAAGCATCTGCACCTGGGTAATATCATTGGTGGAGCGTGTAATTAAACTGTCAGTAGAAAAGCGGTTAATTTCTTCCATGGAGAAAGAGTCTACTTTTGAGAACAAAAGACTTCTGAGTCTCTGGGAAAAAGAAGCTGCAATTCTGGCGGCAAAGAAACCGACCGCTACTGCAGAAACCAGGCTGCCTAAAGCACAAACTAACATTTTTGCTCCTGCCACCCATATGTCTGCCATCTCACTACCTGGAACCTGTGTCAGCCTGGTAATTTCTGACATATAGTCCGGGAGCTTCAAATCAAGCCAGACCTGAGCAATAATAAATATCAGACTGGCAAAAACCTGTATCCATTCTGCCTTTTTCAAGCGTCTCAGTAATTTTATCATGTATGATCCTCCTCTTTACTAACTTCGTTATATACTAATAGTATTAGTTAATTTTAGTAAAATATGCAGCCGATTAATCGGCCGCATATTAATTAAACTCCTGGGGATTTCTTTCTGCAAGCTTCTTCATGATCCGGATTAACTCCGTCGCATCCGCTTCTCCCAGATACTCCAGCATGCTTCTTGTAATATTCAAAATCATATCAGAATGTTTCTTCGTCTGTTTTCTTCCTGCTTCTGTCAGATCTACGAGAATTCTTCTCCGATCCTCTGTGTCAATTCTCCGGGTAATCAGGCCTTTTGCCTCCAGACTATTCAGTGCTGCAGCGATTCTGGCAGAGGTGATTCCCATTTCATTGCTGATTTCACTTGGAATAATACCGCCCTGACGCTTAGAGATATAAAAGAGCATAAAATTCTCGCCATGCATGGAATCATGTATCTTCTTCTGCCCATTCATATTACGCATCTGGTGCATGATCTGCATATATTCACGGGCCAGGCTTGAATAATCCATTTCGTCACCTTCTTGTTTTATTTTAATTAGCTAACACAGTTAACTATATACACTATTAATTATTTTGTCAATACTTGTTTCTGAATTTTCTTATTTTTTGTTCAGGATATAACTGGTAACAGTTTTAATATCTTTATTGTTTCCGGTATCATTGATTTCCTGACTGAGCTCATAATTTGTTATAAAGGTACCATCCTTTTGCTGAAAGCAGACTTCAGCGATTAACTGGCCGCTTCCTCCGTCGTACTGATCGGAAACGATTGTAATAATGTCCTTTAACCCATCATTATTTAAATCTTTAAATGAAACTGCTTCTACATCAACACTGTAAGGAAAGCCGTTGGTAAATTCGTAGAAAATATCCCCTTCTTCATTGGTCAGATAAAATACGACAGGTACATGGTCACCCTGAGTTAACTTTCCGGATACAAATTTAACTTTCCCCCATGAATCCAGATCGACCATAAAGGATTGATTCTCAATTGGTTCAAAACCTTCTATGTTTTTCAGGTTATTTGGAGAAAAGTCAAACTTACCTTCAGGAATCGTCATTACCGTATCTTCCGATTTCTTAGTAATTGCAATTTCTGCATTCATTTCCCTGGGGGACTTAAATGTGAGTTTCAATGTCCCCTCATTTCCCCTTGTATCATTTACAAGTACGCACTCTGCTGTATCTCCATCGACGATTCCTTCAAATTGAGAATTGTCGATGTTATAAGAAGGACTGCCGCTCACCGCTGTAATCTCTCCCCTGAGTTTACCGTTGTAAATACCGGAAATCACAAACGTGATACCTCCATTTTCAGGGAAGCTGCTGTCTGTATTTCTGATCCAGTTCTTTTTAAAATATTCCATATAGTCTGTTTCTTTTTCTGCAATGATAGTTTCAGAAGGCTTGCTCTCCTGAGATGACTGTACGGATATGGTTATATCCTGAGTGTCTTTTACAGACGAACTTTCTGTTTCCTGTAAGCGGTCCGGCGAAGCCGCTTTTCCGCAGCCAGCTGCCAGGCATGATACTGTAATTATCGTGAGTAAAATTTTCTTATTCATAATACCTCCATTTTATTCTGACTTCATCTTACTTATGAGATTTCAATTTTTCTATTGCATAACCTTACACCGGATTCCCGATGGGAGATAATGAGGGCTGTTTTATTCTCTATCAATTGTTCTGCCGCCTGTAATACCAGCCGTTCTGACTCATAATCCAATCCAGATGTCGCTTCATCAAACAGAATAATGGGAGCATCTTTTAAAAATGCCCTGGCAATAGCTATCCGCTGCCGTTGTCCAAAAGATAATTTACTTCCTTTATCTCCGACAACGTAATCGTATCCCCCAGGCAGTTCCATAATGAAATCATGGGCACAGGCTGCCTTCGCCGCCTTAACAATCTGTTCAAAGGACGCTTGTGGGTTGCCGTAACGTATGTTTTTTTCAATGGTGCCATAGAACAGAAATGGCCGCTGTGGGATATATGCAATCATCTGACGGAGTGCATTTGCTCCGTATTCCTCCAGACTCTTTCCATTTATTGCTATATAACCCTTATCCGTATTATAAAATCCCAGCAATAATTTAAAAATGGTTGATTTACCGCAGCCCGACCTGCCGGTTATGACAGCCACCTCATTCTGGTAAATCTGCATATTGAAATGATTCAGTACTTCTCTGTTGTTTTTATAGCTAAAATCCACATTTCTAAACTCAATAAAGCTCTGATTTTGATTCTCCTCCAGCCGGTCTGGTACACGGATTACTTCTTCCTCCATATTTAAAAAGGATTGAATGCGTTCCAGGCTTGCAATATTATCAAAAAGTTCCGGGAATCTCTTTCCTGCCGATAAGGCCGCCCAGATAATACTGGATTCCAGATTCATAAGTGCCACCAGAGTACCATAGGTTGTCTTCCCCGACTGTACCATAACCGATCCGGCAACGAGAAATACAATGCTGCATAATACAGTAAAACCACTGTTCATAGCCTCTAAAAATGCACCAATTTTCTCCCTGTTAAGGGCATTCCCTGCATATTCTTCATTTGTAGTACGAAATTTACCAGATAGAACCTCATTTAACTGGTATTCCTTAATGGTCAGTATTCCGGATAAAATGTCGGTTGACCGTTCTGACAGCTTTGCACTTGCACCAGCGGTTAGACGACCGGCCATTTTTACCCGTTCTGAGAAAGCAGCATTGGCCAAAACGCAAAGGAGGGAAATAAAAAGCAACAACATCGTCAAAGTATGATCCAGCAGAAACATGGGAATTACACTGGTAATCAGAGCAACTATGGGATTAAACGCTTCTTTGTATTTAGACCGGTAAAGTTCTTCCGCCTTATTTATATCATAGATCATCTGTGAAAGAAACTCTCCACTGTGGCTGTTTTCAAAATAGGAAACTGGCAGCCTGGCTTTCTTTTCCATCACGTTTCTTCTGAGCCCCGCCTGGAAGCGGAGAACACATCGTCTGTATATGTATTGGGACAGGATTGAAGTTACAAAGGACAGAAAGAACAGTCCGGTATAAAGGAGCAGTTTTCCCGTCATATGTTCATAGTTCCCACTGACAGAAGCATCAATGAGCACCTGTGGTATCAGAGAAATTGCAATGGCCATTCCTGAATATCCAAATCCAAGGGAAAGAAGAAAAACCAGATAGAGTCTCTTTTCATTGCCCAGATAGTCCAGAGCCGCTTTTATTTGAGACAGATAATGTTTCATACCAACTCCCTCCCCATACCATTCTGGCTGTGAAATAATTGATAATAAAGTCCTTTTTTCCCAAGCAGTTCCTGGTGACTTCCCTGCTCTTTCAAATTCCCGTGGTCCATCAGATAAATCCTGTCATAGTCCAGAACTGTATTCAGCTTGTGAGCAACGGAGATAATGGTTTTGGAACTTAATGACCTTTCGATTAATTCCATGATTTCCTTTTCTGATTTTGGATCAAGAGCCGAAGTTGGTTCATCAAATATAATTACTTCACTGTTTCTAAGAAGAGCCCTTGCAATGGCAAATCTCTGCCTCTGCCCTCCCGACAGATTGACCCCATTCTCTTCCAGTATGGTATCATACCCCTCAGGCAGGCTTTCGATGAAAGAAGCAAGCCCTGCGTCTCCTACCGCTTTTTCTATCTCTGCTCTGGTTGCACTGCGGTTTCCGTACAATAAGTTTTGTTCAATGGTATCCGGAAATAAAAAAGTCTCCTGAGAAACGATGGAGAAGCACCCCCGCACCAGTTTTATATCCAGATCTTTAACCTGAGTTCCATAAAGGAAGTAATTCCCTTTCTGAGGCTCAAATAGTCCCAGTATCAGATTCATTAACGTTGTCTTTCCGCTTCCGGAACCTCCCACAAATGCAATCCGCTCTCCTTTTTTCAATTCAAATGTCAGATTATTTAAAATAGGATTTAAACCATCATAAGAAAAACAGATATCCTGAAATTGTATCACCGGGTCAGAAAAAGGAAGGCTTGTTATATCGCCTCCTCTGCTTTCTTCCGGTGCCTCTAACAGTCTGCGTAACCGGTCTGCACTGACTCCTGCTTTATTCAGTTCCACTAATACTGAGGTAAAATTGCTGATGGGCGATGAAATGAACCCCAGCAGGACAAGAAAAGAAATAAAGTTTTCCGCAGTTAATGCTCCCTTTATCACCATGCCAGCTGCAAATATACTGCAAAACAAAACAGGCAGGCAGCGAATCATAGAGCTGAAAGCATTTGTCATAGCCTCTTTTTTCTGCCGTTTTAAATCAGCCTGATAAACCTGAACGATATTAGTATCAATTTCAGATAAATTTATCTCCTGTAAATTATAGCTTTTCTCTGTCTCATAGCATTCAAACAGTTCCTGGGTTTTAGCGGTAAGTGCATCCTGCTGTTTCTTCTTTTCTATGGTAAAACGAGCAATACCGTTTAAAAAGTTATGATAAAGTATGGTGGTAAATGGAATCCAGATCATAGATATAAGAGTGAGCTTCCAGTCAGTCGCAAATAAATAAACCAGAATCACCAAAACGCTGATTCCGTTTAAAATAACAGAAAACAAAAGCTGCTCAAAGTATCTGCTGACATCGGAGATATCTTCATTCAGTTTATTTAAAAAAGTGCCCTTCTGCTGACTCATAAGATAATCATAACGCATATTCATTATCTTTTCCATCACATCCTGCCTTAACCTGCTGGTCATCTGAATACTTAATCTTCCAGTAACCAATTTAGAGCTGTAGATTACCGTAACCCAAATCAGAGTCAGACAAAGTATTTGAGCAATCTTTCCTGTAAGGAAACCGCTTTTTCCTGCCAGAGTGCCCTTAATTACATCTTTTAAAAACTGTGAACACATCACTGTCATGACAGAATTAAGTAAGGATAGCAATAGTGCCAGAATTATATCTTTTTTATATTTACTATAATAACGAAAAACAAAACGTAACATATTTCCCCCCGTATTCAGCCTGCTCCTGCTTTTATTTCAATAGATTTGATTTTCCTGTTTCAGTCAGATAATCAAATACGATAAACGACAGATGCAGACGAAAAATTGTTTTATCAGAAAAGCTAAGATCTGTAAGTTCAATAATCTTGTTAATCCGGTATTTCAGCGTATTGTAATGAATATGCAGCGCCGACGAAGTCAGGGATAAATCCTGATTGTTTTTTAAATACTCCTTTAACGTGGGGCACAATTCACTGCTGTATTCCATGTCATGCTCTTTTAAAAATTTTATCGCAGGATGGATTAAAACCACTGGATCACTATGCTCCGAAAACAGGCTGACCATATGATGAATGCAGAACTCATCATAAAAGGCTACCCGCTCATTATGATGAGTTTCCGTACTGAGTTCCAGTGCAGTGAGCGCCTGGTGATAAAACGATTCGAATTTATAAATCTCTTTAAAGGAATTGCTTATGCCCGCTTTAATATCAAAATCGGCGCATAATTTTTCCAGATTAATCAGTTCATTTTCAGAAAACGGTTCCTTTGTTTTGCAATCATAAAGAATAATCAGATTTCCTTTCAATGTAATAACTGTCTCCCGATTTAAAAAATTCTTCATTTTTTTCTTTATAAAATAAATCTTATCGGTCATGAGTCCACGGGTACCCAGTACAATTACCGACAGATATTCATAAAGCTTTAAGCCAAAGTGATTCACTCTTTCCTCAATGGCATATTTGTCATACAGACGCTGGGTGAGCATGGAAGTCAGGAGCGTATCGATCAGTGAATCTTCCTGGTCTGACGTTCCCATGGAGGAATTCATACAGATTGCAAGAAATTTGCAAAGAATATTCAGCTTATTTACATCTTCATCCGTTATCGGCTTGTTGTATTCCAGAAGCTTCAGATAGCCAATGGGAATTCCGTTTCTGTTAACCTTTCCAACCAGCTGCCTGTGGTGAAGGAGTCCTTCCTGCCAGATGAATCTGGAGTCACCGGTCGACCACTCCTCACCGGGGTCATACTGGGAATTATCACCGTTTAAGATATACTTCACGTATTCCTCCGTCACATAGCCTTTGGAAAGAGTCCAGTCCCAAAGCGGTTCATCCGTGATCAGACCACCTCCGGTCTGTGCAACAAAGCAAAGAGCAACATCAACCAGCAACACAGGATTGCCCAGTTCCTGATAACCGATATCCAGCAACAGCTGTATACTATGACTGCTGTTGGAGGCATCAAGTAGTTTATTAATAAAATCATCGGTATTTTTTCCAGTTTCAGAATCAGTCATCATAAATCGTCATCGCCTTTCTTTTTCGCCTGGTAAACAAATGTGATGCATCCATAAATTTTACCATACTTTCTGCGCGAACGGTTGTAAAATATCAACAAATCGCACAGACGGCGTTTGTCATTCTTAAACAAACGCCGTCTATCTTATAACAACAATACTTTGTTAAAATTTTCATAATCTGTGCCATTGTAGGCACTCATTATAATTGCTACACTGATTACAGAGAGATTGTTATTATAGTAACAAACATTTTCTACTACTATCTTAATAAGGAGATGCCACAATGTCAAGATATTCACAATTATGCCCGGTTTATTTCGGACCAGGGGAAGTAAACAACACAGGTGCCATAGCAAAAGAATTAGGAATGACCAATGTACTCCTGGTAACTGAAAAAGCAATTGCAGAGACAGGAATTCCGGGGAGAGTCATGGACAGCCTTTTGCAGAGTGGAATTAAAGTCAGCATTTTTGACGGAGTAAAAATGGATGCCCCGGATACTACCGTTATGGAAGGTGCCGAGCTTGCAGAAAGCGTTGGTGCAGACGCAGTGATCGGCTGTGGCGGCGGCTCCAGTCTTGATACGGCCAAAGGCATTGCCTTATATGTTACCAATAAGAAAAGCGTTACTATTAAAAAAATGATCCATTTCGATCCGACAAATCCACTTATATTAGCACCTGCCCTGAAAACGATTATGATACCAACTACCTCAGGAACCGGTTCAGAATCCACTTTTGTAGCTGTTATTACTGATACAGAAACACACCAGAAATGTGGCTGTATCGTGTGGGCAAACGCTGCTATCGTAGATCCTGACTTAACACTGGGACTGGGTAAAACAATCACTGCCTACACTGGCATGGATGCATTTTCCCACTGCAACGAATGTCTCTGCAACGTAATGCCAAATCCCCATTCCGACACATTAGCGCTGAGCAGCATGGAGCGAATCTACAATTGGCTTCCTGTGGCTGTAAACGACCCGAACTGCAAAGAGGCTCGTTATCATTTGGCCATTGCCAGCAACTTTGCAGGTATCGCATTCCAGGATTCCCAGGTAAATGTGGGACATGCCATGGCGCACGCACTGGGAGCCAGATTACATATTCCTCATGGTATCGGCTGCGCTCTTGTAACTCCGTCTGTAATTGAACTGGTAGCTGCAGCAAGGCCTGAAATTTATGGAAAAGTAGCGGAAATATTTGAACTGGAGATTACTTCTGTTGAAGAGCTTCCCACAAAACTTGCAGATGCAGTACGCTCTTTCAACCGCAGAATCGGAATTCCTTCCATGAAAGACCTTGGCTTTACCAGAGAGCAGGTTCTGTCCACTGTTACATACGCACTTGGCGAAATGATGCGCATGGGATGTATTGTTCCCCAGGATGAAGCTGTCCTCGCAGATATGATGGCAAAGGTTTATGACAATTATCAGTAAAGCAAAAAGAAAGGATTTACTATGAACTATCCAAATTTATTTTCTCCTTTAAAAATAGGCTCTTTAACAATCAGAAACCGTGTGGTCATGGGCGCAATGGGCAACATGACTGCCAATCCGGATCAGACAGTCTCTGATAAGGAAATCGCATACTATGCTGCCCGTGCAAAGGGCGGAGTGGGACTTATCGTTAACGAAGTAACCCGTGTAAATGAGGAACATGGTATGATGGGTGACCGCCAGACTTCTGTCACTGATGACAAGTTTATTCCCGACCTCACAAGACTCGCCGATGCGGTACATTATTATGACAGCGCCATCTTCGTTCAGCTTCACCACCCAGGCCGCCAGACCGCAGTACCAGGGGGAATGTGCGCAACCCCCAGCGGAGTGAAAAGCCTGCTGATAAACTGGCCCTGCTTTGAGATGACGACCGAACAGGTAGAAGAGCTTGTAAAGCAGTTTGTAGACGGTGCAGAACGGTGTAAAAAAGCTGGAATCGACGGCGTTGAGATCCACGCTGCCCACGGCTACATGCTCAATCAGTTTCTCTCTCCCTACACCAATAAAAGAACGGATAAATACGGCGGCAGCCCCCAGAAACGCGCCCGCATTATTCAGGAAATTGTCACAGGGATTCGTGAGAGACTGGGCGACTACCCAATTATGCTGAGAATATCAGCAGATGAATTCCTGGAGCGCTCTGTATTTCCAATTCCAGAGAATGAAACAGGTTTAAAACTGGAGGAATCCATTGAAATCGTTAAATATTTAGTACCCTTTGGAATTGATGCAGTAAATGTCTCTGCAGGTGTATATGAAACAATGAACGAGGCATGGGAGCCAGTTTCCTATCCGGAAGGCTGGAAGGTATATCTTGCAGAAGCGATTAAAAAAGTAATTGATGTTCCCGTGTTTGCAGTGGGAGTGATCCGTAATCCGGAATTTGCGGAAAGTATTATTGCCCAGGGACGCACCGACGGAGTGACCATTGCCCGCGGACTGCTTGCCGATCCGGAGTGGTGCAATAAAGCGAAAAGCGGCCGCACGGATGAAATCCGACGCTGTATCTCCTGCCTTAACTGTATGGAGACAATGTTTGACGGCATTAACTGCTCTGTCAACCCACGTACCGGACAGGAGTGGTTTTATAATGACATTGAAACCAACGGTAACGGGCGCTGCGTTGCAGTAATCGGAGCTGGTCCTGCTGGAATGGAAGCCGCACTGACACTTGCCCAGAGAGGTTTCGCTGTTACATTATTTGAAAAATGTGATCACCTTGGAGGTCAGGTATGGCTTGGCTCAAAACCCCCATGCAAAGAAAAAATGGGCTGGTTGGGCGAATACTATGAAAGCATGTTTAAGAAGCTGAATGTGGACGTTCGACTTAATACTCCCGCTACAACAGAGGAAATTAAAATGCTGAACCCCCATGCAGTATTCGTCGCCACCGGTTCAAAACCAGTCATTCCCGGATCTATTCCTGGTGTAAGTGGTTCCAATGTCTATACAACGGAAGATATTTTAAGCGGAAAGACATCCTTTTCTCATAAAAAAATAGCAGTCATTGGCTCCGGACTGACCGGCATGGAAACTGCTGAACTGCTGGCAGACTTGGGAAATACTCTGGAAATTGTGGACATGGCAGATGAGATCGGACCTGGAGCTTACTGGCAGCCACTGACTGATATTAAGAAAAAACTGGGCGCTTCTAATCCAGAATATTATCCCGGCCATAAGTTGCTTGAAATACTGCCTGATGGAGTTGTTTTGGAAGATAAAGACGGAAATAAGAAGACTCTGGCTGCAGACGCTGTGGTACTTTCACTTGGGGTAAAACCAGAGAACCAGCTGGCTGATGAACTGAAGAAAGAATTTATGAACGTAATCGTGATCGGTGATGCCAGCCACATCGGCAGAATCAAACAGGCCGTTGCTTCCGGATACCGTGAGGCTTACAAGCTTCGCTGATTATTACTCAGTTAGAACAGGTCATTATTGAGAGGGGAATTTTATGTTTAAGGGTAATATCAAAACAGTTATAGGGATTTTGTTTCTGGGACTAATATCAATGGGGGCAATGGCTATTTCCGCTGGTTTAAGCAGTATTGCAGCAGCTTATCCGGACGTAAGCATCGAGACCATTCAGACACTGATCACGATTCCGGCTCTTGTTATTGTTGTAGTGAGTTTTCTATCCGGGCCAATTGCTAATGTAATTTCAAAAAAGACACTGTCTCTGATTGCTCTGTGCATTTTTACAGCAGGCGGATGTATCCCATTTTTTTCTGATTCCTTTACAGTACTGTATTTTTCAAGGTTACTGGTGGGTCTTGGAATCGGTTTACTCCAGCCCCTCAGCCAGGCGATTATTTTCGAAAGCTTTGCTGACGCACCTTCAGAAAGAGATACCATACTGGGCTGGTTAAACAGTTCCGGCTCAGTAGGGAGCATCATAATGACCATTATTGGGGGAATTGTAGTTGTTATAAGCTATAAATACATATTCCTTGTTCATCTTCTTGGTCTTGCAGCATTTTTCGGTGTATTGTTCTGCCTTCCCCAGGATCAGCCGGTTCGGAAGAAAAAAGAAGGTACTGCCGGACAGAAGATGAAGCTTCCAGGGGCCGTGTTCTACTGGTATGCAGTCATATTTGTCTACATGACATTCCTACACTGTTTTGCAGTAAACTTATCCCTATTTGTGGAAGGCGAAGGAATCGGTACTGCAGCTATATCCGGGATTGGCCTTTCCATGCTCACCATCGGAGGATTTATCTGCGGAGCGGTCTATGGAAAAATTGCAAATGCTCTTAAGAAATGGACTCTTCCTGCGGGCTTCCTGCTTTCTGCTCTCGGTCTTCTTTCCATGGCCCTGGCATACTCACCGATTCTTGTCTATGTTTCAGGCCTTCTTACAGGTGTCGGTATGATGATGGTATTTCCACAGATCATCACCAATATCATCTCCAGCGTTTCTCCAGCGGCCATTACTTTATGCATCGCTATTAACGGAGCTGTTGTTAACATCGGTCAGACACTGGCTCCCTACGTAGTAACAAGAGTATCTTATATTTTGGCTGGTGGCAGCGTACGCGGCCGCTATTATGTATGTACCTTAATACTAATGCTGATATTTGCTGTTTCCGCAGTCAGAACCATTGGCAGAAGAAGTCCGGGAGACTTGGCGGCTGCCTGACGCAGTAAATGATAAACAGCTTCCGTGCTCTGCCCACAAAAGTGCCCGCCTCTGTCTCAAGGAGGCGGGCACTGAAATTTTAACAGGAGGATCGTATCTCCTTACTCATTCTGCTGCTGCAGTAACACCATACCACCCTTACGATTATATCCTGTCTCCCACAATTCATAGAAGGAAAGCCAGCGAAATCCACCGTAGGTAGCAATTTTTACATAAAATTCATCCTCAAATTCTTCATATCCCACCAGCATAAACCAATGCCACACCAGATCCTTAAAGTTCACATTCTTATGGCGAAGCTGTAAAAAAGGAATGGGAATTCCCCGGTCAATCTGATCTTTCACTTTAGCTGCTGCTTCCTTTGCAGGCGTATCGCCAGGACAGCCGGACAGCTGTATCTTCTTCTCATTTACATATTCTAAATATTGATTAAATCCATCCATAAACACTTCCAGCGTATCAATCCCACCAAAGCGCGGTCTCAGATACGGCTTCATCGTGCTGGAAAACCTAATGTAAGCTTCCTTGTCAAGTTCCTGGATATCAGATGGATACAGATGAGTTTTGTTGTGATGGAGCGCCAGATTAATGCAGACATCACACGCAGCCGCGGCTCCGCAGCCGCCTAAATGCATCATCGGATCCCGGAACCAGTCCTGATTTCCCCCGAAGGAATCTCCAATACTGAAATAGGGTAATTCTTTCTTCATCTTTCTCCTCTCTCATTTTCATTATAAGCGTATTATAATACCAGTTTCCCAGCCCGTAAATACAAATCAAAATACTTAAGAATTTAGCTGATGAAACAGGGCACCCTGACTGACCGTCAGAGCACCCTGCCTCATTCATTTTTTATACGCCTGCTTAGCTTAAACTGGTTACGAAGGTTGTGACACTTCTGGCTGGAAGCTGGGCAGTGAAGGAATTACCGGATACACTGTAACTGGAACCTGCTGCAAGATTTCTGCTTCCGTCTGTGATCCAGGAGGATACCGAACCTCCGGCCCCGTTCTGGAAAGTAAATTTCTGACTGACAGCCGATGTATTCTTATTAATTGCTACAATTACTGCCTTATTATCTCCTTTGTAAGCGGAAATATAAACACCATTTGACGGATTCGCAGAAGCGTCCACCCTCACATAGCCAGGTCTGACAAATTTGGAGAAATGTGCCATATTATAGCCTCGTTTGCTGATTGTTCCGTCTTCCTTCATGGGACCATACTGTCTGCGGATATACCACCATACGTATGCCTGGAAATCACCTAGTACCATGGCATTGTGAATGTGATAGGAAACCTCAAGTGCCTCCGGCCATAAATCAGCGGAATTATTATTGCTGTTTGGATAATATACCTCAGTCATCCAAAGCTCCTTATTTGCTCCTTTCTGCTTGAAAAGCGGATACGAGAAGCTTCCCTCCGGTGTACCATAAAGATGTGCTCCAAGAATATCCATATTGGCAAGAGCCTGAGAATCATTTAATATGGGATCTGACATGTTCTTCATATAAGAAAATGATTCCGGTGCGATAACTTTGCAGTTAATGGTTCCTGCATAATTTTTCATGAAGTTCAGCATTTCAGACGGAGTCCACCAGGTCCAGGTATGTGCATAATCAGGTTCATTCTGAACGGATATGGCGTAAAGCTCCACTCCATTGTTCTTCATAAAGTTGACAAAATCATTGAGATGCTGGGCATAGGCACCGTACTTATCGTACTTAAGCCGCTTCTGATTTGCTACACCGTTGCGGGTGAATGTCTCTGCCATATCACTGGGCGGATTCCATGGGGAAGCAAACAATAAGGCGCCCTTTTCCTTTGCCTTTTTCGCCGTCGCCAGTTCCCTGCTCCAATTATTCTTATTTTCATCAATATAAATTCTTAAAATACTAAATCCCAGCTGGTTATTTCCGTTTCCAAATGCAGTCTCTCTCTGAGCCGCCGTAAGATCGCCAATCCATGCAGGGTGGTTGATTCCTCCGTACCCCCGGATCAGCTGCTTTTGTGCTGCCAGATTGATGGCTGCATCTCCGCCTGACGCGGATACCGCCATACCTGTTACCAGCATATCTTCTGCGACAGATGCCTCCGCAGTCCCTGTTGTTTTTCTGTTTGAGGAGGCAAAACGGAACCAGTTAACATCAACAAATCCACCGGCTGATGCTGTGTTAAAGTTATAAATACCAAACTTATCACCCTGGAAGAACCCAAGGTCAAACGGCATATTCAGCTGTCCTCCAAGCTGAGTGAAATTCACATTGTCTGTACTGTAAGAAAAGACTGCCTTATCTGTAAGTAGATTGGCACTGGCCCGTAAATACACAATATTACTGCGAAGTTCAGGGCCACTGGTGATCACTCCCTGGGCATCTTCCTTAGCATTGATATTGGCAACAATCTTTTTCACACCTGCAGATTTCACCACACCGATGGAACCATAAGGAATGTTTAACAGACAAAGTCCTGCCTGATCCCCATCTGCCATATTGGCAGTATCCAACTCAATGGTTCCCTGACAGTCCGGTCCCTGAACTCTCTGGGTAAGCGTATTCGTTGCTCTCCACAAATTATTGGCTTGTTTTGCGCGAAGCCGTAAATACCCGGGGCGCTCGCTAAGTGACCATTTGCTGTTGTCCGGATAATGGTTCCACTGCCACTGAACTCCCAGAACAGTGGAATTAAATTCATCGCTGTCAGGAATAGACACTACCGGATAAGAAGCACCCACATCTGGTTTTCTGTACGTAATGGGAACACTTCCCATAGGGTAGCTCTTTCCTCCGATTGTCACATTCTTAATGGTAGACGGATCCCCCAGCACCGGCCAGTCATTCTGCCACTGCATGGGTACCAGAATATCACGGCGTCCTAAGCCGTTTCCATCCTGAAATACATAGAACCACCACTCTCCGGTCGGGGTATCAATGGGACCTCCCTGATGAATCTGGCTACCGCCTGGTATTCTGGGTCCATTTAAAAGGATTCTCATTTCGTAAGGACCGTAAATATTTTTGGACCGCAGACAATACGTATAGGATTCTGGTGGTGTAGAATTCCGGAATATGTAGTAATACCCGTTCTTTTTTATAACATGAGTGCCTTCCACCAGATACTTGCCGGTGATTCCTTCAATACGGGTGGATACTTTGCTGTTTACCACAGACTTATAATCCCCGCTCAGTTTACTGATTTTCACATCATTTGCTTCTGAAATAATATATCCTGTTCCATCGTCATCAAGAAACAGCGCCGGATCATGGAATCCCTGATTAAACACTGTTTTCGTATAAGGCCCCGCCGGATTGGTGGAAGTACACAGAATAAACTTGCCCTGTGCCTGATAAATTCCCACATAATAAACACCGTTACGATAGGCAATCGTAGGTGCCCAGCAGCCATGCCCATAATCCTCAAAATTGTTTGTGAGGGTATAAGATTTCCCGGTTCCGTTTAAATCTGCAGTCACATAGCCGATTATCTCCCAGTTTACCAGATCCTTTGAATGCATGATTGGTATGGAGGGAAAGGACACAAACGTAGAGCTGACCATATAAAAATCTTTTCCAACCCGAATAGCTGCAATGTCAGGGTAATCCGCATTTAAAATCGGATTGGTGTAAGTACCATTTCCATTATCAGACTGCCAGGCTGCTTTTATTGTTTCATTTATATTATTATCCATCATAGATCCCCTTTACATAAACTGCCAATAGTCGAAATTAAATAAGTTTCCGCTGCCATTTCCAGTAAACGCGAAGAACAGTTTATGAACCCCGGTGGCACCGCTGATCGTTGTTTCTACTTCTTTCCAGTTCTGCATACCGCCGGTATTCGGCACATTTAGAGTTCCTACCAGTGTACCGTTTTCACTGTCAAGACGAACCTCAATCTTACCTCCGGAAGTTGAAGCAACGTTAGCCTTAAAACGTTTGGCACCTGTTGAACCAAAATCTGCATTTCCCACAGCAATCCAGTCTCCGTTATTAATACCTGTTACATTCTGATTGTTAACAGGACCTCCGGAAGCATTGCTCTTTTCTGTTAAAATTCTGCCGTTCCAGCCCATGGTTTCCGCTTCCACCCGTTTATATGGATCTAAATTGGAAAGCTGACCCACTCCTGCAAAGTTTGCTGCAACCTCACGAATGGTTCCATCGCTGTTGTGGAACAACTGGTTAATGTGCGGAGAACGGTAACCTTTACCGGAACCATATAATGCAAGACTCACGGTCTGAGTATGATAAACCACGTACCACTGATTTTTAAACTGAAAAACACAGTGATGGTTATTGCCTCCGCCTCCGAAAAAGTTGCCTGGGTTCTTTAAGAAATGACCTCGATAGGTAAATGGTCCCATAGGACTATTGCTGGTCATATATCCGATTTCTCCTGGAGGAACGCTTCCTGGGTGAGAGCCGGAAAAATTAATGCAGTAAGAGTAGTAATAAACTCCATTATACTTGTGGATTCCAGAATCTTCAAACATGAATGGAGCATCAATGGTAGAAGCGCTTCCAACAATACTGATCATATCCTGGCCCAACCGGAGAACTCTGGCAGTCTTTGGATTTGCCCACTGGGACTGAGACGGATTATTGCCTCCCGGAATTCCGCCGCCGCAGTACAGATATCCTGTTCCGTCACTGTCTACAAAGACAGCCGGATCAAAGAGCCATACTACACCGGAGATACCTGGTGTATTGCCTGATACCAGCGCCCTGCCCAGGGGATCACTCCATGGACCAATGGGGCTGTCAGCCGTCAATACGCCGATGCCGTTTCCGCCATTAGCGAAATAAAGGAAAAATTTGTCCTTGCCATTTATATTTTTCACCGCAGCTGCCGGTGCCCAGGAGCCGCCTGCCCATTTTGCAATTCCCTGCCCTGCGTTAGCGCCGTTTGCACCTGCTACCGGAATGGCTCCATGATCGGTCCAGTTAACCATATCTTCTGAAGATATTACAAAAACACTCTTTAAATTATTAAAACTGTTTTCTTTGATTGATCCATCTGCGTTGTACTCATAATTGTCGCTGGACATATAGATGTAAACTCTTCCATTGTAAGTCAGGGCAAACGGATCAGCTCCTAAGTGGTGATCGATCAGAGGGTTGGAATTACCTACTGATTTTGCAATTGTTTTATTCATCTTTTATTACCTCCTGGAATTTTAAAATTTCAAATGGCCCCCCTTAGCCGGCATAGACGGAGAAGCAATTGATCTGCAAATCTACCTGATAAAAAGAATGGAGGGAGAGATTTGTAAACTAAAAAATAAATTATATAAAAACAAGCGCTCCCAGTGTCCTTTGAACACCTGGGGCGCTTGTTTAAATAAGCCATAAAAGCAATCAGCAGTTATTTATTTTTCAGATAATCGTAAATGTGCCCCATGCTCATATCTTTTTCCTCAATATGATCATTAACATCGTCTGTCATATCCTTCGCCAGAATAAAGCCCTTTTTATCCGCGAGGAATATTCTGGCTTTGGGGCGTGGTTCCATCCCCTGGGGACCGGCACCGGTAATGTAGTTAATAATAACAATTACATCCTTTAAATTATCCCCATTTACATCATGAAATGCCACCGACTCCACACTGTCAAAAAGCCCGGCATATTGATCCGTTTTATTATTTTCACCATAATAAGGAAATACAAAAACCACCTTACCATTATTCAACAGGTAAAATGAGACATCTTCAAAATCTGAACCAGCTGCAGGGCCGTATGATACAAACCTTACATCTCCCCAGTCACCCAGTTCCGCATGAAAGGACTGCTCTGGTATTATCCGGTTTTCATCCAGCTTTACATTCAGACCGGCTTCGTCTTTTGATTGCTTTCCCGTTTCAATTTGAATATGGATCTCACTGGTAGTTTCTGACTCCTGAGGCAGGTTCTCAGCCCTTTGCTTCTGGCATCCCGCAGTAAGACTTAAAGTCAGCATTGCTGCTGCAAATAAAATCACCTTTCTTTTCATTCTCTTTCCCCTAAAATACTATTAATCAATAATTTATTATATCTTTGGCTGATCAACTAATCAAGTCTTTCCATCTATATAAGTCTACACCTTGTATTGATAACACGTATCCACAAGATTTACCCTTTTTAACAGTTCCACATCTTTTAGCAGCTCCTCGGTGGCCATATCTGCCACAATGGTATGGGATTCACCAAAAAGAACAGCCCTATTGGATATTTCATGCACAAGCTCAAGATTATGAGTGGAAGTTATTAAAGTCTTCCCTGCTTTATTTAACTTTTTCAAAAAATCCACAAGCCATCTCTGGGTCTTGGGATCAAGTCCGTTCATTGGTTCATCAAGAACCAGAACCTCAGGATTTAATGACAGCACACAGGCAATCGCGACTTTCCGCTTTTCGCCTCCGCTTAAGTGATATGGAATTCTATTATGGAATTCCTGTATACCCAGCAAATTAAGACAGTCATTTACCCGATGTTCCACCTCTGATTCTAAAATCCCCATCTGCCTTGGTCCAAACGCAACTTCATCATAGACACTGGAACAAAACAGCTGCGTATCGGAATTTTGAAATACGAATCCGATTTTCTGATGAAGAAGCTTTGTAAATTTTTCATCCTGAAGTTTTTTATGAGTGACTTCTTCCCCATGAAACTGATAGCTTCCAAAGTCTGGAGAAATAATTCCATTTATCAGCTTTAACAGAGTAGACTTACCGCAGCCATTTGCCCCCATTAACGCAATTGCTTCACCTGTTTTTATGCTAAGATTAATGTGATCCAATGCAATCATATCCGAATATGAAAAACAGACATCTTTTAGTTTAATCATGTTACACCCTTCCAAAGTAAATAAATAAAGTGAAAAAGACAGCTATTATCCCAATATAGAGGTAGTCCCGCCATTTAAACTTTGACTTATCATTTAAATGATACTCTCCCGTAAATCCTCTGCATTCCATGGCATGATACATATCCTCGGCCATTTCTTTGGACTGAAGAAATACAGTTCCTGTAATTCCCGCCATTGACGAATACTTGCTGCAGTTCTTTCCCACAGACCGGAGTTTTAGCGCATAAAACATATTTAACGAGAATTCACCCAGCATATAAATATATTTGATTGTAATATCAAGTATGAATATAAAAATATCAGGTACATAAAATCGTTTCAGTGCCTGTGTAAGTGCACTCCACCTTGTGGAATGAGAAAGCAGACCCATGGCAGTGATTGTAGCAAACACTTTTGTAGTGATCATGATACTGCTATAGGTATTACCCAAAACAAATGCCGGCAGCATGACAATAGCCGTAAAGAAAGTAATACCCATACTCAGCTTTAAGATTACTACCATACGCAATGTATCCGTCATGCTTAATACCGCCAATAACCAGACATTTACAATTATAACAAATACAAAGCTTCTTGTGAGTGAAACCAGTAAAATTAATACGAGTGTGCCAAAAACCTGGAGGGGTACATTCATTTGAAATCCTGTTTCCCCTGGTGAATCCTGTTTTTTTATTCTGGACAGCACCTTAAATACAGACAGGATACTTTTGTTAACAAAAGTATCCTTATCGGCTGACGGTATGTAGTTCTCGTTTTTTAAAAGCCATTCCGGCATATCATCTACTTTAATTTCTTCATGATCCAACGTTGTTTCCAGCCTTTTCTTTTTTCAGATTACTGAGTATCTTAAAGAATATAATCATGATTGCCACACCAGCAACTGCAGACAATAAATATCCTGCTGCTTCCGGCAGACCGCTCACTGCGTAATCTGGCATAACAGCACTAAAATTAAACCCTTCCTTCATACCGTGAGGAACAAATCCCAGTGCATTCCCCCCAGATACTACTTCTTTAATTTCATCTGCTCCCCATTCACCCCACGCGGTTCCTGTCGCCAGAAGACCAAGGGGAGTAAAGCAGATAAGCCCGGCTACCAGACCGTAAACAGCTCTCGTCTTTTCTTTGGCGCCCTTATAAAATGTACCTGGAGAGACCTTTTTTATGTAAACAACAATTGCAGCCGTAAAAACAGCTTCCACAATTCCTGCAACCAGAAGATGGGGAATCAGCATGGCAGGTATGGAAACAGAGAGGGGGTAAGGACAATAAAGTGCCTGCCCCCGGCCATCTTTAAATAAAAGAGGCTGAATTCCAAATTCAATGGCGGCACAGAATGCAGCTATATTAATTCCAGCATAGGAGCCCAGAATAATACCCAGGTATTCCCCTTTTTCTGACCTGACATGATCTTTAATCAGTTTATAAATATAATATCCAAAAAACGGCAGAACAAATGCCATATTAAAACAATTCGCTCCAAAAGCAAGAATACCACCGTCGCCAAATAACAGAGCCTGAATGAAGAGAGCAACCGTAACACTGATGCAGGCGGCGTAAGGTCCCATTAAAATAGCCAGCAGCGTACCACCTACAGCATGCCCCGTTGTTCCTCCTGGAAGCGGTACATTAAACATCATAAGAAGAAATGAAAACGCTGCTCCCACACCAAGCAGGGGTATCTTTGCTTTAGGAATCTCTTCCTTTACCTTCCTGATTGCCTTTGTCCAAACAGGAACCATGGCAGCCCCCATAGCGGCACAGGTCGACGGACTTAAATAATTGTCTGGAATATGCATGTTCTTACCAACCTTTCATAATTTTACTTTCTGCTAAGTACAATTATAAAACGTTATTTAATCTCAGCAAGCCCCGGTGGAGGATATAATTTTATATTTTTATGTTAACTTGTAACCCTGCTTTCATAAATTCTGTCTGCAATAAAATTTTTAAAATCCTTTTTGTCTCCAATGACAAAGCTGTCCTTGGGAATCCGGAAAACAAAATCCGAATTGTGCCATAGATAAAAGTACTCATTATCTTCTGTGATTTTTTTAATGTGAGAATATTCGTAAACACTTTCCGTATTTCCTTCTTTTATTTTCATTACATCAGTAAATGTTGTGGATCTGATCCAATCGGACGAATCCAGCGACTTTCGCATACAATTATAAACCTTTGTATTTACTCTGTTAGACTGATAAAAGCACTTATAAGTAAAACCTGCACCAAGACCAAGAAGCACACACGCTCCTATCAATTCTTTCAATAACGCAAGTATCAATGCACATAGTAACGATATAATAAGAAATAAAATATTTCTACTTTTCCATGCCCGGTACTTTCTTTTTGCCTCCTCACCAACAAGATTGTTACTAAAATATAAATACCTGTCCAATGTCATGGTAAATTCACTCTTAAATATGATCTCCAAATGTCCCCCCTGTTCCCAGTCCCTTATGAACTGCCGCCTGCAATCCCTACAGCAAAAGCCTTTTTCAATTCATTCAATTCTCCCGCCAAAATATTTCCTACATAAATTACTAAAATCTATCAAAATGCAGCTTTTCCCGCTTGAGCATATCTTCCTCATACGGTTTCTTCTCTTCATCAGGATAACCAATGGAAATCAGGCATTCAACACTATACCGTCCAGGTATTCCCAGAACTTCTCTGATATAATCTCCAGCTGTTTCCTGCTCTTTATGAAATCTTTCCCTCACCTGAATCCAACACGAGCCAAGGCCTAAATCCTGAGCTGTTAACTGTATTATTGTTGCAGCTATGGACACATCTTCAATCCAAACGTCACTAAGTGTATGATCTGCAATTACCGCAATTGCAAGAGGGGCACCTGCCAAAAACCCCGAACCAGGATCTCTGCTTTGTGAAAGCTGGTTTATTATTTCTTTATTGGTGACTGCTACAAATTCCCAGGGTCTTATGGAGCGGGATGAGGGGGCCAGCAGCGCACTTTTTAGAATGGTATCAACCTTTTCCTGTTCAATCTCTTTGTTTTGAAACTTCCTGATGCTTCTTCTGGATTTCAAAATATCCAATAACATAATTTTTTACCTCCCATTTAAACATAGATAATTACATTATATAACGAAATAAAATAAAAACAATCATTTGCCATTCTGTCATGGGTTTGTTATCATGTAAGCAGATACATTTATAATAGATATTTTAAGAAGGTGGAACAAAAATGGATAATCAGGAACAAAAACATCAGCGCCGTCCCAGATACAAAGGGACTCATCCAAAGGCTTTTAAGGATAAATATAAAGAATTAAATCCGGAACTATATATTGATACCGTTGCTAAGGTAATTCAAAAGGGCAATACACCAGCTGGCATGCATCGATCTATCTGCGTACAGGAAATACTGGATATTTTAAAAATCACCCCCGGCGAGACCGGATTAGACGCAACCTTAGGCTACGGCGGTCATACATTAGAGATGCTTAAATGTCTGGATTCAAAAGGGCATTTGTATGCAACCGATGTGGATTCTATCGAATTACCCCGGACGCGGGAACGCCTGGAGAATCTGGGATATGGTCCGGAGATACTGACAATCAGGCAAACCAATTTTTCCAATATTGATGAGATAATCCCAGAGTCCGGTCCCCTGGATTTTATCCTGGCTGATTTGGGTGTATCTTCCATGCAGATAGACAACCCGGATCGGGGATTTTCATTTAAAACCGAGGGTCCTCTTGATCTGCGGCTGAATCCGACAAAGGGAATCTCTGCTGCTGAGCGCTTAAAAACCGTATCCCAGAATGAATTATGCGGCATGCTTTTAGAGAATGCAGACGAGCCTCATGCTGAAGAAATTGCCCGTGCGGTAACTTTAGCAATAAAAAAAGGGGAAGAGGTTGCAACAACCGGCCAGCTCCGGCAGATTATTAAAGATACGCTGAAATTCATTCCGGAAAAGGACAGAGAGAATGAAATTAAAAAATCCTGCCAGCGATGCTTCCAGGCGCTGCGGATTGATGTGAACAATGAATTCGAGGTATTATACGACTTTTTAGAAAAACTTCCGGATGCCCTGGCCAAAGGGGGGCGTGTGGCGATTCTTACTTTTCATTCAGGGGAAGACCGTCTTGTAAAAAAATCGTTTCAGCGTCTCCATCGAAGCGGTATATATAAAGAAATCGCGCCTGATGCAATCAGACCTTCTGCAGAAGAATGTAATTCCAACGGACGTGCCCGGTGTGCTAAATTACGCTGGGCCATAAAATCATAACTCTGAAAGGAATAATTATGCCAAAGCCAGGTTCCAATCATATGAACGGGTATATGAAACATCTATTATGTTTTGTCGTAAGTACTTACCTGGTTACATGGGGCTTATGGCTTGCGGCCTTTCAGATTAACGGTTTCTTTCGTATTTTAGGTTCCTTTGTCCCTTCTGTTATGGGTATTTTATTTATTTATCGAAAAAGCGGAAAAGAAGGTTTAAGGACATTATTTAACAGTCTTAAGCACTATCGGGTTAAATGGTATGTGTATTTATTCGTTACGTTTTATACAATTTTTTCCTTACTATTCCCCCATTTATTGGCTGGCATATTTCAACATTCAGTGCCATTTCAGATTAATAAGAGTATTGGCATCTTTAATATCTCTGACCCAATTGCTGCTTTTGTCTGTTTTTGGGCAATTTTAATAGCCGGCGGACCGCTGGGCGAAGAATTTGGCTGGAGAGGTTTCCTGCTTCCGGAGCTGGAGAAAAAACTATCTCCGTGTACTTCTGGTATTGTAATTGGAATTGTCTGGACATGTTGGCATTTACCCATGTTTTTGTTCCATGTAGATGGTTATGAGATTTCGTTTTTATTGTATTTAATTCAGACGATCTCTTTAAGCATAATCTGCACCTGGATCTACCATGCTTCAGGTAAAAGTATACTGATGATTCTTTTGTTCCATACAGCAGATAATTTTGTCTGCTCCATAGCTTATCAAGCATTGTTAAATGGAAAAAATGTCTACACAGCTTTTTACTGGATTATTCAGATAATAATGTTAATTTACATTGTATCAGATCTGAGAAAATATAATGAATCTGACCGGGTTTATTAAAATGCAAAAAAGCTGCCGCAATTGGGTAATTAACCGCTTGCGGCAGTTTTTTATCATTCAAAACACATTTTATAATAATTAATCAATCATGAGACTGGCTACACCGATGTTATTCAGTGTAATAATTGGCTTACACCAGAATGTGTTCCAACAGTTCTCACACATCCTTACTTTTAAAATATAGCAGCCATCATAAGGAGCTGCAAATTCAAAGCAGCCACAGCCACAGATCTTGATACAGAACATCATTGTATCAACATCATTGACCCTCTTGTATAATTTTACTTCCCAATCATGGAAATCACCGCAGCCGCAGCCCCAGATACATCCAGCAATAATACCTGGCTTAATCAGACATTCCTGGCAGACTGGACAGGGCTCTGGCTTTGGACATTCCGGACAGACCGGACAGGGTTCTGGTTTCGGGCACTCCGGACAAACCGGACAGACCGGACATGTTGGGCAGGGCTCAGGCTTCGGACATTCTGGGCAGACCGGACATGTTGGACAGGGCTCGGGCTTCGGACACGCCGGACAAGTCGGACAGGGCTCGGGCTTCGGGCACACCGGACAGGTCGGGCACGGCTGAGGTTTGGGACATGCCGGGCAGGGCTCAGGCTTCGGGCACACCGGACAGGCAGGGCATGGTTCCGGCTTGGGACATGGCGGCGGAGTCGGGCAGGTCGGGCATGGCGGCGGGGTCGGACATGGCTCAGGTGTGGGACATGGCGGCGGGGTCGGACATGGTACAGGTGCAGGGGGTGCCGGACAAGTCGGACATACCACAGGCTGCTCCTCATTTCCCGGTGATACCTCTGGCACTTCTGGTGCCGGAACCTGGCACATTACGCCTCCCACAAAGGGGTAATAATGAAATTCAAAGCCGCTGGCCGCATTGACTGCAAATGACCCCAAAGCCGCGTTACCACTTACATGACCGCCAGTGGGATGGGCATGGAACATTGCCTGGGGTGCCAGTATACTTCCCCAGATATCGGAGGATTTTTCCATATAAATATTTGTGGCATCCTCAAATACATACAAAGTCCGGTTGGCTTTACTTTCTTCTCCATAGAGACCATATTGAAGATGAGCATCAGGACCTGTTCTCAGCCTTACGATAACATTACTGCCTTGGGGAACTTCTGCACGGATCCCTTTGTTAACCAGACCGTTTGGCCTCACATCAATCAGGAATACATTCTGTACAGGATCATTTCCCCTTAATATCCATTCGTAATTATTATCTACTACAGTTCCGGTTGGTGTTAAATTATCAATACAGTTTTTATAGTATCCAATTCCGTTCTTTGCATCCTGAAAGAATTTTGAAACGTCTGCATGTATTCTGCCTGCAGGTATATATCTTGGAACATCATAGCTGGAAATCAGATAATGATTTCCTTTGTCTGATGGTGTCCAATACTGACTCCCGCCATTTGCCTGATATAAAGCTGCGAGCTCTTTTGCCTGGTCCGCCTTTCCACTTTTTCCAATTAAGTATGTGCTTCCCTTGCCTGCACGGAAGCCGCCGCCGACAACCGTATGACCTACAATCACCAGTGGCTCACTCATTGCCACATTGCCGCCAACGAGAAAACGTACCAGATCCGGTGAGTAATTGGCATCTCTGCTGCCCTTATCTCTGGAAAAACCAGCGCTGAAACCTCTTGGGCTGTAAAAACTTCCTCCAATGGCCACAGGTCCTTCCACGTCAACAATGTTATTGGCATCATTAAATACAATAACATTTAATTTGGAGGCTGGACCAAAGGGCTGACCTTCTATATCATACCAGTTTATATTATCATAGGGTAATCCAGCACTCGCTAATGCTCCACTACTATAACTACTACCATCCATATAAACTCCTGTAAACTGCTCCGATTGCATTTTTATTCTCAGTTCATTTTATTCCTATGGAAATGGTTCTGTGCGGTTTTTTCGTGTTATTAAATATATTTTCAATCAATATTTTACCTATCTTTTAATTGCTTTCATAACAAACGTAACCGGGAGCATACTGGCTTTCTTCGCAAAGCTGTTGTCCTTTAATTTTATTATGTCCTCATCAGATTCTTCAATCAACTGTTCAATAACGAATCCGGACCGTGCCAATGCATTGATGTAAGTTGATAATTTACGGTCTGACAGCGACAGCACGCCTTCTCCAACGGAGACGGAGTACCATGATTCGTCAAAATAACTTTTTTTAAAGACAAGCATATCGTCTTCCGCTGCGACACATTTATGTATGGGATGTGACCAGCTGAAAATAAATACACCTCCTTTTTTGAGATAAGAAGCAATCCGCCGGAATGTTCCATCCAGATCAGTGGTCCAGCCTATCCCATATACAGAATAGACGAAATCAAAATAATCCTCTGGCAGCCCGCACTCCTCTTCCATAGACGAGCAAATCAGTTTTGCTGTGAGATTACACGTCTTAAGATGCTGCTCTGCTTTATTTATCTGCTCCCTGGTAATATCAATCCCCCATAGCTCAGATGCCCTGCGCTCCCCTAAATACTGTAGTGAATGGCCACTTCCACAGCCTATTTCCAA
The DNA here is from genome assembly GCF_031982545.1 of Lacrimispora sp. Classification (GTDB taxonomy): domain Bacteria; phylum Bacillota; class Clostridia; order Lachnospirales; family Lachnospiraceae; genus Lacrimispora. Next base: position 250,764 of record NZ_DALYXB010000004.1, read on the forward strand.
TACTTTTTTACCGGCTACCTCATCAAAAAAACGGCACGTTTCTTCCGAAACAAATGCCCCATAAAGCGGAAGTGCCGTTGCTCCTAACACCTGGTTTCCCTTTGTACCCCAAAATAATTTGTTGGTTTTATGAATAGTTTCCCTGTCCAGATCTACCGATACAGCATAGCCGACTTCTCCTGCACCAATAATATTTGTTCTTTGATTCACATCTCTTTCCACTGCGATACCCTCCATTAATACCAGTTTAAAGGTTAAAGGCGGGAATTGGTTCAGCATAATCCCCTTGTCACGGGCGTGGGATGGTGCTACCCCATGTAATTGTCGGAATGCCCTTGCAAAAGCGGCCTGGGACTCATATCCGTAGCGCTGTGCAATATCAATGATCTTATCTCCGTTTCGGATGTCACTCACTGCCACGGTTAACCGCCTGCGGCGGATATACTCCGATACTGGGATTTGAGTCAGAAAGGAAAAAATTCTACGAAACTCCCATTCAGAGCAATTCATATATTGCGCGGCTGTATTATAGTCTGGTTTTCCCGAAAGATTATTTTCAATATATTCCATTGCCCGGTTCATTTGCTTTTGCCAATCCATTGCCTTACCTCCAGTGGGAATTATATCAGAGAATTGAAAGGTATACTTTGCAGAAGGTGTATTTAAATGCAAAGCCCATTTTATTTGATATAAGAATTGTATCTGATGTGATCAGCTTTGTCTATCTTTCCCCCTATAAATGGACATGTACTTTAGTAAAAGAGAGGCATTGAGATTTTCATCAATCTCAATGCCTCTCTTATTTATTTGCTGCTTTTTCTTCTTGTTGAAAAACTATTATAACTCTTTTTCTCTTTTAATGTACCATCCGCTGTCATCCGATATTTTTTCTTTGCGGCTGATGCCTTTTTTCCCGCTACGGGTTGGTGTGATTCTCTTTTTGATGTCGCATTGGATTTCTGTGAAGATGGATGGCTTTTTGCCTTTTCTGTACGTCCTGTATCTCTTTTGGGCTGAGTGGTTTTTATTGCCGGAAAGTTATTTTTTAATGGATAAGGATGATCGCTCACCTCTGTTAATTTTTTTCCAATTAACCGTTCAATATCTTTCAGCTGCTCTTTTTCATCAAAATCGCAAAAGGATATTGCTGTTCCGGAAAGGCCTGCTCTGCCTGTACGCCCAATCCGGTGTACATATGTCTCAGGAGTATCCGGCAGGTCAAAGTTTATGACATGGGTTAATTCATCAATGTCGATTCCTCTTGCTGCAATATCTGTAGCAAGCAGAATCCGCAGTGTTTTGTCTTTAAAGCAGCTTAGTGCACGCTGACGTGCTCCCTGGGATTTATCCCCGTGAATCGCCTGTGCCGATACGTTACTCCTTGCCAATTGCTTGATCAGACGGTCCGCACCATGCTTTGTACGTACAAATACCAGGACAGAAACAATCTCTTTATTTTCCAGAATGTGCAAAAGCAAATCCTTTTTACTGCTTTTATCCGTGTAATAGAGATACTGGTTAATGGTATCCACGGTTGAAGATACCGGGGTTATTTTTACTTCCGCTGGATTTTTAAGAATCGTACCTGCCAGCCTGGCAATATCTGGTGGCATCGTAGCGGAAAAAAACAAGGTCTGCTTCTTTGGGGGTGTTTTTGCTATAATCTTTTTCACATCATTTATAAATCCCATATCCAGCATACGGTCAGCTTCGTCCAGAATCAGTATTTTTAAATGATCTATATTTATAAGCTTCTGATCCATGAGTGCCAGCAGTCTGCCCGGAGTTGCCACAAGGATATCAACTCCCCGTTTTAACTCTTCCTCCTGTGGTTTTTGGGATACTCCTCCAAAGACCACACAGCTTTTTAAATTGGTAAACTGTCCGTAGGTATGAAAACTTTCATGAATCTGAAGAGCCAGTTCTCTGGTTGGTGTTATAACAAGCGCCCTAATATTTTGTTTTGTAGTACGAGGGGCATTTTCCTTGCTTAAGAGCTGAAGGGTTGGTATGGCAAATGCGGCCGTCTTTCCAGTACCTGTCTGGGCACAGCCCAATAAATCCCTGCCTTCCAATATAACGGGGATTGCTTCTTCCTGAATCGGTGTGGGAGTTTCGTAATTTTCTTTTTCCAGTGCCTTAATAATATCAGGCATAATCTTTAAATCTTTAAACTGCATGCATTCTCCTCTAAAATCTGTATTGTCTGTCCTAATTCACATTTACTGTGAAATTTTATGCGTTCTTGTAAATTCAATTCCTATATTCTTATTCCTCTTTTCAACTTTACCGCAGCCAATTTTCTTTTCAGCCTGTAAAAAAGCACCCTTGGATTTCTTCTCTTCCAGTAATTTTTTCATTTTTTCTATATCTTTCATTGACATCTCGTATTCCTCCAATCATTTATTGATCTATTATCTTTCAAAGGTAAAGGCTCTATTCTTTAAGAATAGAGCCTCTAAAAACGTTTGAAAATAGTTACCTATCTATGGTGTCAGTATACAGAATAAGTGGCTGTTTGTCAAGAATACAGGCTAATTAGTCATTTTTGACAATTATTTTATATTTAAATTCTATGTCGTAAGTGTATTGGGATTGCTCCACGCCTTTGATAATTGCTCGATTCCTTTGGTCAGTTGTTTTTCTGTTACATTTCCAAAGCTTAATAAAACCATATTATTAGAATAACAAGGAACATCATGCCAAAATATTGATACGGGGTAAACCAATACCCCATATTCCTTTGCACGTTCAATCATTTCCTTTTCCGTTAATCCCTGTGTGGATTCAAGCAGAATATGAAAGCCTGCATATTTACCATGAATTACTACTTCGTCGCTCATTAATTCATGAATCAGACGTATCAGCAGATCATGCTTACGTTTATTTATAACACATAACTTACGCAAATGACTTTCAAAATGCCCGGAGTAAATAAATTCATAAAGAATTCGCTGTTGAATTATGGATACAGGCGATTGATATAATTTAAACTTTTCATCATAACGTTTCAGCCATTTCTGAGGCAATACCATATAACTGACTCGTAAACTTGGGGATAAAGACTTGGACATTGTTCCAATATATATAACATTTTCATTTCCGGAGACATTGCTGATTGATGGAATAGGTCTTGTATTGTAACGTAATTCACTGTCATAATCATCTTCAATAATTATTCCATCGTTTTTCGCAGCCCACTCCAGTAAAAGCAATCTCTTTTGTATGGGCATAACTGCACCTGTCGGAAATTGATGGGATGGTGTTACATAAATCACCTGAGCTGAGCTATTTTCTAACTCTTTTACATTTACCCCATCTATTTCAACGCTTACAGAGACCGTATTAAATCCATTATGCTCAAAAATCTCTCTTGCGCCGAAATAGCCAGGCTCTTCAAAAGCGATTTGGCTGTAAGTATTCCGGAACAGCTGACTTAATAAAGATAGTGCAGACTCTAAACCGGAGCATAAAATAATCTGCTCTGCACTGCAGGAAACACCTCTGGACTTCCTTAAATATTCTGCCAGTTTTATTCTTAACTGCAGTTCACCCTTGGGATCACTATACATTGTCATATCTTCTGTATTCAATGATGCCAACGCTTTCATTGAAACTTTTCGCCATATATTTTGAGGGAAGTCCTGTGGATTTAAGTATCCATATTGAAAATTACAGATCATATTTTCCTGTATTTTACGTCCTTTATGCTCTGTTGGAAACTCAACACTCTTTCTATCATTACCCAGGGAAAATATATTATGAATGTCCTGTACATAAAATCCGCTTCCAACTCTGCTTTCAACATATCCTTCTGAAGAAAGCTGCAGGTAAGCCTTTTCTACCGTATTTCTGCCAACTGCAAGTGAATCTGCAAAATAGCGGATAGATACTAATTTTGAACCCTCAGGCAGCTCCCCTCTTATGATCTCATCTCTAAGCTGTTCATAAATTTGTATATATTTAGGAGTTTGTACATTGTTATTTAATATTATCATATTCTCCTCCAACTGTATCCTCCAAATAGTTCATAATTGGCTCTTCCATACATGCCAATTCAATATTATACTTAAATTGCAAAACTGTCAATTTAAAAACTACAGGAGGTTTCATATGTCCAACGAAAAATTATATGAAGTTATTAGACACGAGGGTGTAGTAGCAATTGTATCCAGCGGAAATGACGAACCACATGTCGTTAATACATGGAATTCATATGTTGTCATAGAAAACAACAAAATGTTTATCCCTGCTGCCGGAATGCGCAAAACCCAAAAGAACATAGAACATAATAACCGTGTATTGGTCACATTAGGAAGCAAAGAAGTAATGGGGCACAAACATATGGGAGCAGGATTTCTGATCAATGGAACCGCAGATTTTCTGGAATCCGGCTCTGAATTTGATATGATGAAAGAGAAGTTTCCATTTCTGACCAGAGTTCTGGAAATTACAATTGAGACAGTTAAGCAAACAATTTAGACCTGAAAAACTATAATTAATAACTTTTCCGGGAGTTTTAAAGGGGCATCTGTTACAGCTGCAGATTTAACCCTTTAAAACTCCCAGTTTTTTTTACCTGGAATATTTTATGGAGACTATATCACTCTTCTGCAAATTCAGGATCGCAGATTTTACCAACAATGATTATTGCAATGGTATAGATTGTAAATGTAAATATAAATGGTAAACGGCGGTCTATACTGGACAACCAGCCTGCCAGGTAACCAAAGGGAGAAGCAAATGCAATAGTAAATGACATAATAAGAGCATTAATGCGAGCCCGTTCATCGGGATTGATGTTTAGCTGTAGCAGGGCATCTTTGCGAGGCATTACAAGTCCGCCTGCCACCGCCCCAACAAAAACATAGACGATAATAAACGGCATACTGCCAATAGGAGTCAGGATCAGAAGAACGGAGCACGCGGCATATAATACCAGTCCGATCCACATTGGTATCCGAAATTTCACGGATTCCAAACGGTGCTGTACACCAATCATGAAAATCAGCATTACAGCGGCATTTAAAATTGGGAAAAAGGCAAGATATCGGTCTGCAATTCCCAGCCTTTGCGTCACATACAGGCTAAAGAAGCTGGTGTTTACCAGATTTGCTATATGTAATATTACACAGACAATCAGCACTTTCACAATCTCTTTATTCACCAGTACTTTTGGTATTAAATCCTTATATTCATAAATCATCTGAAAGACAGAGGTGTTTTTCGTTTCAGCCATGCGAATCTTCCCCTGCCGGGTTTCTTCACAATACCGGAACGTAATAATCACTTTAATCAGCATATTTACAGCAAAAACAACATATAGGACACGTACAACCGGGACCACAGAAAAGGTATTGATCAGCAATCCAGAAATGGGGGCAAAGAAGATTGCAATCAGACCGCCAATATTTACCCATGTATAGATTCCGATTAAATCCCTGGAGTCTGCATCTTCTATCAGCAGACAGTACCACGCAGTCTGGTTAATCTGTTCAAAACTGTTAAATAAAACTGCTGTTAAAAAGAACCAGAAATTACCAGAAGCAGCCCATATAAGGCAGGCAACACCCCAGCCGAAGAAATCCCCCATCATGGTTGTGAATTTACGCCCCAGCTTATCAGTGAGGATCCCTCCAGTAAAAGAAAAAAGCACCTGAACAGCCATGGAAATCGATAATATCAAACCAATCTGAACGTCTGTTATTCCCTGTGTATACATATATAATGTGGCAAAAGGTGCAATCAAATTATAGGGAATTCCCCAGAGAGGCTCCATTAAAATCAGAGTCTTTGGATTTCCCTTGTTATTCTTTAACAATTCAATCAGTGGATGCTTTGACAACGCTTTTAGTTTTTGTGTTATATTAACTGGATTCTCCATTTTGTGATCGTTTCCTTCTTCACATTTACTTTAACTCAAAATAATCCATAACCGATGTTTCCTGAAATCCGCAGGATTTGTATAAGTTGAGAGCCGTTCCATTTTCCGCAGCCACCTGAAGCATCACCTCTGTGGCTTTTGCATCTTTCAGCTTTTCTACTGCAAAAATGAGAATTGCCCGTCCAAACCCTTTTCCCCTGAACTCAGGCAGTACACCAAGACCATAGATTCCGCCAGTACCACTATCAGACATCTGAAGATTTACCTTCCCGATTACCCCTTCTTCCTTTTCAGCAATATAGATAGTCATGCCTCGTTTTTCTTCCTCTTCGGGCAGAAGAATACCCCTATCTTCAGTATCCTCATTTTCTTCTTCCCAATCATCACCAAAATAAATCATGTTTTGCCGGGATATCTCTGAAGCGTCTGCATTGACCGCTTTTCTGAATGTGATACCAGAAGGCTGCTGTTTTTCCACCGTCTCATAAGATTTATGATTCAGATACATTTCAAATTCGGAAAATTTATAAACAGCACTGATCTTTTTTAAAAACTCCTGGCCGGAAATGGATTTTTTATCGCACAAGGCCAGAATTCCTTCTGCATTTCTTCTTCTGCATTCTGCAATGACCAGTTCCATCAGTTTTGAAAAAATCCCCTGACGTCTGTACATAGGATGTACCATTCCTGTAATCTCCAATGGTTGTGTTATTCCTCCAAAACTGCATATCCCCATATAGCCGATTAATTCTTCACCGCTAAAATACATGAATTCATTTATATCAGAAATAACGATATCCGCCGCTCTGTTTTGAGCATCACTCAGTTTATAGTCCAGTTCAAGTTTCAGAGTGATTTGATCGTTTTTGACGCATTGTATTTCAAGCATGTGAATCAATTCATAATCTTTTTGATCAAGATTACTTTTTAACTTCAAATAGGCGCCTCCTATTATTTTATCCATATATCATTCTCCCTTAAAATTTAGATATCATATTGTGACCGATTGATCGTGTTTCGTTTGCCAATCAAAAAGGCAGGACCGGACGCCAATCGGATGAACTTTATTGATGAGTCGCCATAAAATAGCGTTCCTCACCAAGTTACACTTCATCGTCTTCGTGTCTGCTCCTGCCTTTTTTCATTTGCCAGATTTAACTGATCCGCCTAAACCATATGATATCCAAACCAATATGTAGCAATCATACTTGTCAGAAACAGATAAAAAAGACCATATCCAAAAAACAGGCCGGTTAAAAACCTCCTGATATTGGTGCTTTCATATTTAGTCAGTAACTGAATGCCACCGTCAAGTATCATGGGAATCAAGAAAATCAAAGCATATAAAATTGGTGGGTGATACATGGCATAGGATATTCCTAATAACAGGATCCCCACCAATTCACCGGTACATCTTGCACAAATCGGAAATTGCTTTCCATTCAGAAAAAATGAACGTTCCGCCCTGCAATGGCAGCCAAAAAAAATTGGGAGCCATCGATAGAAAAAACCACTCATAACAAGTAGGGCCGCCGGTTTTAATAACCCGCCATAGCACCCAGAAGTCCCAGTCCAAACACTAATACATAAAAAAGAATCAAGCAAACAACGCTAATTAATGCGCCAATACCTGCTGCTTTCGCAGTCTTTGGTTTTGAATCTTTCCAAACCAGAAACAGAATTAATCCTACTAATGGAATACAGCAGCCTAAAAGTCCCCACCCAAAACCGCCATTATCAACCACTTGAGATGTCTGTGCTACACCACAATGTGGGCAGATGGCTGCTTTGTCATCAATCTCTTTTGCACAATTTTTACAATACATCTTTTGTATCCTCCACTTTTATATAATAATAATTTTAATTAGAAGCAAATCAGATTTCTTCTAATATAATGAAATATACCATATTTTGGCATATTATTCCATAATGTTTTGCATAATTACAAAAAAACGTCACAATTACTATTGTTCTGACATTTTCTGCCACTAATCTGCAACATACCGTAACATTTTTCCGATTGTAAATATTTTAAACTAATTATTATCTCAACATTACCAGTACTTTTCTGCTTTATGTAAGTCAGAATCACCTCATAATAGTACTGGAACATATTAAAAGTAAAACCATAAATTTATAATTTTTTTAAAATATTCGATTTTCATATTGACAGTTGAACATATATTCAATTATAATACAATTGAAGGATCATTCAACAGTAAAAATTTACTTTAGCGATAAAAGGAAGGAAGGTTATTAATATGGCACACAATCATGAACATTCCCACGGCCATTCCCATGATCATGCACACGAGCATGAAGGCGGAGAATTGAACAAGAGAAAAATCATACAGCTGATATCCGGTATCATTCTGTTTGCAACAGGTCTGGTACTGAAAAAAGCTTTCCCAGATGAAGTCACATATCACTTTGCTATATTTGGAATCAGCTATTTAATCCTTGGCGGAGAGGTTGTCTGGCAGGCGTTTAAAAATATTACCAAAGGTCAGATTTTTGACGAAAACTTTCTGATGAGTGTTGCAACAATCGGGGCATTTGCAATCGGTGATTTCCCAGAGGGCGTTGCAGTAATGCTTTTTTATCAGATTGGTGAGTATTTTCAGGATGCCGCAGTGCAAAAGTCAAAAAAATCCATTACATCACTTATGGATATCCGCCCCGATTACGCCAATTTAAAGCGGGGCAATGATATAGAAAAGGTGGCGCCTGACACGGTTAAAATCGGTGATATCATTTTGATTCGCCCAGGTGAAAAGATCCCGCTAGACGGATCGGTATCAGATGGCAAATCCATGCTGGACACCAGCGCACTAACGGGGGAATCGGTTCCCCGTTCTGTGAAAGCAGGGGAAGCGGTGCTGGCAGGCTGCATTAATCAAAGCGGTGTTCTGACGGTGGAGGTAACCCGGGAATTTGGCGAATCAACCGTTGCAAAAATTATTGATCTGGTCGAGAATGCCAGCAGCAAAAAAGCTCCCTCTGAAAACTTTATCACAACCTTTTCCCGTTACTATACGCCGGTTGTAGTGGGGCTTGCACTCCTGCTGGCCGTCATTCCTCCGCTGTTCTTTGGTGGCACCTGGACGGAATGGATTAATCGCGGACTCATCTTCCTTGTAATCTCCTGCCCCTGCGCACTGGTTATTTCGATCCCCCTTGGTTTTTTTGGAGGAATCGGTGCTGCTTCCAAACGGGGCATCCTGGTAAAGGGCAGCAACTATCTGGAAGCGCTCAACAGTCTTGATACTGTTGTGTTTGATAAAACTGGTACACTTACAAAAGGTGTTTTCGAAGTCAGCGGCCTGTACCCTGCCGGTGAAACTACTAAAGAGCAACTATTGGAATATGCAGCAAAAGCCGAAAGCTTTTCCAACCACCCCATTGCACGTTCCATTATGAAAGCATATGGCGGTGAAATAGAAAAGGACGCTCTGCGTGATTATGAAGAAATATCCGGCCATGGCATACGTGTCATATCTGATGAATCGGTGATTCTTGCTGGAAATGATAAACTGATGAAGCGTGAAAACATTGATTTCCAGCAAAATGATGAAATTGGTACGAAGGTCTATGTGGCGGTGAATGGAATCTTTTCCGGAGCAATTGTTATTGCCGACGAAATTAAGGCCGACAGCCGTGCGGCAATTGCACGCCTTAAGGAAGCCGGAGTACGAAAGACTGTCATGCTGACCGGAGATAATGTACAAATTGCTGAGGCAATTGCAAATGAGCTGGGTCTTAGTGAGGTTCATGCCCAGCTGCTTCCCGATCAAAAAGTGGAACAGGTTGAGATTTTAGATAAAAACAAACCTGCAAAAGGCAAACTGGCTTTTGTAGGAGACGGCATTAACGATGCCCCCGTACTGGCGCGTGCGGATATTGGAATTGCCATGGGCGGTCTGGGCTCGGATGCTGCCATTGAAGCGGCAGACGTAGTGCTGATGACGGATGAACCCACAAAGCTTGTGGAAGCCATTGCCATTGCGCGCAAAACAAAACGGATCGTCTGGCAGAACATTGCATTTGCACTTGGCGTAAAAGGTATCATTCTTTTGTTTGGCGCCTTCGGTATTGCCACTATGTGGGAAGCGGTTTTCGCAGATGTGGGCGTATCATTGATTGCAATTCTCAACGCAATGCGGGTGCTGCGGACAAAAGACTGATTTCACAGGAGGTGCTATGAATAGCACCTCCTAAATAACTCTGCTGAGAAGTCTGAAGATTTAATAGAAAGGGGCAACAATATGGATCCATTAAACATGTTAGGTTTCATTGTATTGATTTTGTTTTATGGCAGTTACTTATGTAAACAAGTTTTATTGAAAAGAAAGGGCATTAATACAAACCGCCTTGGCCGCGGCAATAAACTCGCACGTACATTCAAAATTGAAACAGCTCTTAAGCTTGCAACTTTTTCCATGGCAGCCGTGCAACTAATCAGCCTCCTGGTGATGGAAAAAGGTTATCTGGTCCTGACATCTCCAATTATCCGCTTCGCTGGAATCAGTATTGCTTTCCTAGGTACTGGTGTATTTATTACAGCCATGGTATGCATGAAAACCAGTTGGCGGGCGGGTATTGATGCTATCCAGCGCACATCACTAGTAAAAAGCGGAATTTACCGCATCAGCCGCAATCCGGCTTTTCTGGGTTTTGACCTGTTCTATATAGGCTTTGGACTTGCTTTTTCCAATCCTGTCCAGTTAATGTTCATACTGTTGTGTGTGGTGGTGCTTCATCTTCAGATTCTTGAGGAGGAACGGTTTCTTCCTACTGCTTTCGGCATAGCTTATGAAGAATATAAACAGGTTACTGCGCGGTATTTTTTGTTTTTTTAGAAAGAGCATGCTTACTATTCCATCTATAAGAGATACGCTCCAGAGACTGGGCCATACGCTTCATGAATGAACTCCCAGTCTTCTTTATATAGTAAAACTGAGCAAAATTTTTATTACTCTGAGTTTCCGCATGACGAGAATATTGTTCTTCCCTGCAACGGAACATCTCTTTCAGTTCCTCTTTATTCAACCTGTGATACGTTTCATTAAATACGACAAAACGTTTCTCAAAACGCTGGGAGTGAACCCGTTTAAAATTCTTTGGGTAATATCCCATAGGAAGTACCATCAAGGGCACTACATATTCCGGAAGGTTTAAAAATTCTGCCAGTTCTTTTTCATTTACCAGCGATGAGCCCACATAGCAGCTCCCTATTCCCAGACTCTCTGCCGCTATCACAGCGCTATGTGCCGCTATCATAGTATCCTCAAATGCGAGAAGCAGATCGGCCGGACCGGGTGGATGATAGACAATTCCCTCTTCCCCTGCATATTCCGGCACACCGTTCAATCCGTAATAGCTATACCATTTATACTGATCTGCCAAAAATACCAGAACAGTTGGTGCTGCAGCAATAAATTTTTGCTGATTGCAAAGTTCAGCTATCCTCTCCTTTGCTTTCTGATCTTCAATCTTTAAGACGGAATACAACATCTGGTTTCCGGCAGTAGGGGAACTTAAAACTGCACTCAATATTGCTTCCATATCTTCTTCCCGGACGGTTTCTGGTGCATAACGCCTTAAAGATACCCTTTCTTTCCACAAATCAATCATTAAATTCTTCTCCTTCCCCTTCAAGAGGGGTCATAAACACTCTTAAAGCCCGAAATGCTCTGCCGCCACTTAAGCCTCCTCCGAACACATGACCTCCGGCAGTCGCACATGCCGCATGAATATGTACAAACAGAGGACTGTCCTTATCTGGATAAACATCTTCCAGATCCGGATCCATCTGTTCGATCGGCATAACTTCTCCGCACATGCTGATAATCTCTGCTGCACCGCTAATTGGCGTTTTGCCGCATCGCAGGGGTAAATGGTTCTGAGTGGGAGCCGTAAATACCATATCGATCACGCTTCCCACAGCCCCTGTGATGTATACGTTTTTCCAGCCATGATCCAGAATATATTCGGTAATTACAGTCTTAATATCCTGTCCCTGCTTTACCGTTACTTCATATAATTGCTTTACCATATTATTTTTTCACCTTTATATGCCATAAACATCTTTTTCTATCTCAAAAAAGTCCAGAGCAATACCACACATTGTTTTTATTCCTACAGACAAAGCTTTCCGGTCCACTGTAAACCTGCTGCTGTGTATGGGCGTGAATTCTTTTCCTTCGCTTCGGCATCCGATTCTGACAAAAACACCAGGATACCTATCTTTGATAAACGCGAAATCTTCTGCTCCCATGGTGACGATGTCTAACATCTTTACATGATCTTCTCCTAAAAGCCGGTCTGCCATTCTTTTTGTCCTCTCCACCCAGAGATCATCGTTTCGAAACGGAGGCGGTCCCTCCTCAAACCGGACATCCGCCTCTGCACGACCCGCTTGTGCTACTTTTGAGCAAACGTCCACAATTCTGGCAGACAAACGCTCTCTTGTTTCTTTGGTCAGTGCTCTTAGAGTTCCTTTTAGCCGCACACGGTCCGGAATCACATTGTAGGTATCTCCATCACTGTGAATACTGCAGACAGAAATCACTGCCGAATCAAACGCACTTACTTCTCTTGCAACCAGATTTTGAAGCTGTATGATTATATCCGATGCAATCACAACCGGATCGATGGTGGTATACGGATGAGCTCCATGTCCGCCTTTTCCTAATACCGTAACGTCAAAATGATCTGCGCTGGCAAGTGTGGTTCCCGTTTTTAATCCGATATCGCCGGCGTATAAATCGGGCATTACATGGCAGGCCGCCACACCTTCTATAGTATCAAAATCAATCTCTTTTGAGAGAAATAAAGACTTTGCTCCTTTTAGTATTTCCTCTGCAGGCTGAAAAAAGAAATAAATGGTACCGGAAAAATACGCTTTATATCGCTTCATGGTTCGCAAAGTCCCAAGTAAAATAGCGGTATGGGCATCGTGCCCGCATGCATGCATCACCCCCGCATTTTTGCTTTTGGGATAGTGATCCTGATCTTCGTTTACTGGGAGGGCATCCATGTCTCCTCTTAAAAGGAGACAATGTTTCGTCCCTTCCTTTTCTCCTTTTAACACTGCTACCAGACCCGTTTTTCCAATTGAAAGAATTTCATCGCAGTCATCCTGTTCTGACAGTTCTTTCCGAATTAACCGGCTTGTCTCATATTCTTCCATTCCCAGCTCCGGGTTTTCATGAATGACTTTATAGATTTCATAGATATTTGCCTCAATATCAGATATCAGTTTGAGTATGTTCAATGTCGTATCCTCATATCCAGAAAAGCGGACTCTGTAAAGAATCCGCCTTTTACATTAAGTTTCCGTTTATTTTAAATAATCTGGCAGAATCCAGAAAGAACTCTGGGTCTTTATAAATTCTTTGAATTCTTCGGACTGATACGCTGCTTTCACATCCTGAACCCAGGCCTCATCCTTATGTTTACCATTTACTATTACCTGCATCATATTATCAGCAAGAATGTCCTTCTGGGATTCTGCTGCCAGAGCTGTACCAAAATCTATCCCTGCATTATAAGCATCTGAACCTCTGAGAATAATAAATGCAAAATCTGTTCTCACCCCTGCAATGGTACCGCCTTTCATTTCTACAAATTCCAGTTTATGTGGGTTTTCCTTAATATCTGCAAGAGTATACTTGGTAGGCTCAATACCTTCGTTCATCGTAATAAATCCGATCTCACTTAATAGCTGCAGTGAACGGGCTTCATTGGAAGCGTCATTTGGGAATGCAATCTTATCGCCGTCTGCAATGTTATCAAGTTTGTCTTTGGAACCGCTGTAAATTCCCGTAGGAACTGTAGGTATGGCAAGAACTGCAGCCAGTTCAGTCCCCTGGTCTTTATTGAAATTGTTAATGTAAGCAGTATGAGCATCCACATGCATGTCAATTTCATCCTCACTTAATGCGATTTCTCTCTGAACGGAATCTGTGATTTCTACCGGCGTAAATTTGTAGCCTTTCTTTTCCAGAATGGGGACAATTCCTGCTTCAAATAAATCACTGGTTGCGGTAGGCATTCTTCTGTATTTGATTTCCGGATGATCTTTGGCACCGGTTGCCTCACTGGCTGCTTCTGTCTCCGCTTTTGAAGATTCCGCCTGGGTCGTGGTTGTTTCCGGCTGATCCGTCTTTGTCGCAGGAGCTGCTGTTTTAGATCCTGCACAGCCGCTTAAGGAAGAAGCGATGATCGCACCTGCTGCAATTGTTACTAATCTCTTGTGTAATTTTCTCATAATTTTCTCTCCTTTTAACTATGTCTTAGTTCACGGGCAATGACATTGCCCAGACTCTGTATCAGCTGAACAATAACCACCAGTATAATTACGGTCACTATCATTAACGGCATGTTAAGCCTTTCATATCCATAGGTAAGCGCCAGATTACCAACTCCGCCTGCACCAATGGCTCCTGCCATGGCCGTGGCACCCAGAAGCCCGATGGTTCCAGTGGTTAAAGCGAGAATGAGAGAAGCTTTTGCCTCTGGTATAAGAAAATACCAGATCACCTGGGGAGTGGTGGCACCCATAGACTGGGCGGCTTCAATGATTCCCGTATTGACTTCCAATAAAGAGCTTTCGAAAAGCCTGGCAAGATAAGGTGCGATATGGACGATTAATGGAATCAGGGCTGCTATCGTACCGACCCTCGTACCGACCACCAGCTTTGTAAGAGGCATGATGGCAACCATCATAATGATAAACGGCACACTTCGCACAATATTAACCGTGGTACTGAAAATAAAAAATATGATTCTGTTTTCCAGAAGTCCATCAGGTCTTGTAAGCACCAGAATAATAGCCAGAATCATTCCGAGAACAGCACCCGCAGCCAGAGACCAGCCGACCATGTATAGGGTCTGGGAAGCAGCAAGTGCTATGGTAGAACCCGGAACCTTTAAATAATTTTCAATCATACTGCCACCTCCTCATATTCATAGTTCTCTCTCAGATATACCAGCACTTCTTCGATTTCCTCCCTTGTTCCCTTAATCTGCAGACCTATAATGGTGAGAACGGAACCCTGCATTTCATTTACTGACAGAAAAAGTGTTTTTATCTCTGCGGTAAAGTGCTCTCTTAAGCTGGGTGTAAAGGTATCACAGACATTTCCGTCTAAACACCGTATCTTCACAATTTTTGAATTTCCGGTTTCTGCCGCTGCCGCCACAAAAATGGTTTCTGGAATGGACTGGTCTACTACTGTATCCACAAATGCCTTTGTAATGGGCTGCACTGGCTTTGAAAAAACTTCCTTTACCTTTCCCATTTCCACAACACAGCCATCTTCCATGACGGCTACCTTGTTGCATATTTTCTGTACGATATTAATCTGGTGAGTGATGATCATAATTGTTATATTCAATTCCTGGTTGACTTTCCTTAAAAGATTCAAGATGGAATCTGCTGTTTTCGGATCCAGCGCACTGGTTGGCTCATCACACAAAAGAATACTTGGATTGGTTGTTAGTGCTCTGGCAATTCCCACTCTCTGTTTCTGGCCCCCTGACAATTTCCCGGGATATGTATCTGCCTTATCAGTCAGCTCTACAAATTCCAGTATTTCCTTCACCCTTTTTTTAATTTCTTCCTTTGGCGTATGGTTTAGGATCAGAGGCATGGCCACATTTTCATAAACGGTTTTTGCATTTACCAGATTAAACTGCTGAAAAATCATGGATATATCTTTTCTGGCTTTTCTCAACTCATTTCCTCTCAGTTCATTGATCACAACTCCATTTACCACTACCTTACCAGATGTGGGCCGTTCCAAAGCATTTACCATTCGGATCAAGGTGGATTTTCCGGCTCCGCTGTAACCTACCACCCCGAAGATGTCCCCCTCATCCACGGTCAGATTAATGTTTTTACAGGCATTCACCTGCATTTTCCTGCTGTTGAAGGTTTTCTCTACGTTTTCAAATTGAATGATCATCTGCTCGTCCCTTTCTGTTTTAAACCCTTATCTCTTTACGCCGTATTTATCGATAACTCCCAGTTCGCCCATTAACTTTTCCAAATCCTGCAGCCTGGAACCGCCGAGATCCTGGTATGGTCTGCGTAAGTGCCCGCCGGGCAGTCCCAAAATATTGAGTGCCGCTTTAATGACTATGGGATTAGAAAATGCATAAAGATCCTGGAGAAGCGGAAACCATTTATAATATCCTGCTCTTCCTTCCTCAACGATTTTCATGCTTGTCCATGGTCTTGAGTAAAGAGCCGCTTCTTCTGGAATAATATTCCCTCCAATATTTGCTGTTCCTGTTCCTCCCACGCCCAGAGTCGGAATCACAATGGAGTATTTTGGATAATCACAACACATTATCTTTACCCTTCCTTCACAAAGTCTCTGAACCTGCACCAATTGTTCCACACTGGAAGTTGCTTCTTTGTCCACTACAAAATGAGAATGTTTTTCCGATAAGGCGCGAATCGATTCCGGTGTTATCTGAACTCCAAGTCTGGAGGGATTATTATATATTCCACATGGAATAGTAACCGCACTCATACAGTCATCAAGATGGGCAAATGCAGCTGCCTGAGGAACCAGTACATATGGCGGTACCGTAAAAATGACACCGTCTGCTCCTTCATCCTGACAATATCTTGCAAACTCGATGCTGGATTCTGTTGTCAATGAAGCTGCAGAAAAAAATACAGGAATTTTATCCTTTGTCATTTTGATCACTTCATGAACGATCTCTTTCTTTTCTTCCTGGGACAAAAGAGTTACCTCTCCTGCTGAGCCAAGAATAAACAACTGGGACGTGCCATACTTTATCTGTCTTTCGATCAAGGTTTCAAAACCTTTATAATCAACCTTATTATCTTCTGTAAATGGTGTGGGCATTGCCACCCATGACCCTGTCAAATTTATCATTCCATATCCTCCTCAATCTGAATTTACGATTCAATATACATACAAGAATACTACAAATATATGTTATTATCTAATAGTTAAATTATTGAACCCGTAATAAAACGATTCTATAGCCATTTTTTTGTAAACCACTGCTGCCTCCATCCTTTCTACTGAATTTGGGTAAATGAAAAGCCCATGTATCACTACACGGACTTCGCTGTCCTTATGCCTGTTCATCCTATCGCAAGTAAACGGTTGATTCTATCTCAAAAACAACAATGAAAGAATTGCAAACTTGTAGCAATTACTACAAAAAAACCGCCATACTTTATTTTATTAATAATCGGCGGTTGTTCTTGTAATTAATCTCAATTAAAACTTAATATTATAAATTTATTAATTTATATTTCAATTAATATTGCTAAGAAAATAAACATATTTATTCGATATGATTAAGGGTAAATCGGTTATATTCTTCCGCATTCAGCTGGATATTGCGATTTAGTATGCGTATTATTCCTTCCGAGCACATTTCGTTCAGTATTTTACTAATATTCACCCTGGCCCCTCCCACAATAATGCTCAACTCATAATGAGTATAATTCATCCGCAGGTCATACCATTTTCCTTCTGATACTTTTGCAGTGTCTGCTGTCGTGCAGAAAACGCGAAGAAGTCTGTTTTTACAGGAGTAAAAAGTAATGTTCTCTATTTCATGCCTTAAAATGAGAACTTTCCTTGCATAGCTGTTTAATACAGCATCACGGAAGATTTTTTCATTATCAATCAGATTTCTATATTCGGGCATACCAATTTTATACATGACGGTTTTCAGTTCCGTTTTTGAATAAAGTCCGGTAGGCTCCTGTAGGGAACAGGGCGCTTCTCCATAAAACCAGCCTGCACTCAATGTATACAGTACTTTTTCCCTTCCTTCCAGATCTACCATGTAATGACGGGTCCTTCCTTCACAGATATAATACACCCCTTCTACCATATCTCCAGGTTCCAGAAATAGCTTTTTAGCCGGATACGTTACTTTCTTGCCGTATCTTTTTACAATCTCAAATAGCTTTTCATTTTCAGGTTCCGGCGAAGTCAAGCTTGAATTATCATAAAGCATAGCCCTTTCTCCTTCCTTGTAAAATTTTGGTTTATGATAGCATATTATTATTCTCTTGTAAAGTGAGAGATCAGGTATGAACCTGAGTAATTCGTTACTTTCTCTTTCATTTAACTTCATTGTTGACGTCTTTGTCTAATTGTGTTAGACTAACTTAGTCTAATAAGATTCGACAGGAGGATAATTCAGTGGAACAATATAAATTAGGTGAGATGGAGCAGAAATTCGCTGACATGATCTGGGCAAATGAGCCTGTCAGCTCCCGCACGCTCACAGAACTATGTGAAAAAGAATTTGCCTGGAAACGTACAACAACCTACACCATGCTAAAGCGACTGTGTGAGCGTAAGCTTTTTGAAAATAATAACGGCACGGTCACAGCGTTAATGTCCAAAAATGAGTTTGGAGCCGCACAGGGCGAACAGTTTCTGTCTGAGGCTTTCGCTGGCTCGCTTCCACAGTTTTTGGCGGCATTTACCCGCAGAAAAAAACTGAATTCCAGAGAAATTGAGGAAATACAGCACCTGATTGATGGATATAAGGAGGAATAGCAATGTTGGAATCAGTATTTTTACAACTTTTAAACATGAGTATCACAGCAGGTATTGTCATTGCCTTTGTGTTGGTTGTAAGAATTGTTTTACAAAAAGCACCAAAAGTATTCTCCTATATGCTGTGGTCTGTGGTTCTGTTCCGTTTGATTTGCCCGTTTTCCTTTGAGAGCATATTTAGTCTTCTGCCTGCAAAGGCAAATGCAATCTCACAGGATATCCTCTATATTCAAACGCCAAAAGCTGATACCGGTATTGGCGTAATCAATCATTCTGTTAATGCGATTCTTCCGGCTGCGACACCCCAAACCAGCGCGAATCCATTACAGATCTGGATAGTAATCTTTAGTCATATGTGGTTACTTGGTGTTGCAGCTTTGCTGGTATATAGTCTTATTGCGCTCTTTCGCCTAAATAAAGAATTAATGAATGCCACCCTGTATCGAGATAATATTTTCATTTCGTCCAGGATTGACACCGCCTTTGTCATGGGTATTTTTTGCCCAAAGATTTATCTTCCCTCTAATTTAAACGCTACGGAGCGAAACTATATTCTGCTTCATGAACAAACACATATTAAACGGCTTGATCACATTTTCAAGCTCATTAGCTTTTTGCTACTTTGTGTCCATTGGTTTAACCCTTTTGTATGGGGCGCATTTTTTCTCAGCGGCAAAGATATGGAGATGTCCTGCGACGAAGCAGTTATTAAACGGCTGGGTGATGATGTTAAAAAGGATTATTCTGCCTCCCTTCTGACCCTTGCGACGGGGAGAAGAATAGTAAGTGGTACACCTCTGGCCTTTGGCGAAGGCGATACAAAAGGCAGAATTAGAAACGTGCTGAATTATAGAAAGCCCAGGTTTTGGACGGTTTTCGTTGCCGTGCTAACCGTTGTTTTAGTGGTTACTGGCTTAACAACGAGTCCAAAGGATCTGCCCGGCGGATTTGCCGGTGTCAATGCAACCATACTTAAAATTGACAAATCCAATCAGACCATCACAGTAAAGGGAATTGACACCAATAGTCCCATTGGTGATAATTGTATTGTAAGCTGGAAGGATGCAAATCTTCAGACAGTGATCAACAAAGAGGAACCAATTATAATATCCATTGATTATTTCTCCGAAGGTGACCATGTGTCGCTCTTTATAGGTGAAATCCAGGAAAGTTATCCCACAAGGGCAAAGGCTACCACAATCCAGTTAGAGCCAAGAGAAACGATAATCACAGCATACCCGATTAAAGATTTATGGAATGCACGTACGAAGTATGTGGGTGATAATGCCGCGGTCGGAAAACTGATCGGTTTGCTTCCTGTTCCAATGGGCATTAAATATGACCATTTTGAATTACAAACTTCTTCCCCACCATATAAGGTTACACTTGTATATTCTGTTCCAACACAATCCCTTTCCGATTACAATAGTGAAAGTTCAGCCGCATCCGATACGTTCCGGGCAAACGCCCTTTTCTTACTGGCTTTAATAGAAAATGCAGATGAGGTTCAAGTCACTTTAACAGATGGCAGCCAGAAAATTGAGTTTACCAATGAACGGGAATGGGCTGATAACACGGTAGAAGGAGAAGTGGCTGACTATGGGAAGAGTCCTGAAAAATTACAGGAGTTGATTCATTACATTGGTTCCGAAACCACTGGTGAAGCAGCTCCCCCACCATATTCTAAGAATACGAATTACAGCTTAAGCCTTAGCGCCGAGGAGCTAAGAGCTACCGAAATGATTTGAAAGTATTGCTTTTATTTTACTTTATTCCAGCGGTATTGATAAACATAATTGATGTTTCCTTCATCCTGACTTATTTTATATAAGTTACCATTGGAAATGATATAAAACCAACCTTCTTTCTTGGATATGGAAATAGCATCTTTCGACATACCCGTGTTTTTGTACTCGATAGTTTTAGTCCATTTAATGGAACGCTGGTTAAGCGAAACCATGGAAATACTTAAATTTTCATCATTTCTCTTTTGATGGTAAGCGATTAGTGCTGAATTCCTATCTTCAGCCCATAATATGTTCATATCTAATAAATCTGAATAATAAACAGTGCTTGCCTGTTGTACCCACTGCAGGTCCTCATCTGTTAGCCTGATTGAATTCCTTGAATTTAAAAATTTTTCAGCTAAAACATTCTTATAATCCGGACTTTCTGTTACTATATTGTTAACCATATCAACCTTATAGTATTTCCCATCCAATGCATATAAATATAATTCATTTTCCGAAACAAGTTCATAATCATTTTCATTATAGCTTAGATTATCTTTTAGTTCTGGAAGTTTTTTTACCCATTCTTTCTCCGTAATGTTTATTTTTCCTGTTTTCGGGTTTATAAAGTTTAGCACCTTTTTCTTATTATTTATAGTCAGAATGCCATTGACACTCTCCCCTATGACATATTCATGCCAGCCAGATAAGCGGGTCCAGCACTTTTTCCCATCCTTTAAGTTAACTGCAACAAGTGTAAACTTAACAACATTTGTGGTTATTCCATTTTCAACTCCATTGGGGAGCACCATTCTCATTTTATTGATCGCTAACGTTTCATTCCCTTGGCCCACAATTACCGTCGGAGATTCTAATTCAACCCTGACAGAGCTCAGAGCACCATTAAATACGATCAGAGCAAAAGAACCTATCAGGAATTCTGAAAAAAGGATCAAAATAACGGTCCAAATCGTATCCCCTATACTCTTCTCTCTTTTTAGAATCCTCTTTATCCCTTTTATCAGAAATAACAGACAACTGAAAACCATAACCGAGTAAATTATATATAGAACAATGTCTTGCATAAACCAGCCACCAGGGAACCAATTAATAAAAAACCGTTTCCTGAGTAATAGAAAAATAAGTTCACCTAGTAAAAAATACATCATTAAAAGCAGGAACAGCTTGCGGAAATAATAATGCTTCCTTTCTTCCGCTGTGCTTTTAATATTCTTATAGGTAAGCAAACATATACGGAATAAAACCCAGCCATATAATACTGTTAATACAACATTATGAGTAATATCCTTATTGTAAATCCATGATAATAAAAAATTCAATATAATTCTCCCCTTTAAATTTGCTTAATAACATCTCACAAATACTTCATTCACCCCTTCATAGTACCCAACCATAAATACTGTTTTTGTACTGTCCATGCCGTCGGTGGCAAATTTTTTATATCGGCTTGCGTTCTCTGTGATTGGGTCATCATCTGTTATATCCTCGAAGTTCGTAATACCCAGTCTTTCCAGCCAGGCTTTTGCAAGAGTATCCGGTTCAAAATTTTCCCCTTCCAGTTGTTTCAGCCTGAATGCGAATCCATAAAGTTTTCCAGTTTCCGCATCCACATATGCTTCCATCAACGCAAATGGTGAATTATCATCTGGCACAGGGGGAACGGCGGTACTATACTCAATTTGCCAGACAGGTACATTTTTCTGAGGATCAAGCATATAGACTGCAGAATAAAGCTGACCGCTGTATGGATTTAAGTTCAAATCCTGCAGGCTCCTGTTTTCTTTAAGGCCAGTACAGGCACCGATAATTTCATTCAGTTCGGTTTTGCAGGCCTCCGCTGCCTGATTCACATCAAGTTCATCTCCATAGGCGCCGCGATTGTTTTTCACATAAGCGAATGACATAACGGTATCGCCCCTTCCGGATCGTATGGCCTTTTCCCTGAGGGCTGCTGCGTAATCACTTTGTAGTATATTACGATTGCCGAGTGCCATTGACACGATATAAAGCCTCTCTTGCTCAGATAACGAGGAATATTGAAAGCTCTCCGGCGATATGGCATTGTTTTCCCTGTGCACCACACCCATCATGGAATTGTCGCGGAAACGAGCCAGTCTTGCTGGCATGAATATAGAAAGTGCAATTACTACAGTAACCAGCAACAAAACTACTGCATATTTTTTATTCATGATTCAAAACCTCCAGATTGAAGCTTACCGTAGTCCCCATACCGACTACGCTCCCAATTGCGAGTTCCGTGCCATGCAACCGTGCAATTTCAGCACAAAGCGTAAGCCCAAGTCCGGCACCGTGACGGCTGCGTGAACGTGATTTGTCAACCATGTAAAAAGCTTCCGTGAGCCTGCTCAAATGTTCCGGCGGAATGCCACAGCCGCAATCCTGGATCGTAAACGTATACCTGTGGTCTGCTGCGGTTCCAGTCACTTCCACTAACCCCGATGGCTCGGAGACCTTAACAGCGTTATCCACCAGATTTGCTACCATTGTTTTTATAAGTGACATCTCCCCATAAACCTCACTCTCCTCGTACTGAATACGCAAATTGATGTCAAACTTAGAGAACGTATCACGTATGTATTCAAAAATGGCTTTTGTATGAAACGTGCCGGTCGGCTTTTCCGTACGTTTTAAAACGATCAGGTCCAGCAGATTAAAGCTCAGCTTCTCCAGCCTCCGCCCCTCCTGATAAATATAGTCAGCGGAGAGTAACAGCTTTTCTTCCTCCAACTTTTGGGATCTCATCATATCTGCATAGCCGATGATTGCGGTCAGGGGGGTCTTGAGTTCATGTGCGAATACACCTACAAACTCCTCCTGCGCCCGCGCTGCCTCCTGCAGCTGATAGACATTTTCTTCCAGTGACATGGCCATCTCATTAAAGTCCTGGGTAAGGGACCCAAGTTCATCGCTGCTTATTTTTTTCGCCCGTGCCCCATAATTACCTTTCGCCATCTTTTTTGCTGCCAAGGAAAGAAATCTTACGGGACGTGTCAACCAATAGGAAAACATAAAAATAATGATTCCCTCACAAATCAGTATAACAATACAAACACGTCTATAAATTGAAAACCCTGTCTCACGTTCTGTAAACACATTCGTAATATCAGTCAACGTTTCAAGGGAAAGCGAACGGTCGATAATACCAAGCGTTGCAGCCGTCTGGATATAATAGCGTCTGTCAATGGGAATGATCCGGTATGCCAGTTCTTTGGCGCTTCCGCCTTCCTCAAATCCCTGATCCATATCCCCTTTCATGCTTACGCTGCCTGCTGGAAAACCTTCACTGGCGTATAGTGGAGCACTATCCTCGCCGCATATTCGGACATAGCGGTTCTCGCCGCCCGTATCCAGCCTTTGTGCGATTCGGGCAATGTCCTGATCTTGTAAGTGCTCATACTTATAAGGAATGTTCAGTGCTGATATTTCAAAACCGAAGCGGATTATTCCGCTTTCGTCCATTACCTGCTTGGTTTCACGTGCAAGGGAGGTCTGAAACATCGAATTCACAATATAATAACCGCCGACTGCCAGGGTGGCTGCCACGATTGAAATTGTCCATAAAAATAATTTCAATGAGAATTTCACTTAGGTACCTCCAGCCTGTAACCGACCTTGAATACGGTAACCAGACAATGCTCCCAGCCCAGCTTTTTACGCAAACGCTGAACGTGTAAATCCACAGTACGGCTGTCGCCGTCGAAATCGCTCTCCCAAACCCGCTCGTATATCATATCGCGGTAAAGCGCAATGTTTTTATTATGTACGAACAGGCTGAGTAAGCCGAACTCTTTTGCGGTAAGTTCTAATTTACGTCCATTCTTATCGGCTCTGTATGCGTCAAAATCTATGGTTACTCCCTCAATTTCCATAACACTTTCGGCTTTGTGATAACGCCTGAGCACAGCTTCAACACGCGCCAGCAATTCCACCATATCAAAAGGCTTAACAAGGTAATCATCTGCTCCCAGACGCAATCCTTTCACTCTGTCACTCACCTCATGTTTCGCCGTAATGAATATAACCGGTGTTTTTGTGGGCCGAATGTAGTCCATCAGTTCAAAGCCGGAAACTCCTGGCAGCATGATGTCAAGCAATATCAGGTCAAAACTATTTGCTTCAATCAGGTTTGCCCCTATTACACCGTCCCCTGCCGTCTGGCAATCATAGCCCGCTAAAGTAAGCTGCATATCAATTAAATCACGAATCGCTTTTTCATCTTCTACAATTAAAATTTTCATCATATCTACCAACCCCAATACTTACGCGCCGCCTGCACGACGTCGTCCATTGTTTCTCTTCCTGTAAGTTTGCTGACAAACGCCTTATGAAAATCAGTGTCCTCAAAAAAATATCCGTCACGCTGATAATAAATCGAAAAATCAGTTATGGCATGAGTTTCGTTATTGTCGTCCAGTTTGATGTAATTGGCAAGCACGGATAGGTCAGCCCAGCCGTCACCGTCCACATCTTTAAAAGAAATCCCTGGCATTTCGCTAAAGTTATCATAATCCCTCATGGCCTGAAAATTCCAGAGAACCCGTCCCTCTTTATCTACAAGGTACAGGACAAAAATATAATGACTACCCATTTTATAAGTCCCGGGAACTACGGAGACCGCACCGAACTTTTCAAAGTTTGCATCAAAAGTTTGATATTTAAGCGGCTTAAAACCGCCTTCTATTAACTCATCCATTGTGGCAGCACTATATAAAAATTCGGAAGACTGCCCACCTCCCGCAAATGCATCCATCATGTTAATGTCTGTATTCATGTTAAAGCGGTTAATTTTATCACTAATGCGCCAATCCCTGTAAAAACCGCCCGTTTTTGCATTTTGAAATAATATATCGCCAATTTTATATTCCACTCCATCGTAGATACAATGGGTAATTAACAAAATATCCAAAAGACCATCGTGGTTAACGTCCCGGGTTCCAATTGCAGCTATTGAAATATTGGGCTGGTATAGAGCACCTTTTTCAACATAGTTGCATTCAAGATCTTCTGTTTTATATATAATATTACCGTCGTCGTCAGCAAAAAACAGTGCAACTCTGCCCAGTTCAGAATGAACTGTGGCATACACAACGCAGTCTTTTTTCTTACCACTTTTACCGCTGCTCAGCGAAAAAACGTCAATCACATGCTCTTTATCTAATGTTATATAACCGTTTGCAGCTACATCGGTAAGGGTGGTTATGGAATGAAACCTGGCGAGGTGGGAAGCTGCAGTGGGCGTTTCAGCATAGACATCAGAAGTCAGAGACAGGAATGCAGTCAGGATTGTCAAACACAATAAAAGCGGAATGTAACTCTTTTTCATAATAGAAACTTCCTCACAATGTTTTTTATTGTTTTATTAAATCTTAACATAAGATTTTCACGAAAGCTATCAGATATTTGTTTATGATACAATTCCGATACATCTTTGAAGCTTTTATGATGGATGTACAAGATAGTATTTACTCATAAAACAAAAGAATAAAGGGGTGTATCAAATGAGTAAATTGAAAAAGTTTTTTTACTTAAATCTGTTCCTATTGCTTTTAACAACTCCCGCCGTCACGGCGTTTGCCGATGATCTTCCAGAGGAGGACCAAAACCGGATCCTTGCGCCGTACTTTTTTATCGAAGATGGCGATCCATCAACAGACCAGTTTCCATTAAAAGAGACAGATGTGAAAACAAATATCAACGGTATCATAGCCGAAACTTATGTCACACAAATATATACCAATGAAGGTCAAAAACCAATTAATGCGATGTATGTTTTTCCTGGTTCAACAAAAGTTGCAGTGCACGGCATGACCATGCAGATAGGCGATGAGATCATTAAGGCAAAAATCAAAGAACGTGTGGAAGCGAAACAGGAATTTGAGGAAGCAAAAAATGAAGGCAAAAGCGCATCTTTGCTGGAGGAGGAACGTCCCAATGTCTTTACTATGAATGTTGCAAACATTATGCCAGGCGATATTGTTAAAGTTGAACTGCATTACACGGAAACAATCACCTCAACCGATGGTAAATATGAGTTTGTTTTTCCAACAGTGGTTGGACCAAGGTACGTAAGCCCTGCAACTGACGTGTCCGATGACCACAATAATTTTACAGAAAGTCCCTACCTCATGGACGGCAAAACACCACCTGGCAGTTATAACATAACGGTTCATTTAAATTCTGCAGTTCCAATTTCCAATGTTAACTGTCAGTCACATAAAATTGTAACAGATATTGATAACAACAAGGCGCTCATCACTTTGGAGAACCCAGGAGAATACGCTGGTAATCGTGATTTTATCCTTGATTATTCGCTTACCGGCAGTGAGATAAACAGCGGGCTTATGCTTAACAAAGGGGGCCTTGCTGGTGAGAATACTCCAAAAGAGAACTTTTTTATGCTGACAGTTCAGCCGCCAGAACGCGTCACGTTGAAAGACATACTTCCCCGTGAGTATATTTTCGTGTTGGATGTTTCCGGTTCCATGAATGGTTATCCAATTGACACAGCAAAGATTCTGATCGGGACTCTCGTCAGCAGTCTTCGCCGCACGGATACCTTTAACGTAATTTTATTTGCTGGCACATCGGCACAAATGTCACCGAAATCCGTGCCGGCAACCGATTATAACATTAAACGGGCACTGGATTTAATAGAGCAGGAAGAAGGCGGCGGCGGGACGGAGCTTGTCCCCGCACTGCAATCCGCTATAGATATCCCTCGAACAAGTAAAGATGTGGCGCGCAGCGTAATCATAATAACCGATGGTTACATTTCTGAGGAATCAGAAATCTTTGACATTATAGGCAAAAACTTAGGCGAAACAGACTTTTTCTCCTTTGGAATTGGTGACGGTGTAAACCGCTATTTAATTGAAGGTATCGCAAAAGTGGGACAGGGGGAAGCGTTTGTTATAACAGATCCTGCAAAAGCTAATGAAGAAGCAGCGAATTTCCGAAAATATATACAATCTCCGATTCTGCGAAACATTAAGGTAACGTATAACGGTTTTGACGCCTACGATGTGGAGCCAAAGAAATCGCCTACACTTTTTGCAAAAAGACCAATCGTGATGTATGGTAAATGGAAAGGTGAGGCAGAGGGAACCATAGAAATAACAGGAACAAAAGGCAATGGAGAAGCTTACAGGCAGGTAATTCAAGTTGCCGGCGCACAACCCATGGAAAATAATTCAGCTTTGCCATACTTGTGGGCCCGGGCAAGGGTGGAGCAGCTTATGGACTATGGCACCCTGGAAGATGAAAATAGTATGGAGCAGGTCAAAAAAGAAGTAACCCAAATCGGGCTGGATTACAGCATGCTTACACCGTTTACCTCTTTCATCGCCATTACGGAACAGGTTCGCAACACTGGTAGTGAAGCCAAAGACGTTAAGCAGCCGCTTCCACTCCCACTCCATGTTTCGAATAATTCAGTAGGCTCATACACCAGCGGTTCTGAGCCGGGAATTGCCGCTGTAATCGTGATTGGGGCACTTACGTTGATAATGGGAGCTGTGCGGCTATTTAGGAAGCGTGCGGCATGAAGAAGCAACATTTATTAGCGCTGTATCTTATAGGATTGTTTGTTATTCTTGGAATAAAATATGGTTACAGCAGAGCAGGCTTTGGGGAGCTGGATTTTATACTGGCCCCTACCGCCCGCTGGGTCACGTTCCTTAGCGGAATTAATTTCAACAGACAGGTGGATGTCGGCTACATAAACCACAGCATACGGTTTATAATCGCGCCCAGTTGCTCAGGTGTACAGTTTATGTTGATTACATTTTCTGCACTCTTCTTCCCTCTGGTTCACAGAATGAATTCAGTGAAGAAGGGAGTCTGCTGGTTTGCTGGCAGTTTCCTATCCTCATTTCCATTTACAGTTTTTGTGAACGGTATCAGGATTGTATTGTCAATTTATATTCCAGTTTATTTCAACAAATGGAATATTTACGCAAACTGGCTTACAGCCCAACGGCTGCATACGATTATTGGAACAGTTGTGTATGTGACAGCGCTGTTGGCTCTATACCACCTGGCAGGTCTGGTTTCAAGTTCAACTGTAAAAATATCATCTGATGTGCACGGTATATTTCCAAGTAAGGTGGTATCAAAAATAGTTAATCGCATTGTGCCTCCAATACTTTGCTATTTTTTCATCGTGCTTATCATTCCTTTGATTCACAATGCACGTCAGAATGACCTTGAGAAATTTCTGGAGTATGCTTCATTAATAACTTCTGTATGCTTTGCTTTAATACTTTTATATTGTATCGTATATACGGTTCAGGATCATCTTAGTGGAAAGCAGTGAGTTATCTTCAAGGTTGTGCAAATAAAAAATTAAGTTTTGAACGAACAATGATCCCTGTTTTAAGAATGGCATTATATTCAAAAGAAATGGAATACCATTAAGAAACCTGGCCAAAAGCTCAGAGAAAATGCTGAAAAAGGGTATAAGCTCGTGGATATGATGAAAGCGGTCTATCTGTCGGCAAATGCTGATTAATAATTTAGGAGGCAGAATTATTCTTCTGAAAACGCTCCCTTATTTTCATCAGTCGCTCATAAGTACCCTCTTCATCAATGGCCATGTCGTACATTTGGTGTGCAAGTTGGAATCCCTGATCACTAACAAGGGCTTTTTTCCATGGACGCGACAAGATTGAATGAGTTAGATGTCTTGTAGATCGGGGAGCTTGCATTATCATCTCTGCAAGTTCCCACGCACGGGGAAGAAGCTTTTCATGAGGCATTACCTCACTTACAATACCCAGGTCTAATGCCACCTGCGCATTTATGTTCGTGCCCGTATATGCGTAAAATGACGCTCTCTTAATGCCTGTTAAATTTTGAAGCGCTAATACAATCCCATCACCAGGAGACACACCACCCAGGTAATGTGCATCGAAAAAACTTGTGTCCTGGGCACAGATTGTAATATCACATAATGTTCCCATTTGCCAGTGTGATCCTGTCCCATTGATTACCCCAATTGTGGGAATGTCGATACAAAAGATCATATTTTCAATCATTCTCAATGATTCATGATACATTTCCAGTTTACGGTTCTTCGACCAGTCCATGAATTTTGTTTTCCAGATTTCGGGGTTTGCTACCTGCCATTTATCTCCCGTTCCAGTGAGAATCATTACTTCGTTTTCAGGATCACGGCCAATATCCGACCATGCATTCCCATATGCAGTCAGAACTGGCCAGTCAAATTGAAGCGATTCCCCCCGCGTGTGCATACGTACTTCCAATATGCCGTTATGGCGGGTCATTAAAAGCAGGTCTTTGTACTTTTCCGAATATTCTTCGAATTTTGTAGGTCCTGCCATGCATTGCTCTGACATTTTAATTCCTCCAATCATATAATGGGGCTGTCTTTCATAAAAATGGCACGGGGCTGTGTACCTATGTTACATCAAAAACGGGATAGCCCCCCTGCCATTATTCCATAGCTATGAGTACCGGTTAACTGCCCGTGACTTTATTTGCCCATTAATCGTCCTTTCATTTTTGTCAGTCGTTCAAACGCACCTTCTTCGTCTATCGCCATATCGTACATCTGGTGAGCAAGGTGGAATCCCTGATCACTGACTAAGGCTTGTTTCCATGGACGGGATAAAATGGAATGGGTAAGATGTCTGGTGGAACGAGGTGCCTGCATTATCTTCTCTGCAAGTTCCCAGGCGCGGGGAAGCAGATTTTCACGGGGCAGCACTTCACTGACGATTCCAAGATCCAAAGCGGTCTTTCCATCGATATTCTTACCAGTATATGCGTAGTATGCTGCTTTCTTAAAACCTAACATATTCTGAAGCGTAAGTATCATTCCGTCCCCTGGAGGTGTTCCTCCCAGAAAATGGGGATCAAAAAAGTCTGCATCCTCTGTACATATGGTAATGTCGCAGAGCGTTGCGATTTCACAGTGGGTTCCCGGTCCATTGATTGCTCCGATTGTAGGGATGTCGATGCAGAATATCATATTCTCAAGCAGTCTCAGGGATTCATGATATTGTTCCAGTTTCTTTTGCTTCGGCCAATCCATAAATTTTGTGTTCCAGACATCAGGGTTTCCAACAACCCATTTATCTCCTGTTCCAGATATAATCAAAACCTCATTTTCAGGGTCACGGCCGATATCTGACCATGCATGAGACCATGCCGTATGGGCTTCCCAATTATGATGATAAGGGCCCCCGTCGGTGTGCAGCCGCACTTCAATTATTCCGTCACGACGGGTCATTAATAGAAATTCTTTGTACTTCTCCGAGTATTCTTCAAATTTTGTTGGTCCAATCATACGTCTCTCTGTCATTCTAATTCCTCCTTGTTTTGTTTAGATATCATCTATTACTTTCAAGCCAGTCTCTGGCGAAAGCAGCGTAAACCGCAGCTCCTTTACTAAGCACATCATCCGAAAACATTACCTTTGGATGGTGCATAGGGTAGCTATAACCTTCTTTGGAATTGTCTGCGGTAATAAACACTGAGGTACTTGGTACCGCTTGTGTTACAAATGCGAAATCTTCCGATCCCATTAATTTACCACCAGGTATCAATTGTGTCAGATCGATGAAAGAACTGGCGCCAAAAGTGTCTGTAATCGTTGTTCTCATCTGATCGTTAAGTCTGCTGTCAACTTTCACCTCAGGACAGCCCCTGGTATAAATAACATCTGCCTTTGCATGATATGTTTCCCCAATACCTGTAGATATTTCATGAATACGGGTTTCAATCTTATCACGCAATACGGCGTTAAAAGTGCGTACACTGCCTTTCAATCTGGCAATATTGGGGATCACATTGTTTGTACTTCCACCTTCCATCACTCCAATTGTAAGAACCGCACTCTCAATCGGAGAGATTTCACGGCTTATAATACCTTGAAGCGCCAGATGAAGATGAGCAGCTACATTTAACGGATCCACCGCGGCATCGGGCATTGCTCCATGCGCTCCTCTTCCGTGGATGACTATTTCGAACCAATCTGAGGAAGCCGAAATCGCTTCTCCAGCCTCAGGAATTACAAATTGCCCCGCAGGGATTGGCATTCCAGACAATACATGGAGCATCATTGCTGCATCCACTTTTGGATTTTCGAGAATCCCATTTTCAAGCATCATATTTGCTCCGTGAAGGGTTTCTTCCCCTGGCTGAAACATTAGTTTGACCGTGCCGCAAAGCTGCTCTTCCTTTTCCTTTAGTATCTCCGCGGCTCCCAGCAGCATGGAAGTATGCAGGTCATGACCGCACGCATGCATATTTCCATTCGATGATGCAAAGGAAATATCCGCTTCTTCTTTCATTGGCAGCCCATCCATATCCGCACGGATAAGAATCACCTTTCCAGGACGTTGTCCGCCAATGGTAACCATTAAGCCTGATTCTCCCACAGAAGTGGGCATAAGACCGATCGATTCCAACATCTCTTTTACATAAGCAGTCGTCCTGGGTAAACTCAAATCAAGTTCCGGAATCGCATGAAGATGATGCCTGTACATAACTAACTTTTCCTGCAGCTGATTGGCCAAATTCAAAAAGTCTCCGGTTTTTTTGATCACAATTAACACCTCCTATCATACAAATCGAATTAGTAAACAACTGAATAAAATTGCTTACTTTATATTTTGAGACATTTTAAGAACACTTTTATTATACTGATAAGCCTATCCCATGTCAAGAATAATTTTGGACATTTTAAGAACACTTCCTTCCAACCCCTGAGAAGATTGAAATATCACGTTTATTATGATATAATTCTTTTCATTGAATTTGTTTATGAAAGGAATCTACCATGAAAATCAAGCTGGGTATAATCACGCCTGAGACCCATATGGACTATTTTCGCGCCATTGAAGAAGAAATGCGGTCGGTATGTCAGTTTCGTTTTCTTACAATAAGCAACTTTCGGGAAACAAAAGACGTATATTTGAAAAATTTAGGTTTGGTGGACGGGTTTGTTATCAGTGGCAGATTGCTCTACGAATCAATCGATAAGGAATGTTTGGATACCAAAGTACCCACTCACATATTGCAGGATAATGAAAACCTTCTTTATAGAGAACTTTTCAGACTATTGGTCACAGAACCTGAGCTTGACATCTCCAGAATCTATGTGGATTATGCGTATATTATCGATTCTTTCAGTGAATTTCAAAAATACCTGACTCATGAGGGGAAGCCTTTTGACAGCAGCGATCTTTTCCAACGAGTGGAAACAATGCTGGAGAACCATATAACTCTGTGGGAAGAGAGAAAAACAGACTTGTCCATCACGGCGTTCGGCCACTTTGTTCCGGAACTCAAAAAGCATGGGGTAAGGTATATCTTAATACGCCCCACTTTGGAAAACGTGAAAGAGACCATAAGAGAGATCATCAATGAAATTACCATCCTTAAGCTCAAGAACCAGAGAGCAGTCGTAGCATGCTTATCGATCGAAACTGCGCAGCCGCCAGCGACAGGGCAGCTTCAAGAGCTGAAGGATCTTGTCAGCAGATTTCTGCTCAGTGTGAATCTGGCGGATACAGCCCAGATTTCAGAAGGCTATGTGAGACTTTACACCACATACGGTAATTTTATGAAAATCACCTCTGAGGCTCATAACTGTACCCTGCTGGAATATCTGGGTGAGTCTGTAAGCGAAACAGTGAAAATAGGGTGGGGCTCGGGACATGAATATTTTCAAGCGAATGAGAACGCCACGAAAGCTTACAGACAGGCGAAAGCCTTTACCGGCAGCTGCAGCTTTTTTATAAACGAGGATCAGAAGGTTATCGGACCAATGAGGAGTATGAATGTCATACAGTTCTCCGAACAGGGGGACCCTGAGATCATCGCATTAGCCAAAAGTATGGGAATAAATAACATCAATTTACAGAAAATCATATCCTATGCGGAAATTATGAGAACAAACAAATTATCCTCTGAGGATGTTGCTCAATGTCTGTCCATGACCGTCAGAGGCGCAAATCGTATTCTTAACAAAATTGAAGAAAAAAAATACGTACAAACAGTATTTGAAAAGCGGGACAATGGTAAGGGACGGCCCAAAAAATACTATGAGCTGTTATTTCTTGACAAAGATGGAAACAAATCAGAAGAGTAACTGCCAGACAGAAAGCCACCTTTTTTGCCTTTGTATAAAGCAAAAAAAGTGGCTTTTTAAGAATTGAGCTGGTTATATCCGATCAGAATAACTGGTTAAGCTTGCTTTCAGGCTCTTCACCACTTTCAACACATCTTATATTATTGACAAAGAAATCATATCTCTTTTTATGGAGTTTGAGACCATCAGGCATTCCTGCCGTATGGGGTGTGAGCATTACATTACTCAGATTACGAAGTTCACTGTCAATTGGAAGTGGCTCTGTTTCAAACACATCAAGACACGCACCTGCAATTTCTCTGTTTTTTAACGCATCTATTAAGTCTTCTTCATTTACAATCCGACCACGGGCGGTATTGATAAATAGTGCTGTGTTCTTCATTTTCCTGAATACTTCTTTGTCGATCAGCTTCTGGGTTTGCTGGTTTAAAGCTGAATGTACCGTTACAATATCTGACGTGCTTATAAGATTATCAAAATCAGTTTTCTGAATACCCCCATAAGGCTGTACAGCAGTATTTCTTGTGTAAACCAGCACATTCATATCAAACGCTTTGCAAAATCCGGCTACTTTTTTACCAATAGCGCCAAATCCAATAATTCCAATGGTTTTACCTTCTAACTCGCTTCCTGTATACTCCAATTGATTTTGATCTGCCTTGCTTTTCATGAAACCGTCAAGAAGTGGTATATTTTTATAGTAAGACAATATGAATGCCATTACATGCTCAGCAACTGCCTTGGCATTCACTCCAGCCGCATTGGCCGCCCAAATACCCAGTTGTGTACAGGCATCAATATCTACATTATCGTATCCCGCACCTGTTTGAACCAATTTTAATTGTTTCGCTTTTGAAAGTAGAGTTCTGTCAATCTTAACATGCTCTGGTATAATCACCTGGCAATCTTCGATATGATGCAGCATTTCTTCCCCAGGTGGAACGATTATGATGTCCCATTCTTTTGGAAAACAATTTATAATATTTAATTTTGATGTCTCAGTGAAATAGCCGACTATGAGAATTTTCATTTTAAAACCCCTTTCATAAGTTCTTTATAACAGCAATCCATTACTAAATTATAATATTTTATTTTCTAAATTTAGTATAGTTAGTCCCACTTGTACAGTCAAGTTCTATTCTTAATCCAGCCATTTGCTTTTAGAGAAAGGGAAGGAGCGGGGGCCTGCTCTAACCTAGATATTTTTTCAGAGCAAAAACAGAATCATTACTGATAATATGCTCCATTTTGCAGGCATCTGCACTTGCAGTCAGTTCATTGACATTACAACATGCAATGAGAAACTTTTTAATTATCTGAAACTTGGTTGTAATAATCTCACCCTGTTTACGTCCTTCCTCAGTGAGCTGAATTTCCCCACCTAACGGTTTGATAACCAGCCCTTCATCCTGCAATACATTTACTGCGCTATGGACACTAGGCTTGGAAACCCCTAAATATACAGCAATATCAATTGAGCGTACTAATTGAGATCTTTGAGAAAGCATATATATAGCCTTTAAATATTCTTCCCTTGATGGACTAAGTTTCTTTCTCAATAAATCATTCTTATCCTGTTTCACAGCTAATCCTCCACTTTTGTACCGTGGTGCAAAGTGTATAGTTACCATACTCTACGGCACAATTACTTTTTTGTCTTTGAACTCTTATTCTTCTCGTTATCCACCGGTTGATTGATAAACGAATCAGTTTCTGTAAATACGGAACGGTCATACGGATAAATAGGTGCACTGAAGCATTGAGAAAATGAATTAAAAAGTGCTTCAAGTAATTTTTGATTAACTTTGAGTTTTTGTTGATACTGCTGTTCGGTAACCTCACTATGATCATGAGTATGATGTTTGATTATTTTCTTTTTCATGTTAGTTCCTCCTAACTTTATGCCGTGAAAAATGCATATAGTTACCATACGCTTATGCAAAATTCTTATTTAATTATATTTTCATCAAAATTTTGAATCTTGCTAATTAAGCCTGACAAGAAGTCTGACAAAAATTTTATTTCCGAATTTGTAGCATCTTGCAGTTCATTTTCCACCATGCTGTTTATGATTGCATGATAATACATGTGATTTTTATGAGCGTCTTCTCCTTTTTCTGTCAGGCTCAGTAAATATCTGGATAAATTTAGTTCATCAACTTCTTTTTTAACCAGAGTCTTTCTCTCCAGCTTTCTGAGAATTTCGGAAACAGCTCCCTTTGTTACACCCAGAATATCCGCCAGACCGCCCACGTGAATGCAGGGGTGTTCTGCTATCGCCTTTATTACATGGATTTCAGAGTGGTAAATTGGTACATCCGTTCCGTAGTAACGTGTTTTTTTATCTAGTTCCATTAAAGCAAACGCCAAATCTAAGGATTCATATGCAATTTCATGTTTGTTGTTTTTATTTTTTTCCATACCAACAGTATATGGTTGCCATACACTTTTGTCAAGAATAATTTCTCTATGCAGAGAGGGGCACATATCCCACGGTATTTTCCATGTTCAAAAAAAGAGCAGGGTACCAAATTTCATACCTTGCTCTTTAAAGAAGATCAGATTGTATTCTTACCCAACTGACTTTGATTTGGAAGCATACCAATAAGGTACTGCAAGCAGAAGAGATCCCCCTGTCATATTACCAACGGTAACAATTAATATATTCTTTATTACAGCCAAAACAGTCAGACCAGCTTCATGAGGTAACATTAAAGCAATTGAGAAAATCCCCATGTTGGCAATGGAATGCTCAAACCCGGAAGCCGAAAATGCCAATACACAAAATAGCATCATAAACAGTTTCGCGCTTTCCTCTTTCATCTTGTAACACAACCAGATTGCAAGGCAAACAACAAAATTACACAGTACAGCTCGGAAAAATAGCTGTCCCCAAGGTATACCAAGTTTTGAAATTGCTGTTTTTTCAATATATACATCAGATATTCCAATCATAGCTTTACTTTGCACATAAATAAAAGATAATACCACGCTGCCCAGGAGATTTCCAATATAGTTTATCAGTAACAGCTTTGCTGCCTTTTTTAGACTTACCGTTCTTTCCAGGCAGCCGACTGTAAATACAAAACAATTTCCAGTAAAAAGTTCACCTCCAGCAAATGCCAATAGCCCAAGGGCTACCCAAAAGGTAAGCCCGATTGCTATTTTTCCATAAAATTTTCCTTCTACCTGCGTAATTGCAGCTACGGAAAAGGAAAGGGCAATTCCTATGATAATAAAAAATCCGGACATCATTGCCAATACAACATATTTTGTGAGGTTTCCGCTTAAAAAATCACTTTTGTTCTGTGCCGACTCTGCAACTTTTTTAATTTCATCTGCATACATAACCGCACCTGCCTTTATTAAATTTCCTCCATGTTACAGTCAAACACTTCATCCATCCAGTCAAACATGACCTGATGGAAAAGTGCATGATTTCCCTCCTGGCAATGCTCTTCCGCTCCTTCCTCAATGGTAAACACACGGACTGTCTTGGGAGCTTTTATTTCTTCCAGCAAAGTATCCAACTGGTCTTTGGACACAAAGTGGTCTGTCTCTCCCATGGTAAGCAAAACAGGACATTTAATATTTCCGGCAATTCCTTTTAATGAAGCTTTTTTCATCTCGTCAAATACTTCATATCGATGCTGTAAGCCAAACACCCATTTTCCATTGTTAAGCATCCATTTTAGATTAGAATTATGTTCCTCTGCCATAGCGAGCATCTGTTCTCTTTTTTCCTCTGGAAGCTGCAGTACTTGTGCCAGCTGGGGATTTTGATTCAGGGTAGAATCAAAGGTATCATAAAATACATTGAATGCAATGCAAGCCTTAATCCGCTCATCAAATGCCGCTGCTCTAGGTGCAAAATATCCACCAAGACTCATACCGAGCAGTGCCAGCTTCTCCATATCAACCTCTGGTCTGGTCTCTAAATAATCAAGAGCAGCACTTACCGGAACTTC
The DNA here is from genome assembly GCF_031982545.1 of Lacrimispora sp. Classification (GTDB taxonomy): domain Bacteria; phylum Bacillota; class Clostridia; order Lachnospirales; family Lachnospiraceae; genus Lacrimispora. Next base: position 288,077 of record NZ_DALYXB010000004.1, read on the forward strand.
TGCGTCATGACGCATGAAGAGACTCTGTTTCCGTAACGCTTCTCCCTGCCCTGGCATTTCAAATACAAGACAATGATAGCCTTTTTTAATTGCTGCAGCGGCACCGCAGAAATATAGTTCCTGTAAAGTGGAATCGTATCCGCCTATAAATACAAGCACCGGACGTTTTTTAAGTTCCCCTTTTTTGTCCTCTGATGCACCGTAAAAATATCCTTTCAGATGAGTTCCTTCATAAGGGATTTTTACAACTTCAAAATGACTGTCTAAAAGTTCCATTCCTTTTTCAAATGCCATTACGCTTTTATCAAAATTTTCCATTCTTCTTTCATCAGTTCCATCTAAAAAGAATTCTCCAGTACGATAGTAATTATGGGCCCGTAAAAATGCCTCTCTGGCGCTTACCTTATGCTTATTATTAAAGCAATCCATTGCCGTCTGGCAGGTTCTGTCCGCTGTTTTTTTCCATTCCAGAAACCAGCTTTCAAAATTGCCCTCTTCTATTTTTGCTGCTGTTGCAAGGCACTCCCCTATTTCTGCTCCTTGATAACCTGCGTATGCTGCTGCCCTTAATAATTCAAATGAAAATGCCTGATCATTAAAATAAAATTTCATGTCGGTTTCCTCCTTGTAATTGTGATGTTAATTAGAAAAATTTGTTTTATTATTATTTCATTGAACATTCAGTGAATTATAATTCTTAAAAACTACCTGGAAAATTATACATTCTATTTTCCAGGTTAAAAATCACAATCAATATTTTCATTCACCGTTCGTTCAATCAACATTATATATCAATGTTTTTTTAAATGCAATAGTTTTTTATTGATAAATTATTGCATCGTAGCCATACGTTTGCACTGGTCAAAACAACTGTATTGACTTCTCCTATTTTAAATAGCTGGCACTCTATGGAATTACGCCTTAGAGTGCCAGCTCATTTTCAATTTATTTACTCTTATTTTGTAGTCTTATTTCTGGATAACCGGAATCCATATCTCAGCACTATATCCGGATTGTAAATCGCCAAAATACATTTCCATATCAAAATCACAATCAGCATGCTCATAGCTTGCTACTGGAAACCATTCAGAATAGATTCTTCTCCAGACTTCATGCAGCTTTTCATCATCGTTTTCACTTTTCCATTCCGTTTTAAATATTGCCCATGTTTGCTTTGGTATGGCCAGAGTCTTATATTCAGGTGGAACTGCCTGATCCTTCTTCATACAGCCAACCATGTAGGACATGTCTCCATTCGCATTATGTGCATATGTTACGCCTGCATCAATCGGCTCACCAGTCTTTTTGCCGGCTGCCTCCAGGAGTGACTGCCCCCGCCCATCCTGTCCACAGGCCATCCAAAACGCAGGGATGTCTTTGTAACATTGACCATTAATAACAGTTGTTTTCAGCTCAAGTCCAAATACCTCAAATGATTCTTTCTCTTCAATACGATAATTCATCTCAGATACTCCTTTAATCGATATTAAGAAGGTCATTTTAGGAAAAGCTTTGAGCGAAACACCTATATCGCGCGCTGATATCGGCATTACACCATGAAGATTTTTAAATGCACGACTAAATGCTTCTGGCGATTCATATCCGTACTTTACAGCCACATCAATCACTTTAATATTACTTGTCTGCAGTTCAAAGGCTGCCAATGTCAAACGTCTTCGTCTGATATACTCAGATAGCGGCACGCCCGTAATAAATGAAAACATTCTCTGAAAATGATATGTGGAACAACATGCAATCTGTGCCAGTTTCTCGTATGAAATTTCATCCGTAAGATTTAATTCAATATAGTCTACAGCATTGTTCATTCTGTCAATCCATTCCATTAATCTACCTCCTCTCGAAAGTTATATTATCATATCGGATTGTCTGACACCTTGCATTTGATGTACAAATAAATCATGTTGCGCCATGCGGATGCTACTATTGGTTTCCTATTACACCATAATATTTTTTCATAATATACATTATGCATTTTTAACTCTTGTAATCTTTGATCCAATACCTTCGACATATATAAGACTATAATCATACAATATCTCTATATATTTATCATTATTCTATAACACGCAAACCTGATTTTTATAAGTTATTCCTTTATAAATCCTTTATCCGAATTCGGTATTCCACTTTCATCAGATACATACCTTTCTACTCGCATATGAAGGTTATACTTATCACGAAGTTTTATAATTTGTTCCATCATGGGAGAGGAATGATGTAAATCAATAGAATTTTGGTCATTCCAACTGTCAATCAATAAGACCGTTTCCTTGTCATCCATGGGAAAGAAATATTCATATTTGATATTTCCATACTCTGCACGAATATTTTTTACCACATTACTTTCAACCATTTCTTCTGCAAACTTTCTTGCACTTCCATTTTTCCCACTGTAATAAATATTTATTGTGATTGCCATTTTCTATTACCTCTACAAATTCAAATTTGATTTTACGTTGCCAAATCATATACCAGTACATCTTAAGTAATTATACTAGTCCGTATCCTTATCCTTCTCACGTTCACCTCGTCAGAATATGCAAATATGATTACTCAATAAGAACGCAAGCAGCATCATAATAACATTGCTCAACTTTTCTGACAAGTCCGGCCAGTTCAATGCGGAAATCTTTGTTTAGAAGTGCTTTTCGGTTGGCCTCAAAGAAATAACCCCCCTGAAATTCAACAAGTCTTTGGAGTGCCTCATCTTCTTTTTTATAAGCCTGTTTAAGACTTTCAATCATAATTTGCATATCAGGACAATATTCTAAAGCGCGGTTAAGATATTCTTGAATATAATACATATTGGTACCAACAGAAACCACACAACTACCATAGGTATCCAAAGGGTTAGCCAACATATCCTCATTTATAAAATACTCGTCACACAATAATGACTCAGCCCATTGTTCAAAAGCTTTTTTTCCGAAATATATATTATCTTTGGATGTCAATGAAGCCAAAACAGGTATGTTTAGAATTGATAATCGTATACTTTCTGCAATATCTGGTATCTTATCTTTTCTTTTAAAAAAGATCAAAGCTTCCGAACGATCAAGACCGTTTTTCTTTGAAAAATAATTTTCCGATATTACCAGATCTGTTGGAATATCTTCTTTGCGCTCATCTGTGAATTGCGACCACCCTATTAATACCTCACCATTTTCATCATAACCGCAAATTATTGAACAAACAGGGGGGCCAGCAACGCCATATGTTAAAACTGGTAAGCCTTTATCTATAGAATCCACTATTTTTTGTATACATTCGCGTTTCATTCTTATTATATCATCTTTATAAAAATATTCGTATGAATATCCGCAAGAATCAAATGCTGCTTTAATAGGCAATTGAGTCTCCTTGCATACATTTGAATATGAATCGTTATATTGCCATTTTGGCTCAATCCATATCTGAGAAAACAGGTCACCAGTAACGCCAGCAAAATAAAGAAAATCCATTTCGTTTTTTTCTTTAAGCGCTCCCATTACAGATCCCATACAACTGGGAAACATATAATTTTCAGCTGGGTTTTCGTACAATTTAGATACATTTGGAATTAATCTTCTGGACATGGTGAATCCTCCCTTAACATTAATTTGTATTGTGAGAGGGCTGAAACACTTGACACATTTATGGAATGAGATCACCTCAGACGGAGTAACACCATGAAAACGTGAAAATGCTTTTGTAAAGCTTTCGGGAGTTTCATATCCGTATTTTAAAGCAATTTCTATTATTTTGCTTTTTGAATATAATAAATCTTCTCCAGCAAGTGATAATTTTCTATTTCGCATATATTCGCTGACGGAGAATCCCGTCACTATACGAAATACTTTATTGAAATAATCACTTGACGAAAACACATGATTTGACACATCATCAATGCTGATATTTTCCAACAAATGCATTTCCATATAGTTTATTGCTTTTTGAGTATCTTTTATCCAATCCATGCCAGTCACCTCACAGTACAATTATAGTGAACTATCTAATGATTATCCTGTCTTTTTTCGGTTTTATCTGTCCATAAACCAATTCTCAAATAAATGGCCTAATTACTGGCTGCAGGTGTATCCTATTCTATATTGAAACTATATTGGCCAGGATTCTGAAATGAATCATAATAGAACCGTTTTACATATCAATAATTAATAGAAAAAAGGCTGGTAAAAATATGAATGGCATATCTGTTTCATTTGATAGGGTATTTTTTGCCACGCTGTTCTTATTGCCCTTCTATGTCCGGGAAATTGCTTTACATTCACTTACAAAAGTATAGCACAGTTACTGATGATTTAAAACGTTTGGAGATCGTCAGAAAGCAAAATAATACCATGTATTTGTTTTCTATTACTAATTTACTTACGCCCATTTTTGCACTCATATTCGCAACCACATCCTTTCTAAAATAAATTTCGGAAAACAAAAGGAGACCATCCATTCTCAATTAGCTTGAAAATGAACGGTCTCACGACATGTTCTTATTTAGTTGAATAATGGAAAATAGTTGAAATGTTAACCTTTCTCAGATATTTTTCCGATGTAGTAGTATCACACTCTCCACATGGGTCGTCCACGGAAACATATCACACCCTCTCACCCGAACAAGCTCATACCCTCGCTCCGCCAGATACTTCAAATCCCTAGCTAACGTCGCAGAGTCACAGCTGACATACACTACCCGTTTCGGTCCCATCTTCACAATGGTCTCCAGGCATTTCTCATCGCAGCCTTTTCTTGGCGGGTCCACCACAATCACATCGGCATAAACCTGGTTCTTTTCAAACTGTTCCGGCAGTACCTCCTCTGCCTTCCCTACAAAAAACTCTGCGTTCTCAATTCCATTCAGCCTTGCATTCTCCCTTGCATCATCAATCGCCTGGGGAACAATTTCCACTCCATAGACCTTCTTCGCCTTCTGCGCAAGAAACAGGGATATAGTTCCAATTCCGCAATACAGATCCCATACTGTCTCACCGCCGGTAAGTCCCGCATACTCCAAAGCAGTTTCATATAACTTCTTCGTCTGTACCGGATTAACCTGATAAAAAGAGAGAGGGGAAATACGGTATTGAACGGAACCTATATAATCGGTGATATATCCGGGGCCAAAAAGATTCTCCACCTTGTCTCCAAGAATCACATTGGTCTGTTCCTTATTCACATTCAGGGATATACTTGCCATTCCCGGGATTTCAAGCAGACTCTTCACCAGTTCCTCACTGTGTGGCAGCTGATTTCCGTTAATCACCTGGCACACCATCAGCTCACCTGACTGAAATCCTTTTCGGATCAGAGTATGGCGGATCAGTCCCTTATGAGCGCTCTCATCATAAGGAGCCAGATGATACCGCTCCATGTGGTCCTTAATCCGTCCTAATACTTCCCGATTCTCTTCAACCCCTAACAGACAGTCCTCGCACCCGATAATGGCATGAGTCCTTCCTGCATAAAAGCCTGCCATCGGTTTCCCATCCTTATCCAGTCCCCAGGGAAACTGGGCTTTGTTCCGATATCTCCATGGCTCGTCCATCCCCATAATGGGTAGCATTGGAACATCTGTAAAGCCGCCGATCCGGGTAATATTGCCATAGATTTTGCGTTCCTTGTATCGTAGTTCCTCTTCATAGCTCATGGTCTGAAGCTGGCAGCCTCCGCACTGCTTCGCTACCGGACACCGGGGCGCGATTCTGCCTTCTGACGGCGTGACAATTCGTTCTAAATGTGCAAAGCCGTAAGATTTTTTCACCTTCATTGCTTTCGCTTCCACCTGATCACCAATTACTGTATCCTTTATAAACCAGGTAAAACCATCGGTTTTACCAATTCCTTCTCCGGTTTCACTCAGATCCTCAATTAACACCTGAATCCTGTCATTTTTTTTCCACTCTGCCATTTCGTCCTCCAATTGACTCCTCATTTGAACTAATTGTATCCTGTTTTCTATCAGGAAGCAAGAAAAAAACAGGAGCTAAACACCTCCGGTAAGACAGGCCGTCTTCCTTCGTTGTTTAGCTCCCGAAAATTTATTTGCCTTTTCCGTTGGCTTTTTCCATATGGATATTTTTACCCTTAATTTTTACATCCTTCATAGCAGTTAACACAGCATCAGCGCTTTCTCTTGGAACTTCTACAAATGTATATTTGTCATACATGTCGATGCTTCCAACCATCTTGCCGGGCATACCGGATTCTCCGGCAATGGCACCAAGAATATCTCCTGGTTTGACATTCTGGTTCTTACCGATGTTAATGAATAAGCGAGCCATATCATCTCTGGAAGAGGAATCATATCTTCCGCTGTTTCCTCCACGGCTGCTGCTGTTGCTTCTTCCTCTGCCGCCTCTGCTGTTGTTTCCGCCTCCGAAGCCTTCCAGCTCGTCAAGGTTGCGAGGTTCTCTGGTATCGATGATATCTTCATTCTCTTCACCCATCATCTTACGTAAGAGAGCCGCTGCCAGATCAAGAGAAGTGTAATCCTCTTCCAACAGCTTCTTCTCGATGATATTAACTGTTTTGCTGAGATCTGTATCACCAATGGTAGCTGCAACGCCTTCTAAAATCTTGTCTACCTTAATGGCAGTTACATCGTTGAGTGATGGAATTGCCTGAGGTACGATCTTGGTCTTGCAGTAACGCTGAATGTCACGAAGCTTGTATACTTCCTTACCAACCACGAAGCTAAATGCGATTCCTTCACGGCCGGCACGACCTGTACGGCCAATACGGTGTACATAATACTCGTCATCCTGAGGAAGGTCATAGTTAAATACCGCTTCAACGTCGTCTACGTCGATTCCTCGGGCTGCTACATCAGTAGCCACAAGAATCTCTGTTTTACCGTTACGGAAGCTGTTCATGACACGATCACGCTGGATCTGCTTTAAGTCTCCGTGAAGACCTTCCGCAAAATATCCTCTTCCCTGAAGGGACTGTACCAGTTCATCTACCTGCTTTTTCGTGTTACAGAAAACAACGGAAAGCTTCGGTGCATACATGTCTAAAAGACGACACATTACTTCCAATTTACTCTTTGGTTTCACCTCATAGTAATACTGGGTTACTTTCGGCACTGTCAGTTCTTTCTTCACTACCTTTACATTTACCGGTTCTTTCTGGAACTTTCTTGCAATGTCCGAAATTGCCGGAGGCATGGTAGCTGAAAACATAACTGTCTGCCGATCTTCGGGAAGCTGACTTAAAATGGTTTCCATGTCCTCTAAAAACCCCATGTTCAGCATCTCATCTGCCTCATCCATAACAACTGTATGGACAAAATCAAACTTAACGGTTTTCCGGCGCATATGGTCCATAACACGTCCCGGTGTTCCGATGATGATCTGAGTACCGTCTTTTAAGGAACGGATCTGTTTCACGATGTCCTGGCCGCCGTAGATAGGGACGACCTTCACACCATGCATATATTTAGCAAGCCTGCGGATCTCATCTGCCACCTGAATAGCAAGCTCTCTGGTTGGACAGAGGGCCACCGCCTGAAGCTTTTTTACCTTAGGGTCAACTTTTTGTAACAGGGGAATTCCAAAGGCAGCGGTCTTTCCCGTTCCTGTCTGGGCCTGACCAATAATATCTCTTCCTTCCATCTGAACCGGAATTGCCTGGGTCTGGATCGGAGATGCCTCTTCAAATCCCATATCTGCTACTGCCCGCAGAATTCTTTCATCTAATTGTAACTCATCAAATCTAACTGTTTCCATAAATGATTAATTCCTTTCTCATTGCCAGCCGGGTTCTTATGTTGCCGACGGCCGCACAAACACACTATCGCAAATAAAACGAGAGGTATCAGGCACGTTTCAGACCTTCATCCTCTCGTTTCACACGAAAGTAAAGTATAACAGGTTTTTTTTTTCATGTCAAGGGAATCATATTATTTTTTTTACTGTTTTGTGAGAATTTTATTCCTGTCTCCTGTTATTTTTTTAACCACCCTTTTTTCGTAAAATACCATATTTCCAATCCAATCAAAAGGATGCTTAAAAGAATACAAAGGGGATATCCATAAGTCCAGTTAAGCTCCGGCATATTTTTAAAATTCATGCCGTACCAGCCTGCTATGAGAGACAGGGGAGCAAAAACAGCGGTCACCATAGTCAGAAAGGATAATGCATGATTCTGCTTCATTTCCATTCTCACCTGATACATCTCCCGAATCTGCTGAGCGTATTCTCTCAGTTCTCTCCCGTATTCCAAAAGCCTTGCCACTCTGCCGGCAAACAGGTGAAACAGGGCCCGTTCTTCATCCTTTAACAGACCATTATAATTCTCTGTTAATGTCTGACTCATATTCATCAGCTGCCCATAATAAGACGCCACCTTTGCAAGTTCCTTTCTGGCCTTTAGAATGATTCCCAGCACGTCTTCCTTTTCCCTTCTGCCGCTCATGATTCTGTCTTCCATTTCCGTTAAGTATTCCTCATATTTCTGAAGATATTCAATGTCATCTCTGACCTGATATTCCAGAAACTCAAACAGGAGATGAGCCGGATAAGTTTTCTCAAAAATCTGCGTCTTATCAATCTCCTTTAACATTCTTTCCGCTTCTCCGCTGTCATCAATCAGGATCAGGCGGTTTTCATTCATATAATAACCAAATATCAGTGGGCGTTTCAAAGGATTTTTCTTTACAGGTATTACCAGGGTACCGACCACACAGTCTTTTAATAAATCTGTTCTGCAGTACTGGCCCCGTTCCAGACTCCGGATTAGTATATGATCCTCGTAACGGGTATGATGTCCCTTTAAGTATTCTTCCTTGCTTAAAATATCGATCAGGACATCATCCTCAGATATAGTTTCTTCCCCCTTTACAGGAATCAGTTTTTTGTCTAATTTATATCTCACATCTGTTTCCTCCTAAAACCCGATACTCGGTCCTATTTTATGACCTGCCTTTTCTAAGTTTAGTACCTGATATTTCACTTGTCAATAGAACAGGCCTTTTGGGCAAACGTTCGGACTCCCATCCTAGTTTCACCAAAAAGGCCTATTTTAATAGGAAACTTCTGAATTCATTTTATGATTCAAATAACTGATGTACAATCTCTGCGATTAACTTTGCGGTTCCAGTCACGCCAAGTAAAGAGGAGTCAATCATCAGCTGCTTGTGCTCCGGATCACCAGGTAAATAGCCTGCATATTTTTTATGATATGCATTTCGAGCTTTGTCTACGGAAAGAATCATCCGTTTTGCTTCCAGCTCTGTCATACCAAGTGTATCCACGCAGTTTTGCAGACGTTTTTCGTAAGAAGCGTAGATAAAAATGTTGATGTTATTTTTTTTCTTTTCAAGAAGAAAATCAGAGCATCTGCCAACCAGGATACAGCTTGATTTATTCGCCAGATTAAGAATTATATCCTTCTGCACATCAAATATAATATCCTGCATATATTCTTCGTCAGTTCCAAGAGGGAACATTCTTGGAAGAAAGCTGTGCCTGGATTTTTCCTCCTCGTTGCTGACTGTTGAAACCGGCAGATTCAGCTTATTTGCAACTTCCTCCACAATATCCCGGTCATAAAACTCCACTCCCAGAATCTGTGACAGTTCCCTGGCAATGGAACGCCCAAGACTGCCAAACTCACGGGTAATGGTGATCGTAAACTTCTCCATAACAGATGTACCTCCCTAACCGGTTACAATTGTTTTCTGATATCCCCTGACTACACAGCTGAGGGCAAAACAGATGGCAAAATAGCAAAGTGCCTCGAAAGCAAACAGCATCATCATTCCTCTGACATCGTAGATACTGCCCAGGACAACGGCGCAGTTTCTCATGAATTCGGCTACATCTACCATCTTTAAGAAAGAGGTGTCCTTTATAATGGTAATAACCTGGCTTAAGAGAGCCGGAATAACCTTCTTATATGTCTGAGGCAGCACAATGTACCATAATGTCTGTAAAAAGCTGAATCCCTGGGACTGAGCCCCTTCAAACTGTCCCTTGGGAATGGAATTTAATCCACCCCGGAAGATCTCTGCCACAACTGCAGAAGTGAAAAGGGTAATGGCAAATACCGATACTCCCACTTTATTCCCTTTTACAGTAAAATAGATCCAGAGAATCCATAAAAGATTGGGGGTACAGCGGAAGAATTCTGTATAGACTGCTACCAAAGTTCCGGCCCACTTCCATTTATCAGAAGAATAAGTACGAATCAGTGCAAGTATGGTTCCGAAAAATATACTGAGAATCGTAGCCAGCACGGCGATCATCACCGTCATCCGTAAGCCCTTCAGCATGAAAAGTACATTTGCCGGTGTAAATATCTGTTGAAATAATTCTAACATGCTGCCTCCTCGTCTGCCTGTATATCAAGCTTTTTTGCAACCGGCAGCCGCATGGAGCGGATCTCCAAATATCTTGCCAGTCTGGCTAACGGGAAACAGATAATAAAGTACATCACTGCACTTGTAAAATATGCCTGGGCAAAATACCCTCTGTCAGCGCCCCATGAATCCGTAAAATACATCAGATCCATGCCCGCAACCATGGCAAGTATGGAAGTATTCTTAACCAGATTTAAAGCCTGATTGGCAAGAGGCGGCATAATAATCTTAATGGTCTGAGGCAGAATGATATGATACATGGTTTCCAGATAGCTAAAACCCTGAGATGCTGCTGCCTCAGACTGCCCCTTCGGTATCGCTTCAATTCCAGTTCTTATGACCTCAGAAATATAGGCACCATGATAGACGCCTACCCCGATGACCCCTAATACGAACTTAGGGATACGAAACCCGGAACTGGAAAACAGCATGGGAAGAACTGAGTAATAACACATGACCTGTAAAGCCAGAGGCGTATTCTGTATGAATTCCACATAGATTCGTGAAATGATTTTAAGCAGCTTCCACTTGGATGATGAGAACATGCCAAATATCACTCCAAGGACCAGCGCAACCGCCAGTCCTACCAGTGATATTTTAAGCGTCATAATAAATCCAGGGATATAATATTCGGGGAATGCCGCAAAGAGGGCACTCCATCGTTTTCCATCAAAAAGACCTTTAATCATGTCATTTTTCCTTTACTAAAACAGCTTACTGTAATCCCCACTGATCCTGAAGTTTCTTCATGGAACCATCAGAAAGCATGGAAGTAACTTTTTTCTCTACAGTCTCTGCAAGACCTGTATTTCCCTTTGCAGCTGCAACACCGTAATCCTGCTCTGCGAAGCGGTCTTCCAGAATCAGATTGCCATCGTTTACATAACCTGCAAGAATTGCGCGGTCAACAGAGAAGCAGTCAATCTGCTTGGTTGCCAGTGCCTGAGCCAGTGCAGGATAACCATCAAATTCCTGGAACTGCGGATTTACCTTTAATCCCTTTTCATCCACATACTTTTTAAATCCGTCCTTCGTTGTGGAAGACTGAGCCACACCGATTACTTTCCCGTCTAAATCCTGAATGGATTTGATTCCGGAATCTTTATTTACTAAAAGACCAACTGCATCGGTATAGTATGGTGTGGAGAAATTATAGGTTTCTTTTCTTTCTGGTGTAATGGTAAAGGTTGCAATAACCAGATCGATTTCCCCATTCTCCAATAAAGGTCCTCTTGTTTTAGCCGTTACGCCCTGGAATTCCACCAGTTTCTTTTCCTTTGCCTCGGCTGCGCTGCATCCGAAGATGGATCCGGCAATCTCATATGCAAGATCATCTTCAAAACCTTCGTACTGTCCGGTTGCTGTATTCTGTAAGCTGAACTTTGGAATATCTGACTTACAGCCTACTTTTAATACTCCACGGTCAATAATCTTTTGTACGTCTTTTGCAGCTGTACCTGCTGCACCTGCTCCGGTTGTTGCCTCTGCAGAAGAACCTGCAGCTTTGGTATCTGCCGGTGCGGCGGTTGTCTCCGGTGCTTTGGAACCGCATGCGGTTAAGGTCGCTGCCATAGCAAACGTCAGTGCCAGGGATAACATTTTCTTCATCATAATTGTTTCCTCCTCAATCATCTTATTATATTAAACATCACCCTAATGAAGGATTTTGCTTAAGAACGCTTTTGTCCGCTCATGTTCCGGACATTCAAAGAAGTGTTCCGGTGTTCCCTCTTCCAGAATATACCCACCATCCATGAAAATTACACGGTCTGCGACCTGACGGGCAAAGCCCATCTCGTGTGTCACACAGATCATGGTGATATTCTCATGAGCCAGCTCCACCATAACATTTAATACCTCCTGCACCATCTCAGGGTCCAGTGCTGAAGTTGGTTCATCAAATAAAATCAGCGGCTGTTTCGTGCATAGTGCTCTGGCAATTGCCACCCTCTGCTGCTGTCCGCCGGAAAGCTGTACCGGATAATTACCCGCTTTTTCTTTTAAACCCACACGTTCCAGACAATTCATCGCTATCTTTTTTGCTTCTTCCTTGGGAACGTGCTGAAGTTTAACGGGTGCCAGTGTCAGATTTTCCAGAACAGTCAGATGGGGATATAAATTAAATTGCTGAAATACCATAGATGAATATTTTTTTGCCATTTCCAAATGATTTTTCTTTGTAACCTGTGTTCCTGCCACGGTAATGGTACCGCTGGTAGGCTCCTCTAAATAGTTAATACAACGGATAAACGTGGATTTTCCGGAGCCGGATGGTCCGATGATAACCAGTTTTTCCCCTTCCCTGACCGTAAGACTGATATCCTTTAACACCTCAAGGTCTCCGAAGTTCTTTTTTAAGTTTTCAACTTTCACCATATCTGGCATGTTTCCAGCCCCTCTCTGCGTAATTTCTGAAAAAAAGCACAAAGACGCCTAAGAATCTTAAGTTCTTAGGCGCCTTTGCCTGGTTGCGTTTTTATATTGTTGTTATTATAAAAAGTTTTGCATCAAAAGTCAAGAATTATTTTCCCCTGCATAGGGGCAGGATACAAAATGACCGGGAGAAAATTCCAACATTTCCGGAATATGGTTTTTACAGTCTTCCCTGGCATACATACACCTGGTATGGAAATGACAACCAGTTGGAACATTCATGGGGCTTGGAAGCTCGCCGCTTAGCATCACCCGTTTTGACTGGGCTGCCAGCTTTGGATCTGCCAGTGGAATGGCGGAAAGCAGAGCCTTTGTGTAGGGGTGCAGGGGATTTTCATAAAGCTCATCACTGTCTGCAATCTCTACCAGTCTTCCTAAATACATCACACCGATCCTGGTGGAAATATGGCGGACCATGGATAAATCGTGGGCAACAAACAGATAGGTAAGTCCCATTTCCTTTTGTAAATCCTCCAAAAGGTTAACCACCTGGGCCTGTATGGATACGTCGAGGGCGGAGATGGGCTCATCGCACAGAAGAAATTCGGGTTCTACTAACAAAGCCCTGGCAATCCCGATTCTCTGACGCTGTCCGCCGGAAAATTCATATGCATATTTATACATATCATCCGATTTCAAACCAACCTTTTTTAAGATCTCTTCCATTCTGCCTTCCATCTCATCTGTGGATAAGCCGGAAACTGCAGTCAGGGATTCTTTTAATATCTCCCGCACATTGTGGTGGGGATCTAAGGAAGAATAAGGATCCTGGAAAATGATCTGCATCTGTTTGTGAACAGGAAGAAGCTGCCTTCCCTTTAAGCCGGTGATATCCTGATCTTTAAACAAAATGGAACCGGAAGTCGGATCATACATACGGATTAAAGTACGGCCAAGGGTGGATTTTCCGCACCCGGATTCTCCTACCAGACCAAAAGTCTCTCCTTTTCGGATGGCAAGATTAATATGATCAACTGCCTTTACCTCCGCTTTCTTCCTGCCAAAGAAATCTCTGGCTGGAAAATACTTGCAAAGATCTCTGGCTTCCAGAAGTATCTCATTGTTTTTATTATCCATGGGATTCTACCTCCCCTTCCTTATGATCCAGCTCTTCCCCGGAATAGATGCACAAGGCTCTCTGAGTTTCGCTGTAAGTGCGGTACTGGGGAATTTCTTTCCTGCAGTCTTCACAGGCGAATTTGCACCGTTCCGCAAAAGGACAGCCAGATGGTGGGTTAATCAGTGATGGTGCCATGCCCGGTATGGGTTCCAGTCGTTCTTTCCCTGCTGAACGGGGTTTTGGTACTGCATGAAGAAGTGCTCTGGTATAAGGATGCTTTGGAGAATAGAAGATCTCCTCTGTAGTTCCTTCCTCCATTAAAAGTCCGCCGTACATAACAGCAATTCTATGGCTTAAGCTGGCTACCACCCCTAAGTCATGGGTGATGAGAATAATGCTCATCCCGGTTTCTTCCTGAAGGCTCTTAAGCAGATCCAGGATCTGTGCCTGAATTGTCACATCAAGAGCAGTGGTAGGTTCATCGGCAATTAAAAGCTTTGGCCTGCAGCAAAGAGCCATGGCAATTAAAACCCTCTGTCTCATTCCTCCGGAAAATTCGTGCGGATACTGTCCCAACCGCTTCTCTGGAGAGGGAATTCCCACCTGGTTTAATACCGCAACCGATTCTTTTCTTGCCGCTTCTTTATCCATTCCCCGGTGGCGTTTTAATACCTCCATTAAGTGAAAGCCGATGGTCTTTAAAGGATTTAAGGCAGTCATGGGATCCTGGAAAATCATGGCCATTTCTTTTCCCCGCATCTTTCTTAACTGCTCCGGATCCATAGCCAGCATATCCTGCCCGGCAAACATAAGTTCATCAGCCTTCACCTCTGCATTATCAGGCATCAGTCCCATAACCGATTTCATAAGTACACTTTTTCCGCTTCCTGATTCTCCAACCACTGCCAGAATCTCACCGGATTCCACATAAAGACTAACTCCACGCACGGCCTGCACGGTCCTGCCATGAGTATGGAAGGTGGTCCGAATGTCTGCAGCAGACAGTATTTTTTCTTTCTTTTTTAATGTCTCTTCCAATTCTTCGTCCCTCCTTTACTCTTTCTCACCGCTCATTACCTTTGGTTCTACATAGACCCGGAGCAGATTACCCAGTTTATTAAAAGCAAAAATTGTGATAATAATTAAAAGACCCGGAATCAAAGCCATATGAAAACTGTTCTGCATGGTTCCCTGGGCATTTTGCAAAAGGCTTCCCCAGGAAGACATGGGCTGCTGAATACCAACTCCAAGAAAGCTTAAGGAAGATTCCGTCATAATAGCATTAGCCATGCTGGTGGTAGCCGCCACAATAATAGTCGGGAAAACCGACGGTATAATATGGCTGATAATTATTTTCCATTTACTGACTCCGGAAAAACCAGCATAAAGAATAAACTCCCGCTCTTTTAAAGACAGCGTCTCGGCCCGCACAAGCCGCGCAATCTCCATCCATGTAAAAAGGCCAATAACCAGTATAATAGACTGAATTCCCGGCTTTAAGAAAATGCTGACAACGGTAACCAGTACCATCCACGGTATGGAATGAAGGATATCAACGATTCTCATCAGAATCATATCCACGATACCGCCGCTTAGGCCTGCAATGGTTCCTGCCGCCACACCAATGGTTAAACTTGTGAGCATGGCTAAAAACGCTACGATCAGGGAAACCCTGCCGCCATAGACCACTCTTGCAAAATAATCTCTTCCGACTTCATCCGTACCAAACCAATGGGTAAGAGACGGTTCTTTCAGTCTGTTGGCAATATCCGTTGCATTCGGCTCCATGGGAAGAAACGGTGCCAGAAGTGCAAACAGGATAATGATACCTAAAAGGATGAGGGAAATAACTGCCGCTTTATCATGTTTTAAAGCCAGCTTTACACTGTCAATCCGTATTGATTTATCTTTATTTGTCTTTTCTTTTCTCATGTCCCGTCACCCCATTTCCTTAATCCGCGGATCGATCAGACAGTACAAAATATCCGACAGCAGGTTTCCCAGAATAACCAGAGTGGAGGACAGCACCAGAATGATCATAACAATTGGGTAATCCATTCCCTGAATCGCTTTGATGAAATAAGGGCCTACTCCCGGCCAGCTGAACACCGATTCCGTGATGATGGCTCCTGTCACCAGAAGAGGCAGTGCCATACCAAGGCGCGTAATTACAGGCAGAAGCACATTTTTACATACATGCTTAAACATGATCTCACTTTTCGTTGCGCCAAACGCCCGCTGTACCAGAACATAATCTTCAGAAAACTGGGTCAGGGTGGAGGAACGGACAAACTTAATGTTTGCCGGCATAAAAGAAACCGTAAGAGTAAGAAACGGCATAATGAAGTGCTTTAAAAAATCAGCTATGGAAGATTCTTTACCCACTGCGTGCATTCCTACAATGGGCAGAAGTTTAAGTTTATAACCCAGAGCAAAAATGAGAAGCATGGCAAACCAGAAGGAGGGAACTGCAATTCCCACGGAAGAAACCGCATCTATGATCTTATCCGCTTTTTTATTTTTATTGGCACCAGCAATAAGACCCAGAACAACCGCCAGGATATAAGCGGTTATAAAAGCGGGAAGTACCAGTTTTATCGTATTGGGAAGTCTCACCGCAAGATCTGCCGCAATACTTTGTTTCGTCACGATGGAATATCCGAAATTACCGTTCATAATCCCGTCAAGCCAGCGGACATACTGAACATACACCGGCTGGTCATAACCGTATTTTGCTTTGATTAAATTAATTGTCTCCTGTGACATCTTAGGGGTTGTCATGGCGTCAATGGCATCATAGGGCGCAAAATGCATCAGCGCAAAGCATAAAACCGTTATAAGAAGGACCATAGGGATGGCTGTTAATATTCGTTTCAATATATATCTGGCCATATCATTTCTCCTTAATAAAGAAAGAGGTGTCTGCTGCAGCTAAAGCAGCGAAACACCATTCTCTCTCTTTTTTGCAGTTGCAATTACTTTTTCTGTAACTTGGAGGTATCCTCAAAGGTATAAACAGGAACCAGCTTTGCAGCATCAATACCTGATACATTTTTAGAAACCACTAAAAGGCGTTTGTTGGAATATAACGGATAGAAGCAGGCTGTATCCTGAATCTTCTTCTGAATATTGGTGTAGATTTCTTTCCGTTTTGTCTCGTCTGTTTCTTTGCGTCCCTGTGCAAACAGTTCGTTGATTTCAGGCTGATCATAATACATATAATTGAATCCAGCGCCTGTTTCAAATAAGCTGGAGAATGTGTCAGGATCAATTCCCATGATATAACCACCAAAGTACATATCATAGGTATTATTCTTATCCTTCATCTGCTGGCTGAGCGCCTTAGAATCAATACCGGAAAGAGTCACTTTAAATCCAGCCTTTTCAAGCTGTTCCTGTACCAGTAAAGCTGAAGTAGACTGTAAGCTGTCTGATCCGCTGTATGCAAGGTTCAGTTCAGGTTTCTGTACGCCGGAAGCTGCAAGATATTCTTTGGATTTATCAAGGTTCTGCTCGTATTTCTCCACATCCTCTGTAAAGAACTTGCTGTTTGGTGGCATGAAGCTCCATGGCAGATCATAATAATCAGAGCTTAAGAGAGCCGCATCTGCAATTGCCTTCTTATCCAGAGCATACAGAATTGCTTTTCTTAAATCCTCATTCTGAACCCGGGCTGCATTGATCATCATATATCCTACGCGGCCTTCCTGATAAGGATAAACAGTCAGGTTAGCAGAATCCAGATTCATCTGTGCAACCTGAGCCGGAGTACCAATCCATGCATCTACTTCGCCGCTCTGAATTGCAGTCATGGCTGTATTCTCATTTTCAATAATACGGTATACGATATTGTCAATGGAAGGTGCTCCCAGGAAATAGTTCTCATTCTTTGTGAACTTCACATAGGAACCTGCTGAGTATTCAGACATTACATAAGGACCGGTTCCCACTGGTTTTGTATTGACATCATTATTTTCAAAATTAGTTACATTCTCATACACATGCTTTGGCATGATGAAAATCTGGGAGAACATCTCCACTGCTGCGGAATTTACAAAAGGCATGGTTAATTTAACAGTATAATCATCAACCTTTTCGATCTTTACCGCACCTTCCTTATATACTAACTGGGAATAAGCCCAGCCTGCGTTCTCTTCCTTCTCCATAGCCTCGAATGTAAAGACAACGTCATCAGCGGTAAACTTCTCTCCATCTGACCACTTTACATCGTCGCGTAAATGCATGGTATAAGTTAAATTATCATCGGAGGTATCAATGCTCTTCGCAAGGAAATAGTTAATTCCATCTGCATTATACATATATAACGGGGAATAAATCATCTTGAGAGTCATAAGACCAAAACGGTCACTGGTTGTAATTACATTTACATTGGCGCCCGGATCACCAGCGATGGCATAGGTAAATGTACTTTCTCCTCCTTCAGACGGTTTAGCCGCCTCTGCTGTCGTCTCACCAGCCCCTGCTGAGCTGCCGGATACTGCCGTTGTTCCCTCTGCTGGATCTTTGCCGCCGCACGCGGTAAGTCCTCCAAGCACCATAACAGCTGCCAAAAGAATGCCCGCACGTTTCATAAAATTCTTTTTCATAATTTTCTCCTTTCATATACTGTCCCTTAAAACTTATCTGTCATTAATCAGAAAAAGTTAAAATCATTATATAACGAACTACCTACTTTTATCAACATATTTCGACATATATCCTATTTTTCTATAGTTTTAATATGTTAATAGTAGTTTCACCATAACCCAAGTAGTAAAAAAGACAGTCGTCAAGCCGGACAACTGCCTCTTTTGGCATATGATATATTTATTATGAACAATCTTGCAAATATGACTCTGCTTTTTTTATATATTTCGAATGGAAAACGTTCTTTCATAAGGAGTATAGTCATTTAAATAGAGAGTAAAGCCTGTCGTGTTGATTTCCTCCCCTGAATAATGACCGCCGAACTCATGTGTTCCGTAACCCGGTCCGATGAGAAGCTTCTGATCTTCGTGAATCAGATTGACGAAGCCGTCCCTGAGAACCATCTCTCCTGCCTTTTCCGCTCTCATGTGGAAGTGCTCATTTTCCAGAACACTGCCTGCTGGAATACAAATTTCGACACGGAGAGGCGCTCTATCAAGTCCTTCTGCCTTAACAGTCACTTCCATACCGTCAGTTAATTCTTTCAGTGTAACTGTCATACGAATTTCACTGCTGTTTAATATCTCACGTTTCTTATGATCCATCTTCCACCAGTCAGTTGTATCCTGCTTTTCCTTAAAGGGAAGATAATACCAGCCTTTGGCTACAGAGGTCAAAACACAGACCCCGTCTTTTTCTTCAATGGTCTGGGGAACGAAATTACGGATATCACAGTAGCTTTCGCCTATTTTTAAATATACCAGAGTTTCTTTAAATTTCAAGAACAAAAATGCACTTTTCCCCTTGAGAATGCTGTAGCCATAATTGGGAGTCTTTCCTCTGATTACG
Organism: Lacrimispora sp.; assembly: GCF_031982545.1. Taxonomy (GTDB): domain Bacteria; phylum Bacillota; class Clostridia; order Lachnospirales; family Lachnospiraceae; genus Lacrimispora. The sequence continues at coordinate 307,438 of NZ_DALYXB010000004.1, forward strand.
CCTGCTTCTTCAAAATGCTTGTGGTAGGTATCCAGAAAGCCGCAGCCCTTAAACTCATACTGTTCCATAAAATCATGAAGCATGATTATATGCAGGCATTCCGGTGCCATATCCCCCCGCTCCATATTGTCTTTGATGATTTTATGAGCGGCGCGGTCAAAGATTTCTTCTCCCGTTTTTGCAGCCATATATAAATACTGGTAGAAATACTTGTCCGGATAATCGGCTTTGCCCTGATCCTGCCTCGTTGAGTTCTGTGTGAAAATGGTATCGTCCGGGTCAATGTAAAAGAGCATCATTTTTAAGTTTCGCTCTACATAACCAAGATAATTTTCATTGTCGGTTTCCTCATACATTGCCATCATGGCATTGTTAACCACTGCATTATAATTGCCGGTGGAACGTTCTGCGTACTCCCCTTCCTCGTTACCGTCAATTCCTTCTGCCAGATACTGGTCGGCCCGGGCAAGGAGCTGGGCCGCAAATTCAGGATTGTCTTCTTTTACAAGATTAGCACCCTGCATCAGAGCAGCTGTAATGCCCCAGCGGTGGTTTGGAGTGTGAAAACCACCAGTTAAAAGAGCGTTTAAGGATTCTTCCAGTATAAAGCGGTAACCATCTTTCAGTTTGTCCAGTTCGCCTTCCCCGGTATATTTTAAAAACAGACGGTAAGTTGCGATGAGACGTTTAAAGCAAAAAGAGGTGTCCGGCGCAGATTTAAAATTACAGGATGGATAATCAAAGCTTCCATCTTCTCTCTGGCAGTTTGCAATAAAGGTTACAGCTGCCTCCATGGCACGAAGAAGCGCAGCGTCCTTATAATATCTGCTCTCAGAATTTAAATAAACCGAAGCTGCATCTGCCATTACATAGATGGTTGGCTTTACCTCTAAAATGGCACGTTTCATTCCGCCATAAAAAGGATCCTTCTCATTGGTGACCTGAGTGCTTAAGAAATGATCCACACGCTTCTCTGCGGAACGTATCAGATGTCCCATATATCGTTTCATAATTATTGTCCTCTTTTCTTCTAGTCTAACAAAGCAGCTCCGATAAGCCCTGCATCATTGTCCAACACAGCTGGAACGATTCTTGTCCTGCGTTTTGAAGTTCTTGCATAATCTTCCTGGTCAATTACCTTTTTCAATGGTTCTAACAGCAGATCTCCGGCTTTGCTGATGCCTCCGCCGATGCAGATTAACTCCGGCTGGAATATATTGATTAAATCCAGCAGACCCGCTGCCAGATATTCAATATACCGGTCAAATACCAGAAGCGCCGTTTCATCCTGTCTTCTGACACCGTCAAAAAGTGTCTTACCCTCCACAAGCTCAATCTCCCCGCCGCAAAGTTCCCAGAGGATGGATTGTGGTTGTTCAAGCATCGCCTCTTTCGTCTGTGAGATCAGGGCAGTCGCAGAGGCATAGGCCTCAAAACACCCTTTTCTTCCGCAATTGCAGGGAATTCCGTTCCGGTCTATGGTGAAATGACCAAATTCTCCTGCTGCATAATTAATTCCCTCAAAAAGTTTTCCGTTAAGTATGATTCCGCCGCCTACACCGGTTCCCAGAGTAACCGCCAGCATGGAGCTTACACCTTTTCCGCTTCCTGCTATATATTCTCCCAAGGCAGCCGCATTGGCATCGTTATCAAATCGAATTTTTTTACCAGGAAGTGCCTTCTCCATCATGGAAACCACCGGCTCATGATAAAATCCCAGATTATTGGCATATTCCACCATACCGGTCTCCTTATTGGCCGTCCCCGGTACTCCAAGTCCTACCGCTTCAATCTCTTCCCAGGCAATATTTCCTTCGTCTGCAGCCTTCTTAGCCAGCTCCGCCATATCCTGAACGATTTCCCCTGCACTTCTTCCGCTTCTGGTTGGTACAGACAGGCGGGTAAAAAGTGTTCCGTCTTCTCCTACCAGACCTGCGGCTATATTGGTTCCGCCTAAATCTATTCCGATATAATACTTCATTTTTATCCGCTCCCTTCCGCGCACAACTGCCGGAGCGCAGCAACGCCCCGGCATTCTCTTCTATACTATACTCTCCGTTTATGAAGAAACCAGGACTCTAACCGCTTCATGTCTGCATTTACCACCAGTTCTTCCGGAAAGTTCAGGCTGTTTAACATGGAAAGTGCTTTTTCAAACACTCCCACACTGCGGCAAAAATGCGCATCAGAACTGATTATCACAGGAACGCTGTATTTCATACAGAGTCTGGCAATGATCCGGCAATTTTGTGCAGAACTTTTCCTGACATGAAAGGTTCCTTCATTAATCTCAACCACCTTACCATTCTTTCCAAACTCCGGTATCACCCGTTCATAATCATATTCATAACAGGCAGTCCCGCTGTGACCTATCATATCCACCAGCGGATTTTCTGCTGCATGAAGATACGCTTTTGTATGATCCTCTATGCTTCCCGGTGCTGTCACATCCTCATGAAAAGAGGCTATGGTATAGTCCAGACGGTTTATTATGGTATCAGGGCTTAAATCGATTTCACCTCCAAAGTCAGTGAAATTCAATTCTGCTCCCCGATATACGCGGATACCGTCCACCCACTCCGGTATCACCCTGAGATTTCTAAAATGACCTTCAGGCGCCCCATCCGGGTGAGCCGGACAGTGGTTGCTGATTCCTACAGCCATTAAACCGGAATCCTTTGCTGCCGTTATGATTTCATAAACGGTACTGTAAGCATGCCTGCTTATATCTGTATGAGTGTGTAAATCTGCAACAAGATGTTTTATCATAAATTTCCCACTTTACTTTTTCTCATGTACTTACCCGATGAGTATATCCCTTTTACCCGCAAGGCTTCTACATTATTTTTGTCTTTCTTTCAATAATTATTGCAATTTTTGTTTTTCTCATTCTATCCGTTGACAGAATCAATCCGTTTATCATTTGACAGACGGATAACCAGATCATTTTTTTCATATCCGGCGGGATAAAGCAGATCCAGTTCGATCTTGGTACCGTCCTTGGATTTCCCTATCTTTACATTCAGCACCTTTACCTTATCTTCACTGAGCTTATGGAACAACTCTGTAATAACGGCGTCATAATGGGATGTATTGATTTTCAGCATGCAACGGTAAGGTTCCTTGGACAAAAAGGGAACATCATGGAGCAAAACCTGTATCATAATTAACAGAAACGCAGAACCGCAGCCCAGATAATAAGCACCGGCTCCTACCGCCATTCCCACTCCTGCAGTTGCCCAGATCCCGGCAGCAGTAGTCAGACCGCTGACTGAATTATTCTTTACAAAAATGACGCCCGCTCCCAGGAAACCAATTCCCGATACAATCTGTGCAGCAATTCTGGAGCCGTCAAAATTCGGAATATCCCGGAAGCCGTACTTGGATACAACCATCATAAGAGCAGCTCCCATAGCCACGATAGCATGGGTTCTCATTCCAGCCCCTTTATTCCGGTTTTTTCGTTCGTATCCAATTAAATATCCCGAAAATCCAGCTACAATAATCCGTAAAAGCAAACTGGTCTGATAGACCAGATCATAACGCTCCACCCAGCCGATCAACATCTGTTCCAATTGATACATGATAACTCCTCTTTTCTGTAATGAACTATATCTAATAAAATATGCTATTAATTTAACATGTTTGAACGGAAACGTCAGCGCAGAAATTGCTTTTTCTTTCCCGGTTACTATGCACTTTTTGTACTTTATAAGCTAACTGAAGGATATTGAAAAAAAGACCTGCCAGATAAGAGGCAGGTCCTTTGTCTTACATTGTAATTTCGGAGATTCTAACCGGTCTGTGCTCTTTCACAGATTTCTTTGCTGCGATTCCCATTAATACCGGTTTTAAACCATCTAATACGCCAAGAGGAGTGTCTGTATCATTCTCAATGGCTTCAATAAAGCAGTTCACTTCTTTTGCAAAGGACTGCATATAACGCTCTAAGAAGAAGTAAAGAGGTTTCTCGCCAGTCACACCGTCAGCCGTGCTTAAAACTGCACTGGATTCTGTGTCGTTAGAAGTTGCAACCATGCCCTTGGAGCCGAACACTTCTGCTCTCTGGTCATAGCCGTAAGCTGCTTTTCTGGAGTTATCAATCACTGCAATTGCGCCGTTCTCCATCTTGATGGTGATAACAGCAGTATCTACATCGCCAGCTTCTCCAATAGCAGGATCAACTAAAACTGCAGACTGTACATAGATCTCTTCTGCATCACATCCAGCCAGGTAACGTACCATATCAAAATCATGAATAGTCATATCAAGGAACATACCGCCGGATACAGCTGCATATTCTGCGCTTGGTGGCTCAGGGTCTCTGGAAGTCACTTTAATGATATGTGGATCGCCAATTTTTCCTGCTGCAACGGCATTTCTCACTGCTTCAAAGTTGTGGTCAAAGCGGCGGTTAAAGCCTACCTGATATTTAACCTTGCTGTCCTTTAATGCATCAATTACTTCTTTGATCTTGTCTACATCATGATCAATTGGCTTCTCGCAGAATACATGCTTTCCAGCTTTAATTGCTTCTACAGAGATAGGAGAATGAGTGTTTGTAGAGGAGCAGATTAATACTGCATCGATCTCTGGATCTGCCAGAATTTCTTTATAGTCCTTGGTTGTATTGGATACACCCATGCTCTTTGCCCAGTTTGCTGTTTCCTCGTTCATAAATGGGTCAGCAATTGTCTTAATTGTTGCGTTCTTAACGATATTGCAGATGCTTGCGGTATGAACCTTTCCGATTCTGCCTGCTCCGATAATTCCTACGGTTACCATAATATTCTTCTCCTTTTATCCTTTAAATTAAAGACCTGTTTTTTCAGCAATGAACTTTCTTGCGCGAATTGCATATTCTAACGGATTGGCTTTAGCCGGATCCTGCTCTGCTTCCACTACCATATATCCCTCATAAGCTGCATCTTCCAGCACCTTGAAGATTGGCTCGAACTCTACACAACCATCGCCTGGAATGGTGAATGCGCCTGCGCGAACGCCTGCTAAGAAGCTCATCTTCTCTTCTCTCACCTTTTTAACTACTTCTGGACGGATATCTTTTAAATGAACATGTTTAATACGTTTGATATGCTTTGTTACCATCTCAACCGGATTCTCTCCGCAGTAAGCAAAATGACCGCTGTCAAAAAGCAGGCTTACATATTCCGGATCTGTATGTTCCATCATGCGGTCAGTCTCTGCAGCTGACTGAACTACGGTTCCCATATGATGGTGGAATGTTAATGCCACACCGTATTTTTCTTTGGACAGCTTGCCAAGACGGTTTAAGCCTGTGCACAGAAGATCCCATTCTCTGTCGTCCATCTCATGCTTTCCTTCGAAAACCGGCTGATCCTGAATTCCCTGTGTGCTGTAGCTCTGCTCGGAAACACCCACTACCCTGGCGCCCATGGCAGCTAAGAAAGCTACATGCTTCTCAAACTCTGCCTCAGTCTCTTCGTAAGGCTTGCTGATTAAGAATGTGGAAAACCATGCATTGCAGATCTCAACCCCTCTTAATTCCAGAGCCTTCTTTAAAATCTCCGGATCTTTCGGGTATTTATTACCCACTTCAGAACCGGTAAATCCTGCAAGTGCCATTTCGCTGACACACTGCTCGAAGGTATTCTCCTTACCTAAATCCGGAAGATCATCATTTGTCCATGCAATTGGTGCAATTCCTAATTTAACTTTCTCCTTGTTTAACATTTTTGCTTCCCTTCCCTGTCTTATCATATTTTTATACCGCTGGTTTCGCGGCGATTAACCCCTGTGTCATTTAGAACTCCGCATCATGCAGCCACACGTATCGTTCATCTTCGTTGCGGTCAGTCTGATTCCATGGATTGCCCTCCAGATGGCGGATCATCCAACAGGTATACATCTGGTATCCCGGAGCCACTGCCTGGGGATGAAGTTCCCCTCCCGGAATTGCGGAAAAGCTTCCATCTGTGCTTTTAAATACCTGGTCGCCTACAAAGCTTGCACCAAATCCTTCCGGGTGGTCAAAAAGGAAATAGTAGGTCTCCGGCTGTGGATGTCTGTGTGGAAGATAACCGGACCAGTTTCCCCGATCATTTAAAACTTCTCCTAAAACCATATTGGAGTAAGGAGCGATCTCTATATCAAAAATCGTATTCACCTGCCGTTTTGCCACATTGCCAAACTTGCCCACAGAAGAATACTTCCATGGTGCATCTTCAGGCTGATACAGTTTTACTTCAAAGGTTCTTTTATTTTCTGCTGACTGGACTAAAATTTCTGAATCCTCTTTTGCTTCCACGGAAATCTCTGTTCCTACACAGCCATGCAGGCACCATGGTCCCTCCGTAAAAACATCAATTCTTGAGGCTTCCTGTTCCACATTGCCGCCACGGTATATGATCTTTCCCTTTAAAAGAAGCACAGCTGTTTCCTCTTCCTCTTTTAAAAAGGTTCTGGTCTCCCCGGCTTTCATGCGGTATACACGAATGTCCATGTTCATCTCCTTATACTCATTGGTATAAGTTGTTAAAATCTTCTCTCCGGACTCATCAAATTCCGGATATCCGAATACCTGACTCATATTATCTTCCTTTCCGGTCATGTCCGGCCGTCTAATACTTTCTTGCTGCGTTTCTGCCTTCCATGACTCTTCCAAATGCTTCGTTTACGCTGGTTTTTTCAGACGTATCAGCAAGTCCCACATTCCACCAGGATTCATATCCGTCGGACATGGTCTTTGGAATTACCTTTAAGTCAAACAGGCAGGCTTTCTCCTGGCTCTTGGCATCATTTAATGCATCTTCCAGCTCTGCAATGGTACAGCACGTATAAGTCTTTAATCCATAACCTTCTCCCACTTTTGCATAGTCAACAGGGATTAAATCGCCGGTTGGTTTTTTTCCGTCTGTATAGCGGTACTCTGTTGCAAGACTACCAATTCCATGGTTCATCTCCAGGTTGTTGATACAGCCAAAGCCGCAGTTATCAAAGATCAGGATATTGACTTTCTGTCTTTCCTGCATAATGGTCATAATTTCACTGTGCAGCATCTGAAAACTGGAATCGCCGACTACGCAGTAAACCTCATGTTCCGGCTCTGCAAATTTGACGCCCAGGGTTGCTGCCACTTCATATCCCATACAGGAATATCCATACTCAGCATGATATCCGCCCCGCTTGTCAGTAGTCCACATACGCTGCATACAGCTTGGGAGGGAACCTCCTGCAGTAATAATTGTGGCATCTGCATCAATCACTTTTCTGATTGCTGCCAGTGCTGCGGTCTGGGTAATCTTACCATTGGTCAGACGGACAAATTCCGGAATTGTTCTGGGATCTCTAGCTTTGATAATGGGCTCGAAATCATCTCCGGTATACTCAATGCTGCCCAGGCGTACCATCTCTTCATCCCACTTTTTCTTTGCATCTGTGATCTCATTCCGGTACTGGGACGCATACTGTTTTTCTCTCAGCTTTTCTGTCAGTGCCTCTACGGTTACTTTTGCATCTCCCACTGCCATGGATGCATCCATCTTATAGGCATGGAATCTGCTGTTATTTATAGTAACAAATTTCACATTTTCTCTTTTAAACAGCCACTTGGAGCTGGTAGTAAAATCGCTCAGTCTGGTTCCAATGGCGATTACCACATCTGCATCCTTTGCAATGACATTGGAGGCATAAGTACCGGTCACTCCGATTCCGCCCAGGCAGTATGGATGGCTTGATTTGCAGGCACTCTTTCCAGCCTGACTCTCTCCAAACGGGATCTTAAATTCCTCACAGAATTGTTCTACGACTTCTCCTGCATCTGAGTAACGAACTCCTCCGCCCACAATCACGATAGGCTTCTTAGCTTCTGCAATGATGTCAGCAATCTCTTCCAGTTCTTCTTCCACTGCCACAGGTCTTGTAATCTTATGAACCCGTTTCTTAAAGAAATACTCAGGATAATCAAAGGATTCTCCCTCTACATCCTGACAAAGGGAAATACAGCACGCTCCCGTCTCTGCCGGGTCAGTGAGCACACGCATGGCATTAATCAATGCGCTCATAATCATCTCAGGTCTTGTAATTCTGTCCCAGTACTTGCAAACCGGTTTAAATGCATCGTTGGTGGTAGTAGCAAGGCTGCTGCTCTGCTCTAACTGCTGAAGCACCGGATCAGGCTGTCTGGATGCGAAAGTATCAGCCGGAAATACCAGTAACGGAATGTTATTGACGGTAGCAGTGGCACAGGCAGTCACCATATTGGCAGCGCCAGGTCCTACTGAGGACGCACAGGGAATAATTCTTCTGCGCTGGTTCTGTTTGGCAAATGCAATGGCTGTATGGCACATACCCTGCTCGTTTCTTCCCTGAAGAACCCGAAGCTGTCCCGGATTCGTGTCCAGCGCCTCTCCCAGACCAACTGCAATTCCATGGCCGAAGATTGTAAAAAAGCCTTCAACAAACTTTATTTCTGTTCCATCCACTGAAACATACTGGTTATCCAGGAACTTTACAAGTGCCTGTGCTGTTGTCATTCTTATTGTTTTTGACATGTTCCGCTCTCCTTTATATTTTTATACACGGGCGATCATCTCACCGAATTTTTCCTTTTCCTCTTTTATAAATGCATGCACTTCCTCTGGTGCGGGAAGAGAATCCGAGCAGTTATTGCTCTTTACCATCATGGAAGCTTCCGCAGAACCAAATTCCAGGCAGTCAATAATATCCCAGCCCTCATACAGACCATATAAGAAACCGGAACCATATCCGTCTCCGCCTCCAAAGCCTTTTCTTGCCTCTACCGGGAACGGTTTGATGGAAAATGACTGGCCATCCCGGGTATATGCGGTAGACCCCTTCATACCATGCTTAATCACCACGATTGCTGCATGATATCCCTGCCATAAGGCGGCACTTTCTTCATCTGTCATACCAGGTTTAATCAGCTTTTCCGTCAGATCAAATTCTTCTCTTGATCCCATAATAATATCCGCTTCTTTAGCAACCGTTGAGTAGTAAATGGATAACTCATCTGTATTTTTCCAGTTATATGCCCTGTAATCAATGTCAAATATAATTCTTACATCGTTTCTCTTAGCCAGCATTACAGCCTTAAGAGCCGCTTCTCTTGATGGGCTTTCAGCAAGTGCAGTGCCTGAAATTAAAATTGCTTTTGCCTTTTTAATGTATTCTTCATCGATGTCTTCCACGCTCAGCTGTAAATCAGCGATGCAGTTTCTATACATCAGAATGCTGCTTTCGCTGGAGGACAGCATCTCTGTAAAAGTAAGTCCCAGTTTTTCTCCGTTTTTACATTTTGTAATGTGGGAGGTATCAATTCCCTGTTCATTAAAATAATCCACTACAAATTCGCCGAACTGGTCATCGGATACTTTTCCGATAAATCCGGCTTTCATTCCATGTCTTGTCACGCCTACGGCAATGTTGGCAGGAGAACCACCTACAAATTTTTCAAACATGTGAACCTTTTTAAGCGGTTTAAACTCTTCCTTCACCTGCTCATTATAAGCAGGGTTAAAATCAATGGCAACTCTGCCAAGAAGTATTAAATCAAGCTCTCTGGCTTCGTTAAATTTTATATATTCCATCGTCACACCTCTCCCATCTGTTTGCGTGCTTTTTCGCTCATCTCATGTGCCTACATTATACCACGCACGCAGTCCGCGTGCAAGTGATTTCGCTTAGTTAATAAAAAAAATCAGGACCTGTTTTTTATCCTGAACAGACCCCTGATTCCATGGTGATTTTAAATATTGTATTTTGTTTTAATAATTATATCCGTGTAAAAAAATTCCTGCTCTTTTCTGCTCCCAGACTGCATGATATCCGTAAGGATGAACAGGGCGCGGTACCCTTGTGTATAACCATTCTGGTCAATGAGAAAATCCGCAATTCCTTCTTCCAGAGCTTTGATATTTCCCGTGGTCATATCATAGATAATAATATGGGGCTTTTTTTCCAGCTTCAGCTCTTCAAACGCCTTTTTTACGCCCCCCTGGCCTCCTGAGAATATCACCGCACCCTGCAGATCCGGATAAGCAGTCAGGGTGTTGACAAGGATTTTTTCCACCTCTTCCTTTTCGTCAAAGCTGCTTTGTACTCCTACAAGCTCAAGCCCCGGAAATGTCCTCTTTATCTCATCCACAAACCCGTCTACACGCATACTGTTAACACTATTCCCAAAATATCCTGTAATAGCGAGAATCTTTCCCTGTCCGCCGGTGAGCATTCCCATAAGCCCAGCCGCCGTGCGTCCGCTCCGTTTGTTGTCCTGGCCTACAAAACAGCTTCGTTTTGTCCCTACAATATCCGTATTAAACGTTACGACTGAGATCCCCTGTTCAATCAGGGAATTGATCTTATCCCTTATTTTATCGCATTCTACAGGCATGATTGCAATGCCTGACACCTTGTTTTTTTCCAGCCTTTCAATGGCTGCCAGCTGCTCTTCCTCGCTTACAGTAACACACTCTTCCATTACAAAGACAATTCCTCTTTTTTTCAATTCCTTTTGTGCATCTTCTAACCCTTTTCTGATGGGAATCATAAATGACGATTTAGCCAGCTGGGTTACAATGCCGATTTTAACCGATTCCTTTTTTACTGCCGTCTTATCTTTTTTCGGCACATAACCGATTTCGTCTGCAATCTGAAAGATCCGCTCTTCCACTTCCTTGTCAATCCGCCCCCGTTTATTTAACGCGCGGTCAACAGTACCTCTGGACACACCTGCCCGCTCTGCTATTTCCCGAATCGTTCCCGCCATCTGTTCTCTCCTTTAAGCAATTCACTTCAACCATCATATCACACATAAAAATAGCACGCAAGTGTATGCGTGCTATTTTTTCAATAAAAACAAATTTTAGATTGTTCCATCCCAGGTATTAACAGCCGTGGACTCTCCAGTTTCTTCGTCGAACCATCTGGTGGTAACCACTTTATTCTCTGTATAGAATCTGAAACCATCTTTTCCCAAGCAGTGAAGATCTCCGATAAATGACAGCTTATTGCCGTTGAATGGGAACATACCAACCGGAACCGGAATTCCTACGTTGATACCGATCATACCGCCGTCTGTATGTCTTGCAAACTCTCTTGCATAGCGACCATTCTGTGTAAAGATAACAGAACCGTTGGCAAATGGATTGGCATTCATGACTGCAAGTCCTTCCTCGAAGTTCTTTACTCTCTTAATGCAAAGTACCGGTCCGAAGATCTCTCTTTCGCCTACGCTCATTTCAGGAGTAACATGATCAAGAATTGTTGGCCCTAAGTAGAATCCGTTTTCAAATCCTTCTACTACTACATCACGGCCGTCCAGTACCACCTTGGCACCTTCTGCGATTCCTGTCTCGATCCATTTTACAACAGAATCTTTGTGTGCCTGATTGATAACTGGTCCAAGATTTGTGGTTTTGTCATAAGCTGGTCCCACTTTTAACTTCTTAGCCTGAGCTACGATTTCTGCTACAAGTGCATCAGCAATTTCTTCCTGAACAACTACTACCGGAAGAGCCATACATCTTTCACCGGCACAGCCAAATGTGGAGTTGATAATACCTGCTGCCACACGTTTAACAGGAGCATCTTTTAATACAAGTGCGTGGTTCTTGGCTTCGCAAAGAGCCTGAACTCTCTTTCCTGTTGCTGCAGCTGTGGAATAAATATGCTTTCCGACAGATGTGGAACCTACGAAGGTAATTCCCTTAACATCGTCGTGTGTAAGAAGAATCTCTGCTTCGTTTCTGGAGCAGGTAACGATATTAATTACGCCGTCCGGTAGTCCTGCTTCTTTGTACAGCTCAGCGATACGCATGCTGGACTGAGGAGTAAAGGACGCTGCTTTTAATACGATGGTGTTACCGCATGCGATACACATGGGAGTCATCCAGCCCATTGGGATCATGGCCGGGAAGTTAAATGGCACGATACCTGCAAATACACCCAGAGGCATACGGTATAATACTGTGTCAAATCCGCTGGAAGCGTCCATTAAACTTTCTCCCATCATCAGTGACGGAGCGCTGATGGCCTGCTCGGTTCCTTCTTTTGCTTTCAGCACATCACCCTGAGCTTCTTCCCAGTTTTTACCGTTTTCTTTTGCTACCAGCATGGTCAGTTCATCCATATGCTCGATCAGTAAATCTCTCAGCTTATAAAGAATCTGAACTCTTTTAATAACCGGAGTTGCTGACCAGGATGGAAATGCTGCTTTCGCTGCTGCTACAGCCTCTTCCACTTCATCCGGAGTACAGCATGGTACTTTCGCAATTATTTCACCAGTGCTTGGGTCAAAGGCATCTGTATACTTTGTTGTTTTAGATTCCTTCCACTGACCGTTTACAAAATACTTTAATGTTTTTACTTCTCCCATCTTTCTATCCATTCCTTTCTTAGCGGTTTTATTTATTTAATAGTTATTATTATAGCGGCTCTACACAGTTAAAGATCTTGATATGCTGCTTCACATTCTCATATACGCCCTGGACCATGGCTTCATTCAGTCCAAAGTAATCATGTCTGCCTTCTGATTTTAAATACTTTTCAGCTTCCCTTGTAAGACTGTCAAAGCTGGCTGTTGCAATGTTGATCTTGCGAATTCCAAGTCCAACCGCTTTTCTGAAGTCTTCCGGTGTGATTCCGGTTCCGCCATGCAGTACCAGGGGAACATCTGTCTTTTCATCAATTGCCTTTAAAACATCAAATGCCAGTCTGGGTGCTACCGGGTAGTTGCCGTGGGCATTGCCAATGGCTACAGCCAACGCGTCCACACCTGTCTTTTCACAAAATACGTTCGCGTCTTCCGGATTGGTACAGCGGATTCCCTCATCTGTGCTCCCATCCTCACTTCCACCAACAAGACCAAGCTCCGCTTCTACGGTAGCCCCATATTCTTTTGCCAGACGGGCTGCTTCCAACGTTTTGTTTATGTTCTCATCAAAGGGAAGTGTGGAGCCGTCCATCATGACTGAGGTAAATCCATATTCCAGAGCCTGTCTCAACACACCAATGGTCTTGCCGTGATCTAAATGAACTGCAATCTCTACCTTTGCGTTCCTTGCAGCTTCCACCATCATAGGCCCCATGAGTGACAGCGGGGAATGTGGCAGACGGACTTCTGCAATCTGTAAGATAATGGGAGTATTCATTTCTTCAGCTGCCTTTATCGCACCTTTTATCATCTCCAGATTACCAACGCTGAATGCTCCCACCGCCCGATTTTGCTCTGATGCCTGATTTAGCAAATCTTTCATTTTTACTAATCCCATGTCCTGTTTCCTCTCTCTTCCTCCCTTTATGAGTATGTTTTGATTTTGTTTTTGTAATGTGTTGGTTATATTCTAACACTTTAATCGAGAGCGGTCAAGATCTACTGAAAAAAAATTTTCTTAATTTGGTGATCTATTGGTGATTTCTTGATATTTTTGCTTGTGTCTGATATAATAGGTCAATAACTGCATAACAATGGAATCGCCATATAAGGAGTACAAGCTATGAGAATTTCCCGAATTGAACAATTGGAGCAATATATACTGGAGCACAAATCCGCATCCATCGATACCCTTTGTGAATTATTTCAGATATCCAAAAACACGCTGCGCCGGGATCTGGAGGTGCTTGTGGGAAGAGGAACTGTGGAAAAGGTATATGGAGGTGTGATTGCCTCTGAAAATATTCCTCCAATCCCAGATCTTGTCACATTCCAGGACAGAGCCAGCCGTAATTTTTTAAGCAAACAGCGAATTGCATCTCTTGCCGCTTCCTTTGTACGGGACAGAGATATCATATTCATTGACAGCGGAACCACTACCATGAATATTGTAGACTTTCTCACTCATTTAAATACAGTCACTGTCATAACAAACAGCATTCAGGTCATTAACAAATCCATGAATTATCCTAATATTGACTTAATCGTGCTCCCAGGCACTTTAAAAAGGGATACAGCGTCTCTGACCGGCAGCTCCTGTGTGGAATATTTAGAGGATTATAACATTGTGCGTGCATTTATGGCATGTACCGGTATTTCCGTGGAATCAGGAATCTGTAATGCATCAACGGATGAGTATAACATTAAAAAAGCAGCATTAAAAAAAAGCCAGAAGCATTATCTTCTGGCGGATTCTTCCAAGTTTGGACGGGCATCTCTTATGACCTATGGAGATATGAATCAGTTTGATTATATTTTAACTGAAAAGATGCCGGAAGACGCGTTCTGCTCCTATTGCAAAGAGCAAAACTGCGCCATTTCCATTGCTTCCTATGAGGATTAGATGGTGATTTCTTCTGCGTGGCTTAAAGTGACATCCTGTTTGTAGAACGGTCTCATACCTTCCTCCACCTGAATCTTCACATGCTCAAACCGGATATCCCTGGCATACTCGGCATAAATTCCGGATATTTTAGTACGAATCAGTCCATCTCCCTGGCAGGGGCGGATATCATATCCCTCAATCTCCCAGCGGGAGTTTTTCTCCAGAGTGAGGTGGATGTTTTCAAAACTCACGTCTTCAATATAGTTATCTTCACTTCCCCGGATAAAGATACCGTTTTCACCCTTGCAGCTGATATTCTCAAACCGCACATTTCTGATTTTTCCAGCTTTTACACCCGGCTTTCTGTCATGGGCTGTGATGCAGATCGGTTCTGCCCTTCCCCACCACTCATGGGAGAATCGCCGTGTTTCAATGGTAATATTGGAGAATACCACGTTCTCTACATTTCCTCCGTCCCTGATCTGTATGGAGATACCACGGTTGCTTTTACTAATGGTACAGTTTTCTACGAGAACGTTTCTAAAATCACTTTCCCCTTCCGTTCCAAACTTGATCGCTGCACTGGTGGAGATTAAGGTACAGTTTGAGATTACAATATTCTCACAGGGACCGTATTGTTTATAGTCACCGGAATTTTTTAATACAATTGCATCGTCACCACATTCAATGTGGCAGCCGATAATCCGTACATTGGTGCAGTGATCCGGATCAATACCGTCGGAATTAGCCATCTGTAAGTTATTAATAAGGCGGATTCCATCGATTAATACATCGTTGCATCCCACCAGATGAACGGTCCAGAATGCACAGTTTACCAGTTTCACGTCACGGATGGTGAGATGGCTGAACTTTTCTAAGAGCATCAGGGGAATTCTGGGATAATAAGTTCCTTCAATGTGATAACCGGAATTATCCCCGTAAAATATGGCCTCATTGGCATCTATGGTGCCAAATCCGGTGATTGCCACATTCTCCTGGTCATAACCGTATATAAATGCGTGAAATGGTCTGCCATTATATTCACTGTTTAAAAAAGATGGAAGACCTGATTCATGAGCCACGATCTTTCCGCCGTTGGCCAGGGGATAATAATCATTTAAATCATCACTGGCTTTTAATACTGCTCCCATCTCTAAATGAAGCTCTACATTTGATTTAAGAAGAATTGAACCGCTGTTATAGATATGTCCGCCGGGAAGGAGTACACGACCTCCGCCTGCGCCGGTGCATTCGTCAATTGCTTTCTGAATTGCTGCAGCGTCATTTGTTTTCCCATCGCCTTTTGCTCCGAATTCCAATACATTGTTAATCATAATTTCCTCCATTTCCTGTGCCTCAACCAGATTGTACTACTAAACTGCCCAATTATATCAATTTAGACTGACAAATGAAAGGTCTAAACCGAAAAAAATAACAGAGGCGCACAAAAAAGCTGTTTTTTGTACTGCCTCTGCCATATTTTAACCTTTTAATCCAGATGTGCTGATTCCTTCCACCAGATACTTCTGCAGGCTGATAAAGATAATAACTGCAGGCAGAATGGAGAGTGTTGCCATTGCAAACATGGCTCCGTAATCAGAGGAGGAACCTGGATCACAAAACAATTTTAATGCAAGGCTGACCGGATACTTTGCAGATTCATTAATGTACAGGAGAGCGGAAAGGAAATCATCCCATCTCCACATGAATGAGAAAATGCTTGCAGTAATTAAAGCCGGTGTAATTAAAGGCAGTATAATTCTTGCAAATATACCGTAGTAGGAGCATCCGTCAATCTTAGCCGCTTCATCAAGTTCTCTTGGAATGCCGTCAATGAAGTTAATCATCAGGTAGATGAAGAATCCCTGAATTGCAAAATAATAAGGGACGATCAGGGGTCTGTAGCTTCCCACCCACCCCAGCTTCTGATACCATAAATACTGGGGAATCATTAATACCTGTGCCGGCAGCATCATAGAAAGGAGCATGGCTACGAACAGGAACTTTCTTCCGAAAAATCTGCATCTGGCAAGTCCATATGCCACAAAGGCAGAGGAAAATACCGTACCAAGAGTTGCAACAACAGCAATAAACATGGAATTTCTTAAAAATACAGCAAATCCTGTTTTCGCAAATCCCCTCCATCCGGTTGCATAATTGGCAAATACGAACTTCCCGGGTATCAGCTGGCCTGCTGTGATAAAAATAGTATTGCTCTCCTTAAACGAACTCATGATCATCCAAACAAGAGGGTAAATCATGATCAGACCAAGGCCGCAGACAATGACGTGATACACAATCCCGCCGATTCTTTTCCTTGTTTTCATGAATATTACACTCCTTCCGTATAGACCCAGAATTTTTTAGTAGCGAATAAGAGTAACGTGATCATTCCGATCATTCCCAGCATGACCCAGGCCAGAGCAGCACCGTAACCGGTATTGTAAAACTCAAAGGATTGCTGGTACATATAAACCGTGTAAAACAAAGTGGAATTTAAGGGTTTCCCCTGTGTAATAATAAAACACTGAGTAAATGCCAAAAATCCATTGATGGTCTGCATAACCAGATTAAAAAATATGGTGGGAGTCAAAAGAGGCAGAGTAATCTTAAAAAACTGGGAAAACCGGTTTGCCCCGTCCACTCTTGCGGCTTCATAAAGCGTAACTGGAATCTGTTTCAGTGATGATAAGAAGATCAGCATGGAAGAACCAAACTGCCAGACGGCCAGTATAATCAGAGTCCAGATGGCTGTATTTACATTTCCAAGCCATGGAAAACTGGTTTTTATTCCTACAATCCGAAGCAGCTGATTTATCACCCCGTCGGTTGCAAATATACGCTTCCAGAGAATTGCCACCGCAACTGAACCACCGATAATAGATGGCAGATAGTAGGCCGCCCGGTAGAATGCCGTAGCTTTTGTAGTCCTAAACAGGATAAGCGCTACAATCAGGGCAAATACCAGACGCATGGGAACCGATACAAATGCAAAATAAAAGGTAACTCCAATGGTTTTTAAAAATACCGGGTCATCTGTAAACATCTTTATGTAATTTTTCATTCCTACAAAGACTGGCGGTGCCAGAATGTTGTAGTCACAAAAGGAATAATAAAGGGACAGTCCCATGGGAACTACCATGAACATGAGAAATCCTATGCTAAACGGAAGGCTGAATACGAATCCTGCCGTACTTTCCCTGTTCATAAAATGTCTGAAGCTTTCCCTCTTTTTTTCTTTCATATACGTCCCCTCCGTTCACATATCACTGCTCTGATTGAAAACGGGGCAGAGCGTTCTCTGCCCCGAATATTACCGGTAATTATTTCTGGCTCATGATCTTATTGGCACTGTTATAGAATTCCTCAGCGGCTGCTTTTGAATCAAATGTACCATAGCAAAGCTGTTCCTGAACCTGATTTAACAGATTAAATACCTCACTTGCTCCATCTGGCTGGGGAGGATTGATCGGTGAACTGTTAGGTGTTACAACATCGTTGATATAGCGGATGATCTCCTGGTTGATGGCATCCATCTTGGGTGAAAGCTCCTGTGCAATCTTGCTGGATGCAGGAACGCCTCGTTCGCCTAAAAGAATGTTGTTTGCGTCGCTTGAATTAACCAGATAATTTAACACTTTCACTGCCTCATCCGGATTCTTGGTATGGGCTCCGACGGAGAAGAACTGGCTGGATTTTAAGTAGCCGGACTTCTTGGGATCAGGAGATGGCCAGGTAGTCATGCCAACGGTCACGCCTTCCGGAGCAGCGTTCTGAACTGCTGTCAGCTGGTTGGAGTTTGCAAATGCGCACCAGGACATGGTTTCCGGGCTGGAACCATTTACCATAGGATCCTGTTCAACAGAACCAATGGAGATTTCTGCGAATACACCCGGATCAATGAGCCAGCCCTCTTTTAAGCCGGTCTCATACATCTGGAAGAACGGAATGTAATCCTCTGCTGTTCCGCCCATTTTCTTATCACCGAATAAAACCACATCGTATGCTCTCATAAAATAATCCAGATAAGTCTGGGCAGTGCCGTAAACGATTGATGTCTTATATCCGGTTTTTTCATATACCTGACGGCAGACTGCCTCGAAATCGTCAATGGTCATATAGTCCTTGATTGTAATGCCGTTCTTATCAAGTAAAGTCTTGTTATACATCATGGCCGGAGAGTTAATCCCTGCACAAATTGCATAAACTCCTCCGTCTACAGTACCGGAAGCCATAGTGTTTTCCGAAATATTGGATACATCCAGGGCACCCTTTTCAATATAAGGCTTTAAATCAACTAACAAATTGTTCTTTACATACTGGTCTATGTACATGTAATCCATCTGAACGAGATCAGGAAGTGACTGGCCTGCTGCCGATGTAGCAAGCTTATTCCAGTAATCAGACCACTCGGAAAACTGTCCTTCAATGGTTACTCCTTTATTCTGTTCCGAATAAAGGTCTAA
Source organism: Lacrimispora sp. (assembly GCF_031982545.1). Classification (GTDB taxonomy): domain Bacteria; phylum Bacillota; class Clostridia; order Lachnospirales; family Lachnospiraceae; genus Lacrimispora. The sequence goes on from NZ_DALYXB010000004.1 coordinate 326,159, forward strand.
AGCTGCCTGCGTTCTCTCATTTCTAACCTGGTTCCCCCACCAGCTCATCGTAAGTTTCACATCTCCGCTTCCACCGGAGGCTTCCTTAGAAGGAGCCGCCGTGGTCGCCTGTGTGGTTGCAGGTGCCTGAGCTGCAGCTGTGGTAGCACTTGCAGAACTACCTCCGCACCCTGCGAGAGAAGCTGCCGCCATACAGCATGACATCAGTAATGCAATTTTTTTCTTCATAATACCTTCCTCCTTAAAATTAATTACTCATCTTAGGTAGTTTTATTATACGTTTCTAAGAATAAGCAGTAAATGTGGAAAACCGAGTTCAAAGTGGAAAAAACCGAGTTTTTTTGTATATTTTGTATATTTTTAACGGTTTTGTGTTGTATTATTGTCACGTTTTATATATAATCTGTTTATCAGACCAGGGCTGTCCCGTTAAGGAGGGCGTATGAAAGCATTTATCCGGAATCTTACGTTAAAAAAGAAGATTCAGTCCATTGTATTTCTATGTATCCTGCTCCTTACTTCCGTTTCTGTATTTAATATCCGTATGATCTCTGTGGCTCACCAGAAGATTCTTTATCAGACAGTTGCTTCCTCTTTGTCTTTTTCCGCCAAGGAACTGAATAACCATCTGGACGTGATCAGCACCATGGCGGATATGGTGCTTGCAGACAGTACCATGCAGAAAAATCTGGGAATCCTAAAGGATACAGAGCAGATCCAGGAACGCACCGTGGCCTATAAGGCGATCTATGGTATGTTAAATGAATACTATTTTAACTTCAGGAAAAATAACATCCGTTACATGAGCCTGTACCAGGGTAATTTTTCCATTCACACCCACATTATCAATAAAGAAAAACTTCCCGATTCCATACGCAGGGACTTAATTTCACGGGCTGAGTCGGCAAAAGGTAAAACCATACTGGTAACGGATTACAGCAACCAGTACGGACTTTTTATGGTTAAGAACATCCGCCGCACCCAGTTTTTAAAGCTGGATTCCATCGGCAGTCTGATCATAAACATTGATATGAAGCAGCTGATTGATTCCTCCACGGATAACAGTCATCTCTATGAATCTGCCGATTATATCCTGTATGATGGGGAAAATTTAATCTATCAGTCTTCCGCCGTCATTGACAAAGATCCTTCGGTAGTCTCAAAGATCTTTCAATCCCGTTACGGTCTGTTTCAGTCCATGGGAAAGAACTACTTCTATGTAAGACAGGCTCTATCCAGTTATAACTGGGATTATGTCTGCATCATTCCTTATGACAATATTCTGGCTTCTCTTACCACAAGTTTTCGGTTCTCCTTTTTTATTACTGTCATTGCAGTGATTATATCCAGTATCCTTTCTTCCGCGCTGATTGACTCTATAATCCGGCATTTTAATAATCTGCTGTTAAAAATGAAGAACTTTGCAGACGGGCAGAAAGAATCCCTTAACATTCCCTATGATTATTCAGGGCGGACCGATGAACTGGGTATCCTTCATACCCAGTTTGACCAGATGGTAAATGAGGTAAATATACTGATTCAAAACGGCTACTTAAATGAGATTTTAAGAAAAGAAGCACAGCTAAAAGCCCTGGAAACCCAGATGAACCCCCACTTCCTTTACAACACACTGGAATCCATCAACTGGAGAGCCAAATCGGTGGGCGCAAAGGATATCTCTTCCATGGCCGAGAATCTGGGCACACTTTTAAGAATTACTCTGGATCAGAAAAGCAAAGAAGTTCCCTTAAGGAGGGAGCTGGAGCTGGTGCAATGCTATATGACCATTCAGAAATACCGTTATGAAGACCGGCTGGAATATAAGATCACAGTACCCCAGGATCTTTACTCCTGCTACGTGTTAAAACTCACCCTGCAGCCATTGGTGGAAAACTCCATACGTTACGGCCTGGAAGAGAATACAGAAGGCTGTTTTATTCACATATTGGCAGAACGGTCTTTGGATGTTCTTTATGTTTACATAAAAAATAACGGATCTGCTTTTGAGGATCAGCTGTTAGAAAAGCTGAAGACCAATCAAATCAGTCCCCATGGCTTTGGAATCGGGCTGCTTAACATTCTGCAGCGAATGCAGCTGACCTATGGGGAGGAATACGGTCTCACCCTTTATAATGATAATGAACAGGCAGTGGCAAGGCTTGCCTTTCCTCTTGCTCGAAAGGAGAATGAAATTTGCTAAAATTAATGATTGCAGATGATGAACGTATGATAAGGGAGTCCATTTCCAGTTTAATTGACTGGAACAGTCTGGGAATTGAGCTGATCGGAAGCTGCAGCGATGGAATCGAGGCCTATAACATGATACTTGATGAATCTCCTGATATTGTTCTGACTGACATCCGTATGCCAGGAATTTCCGGTCTTGAACTGGTTGAGCGAATCTCACAGACAGACATGGATATCCAGTTTATTATTCTTTCCGGGTTTGGAGAATTTGAATATGCCAAGCAGGCCATGAAATACCGGGTTCACCATTACCTGCTAAAGCCCAGCAATGAAGAGCAGATTATAGAAAGCATGAAAGATGTGATTAAGGAATATTATCACAGGCGTGCGTTTAAAGATTTGCAGGACAGGCAGAAAGCGCTGACCTGCCACCTTCATTACAGTGTGCTGGCAAATATTATTAACGAAGGAATTTTTATGGAGGAGGGTTCCGGTCCCGCCTGGGAAGTCTATTCCGGCTTTATGGATTTCTGCTACACCGGTTACGAGCTGTGCTACCTTCATTATCTGGAGGAACCCCTCCTGGAAACAGCCCTCCAGCTGATTTATGACTACATGACTGAAAGCGCACCAGGCATTGCGGTATACAGCATCTACGTTAAAAACACCCTGATATTGTTTTTTGAAAGCCACCAGGTATCCTATGAACTTCTGGATGATTTTATGAGACAGCTGGCATTAAACGATCAGCCTGTTACACTGGATTATCACAGAAGCACCTATCCAAATCTGATTCAGCTGATCGAGGCCTTAACTGCAAAGATCAGACGGTATGGTATGATTTATTTTATGAATGGGTTAAGACCAGTACCAATCTGCAATTATAAAAATCTGATCGAGAAACTGGAACAACTGACCACTCTTTTGATGGAAACAGATATGGAAGAACAGCAGTTGGGGCTAAAAGAACTAAAGGACACGCTTCACGATATCAGCAATCCTGATTTTTTGAAGCAGGCAGGTTCCCGCATTATCATTAAATTAACAGCCGGAAACCGCTATGGTTCTTCAATCGTAGCCACCGAATATTTATTGACCCTAAACCAGCAGACGGATCCGGAAATCATACGCAATATGCTGATGGAGAAAATAAACAGGATCCTGGAGGACTCTTTGGAAACTACCAGGTCCTACAGTCCGTTCATTGAAAAAGTCATACAGTATGTAGAGAACAATTTAGACAATCCAAGTCTGACACTGAAATGGATTGCTGACAACTACTTATTTATGAACGTGGATTATGTAAGTGCCCGTTTTATGAGAGAAACCCGACAAAAATTTTCCAATTACCTGACTACCCAGCGAATCCAAATAGCAAAGCAGCTTCTGGCTGAGGGGCACGCAGAGCAGATTCAATGGATCGCAGAAAAGGTAGGCTGCGGAAACAACCCCCAGTATTTCAGCCAGATCTTTAAAAAAAATACCGGTATGTCGCCCAGTGCTTACGTGAAACGGATTAATGGAGGAGAATAAAAGAACCGCCCTGGTCTGGTATGGAATTTCCAGCCCATGGCGGTATCAGTTATTAACAAACTGGTAGTTAAGAAATGCGATTCAGTATTTTAATCAGAGAATCATGAGCCAGAGTAAACGCCTCTTCCCCGCTCATTTTTTTCTTCTGTTCTCCATGCTGCTCCAGTGCGGAGAAGCCGGCGAAATCACTGAGATGGGGTTCCAGGGATAAAAAGCCCTGATATCCACTCTCTTTCAAGTTTCCAAGTATCTTTTCCACATTTCCGTCTCCCATTCCTGCAGGAACCACGCTTGCATCCGCCCAGAGGGCATCCTTTATATGAATGTAGGAAATATAAGGTTTTAACATCTCATAAGCTTCCATGGTATCCTGTTTGCACTGGACGAAATTGGCAAAATCAAATACTGCCTTAAAATGATCCCCATAAAATTCTTTCATGATTTCCAGGCATCGGTCTGCCATATCGCCATAGATATCCTTCTCATTTTCATGAAGAAGAATCACTTCATTTGCTTTGGCGTAATCCACAAACTGACCCAGCTGATCCATCACCTTGTTTTTATAAGGCTCATAGCTGGAATTTTCAGGCATAAAGAAGCTGAACATACGGATATTGGGAGTTTCCATTACATGTGCCAATTCCACAGTATGCTTAAACAACTCCATATAAGGAGCAAACTCCTCTGCAATTTTAATTTTTCCAATGGGAGAACCTACGGATGATAATTTAATTCCATTGCTGTCAAGGCGTCTTTTAATCTCTTTTGCCTCTTCTGCTGTATGCTCCACCAGACCCTTACCATCTACTCCGCGCATCTCTACATAAGACATTCCCAGTTTTTTCAACACGTTCATCTGAATGTCTAAATCCATATCAATCTCATCTGCAAATCCGGATAGTTTTATTTTGTCCCACATTATGCTCTCTCCTTTTCTTAATAACTTCCTTCAGTATCAAATACCACGCCAGTTCCCTCTTTTTTTCTGGAAGCAGCACGGCGTTTATTTAATTCCTCTAAAAACAGATTTTCATCAAATGGAATTTCAACTTCCTGGTTCAGCCAGCTGGATAAATGCATGGCGTTTGATAAGGTCAGTCCATTGATTCCTTCCTCTCCTTCTGCCACCAGAGACGTTCCTCTTAAAATCTTCCCTGCAAATGCCTTTAACACTCCTACATGCTGCTCGTTGATACCGTCTGTCTCCACCTCTGTGACGGTACATTCTGGTGTATCAAATCCACCTTTTGCGGTTTTGCAGAAGGTACGCTCATTTTCCGCCAGTTTATAAAGCATAAGGCGGTCGTTTTCGCAAACCACTTTGCCCATCTCCATGGTGATCTCGAATCGGTTTGTACCGGGTGCATCTGCTGTTGTGGTTACAAAAACTCCCGTTGCCCCGTTTGGATATTCCAGATAGGCTGTCACATCATCCTCCACCTCAATATCATGCCATTTTCCGTTGTGACAGAAGGCACGTACTTTATCCGGCATTCCGCAGATCCATTGAATCAGGTCCATATTGTGAGGACACTGATTTAAAAGTACGCCTCCGCCTTCTCCGTCCCAGGTTGCTCTCCAGCTGCCGGAATCATAATAGGACTGTGTTCTGTACCAGTCAGTCACAATCCAGTTCACCCGTTTGATTGCTCCTAACTCTCCGCCAGTTACCAGCTCATGCAGCTTTCTGTAAATGCAGTTGGTTCTTTGATTGAACATCATGGCAAATACACGGTCAGATTTTTGCGCTGCTTCATTCATCTCTCTGACCTGAGCTGTATAAACGCCTGCAGGCTTTTCACATAGAACATGATGGCCGTGCTCTATAGCATAGATTGTAAGCTCCGGATGCTGATAATGAGGTACAGCAATTAATACCGCATCACACACTCCTGCATCGATTAAATCCGTTCCTTCTTTAAAAAACAAGGTCTCAGCTGGCATATATTCTTTCGCCCAGGCAATCCGTCTGTCCTCCCTGTCAGCCACTGCTGTCAATTCAATCTCCGGAACCTTCCCTTCCTGAATACTCTTTAAATGGTTGGTACCCATATTACCAATTCCGATAATTCCCAGTCTCACTTTTTCCATGATTTATTTCTCCTCACTTCCTGCAGATTCATAGATATCCATCATTGTATTAAATGTAAGCCGAACCGACTCAAGATCATTCCCATAAGCTTTTCCTGTGCTGACACAGTCATAAAAATCGTGAATGCAGGCTTCATGTCCACTTCCCCAGTAAGATTTTCCCGGTACAAGGCTTTTTTTTGAACGCCAGATAACAGGTTCCATCTCTCCTGCCTCCTGATAAGTGACTGTATCTCCTTCCACCCGGATAAATCCTCTTTCCCCTGCAATCTCAATGAGAACAGGTGCGTCACTGACGTATGCAGTCGTGGCGTAGAAGCTGGCTCTTACAGGATCTTTCCCCTGGGTAAACTCCATATAGGCTTCCAGGGTATCCTCCACCTCCACAATCCCCTTTAAGTGATGATTGCTCACGGAAGCTTCTGTTTTGATCGGCCTGCCAAGCCAGCGAAGCAGCAGATCAAGAGCATGTATGGACTGATTCATAAGGGCTCCGCCGCCTTCTGTCTCCAGCTTTCCTCTCCATCCGCTTTCCGTGTAATAAGACGCATCTCTATGCCAGGTGACAAATGCTCTGCCTCCCCGAATGGTGCCGATCTTTCCTTCCTCAATTAACTCGGTAGCTTTTTTGGTGGTCTCGTTATACCGGTTCTGAAAGCAGATTCCAAGTCTTGCGCCGCTTTTTAACGATACCCTCTCTAACTGTTCAAATTGCTGCCTGTTAATAGCCGGCGGCTTCTCCATAAATACGTGAAGGCCATTCTTTAAGGCCATTTCCGCCATGGGAACATGACAAAAATGAGGCGTACAAATATGAATTCCATCCAGCTCTTCTCTCTCAAGCATCTCTTCTAATGATTCATATGCACGTCCTTTTCCTTCCGTATATTGGCGGCAGAATTCCTCCGCCCTGTCTATACGAATATCAGCCATGGCACAGAGCCTGACTTCTTTTAATTCCTTTAAGATCATGGAATGGACTTTTCCGATATTTCCGCAGCCAATCACTCCAACCCGAACCATAATCATTCCTCTTTTCTTTTCCTTGTTTCTTCTGTATTTCTATTATATAATTATTTTAACGCAATTTGTTTGCGCAGATTGACTATAAACATGCGTAGATTGTCTATTTAAGGAGGTGCCTATGAAAAAGGAAAGCCCCTATCATTACAGCGAATTTTCCGATCCCATCAGCTGTGATTTCACCACCAGCAATATGGCTGGTAATGTGGATTTTCACATGCATAACAGCCATGAAATTTATCTTCTGGTAGACGGCCATATCCAGTATTTTGTTGAAAATGCATGCTATGACATGAGTCCCGGCAGCCTGATTCTCTTTTCCAACCGGGAGATTCATAAAGCAATCAATACCTCCAATGAACCCTTTACCAGACTGGTGATTCACGTTAATCCATCTTACATCCGGCCTTATTGTACCCCATCAACCAATCTCTTAGACTGCTTTCACAGAGATCCTGGAAAAAACAATCTGGTATTGCTGTCCCAGACCGATCATGAACTTCTCATTTTCATGGCAAAAAATCTGGAGAAGGCAATAAAAAATCGCCGCCCATACGGCAGCGATTTAACAGCGTTAACAACCATTATTCAAATTCTCATACTTATTAATCAGGCCTGGCAGAATACCGGCTCTGTAAAAACAGCGCCAAGGCCTCATAGGGCACAGGCTATCATGAATTATATTGATGACCATCTAACGGAACCCCTTACACTGGACTCTATCTCCCTTGCTTTGTCCCTTGATAAATATTATTTAAGTCACTTATTTAAATCAGAAACAGAAAGCAGCATCTTCCAGTATATAGTGGTGAAGCGGGTAGCTCTTGCAAAGGAACTGCTCTTAAAAGGTCATACGGTTTCAGAAGCCTGCCATCTGTCAGGTTTCGTGGATTACTCCAACTTTATCCGCACGTTCCGACAGACAACCGGCTGTACACCGGGTCAATTTAAACGGCTTAATCCATAGCCATCAGAACAGACTATTTCTGCTTATAGGGAGGGTCAGCAGGGTATCCTCCCCTGATCTTTTGCATCCCCCGCTGAACAGCATCCTTTGACTGCTTCCAGTCTGCATCCCGGTTTAAATAATCATACTTTTCAATAAACCAGTCTATGTCACCGGAAACCCGTTCCATGTTTTTAAGCATCAGTGGGAAAATCACAGAATACAGCCCAGTCCGTTCTTCGTCATTTAAATACCGGTCTGACTCTCTTAACAGGTCTCCGAAGTGATGGAGACAAAAACCTTTGCTTTTCTTCAGCTTTTCAGAAAAGGAAGCATCTTTTTTATACAGATGATAAAACGTAGCGATGTAGCGGTCATAAACCGCCGAAGACCTGTCGCAGATATAGCAGGTCTTCTCTTTGCCCTCAATCCAGCTGCATATGGAATTTTCCTCTGTCTTCCTGCCAGTGATCCGGTCCTTCAGAGATTTTTTACCGGGGGAAAAGTTCTTAAATACTTCCTGCATTTCTGATATCATCTTCTTGTAATAGGTTTTTAATACCCACCCATTGCCCAGGGCATTGCCGTAATCAAACATCCGCTTCTGATGGGTTCGGCAAAAGCCTGCACAGTCGGTTTTCTCTCTGGTATCACTCTCCATATAGGAGGCACAGGACCCGAGTACGAAGTCCATCAGCTCTTCTTCCCCTTTGCGCTCCAAATAGCAAAATGGACATTCATCAGCAGCAGCCATCGCATCATTTAGGGGAATCTCGTATAGTTTTTCCTTCATCATTACACCTTAAAGCGGTAACCTACGCCCCAGATTGTCTCTATATACTGAGGTTTCGCCGTGTTGAATTCAATTTTTTCCCTGATCTTTTTAATATGAACCGTAACTGTGGCGATGTCTCCGATGGATTCCATATCCCAGATCTTATTAAACAGCTCTTCTTTCGTATAAACATGGTTTGGGTTCTGAGCCAGGAATGTAAGCAGATCGAATTCCTTGGTAGTAAAGTTCTTCTCTTCCCCATTCACCCATACTCGCCTTGCCGTCTTATCGATCTTAAGTCCGCGGATCTCGATTATCTCATTATCCGGCATACCGCTGCCAATCAGCCGCTCATAGCGGGCGAGATGAGCCTTTACCCGGGCAACCATCTCGCTGGGAGAAAAGGGTTTTGTAATATAATCATCAGCACCCAGTCCAAGTCCCCTGATTTTATCGATGTCCTCTTTTTTAGCAGAAACCATAATAATGGGAGTGTTTTTCACTTCACGAACCTTCCTGCATATCTCAAATCCATCCACTCCAGGAAGCATGAGATCCAGTATGAGTAAATCAAAATCCTCATGGAGTGCCAGTTTAAGCCCTTCTTCTCCGTCATTCTCAATCTCAACTTCAAAACCGCTTAACTCAAGATAATCTTTCTCCAGCTCTGCGATGCTCTCTTCGTCTTCCACAATCAATATTCTGCTCATTCCTGCATGACCTCCTGGTATTTTCTTAAAACAAAGTGTATTTCAGTTCCAATTCCTTCTTTGCTGGTGGCCCAGATTCTGCCTCCGTGATCCTCAATGATCTTTTTGACAATGGATAAACCAATTCCACTTCCGCCCTGGGAAGAATTCCGCGAGGAATCAGTCCGGTAGAAGCGGTCAAAAATACTTGGTAAGTCCTTCGCCGGAATTCCTTTTCCGTTGTCTTCAATTTCCACCTGAATAAAATCACCTACATCCTTGATCCTGATATTAATAATTCCGTTTTTCTTATCCATATACTTTACTGAGTTGCTGACGATGTTGTTAATGACTCTTCGCATCTGCTCCGCATCCGCTATAATGATAACATCTTCATCTACATAATTAAAATAACCAAGCTCAATACTTCTTGCCTCCATCTCCAGACCTACCTCATCGATGCAGTCACCAAAATAATTGGACACATTGATTTTGGAAAACGTATAAGGAATCTTATTGGTATCGATCTTGGAATAAAAGGTCAGCTCATCAATCAGCTTATCCATGTCGTTGGCTTTGTTGTAGATTGTCCGGATATAACGGTCTAACTTCTCAGGGGAAGAGGCAACCCCATCCATAATTCCCTCCACATATCCTTTAATGGCGGTAATGGGAGTCTTTAAATCATGGGAAATGTTACTGATCAGTTCCTTGTTCTCCTTGTCGTACTGAACCTTTTCCTCTGCTGATTCCTTTAAACGGATTCTCATCTCTTCAAAATCCTGGCAGAGCTGACCGATCTCGTCATCATTCTCTACTTCCAGATTAAAATCCAGATTCCCATCCTTGATCTTTTTCGTGGCTACCTGCAGCCGTCCCAGAGGACTTACTACGGACCGGTATACCCACATCATTAAAATCGCATCCGTAAATAATATGATCATAATGGCTGCAAACAGCATCTCCGCCATCATAACCTTGATTTCAGGCAGAAGTCCGTCTACGTTGGATACGATAAAAACACTTCCCGTCTCCTGGTCTGAATACAGGAAGTCCATCTGCTTCACCAGATGCTGTGTCTCCCCATCCAGATAAATGGCTCCGTCAAGGGTGCTGTCTACCTCCTCATACTTGGGCAGCTGTTCAAAAATCCCCTGAGTAATATGGCTGTTGCCGTCATAAATCAGAGTATTCCCTTTTCGCACAATCATATAGGCATATTTAGATGCCAGATTATCATTGAGCTTCTGCAAAAAATCCTGATCATTAAACTGGTCAGGGTCACTTTGTAATATCCTGCTGATCTCTTTTTGAGTTTCTCTGGTTAAACGGTTAAATATCTGCAGGGAATTGCCGGATAATAGATCTACATGCTCCGTTAAGTTGTAGGCTTTGCGGAATGCTTTCATCTGATAACTTCCAAGACCTGCCACCACTGCAAAAATCATGGTCAGAGGAACGACCGTTATGATTATAAACGCTACGACCAGGCGTGTTCTTAATTTTAGTTTCACCTTTTCGTCTCTCCCACGTTATCTTTGATTTATAACAAAAAATTAATATTACGTAAAGGTATTATAACACACATAGCTCTCAAAATTTATAAAACAATTCTAAAATTTAAGGCATTATGTAAAATAAATGATATTACTATTTTTATACATAAAAAAACAGGAACCGTTGATTCATAAGTTTTAAAATCACTTACGACCAACGATCCCTGCTTTGTATTTATTTATAATTCATCTGGATCAATACCAAAATGATCAAAAAGAATTTTTTCTGCCTCCCGATTCCATAATCCCTTATGGGCACCACAGGATTCACTGAGCTTTTTAAAAAGCGGATCAGTCTTTCCCAGTTCTTCAAAATCGTCAATGGCCGTTAAAGGCAGATCGAATTGGGTATAGGTAAGTTTTTTTCCTCCGGGAATGGAAGGCAGATTCTTAGTCGCCTCTGCAATGCTGTCAATTCCTCCCACATGGGTTACCATAACAGCTGCTTCAATGGCTCCTTCGGCTGACAGCTGATTGGCCTCTACCAGATCATCTGTATTACCGCCAGTCGTTCCCATGATGTGTGTACTTGTATAATGACAGTTATAAAGATTGATTTCCGCCTTAAACTGGCTGTCAGAAGGTCCGGCGAAAAAGTTCATGCAGCCGTCAAATGCAAGGAGTTTATCTCCCATCTGTGCTACCTCCTTCACAGGTACATACACAAATACATCATCATATCCATGTCCTTCCGTAAATGCCATAAGTTCCGAAACGGCATCAGCCATAATAGCTGTATTAACATAGCGGAGCTCAATTCCTCTCTCCAAAGCAGACTCTTCCGAAATAACTTCCTTTGCCCGGGCAATCCGCTCCTCGCTGATATCCGTTACCACAATTCTTTTTGGTTTATTTTCAAACTGCAATCCATAACTGACTGCTCCCAGTCCCATGGGGCCGCAGCCTCCCATAATCAGGATATTACCGTCTGCTCTGGTTCCCATGGCATGATCGTAATTTCTTTTGTTGGTATGATAATTGGCATGAAATCCACCAATGATACAGCTCATTGGCTCTCCCAGGGATGCTTCAAAAAAGCTCTCCCCTGTATAATCAAGAAGACACCCCAGCTCCATAACCTCGTTAGGCATAATACAGTAAGTACAGGCTCCTCCGCAGAATTCATAGGAATATCCCGGCGAATCCAGCTTTCCCTTGTAGTTTAAGGCTGGCTGCAGAGAAAACTTCTGCCCCGGCCGAAACTGGTCCTTCCACTTGTTCCCAACTTCCACAATCAGCCCCGCACACTCATGACCCACAATGACTGGATTGGTATCCATGTTCTGAGGTGCTCTTTTATGCTTTTTCCCCTGCTTTACCAGCTTGTAGGTGGACATACAGATACTGTCGCTAACAATTTTTACAAGAATCTCATTTTCCTTAATCGGAGGAAGTTCAAACTCCTCCAGTCTTAAGTCATCTGCACCGTACATTCTTACCGCTTTTGTTTTCATAGTTCCAGCCTCCAGCCTATTCATGAATTTTAGTATTAAATCTCCAACAGTTCTACCCGCTCCATCAGTTCATCCACCAGGCTACGTTTAGGCGGCTTGGTTCCTATGCTGGTGACCGCGCCTGCTGAAGCCCCCATGCATAAACGGATACAGGTTTCAAGGGGGAGCTTTTCATCCCAGCTGTATGCCATGGCTGCGACCAGAGCATCACCGGCGCCAACAGTGGAATGGGCTTTTACCCGAAGTCCGGGACAACGATACCGTTTTTTATCTGTTAAAAAAATGGCACCCATTTGCCCAAGAGAGATTGCAGCCATGGACACTCCCTGATCAAGAAGTTTCTCTCCCATGGAAACCAGTTCCTGTTCGGAAGCCCTGTAATCCATCTGATAATAACGTTCCAGTTCTGAGCGGTTGGGCTTTAACATATCCGGCTTTCCTTTTAAGGATTCTGAAAAAAGCACGCCGTCTGCATCCAGCAAAACCTTTGCACCTTTTTGGTGGACCTGTTCCGTAATTTTTCTGTATATATCCGTTTGTATTCCCGCCGGTATGCTTCCTGCCAGCACAAACAGGGTATCTGGATTTGCATAACCTTCCAGCTTGTTAAGAAGATCGTTAAGCTGTTCCTTAGATACTTCCGGTCCAGGCTCATTAAGCTCTGTTACCTCACCGGTTTCCTCCACCACCTTTAAATTCGTTCTCGTCTCCCCTTTTACGTCCACGAAATCGTCCCTGATCCCCAGATCAGTCAGAACCTGTCTGATGATGGTGCCGCTGGTTCCTCCCACAAAACCTGTGGCAATACTTTCCCCTCCTAATTCTCTGATTGTTTTGGAAACGTTAATGCCTTTTCCCCCGGCATCAATTTCCACCCGCTTTATTCTGTTTAAATCTCCCCGTTCAAATTTTCCAATATCCACTGTTTTATCAATGGCTGGATTCATGGTTACTGTAACAATCATTCAGAACACCCCTTTCCGGTAAACATGGTATAGATCTCCTTCGCACTGCACCTGGTAATCCGGTCCACATCGTCCGGATCAGCAAGACACTGTGCAATGACAGAAAGTATTTCCAAATGCTCCTCTCCTGCTCCTGCAATTCCTATAACCAGTTTTACCGTCTCTCCTCCCCAGTCTGTTCCATCAGGAAATACCATGACTGCAATACCGGAACGTCTGATGTTTTTTTTGGCTTCCTCTACACCGTGAGGAAGTGCAATTCCATTGCCGATATTCGTTGGAAAGGTCAGTTCCCGCCGAAGCATTGCCTCTATATAGGATTCATCCACGCAGCCACTTTCGCAAAGCATTCTCCCCACTTCCCTTATGACTGTATCTTTTTCTCCGGATCTGCAATTCAGGCGGATATTCCCAAGTTCCAAAAGTTCTGTATTCTTTTCTTCATTTTTTTTCCCGTATCCAAACACGCTGTTCCCCTCCTTCGCTGGTGTTCTATTAAATTATAGGGTTCCTATCTTATGTTTTTCAACGAAAACAAAATGGCATTTGGCGTCATCAGATGATGCCAAAATTAAAAAGCACAAGAAAGGCCAGGTCCTTTATGGACCCGGCTTTCCTGTTTTTATTCCTCAGATTTTATCCAGATAATGTCTGAAATATTGATTCAAATACAGGGAAACAAATGCTCTTATTTCCTCTTTTCCTCCATGCCTGACAGCTTTTAAAAACTCCTCTTCCTCAATCAGTCGCTCGCTTAAGACACCCAGGATTTCACTGTTTTCTGCTGTGTGGTCATCTTTTGGAACCAGCATGACCAGCACAACACATACTCCTTTAAAATATGGATCAGAAAATGGCGTTCCGTCTTTTGTCTGGCAGACCGAAAATACCGGCTTACCTGCCCCTTCCGTCCTGGCATGAAGCAGGGCAAAGTTTAAATCAGGGAAAATCTGGCTGCAAAGCCGTTCTCTCCTCATTAAATCCTCCTGTATCATGATCTGACGTTCCGGATAGGAAGCCAGCTTTTCGCTGACAGCTATTAAAAGCTCCTCAAAGGTGATCCCATTGTCTACCCGCTGATACTCCATGAGCCTGATCACATTTTTGATCTGGACCGCCATAAAATTCACCTGATCCAGCTGTATGGTAAACTCCTTGTTATCCTGCTTTTTGGGCATATATTCACATTGTCGCACCTTCCCGGCAATCCGTTCCATTTCTTCCATGGAAAGCAGAGGACTTACATACAGGATGTCTGCCTCTTCTTTTAACGGTACCGTAGATACAAAGAAATCTGTCTTGTTTAACACATAGGGTGATAAGTCCGTCATACCATAAACAGACAGCTCCACCCTGTCCGAAAAATCTCTGGCAATTCTGGAAGACATAAGCCGGGAAATCCCGATTCCGCTGGCGCAGACGATCCCTATATTCACCTTTCTACGGTTTTCCTTTCTGCTTTCCATACGGACTTCAGCCGCGCCAAAGTGTACGGCAAGAAATCCGATCTCCGGCTCCGGCACCTCATATCCGTATCGGTCTTCAATTACTCTGGCAACGGTTCTGCACCGATCAAATATGGCCGGATAATCCCGTTTGATCTGCTCCAGCAAAGGATTCTGGATCTTCATACCATTGGCAAGGCGAACCAGAGTGGGTTTTAGATGGGCAATCAGTCCCTGGATTACAAATTCTTCATCCTGCTTCAGTAAATACGCCATGCCGTCGTTATAGCAGTCAATCATTTCATTGACCACCTCCCACAGCTCCCTGGATTCCTCTATTTCACTTTTTGACTTCTCATCAATATTCAGCTGCTGAATCTTAGAGCCTTTGATATGCAGGCAGATATAGGCACATTCAATTTCCGGAATCTGAATCCGGAATTCTTCTTCCAGAGATTTGGTTATGGTTTCCGCAAGATCATAATCCTGGTCTTTCTGCAAAAAATCCGCCATTATGGGATTTTCTTCAATGATCTCCTGGCGGCGGATCCGGTTTACGGCAATTGCCACATGGATCACCAGACCAAGATAGGAATCCTGGGTCAGATTCAGAATACGCTTATCTCTTATCCTTAAAATACAGGCAGTCACCCGCTTTACAATATCATCATCCAGGATTCTGTAAATGTTTCTCTCACTCTTATTTTGAATTACATTTAACACGGTCTGGTTTCTGTCTTCATACATCCCCTGTATCATCTCTGTATGAATGTTTTCATCGATAAAAACCCGGAGAGCCCTGCGAAAATCCCGTTCACTGCCCTCAATAAACACACCGTAACCCGGTTTTCTCTTAATCTCCAGATGATATCTGTGAAACCACTCTTTCACCGCTTCTAAATCCGAGCTGACGGTAGCCTCGCTTACCCCAAATATATCACTGTAATAATACAGTTTCTTTAACGTCTTATCCTTGAGAATTTCCAGGATCAGACGCTTCTGGCGTTCAATCCGGTCCGAAACATCAAGGGCATTATCCGCTTCAAGTTCGTCCTTTAACGCTTCGATCTGAGTCCTGTCTCCTTCCAGCCAGATACCAGTCCCGGTTTTGGAGCAAAAAGTCAGTCCGTATTTCTTCAGCGCCCTGGGAATATACTCCAGCTCCCTTTGCACTGTTCTTTTGCTGATACGGATCTGGTCTGCAAGCCGTTTTACAGGAACCGGCCCCTGTTCTTTAATCAAAGCCAGAACGATTTGCTGCATTCTGGGCGTAAAATCACTGCCTCCCATATTATCCACCTCCCATTAACCAGTTCAGGAGTTCCTTATAACCAGACATATCTGTTAAATTGTCCACCGTAAAGCACGGAATATGAATTTGAGGCAAAGTCCGGGCAAAATCCTTCTGGCAGACAACTGCATCTGCATCAGCCGGAATCCGGTCAGCGGACACATGAAATACCTCTATCCCTGTTAAGCCTTCCAGTCTCAGTCTCTTCTTAAAAAGTGCACTGGCCATGGCGCTGGATCCCATTCCTACATCGCAGACAAAATATATTTTTGCATGTTCCATTCTCATTGGCATCACTTCATCCTTTTGTTCCTTTTCTATATCAGCACATGATTTACCCCTGTTTCCCAGCAGAATCAGGCAGGATACAAGGCAGGCCACAGCGGCGGAAATAAAAATCCCCATAACAATCCCCAGCCAATGCTTTTTATCCGCCATAATCATTATGGTAATGATGCTTCCAGGGGAAGCCGGTCCCAGAAGTCCGCTGCCTGTCATCATGAAACAGTAATTTCCCGCAATGCTTCCGGCTATGGCGCCGGCCAATAACCGGATATCTGACAGGATATAGGGGAAATAAACCTCATGAATGCCTCCCAGAGATTGTATAATAAGGCTGGAAACCATTGTTTTTCTCATATTGGGGTGAACCAGGGCATAAGCAAGAAGAATGCCCAATCCCGGTCCGGGATTGGTCTCCAAAAGAAACAATATGGAACTCTCCTGGGTTTTTAACTGTTCCAATCCCAGCGGCAGAAAAAAGCCGTGATTAATCCAGTTATTAAAGAAAATAATTTTTAACGGCTCTACTATAAAGCTGATAAAAGGGATGATTCCCCTGTCTATCATAAAAGATAAACCATTTCCTAAAAATCCCAACAGCCACTCTGCCTCCGGTATTACCAAAAGATAGGCAGCGCCTCCGGCAAGCAGCCCTAAAGATGCTAAATATAAATTGCTAAAGAGCATCTCAAAACCGGAAGGAATCCAATTTTTGATCCGGTCTAACCCCTTCCTGCATAGAAACCCGGCCATACTGCCTACCATTACAGACAGAATCATGGAAGAGGCAGGCTCTGCCATAACAACAACAGAAGCGGCAAGGGTGCCGGCTAACCCGCCGACCTCCCCGCCGCACACAGTACCTGCCTTATATCCCATAAACACCGGAATCACCAGAGAAGATAAAATTTTGGACATTTCATACAGGTGCTCATTCTGGAATATGCCTGCCGAAAAGGCTGACAGCAGTCCTGCTGTCACAAAAAGAGGTATGCATTCAGCAATCACCCTGCTGTAATACTTCAGTACTTTCCCCGCTAATTTCATCTGTGAAATTCCCCTTTTAAACCCATTATATATTTTTGTAAGTATTATAACATGGTTTACAATCAGATGAAAGGCAGTAGTTTCGCGATGAATTTAACTAATTTTCTTTTAATGATTCCACCAGCTGGTCATATTCCGGAGCTGCCATAAAATTTGTAATCAGAACCAGCTGTGCATCCGGATTGCTGTGAGCCGCACGCTCCTTTAATTCCTTATGGGTTACCACGATCTGGGCATCCTGGGGGATCGAAGATACAGGCGAGTGAACCACTAAAATATCTCCAAATCCTGCTGCTGCCAGCTTTTTTTTCAAGACTGTAGCTCCCATTGCGCTGGAACCCATGCCTGCGTCACAGGCAAATACGATTTTTTTAATATTACCATTATATACCGTTTTGATCTCCGCTGTCTGATTTCCTTTTGACTCCTGCTTCATCTTATTCACCATATCTTTCATTTCATCCAGATCTCCGCTCTTTCCTGTAAACCGGAGCAGAGGAAGTGCCACAAAGAAGGAAACAACAGCAGCTACCGTAACACCTGCCAGGGTACCAAAGTATCCGCCTTTGGGTGTCATTGCAAGAATAGCCAGAATACTTCCGGGAGATGCCGGTGAGATCAGTCCCACACCCAGAATCTGGAAGACAAAAATCCCACTGGCCCCTCCTGCAATCGCCGCCAGAAGTAAAAGAGGATTCATCAGGATATAAGGGAAATAAATCTCATGGATCCCTCCTAAAAAGTGAATGATGATTGCGCCGGGTGCTGAGCTCTTGGCATATCCCTTACCAGCGATACAATATGCCAGTAAAATGCCAAGTCCAGGTCCAGGGTTTGCCTCCAGTAGAAAGAATATGGATTTCCCCACTTCCTCTACCTGCTGGATTCCCATAGGAGAAAGAATCCCGTGGTTGACGGCATTGTTTAAAAACAGGACCTTGGCAGGTTCAATAAAGACGCTTGCCAGAGGCAGCAGTTTATGATCCACAAAGAACCCGACCCCTGATTCCATCACCCGGTTCAAAACCTCTACAACAGGCGCAACTCCCTTTAAGGCAATCGCTGTTAAGATAGCACCGATAATGCCCAGGGAAAAGTTATTAATCAACATCTCAAAACCGGCAGGGATCTTCTTCTCTATTCTCCGATCAAACTGCTTTAGTACCCAGGCGCTGACCGGACCCACGATCATTGCCCCCATAAACATTGGAATACTGGATCCAACGATCACTCCCATGGCTGTGATCGCGCCGATCACGCCGCCCCTCTGACCATAAACAACCGTACCGCCCGTATAGGCGATTAAAAGCGGCAGAAGCATGCTGGCCATAGGAGAAACCAGTGCTCCGATGGCTTCATTGGGATACCAGCCCGTTGGGATAAACAATGCCGTAATCAGCCCCCATGCAATAAATGCACCGATGTTCGGCATGACCATACCGCTTAAAAAGCGGCCAAATACTTGTACCTTCTCTTTCATATTACATACCCTCACTTTATGATATAGTATTTACTGTGTGATCCGTGGAAGGTATGATTGGCCAATCAATTCCTTTTCATAGCCCTATTATAATCAATGTGAACTTAAGATTTCAACACGAAGTAACTGGGATTTGGCGCTAGTTTTAGCGCCAAATATTAAAAACCATAGTCAGCTGTCTGTTTCGCCATAAAAAAAGATGCCGCTCCCAGCTGTATATCAGCTGTCTCGCGGCATCTTTCTCATGTTATAACTATAAATAAGCTTTTAAAAGGGAAACCTTATCAAGCTTCTCCCATGGCAGATCCAAATCGTTTCTTCCAAAATGACCATAAGCAGCAGTCTGCTTATAAATCGGACGGCGTAAATCCAGCATCTTAATAATTCCAGCCGGCCGTAAGTCAAAGTTTTCCCGGACAATCTCAACCAGCTTTTCATTACTTAGTTTACCGGTTCCAAAGGTATCAACCATGATGGATGTAGGGTGAGCAACTCCGATGGCATAGGACAGCTGAATCTCGCACTTATCGGCAAGGCCTGCTGCCACAATGTTCTTTGCAACATAACGGGCTGCATAAGCGGCTGAACGGTCTACCTTGGTGCAATCCTTTCCGGAGAATGCTCCACCGCCGTGACGTGCATAACCGCCATAGGTGTCTACAATGATCTTACGACCGGTAAGACCGCTGTCTCCATGAGGTCCGCCAATTACAAAGCGGCCGGTAGGATTAATAAAAAATTTAGTATGATCATCAACCAGTTCCGCAGGAATGATCTCATCAAATACATATTTTTTAATATCTTTGTGAATCTGTTCCTGGCTGACATCTTCATCATGCTGGGTAGATAATACCACCGCATCAAGGCGAAGAGGCTTGCCGTTCTCATCGTACTCTACCGTCACCTGGGTTTTTCCATCGGGACGAAGATACGTTAACGTTCCGTTCTTACGGACTTTTGTCAGCTGAAGTGCCAGCTTATGAGCCAGTGCAATGGGATATGGCATATATTCTTCTGTTTCGTTGCTGGCGTAACCGAACATCATACCCTGATCTCCGGCTCCGATGGCATCAATTTCTTTGTCTGACATCTTGTTTTCTTTTGCTTCGAGAGCACGGTCTACACCCATAGCGATATCCTGGGACTGTTCATCAAGAGCAACAATCACACCGCAGGTGTCACAGTCAAAACCATATTTTGCACGGTCATAACCAATTTCTCTTACCGTTTCACGCACTACTTTCTGAATGTCCACATATGCCTGGGTTGTGATCTCACCCATAACCATAACAAGACCGGTGGTAGTACAGGTCTCACAGGCTACCCTGCTCATGGGGTCCTGTTTTAACATCTCATCAAGAATTGCATCTGAAATCTGATCACACATTTTATCCGGATGTCCTTCAGTAACGGATTCTGATGTAAATAATAATTTTTCCATGTTGTCATTTCCTCCTCTGCTTTACATGGGGGAATAACAAAAAGAAAAGTCCGCAGCAACGCGGACTTGATTCATATTTGTATCAAATCCTCTTATTGCTCGATTTCTCGCTCAGGTTGGCACCTTCCGGACGTTTCTTATGGTTAAAAACCACAAAACCGACTGGGGTTGCCGTGACTTCACAGATCCTTTGTATCTCCATCACTCTGAATAAGGGATATTACGACTTTTCATTTGTTATTCAATTTTAGCAGTTATGATACCTGCTTTTCCATTTTACTCTAATAACGGGCATATGTCAATAGTCCAGTATTTTTTCTGACAGGTCAGTCCCAAAGCTTTTCGGGGTAAAGACCAGCGGCTTTAAAACCTGCAATTGCGTCCACTACCGTCTGTTTATCTTCCTGATAAGTGACACCATACCAGCGGTCTGTACTCTTTAAAACAGTTACCTCTGCTTTTTCTTCTTTTAGCAGCTCATCTACCACAAAGGGAAGAAAGTATTCACATTTAAGAGGATTCTCTTTGAATTCTTTGTTTAGAAAGACAGGGAACCGTTCTTTTAGTTCCGTTAATATACTTCTGGTAAATCCCCATAAATTCATGGATACAAGCGTATCTTCGGAAAGACCGGTCCAGGTTGCACCATCATCTTCCGTAAACTCCGCCCTCTCTCCATGTTTTTCTATTCTGGTTCTCTCACAGATATCGGTGAGTAATCCATGTTCCGAAACCGTGCATACACCTCTTGCAACATGGCCGTTCTCTGTCAGCGTGTTATAGAGCTTATAGCCAACCATGGAAAACTGGTATTTATTCTCGTCCTGAACCTGGGATAAGAAGTTGAAAACAGATTGAAAAGCACTTTTTCCATAATAATCATCAGCATTAATCACGGCAAAAGGACCATCTATTACTTCCTCACAGCAAAGGATGGCATGACCCGTTCCCCAGGGTTTTACCCGTCCGTCCGGTACCTCAAATCCGTCAGGCAGTTTAAAAAGCTCCTGATAGACATATTCCACCTTTACGTGAGCTGCCATGCGGTCACCGACATGTTCTTTAAACTCTTTCTCAATGGCTTTCTTAATGATGAAAACCACCTTTTCAAAGCCTGCCTCTACTGCATCGTAAATAGAAAAATCAATAATCTTGTTTCCATGGGCATCCACCGGATCAATCTGTTTTAATCCGCCGTACCGGCTGCCCATCCCCGCTGCCATAATAACAAGCACCGGTTTCTTCTTTATTTCCATAGCCCCATCCTCCTGTCAAGCAAAACGGCGGGGGAAGCCCCCGCCTATCCTACTTTTAATTTAAATTTCTGAGCTTCTTTTTCTGAGTCCACTTTTTCAATCATGGCTCCCAGACCCTGAAGCTTATCTTCAAAGCATTCATAACCTCTTTGTATATAACCAATTTCATCTACTACAGTATATCCGTCTGCTGCAAGACCGGCAATCACCAATGCTGCCCCTGCTCTTAAATCAGGTGCGTTCACAAAGGCTCCGGTTAAACCGGTTACGCCGTCAATGACAGCCACGTTGCCTTCCACCTTTACGTTGGCACCCATGCGGGAAAGCTCATCCACATAGCGGAAGCGGTTCTCAAATATACTCTCAGTTACCACACTGGTACCGCCTGCCAGAGCAAGTGTTACTGCCATCTGAGGCTGCATATCAGTTGGAAATCCCGGATAGGGAAGTGTTTTAATATCGGTATGCTTCTGATTGGTTTTCCCTACTACACGGACTGCGTCGTCGAATTCCACCACTTCACAACCCATCTCCAGAAGCTTGGCCGAAATGGCTTCCAGGTGCTTTGGAATAACATTCTTCACCATGACATCTCCCCGTGTAATTGCTGCTGCACACATAAATGTACCAGCCTCAATCTGATCGGGAATAATGGAATATTCTGTACCGTGAAGTCTGGAAACACCTTTGATTCGGATGGTGTCGGTTCCGGCTCCCTTAATGTTGGCGCCCATACTGTTTAAAAAGTTAGCCACGTCTACGACGTGAGGTTCCTTCGCCACGTTCTCCAGAATGGTCTGTCCTTCTGCAAGAGTTGCCGCCATCATAATATTGATGGTTGCGCCTACGCTTACCACATCAAGATAGATATGGCTGGCTACCAGATCAATGGCGTGAACGATTACTGCTCCCCGTTCAATCTTTACGTCGGCACCCAGAGCACGAAAGCCCTTTAAATGCTGGTCAATTGGTCTGCTTCCGATGTTACAGCCTCCTGGAAGAGGAACCTGTGCACTTTTGTATTTGCCAAGCATGGCTCCGATAAAATAATACGAAGCTCTGATTCTGCGGATATATTCATCATCAACCGATACTTCACGGATTGTATGTCCATTAATTCGGACCGTATGTCTGTCTATCCGCTCTACTGTGGCTCCGATTTCCTCGATTGCTTCCAGTAATACGTTAATATCTCTTACATCAGGCAGATTATCAATCAGCACATCCTCATCTGTCATGATAGCTGCTGCAAGAATTCCCAAAGCGGCATTCTTGGCTCCTCCAATGGTCACTTCTCCGACCAGGGGATTACCGCCTTTCATAATATACTGCTCCATTTCACACCTCTGACTATCCTTTTATCTATTACAATTCTCTTAATTTTTAACATTCGCCTTTCATGATTATAACATATCTTACGGATTTGTAAAGAGAACGCATTTTCTTATTCCATTATTACTCCGCAGATAAAATCATTTCCAAGGCCCGAGAAGTAAGCAGAGGCATCATTCAGGCCCATTTTCTGACTATCCTTCGTTTCCGGATTATATAGTGTGACATTATACTGGTCATAGCCTGAGATAAGCACATACCCTCCCTGACCTGTATAGGCGGCAACCGGACACCCCTGGCCGATAAAATAAAGAATCTGATTTAAGGTGGCGCCCCTGGCATCAATCATAAAGACTCCATCCATGACACCATCATCTGCAAAGCCTGACAGATTCCGGTTAAAAGCTGCACCTTTCTTCAATGGATCTTTCATGGTTTTAACAGGAGACCGGTTCACCCGGTTCCACAAAATCTGCTGATTCTGGTCAGTCACAATTCCCATCTTATCATAGGCAAGCTGAAGCGCCTTAATAAAATTTCTGCTGCTTCCCAGATAATGACCTCCTGCATATGCCAGATATCTGTTATCCTGACTTTTAGGCCGGCTCTTTAACTCAACCACCTCGGTCGTTTCATAAGCCACCTTTTTTGGCACTGCAATGGTTACATCCCGGCTGGATGCTTCCTGATCCAGCTGGACAAAATAAATCTTTTTGCGGTCCTCTGAAGCATACCAGCCGATTCCCTTTAATTCTTCATTGGAAATCTCCTGATTGCAGACAATGGTGTCCTGCCTGGAGACCGAATAGGACTGGCTGTCGTTTTTAAGTACCTGGGTTAAGTGAATCCGGCTTCCATCTACGGTCACATCTGCAATATAAGACTGATCCTGTTCATATTTCTTAACAATCGAACCACCTTGATCCATAATCTCAATCCGGTACATGGGAGCATCAAGAACCCTGCCGTTTTGAGACCAGATATCACCGTTTTTCGCTATTCCATATATGAAATCATCGCCTACAAAGCCCAAAGGACGAAAACGGTTGTCCTCTCCTCCGCTGATTTCTCTTTTAATTCCGGTATCCAGATCCATCAGATGAATCACACTGGCACCGAAAACGTCATTTCCTTCCTGCCATGCAAAATGGCGCTCTGTACTGCTGACCGCATAGCCTCCCTCAGAAACAGAATCTGCCAGCACCATATATTCGTTGCTGTTTAAATCAATTCCATAAACAGACCTGCCGGCCATAAGATAGAGCATTCCATTGGTTCCCAAATGAGAAAGCTGGCCCACCTCTTCTTTCAGCATCTCAAAGGATGAGGTGACCGGTGTAAAGAACCGTTCCCCTATGGCATTCTCACCGCTGCTGTACCGGTAGAGAGCGATCCCCATGCTCCCTTCATGTATCCCCCGGTTCATATATCCGTAGACCAGAAAATCCACATCCCCGTTGTCGCTTACGGAAAGAACTTTGATGTCATGCTGGTTATAACCGCTGCGAAGACCATCATCGGTCCCGCTCCGGAATGAAAACACTTTTACTGCATGACCCTGTTTCTGATCGTAGGTCCATAAATCCCGATTTATTCCATAAGCAATACAATTTCCCCCAGGACTTTTCTTTGTCTGCACTTCATCTGCATTGGTGATCCCAAGTGTGATTCGTTTTCCAGAAAACAGTTCTTTCTGTCCGGAGAATATCTGATTGGTATTCCGTTCAAAGTCCATCAGATAAATTCGGCGGCTGTCCCATTTCATCGTATAGGTATCTTCCACCTCATACAGCTCTGAATCGACTCCGTCGCCGGCCCGCTCCACCTGGTACTCCAGACTGACGCTGCACATCACACCCTCCAGATCTTTCAGAGTGGTTCGGATTTCTCCAACCGGTTTCATAGACATTCCTCCCCAGGTGAGCTGGGAAAAACTGGACCGTATGGAAACATGACCGAGAGAACTATTATCCTCCGTATTACTGGTCTCCAGATAAGTGGTCAGATCCCTTGCCTGGTCATAGTTAAATGTCTTTGTTGTAAAATCAACTGCAAAATCAATCATATCCTTCGCATTGGTACTGTCTGTCCACATGATCCGGGTGTAATAATAAAGTGTTCCGTTATCCGAAGTATCCAGCGTAAGAACCAGTATATATTCCTTGTCTTTTGTCAGAAGATTCTGTATGGGAAGAGATGCCTTTACGACTCCTTCTTCCTGGTCCCATTTGCTTAGGCTGGTGCGTTCCACAAGGCGGCTTAAATCAAGACTGCGCACTTCATACTGTATACCGGTTATAGTGCCGTTATAATCTGCAATCCCAAGGTTTAAATTCCGGTCCTGGGGAAGAACAGTAAGAGCCTCCCTTGATACTGTCTGTGCCATATCCTGAACATAGCCATGAAGAAGATTCATCTTTCTTCCGTACATGTCCGCATATACAACAGGAAGGGCTGCCTCATCCATGGAGGTATACACCATAACATCATTTTTTTCTGTATTTCTCTGATTCCACATAAAATAAACTGCGATAGCCATTACGAATACCACAGATAAAATACCAATCTTTTTAGCCAAACGATTCATATAAAACATCCTTTATTTTCCCAGTTTTGATCTTCTTTATTGTAAACAATAATGAACAAAACTACAATGAAAACTTTCTTAAACATTCGTTAAATGGTGAATTTCAAGCCATGATACAACCCCTGATTCAGGATTCATAGTTTATTTATATATTTGATAGAAGTATTTTTTGGCCGCTTCTACCAGATCATACTGTCCTCCTGTTGAACTCCAGTTTACAGCAAGACCTAAGAATGCAGAAGCAAAACAATATGATAATTCTTCTGCTGATGCATTGGGGTCAATCTCCCCTGCTTCCTGTGCCTTATGTGTATATTCGATAACCATATGACGCAATTTGGTCAAATTAGGGTCAAAATTATTTAACTTAAAGCTGAACATCTCGTTTTGCTGTTCTATATCAATTTTAATTAAATTTTTTAATATATCGGTATTTAAATTTGCGATGCCTTTTACAAAGATTTCTTTGACCCTCCAACATTTTTCGAGCCATGTTGTTTCCTCATCAATATCCTCCAGTGAAGTTTTTATATTCTCATCAACTAAAGAGAAGTAATCCAAAAGAAGAGTATTCTTAGACTCATAATGATAATAAAATGTCCTCTTCGTAATTTGGGAGGCTACACAAATTTCATTGATAGTCACATTATCAAAACCATTCTTCATAAAAAGATTAATCGCATTATTTAAAATTGTATGTTTTATATTTTCTATCAAATTTATCCCTCCGGTATTTATAAACCTTTTCAGCAATCTATTTCTTACGCAAAGCATTATATCACACTTTTAATGATAAACAAAATAATCTTTGACAAAATATTGACACATTGTATACCGCGGTATACAATGATAGTATACCGCGGTATACAAAACTAATTATTGCTTATAAGAGAGAGGTGTTTTTTATGAAAGGTGACATTAATGCATTATTTCAGCCTATGAAAATAGGCACTATGGAAGTGAAAAACAGAATAGCGATGGCGCCAATGGGTTTACATTCAAAAAATCCAGACGGAAGCTTTAATCAGGATGCTATTGATTTATACGTTGCACGCGCTAAGGGAGGAGTAGGACTAATTGTAACAACAGGTATTGCCTGTCAAAACAAACTGGATGCAATGCGTGCTACATTAGCTACAGCTGGTGACTCTTATATTGAATCCAACAAAAAGCTAACCGACGAAGTACATAAGTATGGCGCTAAAATTGTACTCCAAATAGCAAACGGCGCCGGCAGAAATCGTAAAGACGGTTTTTTTATGGATAATGATCCTATTTCCTCATCAGAAAATCCCAATGTATGGCATCCCGAAATTATGCATCGTGCATTAACAACAGAAGAAGTTCAATTTCTAATACAATCTTATGCCGATGGTGCTTATGTGGCAAAAAAAGCAGGCTTTGATGGGGTGGAGGTTCATGCGCTTCATGAAGGATACTTAATGGATCAGTTTTCTATGGAATGTACCAATCGTCGTACAGACCAATATGGCGGAAGCCTAGAAAACAGGCTTCGCTATGCTACAGAAACAGTACAGGCTATAAAGGAAAAATGCGGAAAAGATTTTCCGGTTTTAATAAGATACAGTGTTAAGAGCTATATGAAAGGATTTGGCATTGATAAAGGTGCTCTTCCCGGGGAGGACTATGTAGAATATGGACGTGATTTAGAAGAGAGTGCTAAAATAGCAAAGATTCTTCAGGATGCTGGTTACGATGCTTTAGATTCAGACAATGGAACATATGAATCCTGGTATTTTGCACACCCTCCGGTATATATGCCAAAAGCCTGTAACCTGGCTGATGCACAGTATATAAAGAAATCTGTTACTATTCCTGTAATATGTGCAGGTAAAATGGATGATCCTGAAATATCAGCGGAAGCGGTTGCCAGTGGAAGCATTGATGCTATTTCTATTGGTCGGGCACTTCTTGCTGACTCGGAATGGGTAAATAAAGTACAAACCCAGCATTTTGATGATATCAGACCCTGCATCGGATGTCATGCAGGCTGTCTGGAGAGATTTTTCTCTGGTAAAAATACGTCATGTGCAATTAATCCCCAGGTTGGCCAGGAAAGAAAAGATGAAATTAAGCCTGCTGATGTGAAAAAGAATATCATGGTCATCGGCGGCGGTATAAGCGGTATGGAAGCTGCAAGAATCAGTGCACTCAGAGGCCACAAAGTGGATTTATACGAACGTACAGATAATCTCGGCGGTGTTTTCATTCCTGCTTCTTCTATGAGTTTTAAAGAAGAGGATAAAAAGTTAATACAATGGTATGTGAAACAGCTGAAAGATACTGGTGTAACTGTTCATATGAACACAGAAGTGGATGAAAACACCATTCAGGCTTCTAATCCAGATTCTATTTTTGTTGCAACCGGTTCTACTGCAAGAAACTTAAATGTAGAAGGAGCAAATTCCGAAAGAGTGATCACTGCAGTGGAGGCATTATTGGAGGCTAAACCCATTGGTGATAAAGTGGTTGTTATAGGCGGAGGACTTACTGGCGTTGAAATTGGCTATAGTCTGACAAAAGATAAAGATAAACAAGTGGAAATACTGGAAATGTTACCTGAAATTCTACAAGTACAGGGCTTAAATTCTGCCAATAAAACCATGCTCCAGAATCTTGTATCAACTTATAACATTGGTATTCATACCAATGCAAAAGTTATTGAAATAACATCAAAAGGTGTTAAGTTTGAAGAAAACGGCACCGTTATTGAATTAGAAGCCGACACAATTATCACAAGTATCGGATACATCAGTGATAAATCTTTATACGAAGTAATAAAAGATTGTGGTGCAGATGTACATCTGATTGGAGATTCCTCAAAAGTATCAAATTTAATGGGAGCGGTTTGGGATGCATATAAAATTGCACAGTCAATTTAAAAAATTTGTTATTCTGAAAAAAAGATTATGAAATAAAGAGCGTGCTGCAAAACCATTTATAAAAACAGTTTGCAACACGCTCTTTTAAATTACCTATCTGCACCGTCCGGAGTTACATCTTCTTCGGTGCATTTCATTCAGAAGCAGTACTGACACAATATCCCCCAGCAGACCATTGCCCTGAGGCGGTCCGGGATTTGCTCCCCAATAAGGCGGCTTCGGGCCTGGTCCTGGCCCCCAGTAAGGTGGTTTCGGGCCTGGTCCCGGACCCCAGTAGGGTGGTTTCGGGCCTGGGCCTGGTCCTGGACCCCAGTAAGGGGGTCTTGGTCCGGGTCCCCAGTAAGGTGGTCTTGGTCCGGGTCCCCAGTAAGGCGGCCTCGGTCCGGGCGGCGGTCTCCAGCCAGGAGGATTTGGTCCGGGCGGGCCCCAACCGGGAGGCCCCCATGTGGAGTACCTGTCATTAAGTTCGGCTTTTTCTAACTCCTCATTTTCCCAATCCGCAGGCTCTTGCTGCATCTGCGCTGCCGTCTCAGTCTTTTCATTGTTCCCCATCAGCAATTCGTCCGTTATGGTTCCTTCTTCACGAATCTTTGCGCAAATGGAATCACAAACCTGATGAATCAACAGACGATCGGGGAATTCATCGTACATTGGGCTGTCTTTATAATCCAGGTGATCACATGCGGAAACGACGTATTCCTGCAGACGTTTCATATGTCCCGGGTACATTCCCTGTAAATATTCCAGATCCTTTGCAATGATATCCTTCGGCTCCAGAGAACTTTCCCTGATGCTCCTGTCACCATAAAGCATGTATGGGGGCAGGCTCTCATTATCCTCTCCATAAGTATAGTCCGGATTGCCTGGCACGGTTGTTATCACTCCCTGCTTTTAGCTTATACAACACCATTCTATGCGGAGAAGTATAAAAAAGTTCGGATATTGCCATTAAAAAAGACGTTCTGGATAAATTCCTTTTGAAACCAGATCTTTGATCGCCGCTGAAACAGCTGGTTTATCTTCTTTATAAGTTACTCCAAACCATTTATCTCTGGTCTCCAATACATGTACTCTGGCTTTATCCTGGCTGATCAGCCGGTCAATAATCTTAGGAAGCAGATATTCGGATTTGATGTCCCCTTCCTTCAGGGTCTCTAAAAATGTCGGAAATCCATGCTCCAGTTCCATTAAAAATGCAGGTGAAAGTCCCCACATATTCATGGATACGTTCTGATCCAGAGAAACCTTAACCGGATCACCCCCATCATCTCTTCCACGAGCTTCGCCTCCGTCCATAATGAGTTCATAGGTCTCCGTCACTTTCTCTAAGACACCGTCAGACCCCACCTGACATACTCCTCTGGTCACACCTCCGTTTTCGCTTAAGGTATTGCCCAGGATAAACCCGCTCATGCACAGATCAAATGGTCTGGCATCCGGATCCATCTGGTTCACCAGATAATCATGAATCTTTACAAACCCTTCTTTTCCATAATAGTCATCTGCATTGATTACCGCAAACGGCTCCTGTATCACATGTTTCGCACACAGAATTGCCTGTCCTGTTCCCCAGGGTTTGGTTCTTTCTTCCGGCTTATGAAAGCCCGCCGGCAGATCATCAAGTTCCTGGAACGCATACTCCACCGGTGCGATCTTTTCAATCCGGTTGCCAATAATCTCTTTAAAATCCTGTTCCAGATCTTTGCGGATGATAAATACAATTTTGTTAAAGCCTGCATTCAAAGCATCATAAATGGAATAGTCCATTATGATCTCGCCACTGGGTCCAACTGGTTCCAGCTGTTTGATTCCGCCGCCAAACCGGCTCCCGATTCCGGCTGCCATAATAACTAATGATGTTTCTTTCATAATACATTCTCCCTATTTCGTTTTATCTGTTCCATAGTATAGCATAATTTTGGCAGATAATCCACATTCAGGGGCATTTCCCCCTCATTCTTCCACAAAAAAGGGACTCAAACCAGTTAAATCGGTTCAAATCCCTTTTTGTTATTTCGTAAGCGAAATTCTTACCAGTGCCTTTTTCAGCGCTGTTTCCGCTCTTACTATATCGATTTCTCCGCTCTGCTCTTTCAAGCGGCGTTCTGCACGAACCTTTGCCTCTTCCGCACGGTTTATATCGATCTCCTCCGGCCACTCAGCCACTTCAGCCATAATAACAATTTTCTCCGGTAAAATCTCAAGAAATCCAGACATCAGAGCAGCTTCTTTTATGCCGCCAGCTTCGTGAATTTTTAAGATTCCCGGTGCTACAATAGCCGTCATTGGAATATGTCCCCGGTATACACCGATTTCACCTTCAGTCGTAGTGAGTTCTACCATGGAGGCCTCTCCCTCATAAAACTTCCGTTCGGGAGTTATGATCTGCAGTTTGAATAAATCAGCCATCTTCCTACCCCCTATTTTTTCACGCGGGCAAGAACGTCATCGATGCTACCTGCATTTAAGAAATAGCTTTCTGGTATATTATCATGCTTTCCTTCCAGAATCTCCTTAAAGCCCTGAATGGTATCAGCAAGAGGCACGTAACGTCCCTCCAGACCGGTAAACTGGCCTGCAACGAAGAAAGGCTGGGATAAGAATCTCTGAATCTTTCTTGCACGTGCAACTGTCAGCTTATCTTCCTCAGAAAGCTCATCCATACCAAGCATGGCGATGATATCCTGAAGCTCTTTGTACTTCTGAAGAACTTCCTGCACACCACGGGCAACACGGTAATGCTCTTCACCCACTATACGGGGATCAAGAATTCTGGATGTAGATCCAAGGGGATCAACTGCGGGATAGATACCAAGCTCTACGATGGAACGGTCAAGAACCGTGGTTGCATCAAGATGAGCGAAGGTATTAGCCGGAGCCGGGTCAGTTAAGTCATCTGCAGGCACGTAAACTGCCTGAACAGAGGTGATAGAACCGTTCTTCGTTGATGTGATACGCTCCTGAAGTGCACCCATCTCTGTCTGAAGAGTTGGCTGATAACCAACAGCTGAAGGCATACGTCCAAGAAGTGCGGATACCTCAGAACCTGCCTGGGTAAAACGGAAGATGTTGTCGATGAATAAAAGAACATCCTTACCACCCTGGTCACGGAAATATTCTGCCATGGTAAGTCCGGTCAGACCCACTCTCATACGTGCGCCCGGTGGTTCGTTCATCTGGCCAAATACCATGGTTGTTTTATTAATAACGCCTGATTCCTGCATTTCGTGATATAAGTCATTTCCTTCACGGGTTCTCTCGCCAACTCCCGTAAATACGGAATATCCGCCGTGCTCTGTGGCAATGTTACGGATTAATTCCTGAATTAATACGGTTTTTCCAACTCCGGCACCGCCAAACAGTCCGATCTTACCGCCCTTCTGATAAGGACAGAGAAGATCAACTACTTTGATTCCGGTCTCCAGAATTTCCGTTTCCGTTAACTGCTCCGCAAAGGTGGGAGCTGGTCTGTGAATTGGGAAATACTCTTTTACTTCCGGTGCTGGTTTCTTATCGATTGGATCACCCAGAACGTTAAAGATACGTCCCAGAGTTTCTTCTCCAACCGGCACGGTAATAGGAGCGCCTGTTGCTGCAGCTTCCATACCACGTACCAGTCCATCGGTTGTGCCCATGGCGATACATCTTACGGTATCATCGCCAAGATGCTGGGATACTTCTACAACCAGTCTGCCGCCGTCTTTTGTGGTAATATCAATGGCTTCATTGATGTCCGGCAGCTTGCCCTGGCTGAACTTGATATCCAGTACGGCACCGATGATCTGGGTGATCTTACCAATATTTTGTTCTGCCATCTTGTTTCTCCTTTATTTATATTTCATTGTTTATTAAGGAAGTTCGGCTTGCTTCACTTACCGAACAGTTATGATATTGCATTGGCACCGGCTATAATTTCGGTAAGTTCCTGGGTAATGGAACCCTGTCTTGCCCTGTTATAAATCAGCCCAAGCTCTTCTATCATATCTTCCGCATTATTGGTCGCAGAATCCATGGCAGTCATTCTGGCTCCGTTCTCACTGGCTACAGCCTCTAATAAAGCGCCGTAAATCAGACTGCTCATATATTTGGGAATAATGGAATCCAGAACCTCATCTTCATTCGGCTCATAGTTCATAAGCGCCAGATCCGTTTTTTCACTTCCCTCTGCCATCTCAACAGGAAGAAGTTTTTTTAAGGTAGGGATCTGTGTCACTGTATTTTTAAATGAAGTATAAACCAGATAGATCTCTCCAATCCGGTTTTGTCCGAATGCATCCAAAAGCTCCATGGTTATGTCAGCAGCATCGCGGTAAATAGGCTCATTAATCACTTCGGAATAATCCTGAGCAATGTGATAGCCCTTTTTACCAAGTGATTCCTTGCCTTTTCGTCCGATCGCATAGATATCCGTAAGCTCCGGTTCTAACCGTTCATCCTGAAGGACAAGCTTTGCAATGTTGCTGTTGTATCCGCCGGCAAGACCCCTGTTGGAAGTAATCACTATCACTGCCTTCCGTTTGGAATCACCTGCCTTTAAATACTTATGCTCAATTGCTCCGGACTTTCTAAGCATGGAGTTTATGGTATCGTACATCATATCATAATAAGGCTTGGAAGCTTCCGCTTTTGCTCTGGATTTCTGCAGTTTAACGGTAGATATGAGTTTCATGGCTTTGGTAATCTGTTCGGTACTTTGAATACTATCTCTTCTTCGTTTGATATCCCTTATGGATGCCATGATTTTCACCTGCCTTTAAAAAACACCTGCTTTGCACTCATTGATCGCTTTCACCAACAGTTCTTCTGTCTCAGGTGTAATCTGTTTTGTTTCACGGATACTTGCAGGAATCTCAGAATATTTGCTGTCAATAAAGCTTCTTAAAGCCTTCTCAAAGTCGAGGATTTTCGCTGTTGGAATATCCAAAAGCAGTTTTCTCGTGGCTGCAAAGATAATGATGATCTGATATTCAACCGGAATTGGCTGATACTGACCCTGCTTTAATACTTCCCTGATTCTCTCGCCCTGTGCCAGCTGCTCGGTTGTCTCCTTGTCAAGCTCGGAACCAAACTGGGCAAAGCTTGCAAGTTCTCTGTACTGAGCCAGCTCCACACGGATGGGAGCGGCGATCTTTTTCATCGCCTTAATCTGAGCAGATCCACCAACTCGGGATACGGAAAGACCTGCGTTGATCGCAGGACGGAATCCTGAGTTAAACATCTCTGTCTCCAGATAAATCTGACCATCTGTGATGGAAATAACATTGGTCGGAATGTAAGCCGATACATCGCCTGCCTGAGTCTCAATAATCGGAAGTGCGGTTAAGGAACCTCCGCCTAACTCATCGGAAAGTCTGGAAGCACGTTCCAGAAGTCTGGAATGAAGATAGAATACATCTCCAGGATAAGCTTCACGGCCCGGCGGTCTCTTAAGAAGAAGTGACAGGGTACGGTAAGCTGCTGCATGTTTACTTAAATCATCATAGATAACAAGCACATCTCCACCATTCTCCATCCACTCTTCTCCGATTGCGCAGCCGGAGTAAGGTGCGATATACTGAAGAGGAGCTAAGTCGGAAGCAGTGGATACCACGATGGTGGTGTAATCCATAGCGCCGTACTCTTCCAGTGTTTTAACGATAGTCGCAACGGTAGATGATTTCTGACCGATGGCTACATAGATACAGTGCACGCCCTGTCCCTTCTGATTAATGATGGTATCAAGAGCTATGGCTGTCTTTCCTGTCTGACGGTCCCCGATAATCAGCTCTCTTTGGCCTCTTCCGATGGGGATCATGGCATCAATCGCCTTAATACCGGTCTGAAGCGGGGTGTCTACTGATTTTCTGTCGATAACGCCGTGAGCAACACGCTCAATTTTACGGAACTTGTCTGTCTGAATCGGTCCTTTTCCATCGATCGGCTGACCAAGGGCATTGACTACACGCCCGGTCAGAGCATCTCCTACCGGAACCTCTACCACTCGTCCGGTAGTTTTTACTGTATCGCCTTCACTGATCGCGCCGGCACCAAGTAAAACTGCACCAACGTTGTCTTCCTCCAGGTTGAGAACCATGCCGTAGATTTCTCCTGGAAATTCCAGAAGCTCTCCCTGCATTGCATTCTCAAGACCGTGAATACGGGCAATACCGTCCGCTACCTGAATGACTGTACCGACATCAGAGACTTCCAGCTTCGTTGAATATCTTTGAATCTGTTCCTTGATGACGGAACTGATCTCTTCTGGTCTTAAATTCATTAAGGTCTGCACCTTCTTTCTGCAAAGTTTCTGTTACGATATCTGCAGCTTTGACAAGCTGCGGCGCAGCTCATAAATCTGCGTCTTAATACTGGAATCCACTACCCGGTCACCGATCCGGATCACCAGACCTCCGATAATGGAAGGATCAACCTGATAAACCATCTCAAATTCCTGATAGCTGGTTGTACCAAGCAGTTTCCCCAGAAGCTGGGCTTTCTGTTCCTCTTTTAATTCCACAGCACTGGTCACATAGGCCACGCCGATTTTTTTATATTCTTTGACAGTGTTTATAAAGTACTCACAGATTGCATTGATTTCCTTTTGTCTGCCTTTTTCGACAATGACTGTCAGGAACCCCATGAGAGTTTCCGATACCCGTCCGCCGAATACTTCCTGAATAATTCCGTTTTTTTCTTCCTTGCCTATCTTCGGATTATCAAGAAGTCCTGCAAGATCCTGATTATTAACAAAGACTGCCTGCAGGCTTTTTACTTCCTCGAACAAAGCGTCCACTTCCTGTCGTTCCAGGGCTTCCTCAAACAATGCATCACCGTATACTTTTGATACTAGCTTTGCCATGTGCTCTCACCCATCTCTTTCAAGGTTTCATCAATAAGAGAGTCCTGTGTGGAAGTATCGATGGATGCTGCCACGACTTTGCCGGCCATGACAGATGCGATGGATATGATCTGTTCTTTCATATCATCAAGCGCTTTCTTTCTCTCCAGTTCCACTTCACGATTTCCTCTCATAACAATGCGGTTCGCTTCTTCCCTGGCTTCTGATAAAATCTCTGCCTCACGCTGCTTTGCTCTTTTTCTTGCATCCTCCAGAATCTCTTCCGCCTCTTTTCTGACTTCTAAAAGTCTGGCCTCGTATTCTTCCTTCATTACATGAGCTGCTTCTTTATCTTCTGCAGCGCTTTTCAACTCTCCTGCAATTTTTAACTTTCTATTTTCCAGAGCATTGCGCACCGGATTAAAAAGCTTATAGGATAAAGCAAAAAACAGAAGGAATACGTTAATACCAGTGATAAACGCATCGAAAAGCAGCTGTGGGTCAAATCCCAATAATCTGTCCAAGGTTTCGCCTCCTCTCGCTCTTTCTTTTTATTCCTGCCAGACCTCTGTTTAGCTGAATGGCTTTAAGAACATGAGAATAGCGGCAACTGCGAAACCATAAAGACCGGTTGTCTCGGCAACAGCCTGTCCTAAAAGCATGGTAGATGTAATATCAGACTTTGCGCCCGGATTACGTCCTACTGCTGCAGCTGCGTGTCCAGCTGCGATACCCTGTCCAACACCAGGTCCGATACCTGCGATCATGGCAATACCTGCACCGATTGCTGAGCAACCGTAGATAAAATCCTGTCCTGAAATTCCGTTCATAGATAAAATCCTCCTGAATTAAAATAATTAGTAATTTGTTTGATTAATCCAACTTATCATTTACATATACCATGGTCAGCATACAGAACACATAAGTCTGTATACAGCCTGAGAATAAATCACAGTATACATGTAAAAATGATGGGATACCGATCTTGACGAAGATTGGCATCATCCCATACCACAATCCCATGATTACAACTCCTGACATCATGTTACCAAACAAACGGAGCGCCTGGGATAATGGGTTTGTAATCTCTCCGATTAAGTTAATCGGAAATAAAACCACAAACGGCTGTGCTAGACTTGTAAGATGCCCGATTCCGTGGTTCTTGATTCCCTGGTACTGAACGATGCAGAATGTGAATACACCGAGCATAAATGTGACACCAAAGTCTCCGGTTGGGGTTCTAAGCCCGAATAAACCGCTGATATTACAGAATAAAATAAAGAGAAAGATTGTTCCGATATAATTGACAAACTTCTTCGCATTATGCCCCATGGTTTCCTTCACCAGCTTATCCAGTGATTCCACCATCAGTTCCATGATATTCTGAAATGTGCCCGGCACTTCTGTCGCTCGTTTCATCTTCCGGTCCGTAACAAATGCTAGAATCAAAATCGTGATTGTAATAATGCTAAGACCGATTTCTGTTGTAGTTACCCACAGATCCTGCCCGAACGCGTGAAACTTTGTAACACCTTTGATCATAAAGTCCACATTACTGGCATTCGCAATGACCATACGCTATAGCCTCCTTTCTTCAAAAATAATACACAAGACCGCAGAAAATTACCTGTTGTTATCCTTGCGGGATGCAATCCTGTGAATGACAGGCTGCAAGAATGCTCCTGCTTTGAGTCCAAGGACTCCGATTACTACTGCTACCGGATTAAACCGATCTGAAAACCAATTAATGACTATTACCAATATGGCAATAAGCAGCAGATAACGGACCGCTGCACTGACTATTCCCCGTTTCTGAACGGTTCTGGGATCCTGGGATTTCATCGATCGGTCAAGCACCAGTGCCATGGAAAGAAACATTGCAAGAGCAAGTACCATTCCCAGAAGCAGACCTGCAAATACGGAGACTCTGGGGTATAAAAAAAATGACCCCAGCAAAAGCACCGCAGTAAAAATCACAATCCCTGCTGAAACCTCAACAATCAAATTCTTTGTTGCTTTTTCCATTACAAGTCCTCCTGCTTATTTTAGCTTCTCGTCATTGCTCTTTTTTATACGGCTTGGCTGCTTGGGTTTACTCACCATGGTCTTTGTTGCTCTTTGACTCTCCATGCGTGCTTTCCGATCCTCTTCCTTTTCTTCCCTCTCATTCATGGCAAGTGTGGCTTTCGCAATCTTATATGCATTCCGACCACCCGCCAGAAAGCCAACAACAAGGAATAACAGCAGCAACTTAGTTCCTGCATACCGGTCGAAATAGTAACCGGCAAGAATACAAACGAATACAGGCACCATCACACTTAACCCCAGTTGGGTTACCATCAAAAGACTTCTCATTACACTTTTGTTATGTCGCATGAATTCACCTGCCTTCTGCCTCCTGCACATATAATAAATATTATACCTAATAAATTTCGCTTTGTCTATTATATACGGAAATTTAGCTCGTTTTTTATTAAACATGTATAATAAATCAGTAATTGTACATGAATAAAGTATGGAAATGCTTTAATATTTGTAACCAACAAAAAACATTATTATTCTACATATTATTTACGAAAACTGTAAAAAAACACCCGGTTCTCATCTGGAGGAAACCAGAGAGAACCAGGTGCTTTCATTATGACAATTAGATTTCTTTTGCTGCAGGAAGAATTGTTTCAACTTCTGCATGTGGACGAGGAATTACATGTACGGAAACCAGTTCGCCTACACGCTGAGCTGCTGCTGCACCTGCATCAGTTGCTGCCTTAACAGCTCCAACATCGCCTCTTACCATAACAGTTACAAGACCGCCGCCTACGAACTCTTTACCAATTAAAGTTACGTTAGCTGCCTTAACCATTGCATCTGCTGCCTCGATGGATCCAATTAAACCTTTAGTCTCGATCATTCCTAATGCATCATATTTCATTTTTAAATCCTCCTGGGTTTTTATAATTAATTTTTAATAGTTCCCTATTTAACAATTGTTACCTTAGATGAACCGGTAAGGCCCATAGCATTGGCTTCTTCCGTGTCTAAGTGACATTCTAACGAGGAAGTCTCTGTTACGCGGATTGCCACGTTGTTAAAGATTCCTCCACGGATGCCCTCTGTTTCAATTTTAACTGTCTCACCATCATGTACGCTGAACTTTAAAGCGTCAGCAGGTGACATGTGAATATGTCTCTGGGCAATGATTAAGCCCTCTTTTGTCTCTACGGTTCCTTTCGGTCCTACCAGTGTAATCCCTGGTGTTCCTGCCAGTTCGCCGGACATTTTAGGTGTTGTATTTCTGCCAAGTTTAAAGCAGTCGGCAGCCAGAATTTCTACCTGGGTCTGCTTTCTTACCGGTCCTAAAATGCGGACTTTTTCAATGGCTCCCTTGGGACCGCATACCGTTACCATTTCCTTGCATGCATACTGTCCGGGCTGTGATAACTCTTTCATGTTGGTCAGCTGGTAGCCTTTTCCAAACAGAGTATCTAAATCTTCCTGAGACAAATGCACATGGCGATTGGAAACGCCTACCGGAATCGTCAGCTCGTCACTGCCGGATTCTGATTTTACAGCATCCATTAAGAGCTTGATTACCGCTTCATACTTATCCATTGCTGTTCTCCTTTTTCAGTTCTGATTACTGGCCTTTCATAGCCAGAACAATTTCCTTTACAAGAGCCGCAAGCTTGTCATTGTCTTCGCAGCCGCTCTGGCAGGAAGCTGCCGGAGCACTTTCCTTTTTCTCAAAGGAAGCAACAAGCTCAGCAGGGCTTAAGCAGGAGGAAGCCTGTGATTTTTCTTTCCACATGAAAGTTGGGTCATCATCTACAATGGTTGAGCAGTCTTTTAAGCCGAATGCTACTGTCTTAACGTTGAGTAAATGTTTCGGGCTTACATTTTCAGAAACAGAGCTTCCGCCGCAGGTTCCGCAGCCTAATGTGAAGGCGATTGGAAGACCTGTGCTGATTCCGGTTCCGCCCTGGCTTCCGCCTGTGTTTACAAGAATTCTGGAAGCTGGTTTTGCTGCAAATTTTAATACCATATCTCTGTCCTGAGTATGAATGCTCATGGTATGTCCGATCCCGTTCTGTAACAGACGATAGCTTAAACCACATGCTTCTTCCCAGTCCTTAACGGTATAGAAACCAAGAACAGTTGTCAGCTTTTCATAGGATAACGGATATCCTTCGCCTACGCCTTCCTGTTTACCGATTAACACTCTTGTGCCTTCCGGAATGGTGATACCTGCTGCTGCAGCGATCACTTCAGGAGAACGTCCTACAAACTTCGCGTTCATGTTATGACCGTTTTTGAATAACAGATTGCAAACCTTGTCGGTTTCTTCTTTTGTCATGAAGTAGCCGCCCTGGCTCTTTAATTCTGCTACAACCTCTGCATGGTTGCTTTCTTCACAGATGATGGACTGCTCGGAAGCACAGATGGTACCGTAGTCAAATGTTTTGCTGGCCATAATGGTTCTTACTGCGTGTTTTACATCAGCAGTCTTTTCGATGTATGCCGGAGAGTTTCCTGCGCCTACGCCGATTGCTGGTTTTCCTGCGCTGTAAGCAGCTTTTACCATTCCAGGACCGCCAGTTGCGATGATAATGGAAACTTCCTTGCATTTCATCAGCTCATTGGTTGATCCCATGGAAGGCATGGTTACGCAGCTGATAATTCCCTCTGGTGCGCCAGCTGCAATTGCTGCTTCACACATAACCTCTGCTGCCTTCTGAGTACATTTTGCTGCAGATGGATGTGGGGAAAATACGATTGCATTTCCTGATTTAATTGCGATCATGGATTTGAAGAATACAGTAGAGGTTGGGTTTGTGGAAGGCACGATACCCATTACAAGTCCTACTGGCTCTGCTACGTCAAAGGTCTGCTTTGTGGTATCTTCACAAAGAATTCCTCTTGTCTTCATGTCCTTGATCTCTTCATATAAAAGTGTGGAAGCTGCATGGTTCTTATAAGCCTTATCCATCACTTTACCGAATCCTGTTTCTTCAACAGCCATCTGAGCCAGGCACAGGGAGTGCTCCTCGCCTGCCTTTGCCATGCTTTTTAAGATGACATCAATCTGTTCTGCTGTATATCCTGCAATTTTCTTTGCTGCCGCTTCGCCGTTTCTGGCTAAATCCCTTGCTTCCTGGATGGAACGCAAATCATAATCAAAATTTTCCATGTTCCGTATCTCCTCTTCTAAAAATCTTAATCATTTTGTCCGTAATACTTCCTGAATTCTTCCAGCAGCAGGGTTTTATTTGCCTTTGAAATCTCTCTTCCAGCTATGCTGAATTCGGGATATTCCCGGGCAAGCGTCCTAAGCTCTGTTACCTTCATATCTTCAAGTATCTTCATGGTCTCAGTAAGACCGTCCTGGTGCATCCATAAATCAATGGTCTCTCTCTTTATGGTATCCACCAGCTCTGTCTCTGAGTTTGGTTCTTCGTCTGTTATCTGAGCAGATGATTCAACTGTCTCTTCGACTGGTACGGCTGCCTCTTCTTCCGGTTCCATGGTAATCTCCGGTACTGGTGCCTTCTCCGGTTCATCTGGAGTGTTGCCGCCGATGACAGCTGCAAGTTCCTCATGAGGCCTTGGAATCACATGGCGTGTGATTAATGCGGCACTGTTAATTCGCTCCACTGCCGCCGCTCCGGCCTCAACCGCTGCCTTCACTGCCGCCACATCGCCGGTCACCGTAACAGTAATGAGACCTCCGCCAACTTTGGTTTTCTCTACCAGAGACACATCCGCTGCCTTTAACATGGCATCGGCAGCTTCAATTGCCACCAGCACACCTTTTGTTTCTATAAAGCCAAGTGCCTGCATCATTTACCTCCTTAAACCAAGTCAGCCCAGTTAGCCGGATAGGTTGAGTAGAATACTCTTGCCTTGTCCGGAGAACCCCAGATTACCTTTGATCCTGACGGTACAAAGAGCACATCTCCGGCTTTTGCCGTAAAGGTCTTTCCGTCAATGGTCACAGTTAAGGTTCCTTCGATTACATAGTCGATTTCTTCATAGGTCAGTTCCCACTCAAATTCAGAATGGTCAATTACCAGGAAACCGGCACTCATTTTTGACTCTTCTTTGCTTACAAGCTCCTGATAATAAGCTTTTACATTTGGATCACCTGTATCGAATACATCCATCTTTACAGAACTTCCGCGAACAACCTTTAAACCGTTGCCATGGCTCTCTGACTCATATGGTTTTAAAATGTCATTTAACATTCCCTTCTCCATAAGAGCCTTCAGTACCATATAAATTTTCTCGCTGTCAATATCCATTCCTGCAAACGCTCCTTTCGCTTCTGCCTTCTCTTCTGCTTTGTCGCAGAAGGTGATTCCGTAAGCATCTGCTGCATCCTTTGCTGACGGTGTGATAATGCTTCCGCTCTCTACGTGAAATACACTCTTGCCTTCTGCATGCAATGTTTCCACGTCTTTTGCGCATATCAACTGCTTCATATGATCACTTCCCTTCTATATAAACTGGCAGTCTTCATCAATAATTCCAATTACTACGGCATCAACGGGAATCTCATCGTTTCCCAGCATGCGTCTGGCTGAAGAGCCGGTGGAAATGATCACGCGGTCACCGATTCCGGCGCTGATGATGTCTGCTACAATCAGCCGTTCACCTTCCCGTGTACCACCAATGATCTCGGCAAGCATAAACTTATAACCGTTTAAAGACTCTGCCTTTCTGGTCGCCCAGATATTGTCAATCAGTCTTGCTGCTACCATTCTATCCCGCCTCTCTTCTCTCTCAGTCTGATTTCTTCCATCGCTGCCTCTACCGATGCCGTATCTCCAAAAATCGCTAGCATGATCATGTTCTGTGGGCAGCTACCCTTGATATCTTCTACTGTAACACCCACGGCTTTTTCTGCCACATCGGCGGCACATACCATTTCGATAATCCGTCCCTGAACGAGACCAATGGCATCCACCTTTCCGATGGGAGTGGAAGCTCCTGAGCCTTTTCTGCGGTTTAAAATATCAACGGTTCCAGGTGACGGTGATTTAATAATCCGATATTCCATACGTCCACTTCCTTTTAATCCATTTCCTCCTGAGTACAGGAGAATGCGATTCCCAGAGGAGTTACAAACATGGGGTTGTCCGGTTTACGTGT
This sequence comes from Lacrimispora sp., assembly GCF_031982545.1. Classification (GTDB taxonomy): domain Bacteria; phylum Bacillota; class Clostridia; order Lachnospirales; family Lachnospiraceae; genus Lacrimispora. The sequence goes on from NZ_DALYXB010000004.1 coordinate 368,408, forward strand.
ATGGATCCCAGTCTGCTTCTCAATAATTGTTTCGATTCCTGCTAAACAGCAGGTACCGCCTACTAAATAAATTTCATCTACGTCATATCCTTTGATGTGGCGGTTAATGATGGAGGCTACCTTTTCGATTACCGGCTTTAATACCGGAAGCAGCTCTTTGTGGTTTTCTTCTTTTCGCTTATAAAGCTCTGCTTCTGAAAAAGAGAGGTTATAAGCTCCGGATACAACCAGGGAAAAATGAGTTCCTCCCGTGGGCTCATCAGCTACGTAAACTACTTTTCCATCTTTTAAAATAGAAATTCCAGTCGTTCCGCCGCCGATATCCACCACTGCGCCGTTTTGTATCTTTAGCACTGCATTTGCTGCCGTTGGTTCATCAAGAAGGGCAGTGATTTCAAATCCGGCTCCCTGCACCACATTCTTGATTGCTCCTCCGTCCAGTGAATCGGTCCCCGGAGGAATGGCTGCAGCTGCATAAAGCAGTTCCGTATCCAGCTTTTCCTCCAGTTCTGCCTTTAACTCACGAACGATCCGGATGGCGCCGATGTAATCGACTACCATTCCGTCACGGACTACATCCGCATACCGGTAAGCGCCGGCCACTGGCCTGAAATTTTCATCAAGCACAGCCACTACCACGCACGCTGTTCCTAAATCCACCCCCGTATAATAAACGGAGGAACGTTCTCTGACAGGATTTTTTACCACTGCTTCAAACTGGCTTACCAGTTCGTTACAGCTATCAAATGTTATTTCTTTCTTTGACATGCATTTCCTCCATACAACAGGCAGATCATCTGGGATAAGCGGTTAATAACCGGGTTGAAATTCTTTTCTCCTGCTTCTGCCGCAAGTTCCCGAACGCAGCAGCGCAGACGGTGTAACAGGACTATTTCTCTTCCTTTTTCGGATTGGGCATGAAAGCCGGTGATCTCAAAACAGTCAGAGTATGGTTCGTTTTGGTTTTCCTTATTAAATCCGGTGCAGGACTCAAATGGATTTATGTCGCCCGAAGCACCTTTCCCCACGAAAGATAACTTCCGCTCTAAATCAAATACCTGCTCTGCTAACAGCACGTCCCTGTCTAATAAGGAAATTCCGGCTTCCAGAAACTGTGCCTTTAAGGTTTCCAGTTTTAATAAGAAACGGTCGGGCGCAGGCTCTGTAACTGTAACTGGTGTCTCTATAATCACTTCTGCAGGTTTTGATAGTTTGCGTTTTGCCGTCAGGGGATCATCACAAAATGATATCTTCTTATCTAATAAAAACTGACGCGCTCCTGGTGTAAGCTTTGCCTGTGCAGGAAGATCATAAGAGGCAAAGGGTTCTCTTCTGAATAAAATTCTCAAATCTTCTTCGGTGATGAATTTCATTAATAGCCCCCCTTACAAAGCTTACGGTAAATTGTTTCGATCTCTTCTACCGTAGGCACTCTTGGGTTGGTCAATGTGCAGTTATCCTGAAGTGCTTTCTCTGCCATTTCCCGTACAGCCTGTTCGAATTCGTCTTTGTCCACGTTTAAATCGGTGATCTGCTGAGGTATTTTAATCTTACTCATAAGATTCTTAATGTGACGCACCAGGCCGTGTACCGTGGCTTTCTCTGTTCCTGCTGCAATGCCAAGCATGTTGGCAATCGCAACATATCTGCTGCATGCTGCAAAATCTCCCGCTTCCTCTAAGCCAGCGTTATAGCTGATTACATGATGAAGCAGTATTGCATTGCTTCTTCCATGCGGAATGTGGAAACGGGCTCCCAGTGCATGTGCCATACTATGGCAAAGTCCTAAAGATGCACCGTTAAAAGCAACTCCTGCCAGACAGGAAGCATTGTGCATGTGAGTTCTTGCCTCCATGTCACTTCCTTCTTCCACGGTACGTGCCAGATAGCTCCATACCAGTCTGACTGCCTTTTCCGCACATGCATCAGTAAAATCACCTGCATTGGTTGAAACATAGGCTTCTAACGCATGGGTTAAAACATCCATACCGGTATCTGCCGTAATATGAGGCGGTACTGACACTGTAAATCGGGGATCAAGGAATGCCGCATCCGGTACCATGCTGTCGGAGCGCAGAGGATATTTCGCCTGAGCTTCCGGATCAGAAATAACGGAAAAATTAGTTACTTCACTTCCGGTTCCGCTGGTGGTTGGAACTGCAATTAAATTCAGCTTGTCATTTCCCATCTGTGTGTAAATGTGGCTGGCAGCCTTCGCGGTATCGATGGCAGAACCTCCGCCTAAAGCGATTACCGTATCCGGTCCAAAACCTTTCATTCCACCGATTGCCTTTGATACAACGGCGATCGTAGGATCAGGCACTACTTCTGAGAAAACTTCAAAGCTGCTTCCTTTTTCTGTCAGCAGGTCTGTAATTAAATTCACCTTACCGGACTGAGCCATAAAGGGATCACAGATGATATAAGCTTTTTCTATAGAAAGTTCCTTGATTTTTTCCAGACAGGAAGATCCCATATATACCTTTGTGTTCATTACAAATTGCTCCACGTTACATTTCCCTCCTTTCCTAGAATATTGCCCACGCTTTCCGGGCATTGAGGTATACCCGAAGGGGTATTTCCTAGAATATTGCCCACGCTTTCCGGGCTTTTTATAACTTCCATCAACTCATCAATTCCCGTACGGTCCGATAGGTTGATGTGAATGCAGGGGGTTGAAATCCCTGTTTTCTTTAACTGACGGATACACCAGCCGTCATTCTCCGGCTTTTTTCCGTTTCCCGTAATAACTCCGATTACCGGCACCCGGAATGCTTTTGCAAATCCCGGAGGATAACTTTCCCGGCATGAGGACTGGTCTACCAGCATCAGTACAAGGGAGGCGTCCTGAGCTGCCGCGATGATGTGTTTGTGCATCCAGGGACTTTCTAAATAAACTCCCGGTACATCTAAGGTTTTCTCCCCATATACCATGTTCTGTGTCCGTTTGACAGGACCGTCTAAACCATTGATTGCGGCTGCAAGGGCAGTTTTTCCGCTGCCGCCCGGTCCGATGATCATGATTCTCTTTTTTCTCATGTTTTGGTTATATCCGGCACGGTAAATCCAAGTACGCGCCGTAAGGTTTCACACACTGCCCGAAGGCTTGTCTCCACACTGTCCACGTCTCCTGCGATGATGACGGAGCCGGTGAAACGGTCCAAAAATCCCACTGAAACACTGGCTGCCTTCGCCGCAATATCAGCAGCAATGATGGAGGTTTCAAAAGGGGACAGGGTTAAAATTCCGATGGCTCCAAGCTCATCGATACCCAGACACTCATATACCTCCGGTATTGGCGAAGCGATTACATGAGCGATGGTAACCTGCTTGCCGGGAACGGATTCTTCTATGACTCGCTGTATCTCTGACACGGCGCTCTCCCCTTTCTAGTGCTTCACCACAGTAACCGGGAACTGATACTCATTCATCCAGCCTTCGATACGGTCTAAATCCTCCGCACTTAAGCTTGGATCTCCATCAATTGGATATTCCATATCCAGCTGGTTATATTTGTTTACTCCCAGCTTGTGATAAGGAAGTAAGTCAATTCCCTTAAAGTTTTTGTAATCACGGAACGGCATTAAGAATTGTATCACTGCATCAATTTCTTCCCGGCTGTCGTTGATTCCCTTTAACATTGGCATACGAACCTTTACGTTGTAACGGCGGTGAAGCAGTTCTTTTAAATTGATTAAGATCTGTTCATTGTTTACGCCGGCCAGTTCATTGTGGCGAACCGGATCCATATGCTTGATGTCATAAAGGAATAAATCCACATATTCTGCGATCTGTAAAATCGTTTCGGTTTTTGTGTAACCACAGGTTTCAATGGCTGTGTTAATGCCTTCCCTCTTGCATGCCATCAAAAGATTTAAGGCAGCCTCAGGCTGAGCCGTCACTTCACCGCCGCCTAATGTCACACCGCCACCGGATATATCATAAAATGCGGCATCTTCCTCTACGATTTTTAACAGCTCGGAAATTGTCTTAACCTCTCCGGCAATGGAAAGCGCTGAATTGGGGCAGACATTCTTACATTTCATGCAGCCGATACAATCCTTATCCCGTCTGATTTCATGTTTTCCGGTCTCTTTGGACATCACATGGATTCCTACGGGGCAAACGCTTTCGCATGCCCCGCAGTCTGTACAGGAATTCTGCTTAAACATCACCTGGAATTTCCGTACCAGTCCTTCCGGATTGGCACACCATTTACACCGGAGCGGGCAGCCTTTAAAGAATACCAGGGTTCTGATTCCCGGTCCGTCATACATGTTGTACTTCTGTACGTTAAAGATCAGCGCCTTACGTTCAATATCTCCTGTATTTCCATGGTCCATTGTGATTGTTCTCCGTTTTCTTTTAGAAATGTGTCAACATGGTTCTGCTGATGATCTCATCCTGTACATCCTTGCACAGCTCTACGAAGAATGCGCTGTATCCTGCTACGCGGACGATTAAGTCACGGTAAAGTTCCGGATGTTTCTGAGCCTCGATCAGTGTGTTGTTATCTAAGTAGTTAAACTGCATCTCGCCGTTTCCGAACATGCATGCGGTACGAAGAAGAGTAATTAAACTTTCTTCTCCTTCCGGTGTATCAAGAAGTCCGGCCATGATCTTAAAGTTGTGTACCATACCGATGTTCATGGTGTCGTTCGCCATCTTGGATACAGACTTGATGATCGCTGTCGGGCCCTTGAAGTCAGCGCCCTGGGTTGGGCTGATACCATCGGATAATGGCAGCCATGCATGACGTCCGTTAGCGGTTGCGCCTGTTAACTGACCGAATGGTGTGTTGTTGGAAATAGATAATGTTCCGTGGCTTAATACAGAGTATAAGGTCTTATACTGTCTGTGCTCATGCTCGGTAAAGTCAACTAAATCTGCAGCAATTAAATCTGCATAATCATCGTCATTTCCGTATTTTGGTGCATTGAGGCAATCGGTGCGGATCTGATCATAGCCCACAAAGTCAGCCTTTAATGCTTCATTTAACTGTGCAAGTGTATATTTCTTATCATCAAATACCAGCTTTTTAATTGCTGCCATGGAATCTGCATAGGTTGCAAGTCCTGACCATACAACTCCAGGTCCGAAGTTATACATCGCTCCGCCTGCAGATACGTCTTTTGCTTTTTCCATACAGCCTTCGTACATAATGGACATCAGTGGCTTTGGAGCAAGCTCTCTGTGAATACGCTGAGAGATAACGGTTGCAACAGAAGACCATTTTGTAATGTACTTAATTTCTTCCTTAACAGCTGCTTCAAACTCTTCATAAGTCTTAAAGCTGTTGATGTCACCCATATCAGGACAAACCTGTTTGCCATACCATAACGGTACACCTTTGTTTAATACAAGCTCGATACAGATTGGCCACTGAGTATAAGCAGTTGAAGTCCACTGATACAGACGTCCTGATTTCTGAGGCTCAACACAGCCCATCAGACAGTAGTCACGTGCATCTTCAATGGAAACGCCCTTTGCAAGCATCATCTTGATGTGTGCGTCGTCAAAGTGGCAGGCAGGGAATCCCATACCGGAACGAACAACATCTACGATTTTCTTTAAGTACTGCTTCGGGGACTTATTGTGAATACGGCATGCAAGAGATGGCTGATAAATCTTTACATGACGGACAGCATCCATAAGAAGGTATGTTAAGTCATTGGTTGCATCCATTCCGCTTCTTGTTACACCACCTACGCACATATTAACGAATGGCTGGTAACCTGCGAAGAATTTAGAACCGCCTTCGCTGGTGATCCACATCATCTCAGACATCTTAATAAGCATACAGCCTGAAAGCTCAAATGCCTGGAAATCATTCATACGGCCGGATTCGATATCAGCTTTGTAGTAAGGGTACATATACTGGTCTACACGTCCGATGGACATACCAGTCTGGTTCTCTTCTACTACGAGCAGAGACTCGATGGTCCATACAGACTGAATTGCTTCCCAGTATGTTCTTGGCTTGTGAGCCGGAACGTATGCATTTACTTCAGCAATCTTTAAAAGCTCATCTTTACGCTTTGGATTGGTTTCTTTTGCAGCAAGTTCTTTTGCATACTCAGAAATTCTCTTAGCGTATATCATAACGCCTTCTGTGGTATCAATGATGGACTTGTAGAAGTAGATCTTCTCAATGTCATCTGGATTCTCATATTTTAATTCTTTTAAATGATCCTTTGCTTCCTGCTGGATATCAAGCATACCCTTGTTCATTAAGATTACGTCATAACCAGGGTTGGAGTCACCGCCGCCGTTTACTGCATGATAGGAACAGTCAGAAACGAAGGATTCGCCGGATAATTCCCAAACACCAGCTTCACGATACTGATCTTCGCAGTACTCATCAACGGATTTGCCCTCCCAGTATGGGAAAAGCTCCTCTCTCATGATCTTCTTGTCTTCATCAGAGATATAGAATGGATCCTGAGGACGGCTTCCGATGGTATCGATTTCATCCTTCATCCATCTCCATGCGATATCAGGAGAGAAAGCACCTGCACGTGGAGCGCCGTTTGGAGCACCTACGATCAGCTCGTTATCCTGAATTACAAGGGGAGCTGTTTCGCAGCAGTAACGGAAACATTTTGCACGAAGCATGATCTTTGGCATACCTGGATTTTCTGCAGCAATCTTTGTGATCGCGCGGGCACGGTATGTTGTAATGGTTGGCCTGTGTGTTAAGTAGTTATCTTTTAATTTCTGAAGTCTTGTTGTAATACCGTCAGGAATGGTTGTGCCCTCCTCGGCGTATACTGCAGCTGCTGCCTTTGCAGGCTCGTTTTTATTGATTTCGTCAGAAACAGTTTCAAACATCTTCATCAGGGAAGCTCTTTCTTCTGGTGTCATGTTTTTCGTTGCTTCTACAAATTTATTAGAAAATTCACGAATATCCAATCTGTTTACCCTCTCTTTCAATTATTTCTCTTACAGTTCCTTTGATAATGCCTCTAATATCTGCTTTAAAAGTTCTTTTGCATCTCCATGCTGACTGGCAGGTGCCGCAGCCTGGGGGCAGGAACACAATTCTGTTTTTGCATTTTCCAGATATTCATCGGCTTTTCTCACTCCATATCCGACCTTCCGGATATAGATGAAATTCATGGGGGAAACATTATCCGATGTAATACCGGCTCCGGCTGTGATACTTCCCAGTGTCATTGCAGGGAATAAATTAGTGGTCATTCCCATGCTGCCTAATGTGGCAGGGGTATTGACAAGCACTCTTCCAACCGGTTTTTTCAAAGCGAACTGGCGGATTACTTCTTCGTCTCTGGAATGGATTACCAGAGTGTGGCCATGGCTTTCATTTACCAGGAGACTCATACATTTCTCGCAGGCATGCATCCAGTCGTTTTCGATGTAGTAGGCAAGTACGGGACAGAGAAGCTCTTTTGCAAATGGGTTTCTGTCAGAAATATATTTCTGCTGAGAAACCAGAACACTTGTGTTCTCCGGTACTGTAAAACCTGCACGTCTGGCAAGTTCTATGGCCGGTCTTCCCATAATCTCCGTATCTGCATTTCCATGTTCCAGGTTGAGAAGATCAATTAACTGCTTTTCCTCTTCCCCGTTCATGAAATACGCACCGTTCTTCAACATTTCTGCTTTTACTTCTGCTGCGATTAAGCTGTCCACTACCACATACTGTTCTGCTGCAGATACAATTCCGTAATCAAAGGTACGGCTTACGATAATATCTTCAACCGCCTGTTTTAAATCAGCTGTCCGCTCTATAAATACAGGACCGTTTCCGGTGCCTCCGTAGATGTAGGGCTTTCCGCTTTGTGCTGCCTCACGGTTTAATTCCGGCACTCCGGTATTCACCACCATGGCTGCTGCGGGATGATGAATCAGTTCCAAAGCTCCTGCCTTCGTTACCGTCTTTAAATATCCGATGGCTCCTTCCGGAAGTCCGAAGCGGAGACCGACTTCCTTCATACAGTCAAGAAGCCTGCCTGTCACCTTTACCGCCCGCTCATGAGGAGCGATGACGATGGGGTTTCCGGATTTCACTGCAATCAGTATGTTATAAATTGCAGTGGAGACCGGGCTTACAGAAGGAGTAAGTGCAGCGATGACTCCCACCGGAACGCCTACGTCCATGGTTTTACGTACAGGGTCTTCATTTAAAACGCCCACACATTTCATATCACGTAAGTGCTTCGGCAGAAATTCGCAGACAAAGGTGTCTTTTACAAGCTTGTCTTTTGCGCGTCCGTAGCCTGTTTCTTCTGCGGACATCACGGCCAGTTCTTCTGCCAGCTCCTTTGCTGCATTTGCAAGACCTTCGACGATCGTATCAAGCTTTTCCTGGGGGAAGGTGAGCATGGTCTTACCGGCGTCTCTTGCGCTTTCCATTAAAATCCTTGCCTCCTGTATGGAGAGAAGGTCTTTATCTACAAAATTCATTTCTCTGTTCTCCCTTCAACCGGGATACGTTTTATTCCTGCTCCGGCGCAGCGATTGCATATCTCCTGATGATCTTTACAAGATCCGGATGAGGTCTTGGGATTACAACACAGCTGTAAATCTCAGCGCCCATATCGCTTACTGCTTTCACTCCTGCATCAACTGCAGTCTTGCAGGCTCCTACATCTCCGCGCACCAGAACGGAAATATATCCGGAAGCTACGTTCTCATAACCAACAAGTTCAACATCTGCAGCCTTACACATTGCATCAGCTGCTTCTAATGCGAATACCAAACCAAATGTTTCAATTGAGCCGATGGCTTCATATCTTTCCATATACTGTTTTCCTCTCTTTACGCGTCAATATCATGTACTGATACAATGTCGCCGACTTCTTTGATGGGTCTTGGCATTACATTATGTGCAGTCAGTTTGCCAATGGCTGCTGCTGCTTCTGCGCCTGCATCTACGGCGGCACGTACGGCTGCCACATCACCCTTTACCATAATGGTTACCAGGGTAGAGCCTACGTTTTCATAGGAAATCAATTCTACATCTGCTGCTTTTAACATCTTATCTGCTGCTTCCAGAGCCGGGGTTAATCCAAGAGTCTCTACCAGCCCTAATGCTTCATCTCCGTAATATCTCACCTTCGTAAACCTCCTGAAATTTATTTGCGGTATTTCTTGTCTACGTACTTGTCTACGGTTGCCTTGCCATCGTCATTAATTGAATAACGCATGCGCAGATCACCCTTCTCATCTAAATCATAGCTTTGTAAGCTAACCAGTCCGTTTGCCTCTAAGGACATAACGTGATCCATATAACGATCTTTTGTAAACTGACGTTCACTGCCGTACTCTGACTTTAAAGCTCCCATTATCTGAGCGATGTCAGCACTTTCTACTCCGTATAAATAATTTAAAACCGCTGTTCTTGCAGGTAATAACATGTTTTTATTCCCCTTTCCTGAATAAATCCAGTGGATTCATGGTAACTACAATCGCACCTAATACGATTACGATAGAGCCGATGACAATCGTAGGGGTAACTGCCTGTCCCAGAAACAGGATACAGAAGAAAACGCCCCAGAACGCATATGTTACATTTAAGGACATACCAATTGCACAACCAACCGTAGAGTTGCTCTTATACCAGCAAAGGAAAGATACTGCTGCGCTTAAGCCTGCAACTGCCAGCCAGATAACCGGAATTCCTGCTGTTAAAGTTCCGCCTAAAAGTCCTAAGCCTCCAACGATAGGAAGAATTACGAATAAGTCTATAACACCGGAGATGAGCTGACGTAAGTTTACAGCAACATCAGTGTCGATCATAGCTCCGCCGTAGGTAGAGAATACACCTTCCAGCGCCCAGCAGATCGCTGCAACGAAGGAGAAGATAATTCCCAGAGTGAAGTTATCACTGCCTTCCGGCTTGGTCCAGTTGATGATGATGGCACCAGCCACACATACAAGCATACCAACCATAACTCTTTTTGTAATTTTCTGTTTTAAGAAGATCCAGGCAAAAATTGCACCAAACAAGCTGCATAATGCGGAGATCGGGATTGCGTAAGCTCCTGCCATGGCAAGACCAACCAGATAAGCGCCGTTTGCAATAGGTCCTCCAAGAATGGATCCGATTACAATCATTTTTCCAGGGAATGTATTAAGACTTCTGCCCATCTCACGGAGACGGCCGCTCTTTGCATTGTATGCAGTCAGCCAGATTCCTGCGAAAAGGTCATTTAAGCCGGATAATACATATGGTCCTGCTAAAAGACCTGCTGCGCTGGCAAGAGGTTCATAGTAACCGGCTACCAGTACAAGAACTGTATAAATTCCGTAGGTAAGTCCGGATAATGCACCGGTTGTCATTCCAGTTGTCCTGAATTTTTTGTTAATAGCTGCCATTTTCGCATCCGCAGATGCTGATGTCATTCCTTGGTTACCCATTACTTAATCTCCTTTTTATCCTTCGGAAGAATTGTCTCAACTTCTGCATGTGGACGTGGAATCACATGTACAGATACCAGTTCGCCAACTCTCTGTGCTGCTGCTGCGCCTGCATCAGTAGCTGCTTTCACTGCGCCTACATCACCTCTTACCATAACGGTAACAAGTCCGCCGCCTACAAATTCTTTTCCAACAAGTGTTACATTTGCTGCTTTTACCATAGCGTCTGCAGCTTCAATTGAGCCGATTAAACCTTTTGTTTCGATCATTCCTAATGCATCATATTTCATTGTTTAGTCCTCCTTTTTATTTAGCAATTCAAATGGGTCAACGGATACCAATACAGCTCCGATGATAATGATAATAGAACCAATGATAATGGTGGGGGTTACTGGCTGTTTGATAAACAGGATACAAAACAGCACGCCCCAGAACGCGTAGGTGATGTTCAGTGACATTCCCATGGCACAGCCTACTGTGCTGTTTGACTTATACCAGCAGAGATAGGAGATTGCCGCACAGAGACCGGATACGATCAGCCATGCAATGGGAGGCAGGGAAAAGAGTGTGCCTTTTAAAAGTCCCATACCGCCTACGATAGGCAGAATTACAATTAAATCTACAATTCCGGATAAAAGCTGACGGATATTGATTACTACATCTGTGTCAAGCATTGCACTTCCGTAAGCTGCAAATACGCCTTCCAGCGCCCAGCCAACTGCTGCTACAAAGGCACAAATGATACCGAGAGTAAAGTTGGCGCTGCCTTCTGGTTTTACCCAGTTAATAACGATTGCCCCAACAACACAGATCAGCATACCAAGACCAACTCTGGGTACGATTTTCTGTTTTAAGAAGATCCGTGCAAATAATGCTCCGAAAAGAATGTACATGGCAGAAATCGGGATTGCATAAGCTCCTGCCATTGCCAGGCCCATTAAGTATGCACCGCTGGCAATTGGTCCTCCTACAAGGGAACCGAGTAAAATGATTTTGCCAGGAAACAGTTTTAAGCTTCTTCCGATCTCACGTATTCTTCCGGTCTTTATGTTGTACACAGTAAGCCAGATCCCGGCAAATAAGTCATTGAGACCAGATGTTACGTAGGGAGCAGCAAAAAGCCCAACTGCCCCGGCAAGTGGTTTGTAGTATCCGGCGATCAGTACAAAGGTGGTGTATAACCCGTACATGAGACCGGATATCAAACCGGTTGTAACGCCAATTCGTTTAAATTTCTTTCGCGCTTCCGTCATTTAAGTTTCCTTCCCCATCTGAATAGTGCACAAAATTTAAGTTGCCCTGTTGCTTTTTCTTTCACGTTCAGCTGAAAACGTTTAGAAAATGCACGACGCCTGTTAATGTTACTAATTTTCTACTGGCTGCCTGCATTTTTCTATGCATTTAGTATAGGACTTCCCCCTATGGGGAATGTCAACCGATTTTTTTTTATTTTTACACCAGTTTAAATGGTAATTTTTACCCTGATGCTCCACACATAAAAAAGGCTCTCCTGAAACAGAAATTTTTACTCATTTCTGTTCCAAAAGAACCTGTAAGATTACCTTTTTTAACCGTTGGGACTGCGATTCATGCTCCCTTACTGGCGGTAAACCGGGACAATCACTTCTGTTACAAACTCTTCCGGGTTCCTGGTTGTCCAGTAATCCACTACATAACGCTCAAAGCTTTCTTTCCCACACTGATATCCCCGCTTGGCTGCCCAGCTTACAATCCGCTCGTATTCTTCGTCTATGGTCTCATGTTTTCCAATATGATACACGGAAGCAACCATGATACCTCCATAAGTCTGGCGGTTTAAGTATTCCTTGCAGGGGTGAATGGCTTTCTGCATAATGGTTGCAGCATTGCATCTGCCTTTCATCTTATCCTCGAAGGAGTCAAACTTAAGAATTACAGGGCCTGTAATCTCATTCTCAGCCTTTTCAAGATGATTGGTCCATTCAATATTAATAATAGATTCCATATAATTGTATCCAAAACTCTGTTTCAGGCTACAAAATGTGGACTCCGGAAGAAATCTCACTGATACCTCATGTACATTGTTCTGGAGCACCATCTTGGCTTCCTGAATCAGCTCGTACCAATCCTTAACGGCCACATAGCTGTTGTGAATCTGCTGCTCCTGGAGACAGAGCTGGTCGATTTTGTTGCGGAAATTCTGTTCCAGATAGTAGTAGGTATTGCCCTCAACAAGCCCCTGCATCTCTTCCAGCTTAAATCCCATCTGCTTGTAATACTTTACAACAGGTACGGTCATAAGTGTTTCTTTGTTGTAATAGCGGTAGCTGTTCTCCTTACAGATCATATCTGGTGATATGATTCCGATCTTGTCATAAAAACGCAGAGCCTTTGTTGAAATGTTGCAGATCTTACTCACTTCCCCTATTGAGTACAGTTTTCTTTCTTCCATGTAAACCCCCATAAGCACTGGCATTGTCTATGTGTTCCGTGTTCGATTTACTCATTTTATCATTCGTACTATATACAGATAGAACCAGTATAATCCTTCCCGTATAGGGGAATGTCAATACCTACTTATTTGTTATTTCTTTTCATAAAAAAACCACAGGTTCCTCCTTTCACCGGATTGACCTGTGGTTTTATGAGTCTGATTATTTTACCTGCTCTACCATCTGCAGAATGTCTTTCTTGGATTTCACTCCTACAGAAGTTGCCGCCAGTTTACCGCCCTTGAAAATTCCTACCGTAGGAATGCTCATAACCTTAAACTGTCCGGCAAGATCCGGCTCATTGTCCACATCAACTTTACCAACCTTTAAACCGGAATGATTCTCAGATGCAATCTCATCAAGAACCGGTGCAAACATCTTACATGGACCGCACCAGGTTGCCCAGAAATCCACCAGCACTACATCGTCGGTTTTTAAAACCTCTTCATCAAAGTTCTGCTTTGTTAATGTTACGATTGACATATGTTACTCCTCCTTCATTCTATCTCTTATTTCAGGGAAATTGCTTTATTCCATTAGTCTTATCATTATTTCATGGATTATGCCCTGTTATGTACAGGACTGTATATCCTCTAAATTTCTCTTACTTTGTTTTGTTACTGTTATTATAAAAGTTACAGTTGTATTTGTCAATAGAATTTTGCAATTTATTCTACATCCAATCCCAATACTTTTATCATTGCCAGAAACTTATCCTTTATTTCTGACAAGCTGACAGTCTCTTCTCCTTCTGTAGTAAGTTTTTCCTGATCCAGTACTCCGGCTGAAATTCTTCCGCCCTCGTATCCGCCGCTCAGCTTAAGTCTGAGATTTAAGTCCTTCTTATTGTATATAATATTCAGCTCTTTTATCTGAAAGGCACGTTTTTTATCATCACCATTTCCAAAATACACCGTGGTGTCAAAACTGATTTCGCCTTCTGTTCCGGTTATTTGACCGGATAAAAGTGCTCCCTGATTTTCTACTCTTTGAAATCCAACATAGGCCAGTTCCGGTATAATAACCTGTGAAATGGAGAGATCTTTGCGTATGGAAAAGAGAACTTCCTGATTTTCCCCTACTGTCCTTCGTTCTTTCAAAAGTTTCGCCCAGCTTTTTGGCTCCCTTCCGGGAATTTCCTCCATCAGCTCACCTGTCTCCTGCAAAATGGAGTCAAACTGTTTTGCCGGAACCAGCGCCCGTATGGTAACACCGTTTTTATCTCTTCCGGTAAACTCAACCCGGCTCTTACCTACCACATCAATGATATGGTCTTCCAGCTGTTTTAAGCGATTTTCCAGCTTCTCCTTTTTCTCTGGTACAGGGGATACTCCAATCTGATCCTTAACATCAGCCTGTGTTGTCTTAACCAGTGCCGCAGAGATCTGGGGCACATGGATCACCACCCGGTCAGGATCTGCCCAATATTGTGCTCCCTCCCGAATCGCGCCAAGAAAATATACGTCTACTTTACCCTGGGCAAATGTATTCTCAAGATTTCGCTGTTCTGTGACGGAAACGCCAAGCCCTCCAGGCAGAATCAGTACTGACTTTCCATTTAGGTAAGCTTCGTCTGCAACCAGTTTGAAGGAATCCTCATACGCGTTTCCATCTCCCTTTTCACTTCCCCAAAGCTCCTTTAGCATGCCCTGTGTCTGAAGCGCAGAGCGGCCAAGATAAAACCTGGCATAATAGATAGGAAGATAATGCCAGCCTACTGCTGCAAGAACAATCACAGCCACTGCGATACCTGCTGCCCAAATAATCGGTTTCTTCTTATTTTTACATGATGCCGGTCTGGCTGAGCTTTTCTTCAAAAAATTCATTAAGTTCAAGCACCTTCTTCCTTAATACAATTCCCACCAACAGGGACAGCGGAATATACACCAGAGCATTTCTGATGTCAATCCAGTAAGCATTTTCATAAAGTCCTGCCACACATTCCCTCATGGCATTAATTAAGTGAGTGAACGGAAGCAGGGGGTTTACCATCTGAAAGAATTTCGGTGTTACCTGAATGGGGAACGTACCTCCAGATCCAGCTACCTGTATAACCATAAATACAACAACGATGGCTTTTCCTACGTCTCCAAAAGACACCGTCATGGAGTACGTTATATTAGTAAAAATGATGCTTGCAATCACCGCGGCCAGCACAAATTTACCCGGTTCTAAGCACTGAATCTTCAGCATGTAAAGATCGCCCAGGGAAACAACCAGTGCCTGAAAAATTCCCAGAAGCATAAATGTGAGGTATCTGCCGAAATACGTTTCATACAGCTTCAGTCCCTCTGCCCGTGAAGGCTCCACTTTTGTTTTCAATAATGCCACCAGGATCAGGCCTCCAACCCAAATAGCAAGTATGGTATAAAATGGTGCCATGGCTGAACCATAATTTTCTACCGGATATATTTTGTTTGTCTGCATATCCGTAGGTTTCATCATAAAGTCGCTGAATCGTTCCGGATCATTCTTCATAATGTCCATTATTTTGTTCAGCTGCTTATTATCTGCAATTTTATTCACGTCATCAATCATATCATCAACACGTTCCTGACTCTTATTAATCAGATTCAGGGAACTGTCCAAAGCTTCAATGAGACTTTGAGATGAAGTATTGACGCTGGTAAGCGTGGTATCAATCTGTCCTACCAGGTTCCCAATGCTGCCAAGGGCTCCTGCAGTGGTTCCCAGGGCTTCATAGGTTTTATCCAGACTGTCTTTTAAAGGCACCTCAACCTTTCCTTTGTAAAAATTATTAATATCAGAGATTGTGTTATATGCCAGAGACAGACTGTCCCCGATATCATCTTTCATATCACTTGGTAATCTTCTCGTCTCTTTTACCGTTTTTTCAGCTGACTGAAGCTTTACCAAAAGATCCTGCTGCTGTTTCACTGCAGCGCCTAACTCCTGCTGGATCTGAGTTATATCTGTTAATTTGACAGGTAGCTTGGTATTGATATCATTTAAAAGCTTACCGAAGCTGTTTAACTGGGTGATCATCGCCGAAGTCATACTTTCCATGGCTTTTAAGGTATTGATTGCTGCATCGGCTGATGTATCTGATATATTACCAAGCACATTAAATGTTTCATATACTGTTTCTTCTGTCTTGGTAATCTGATCCAGCGTATCATCCACTCCTTGCGTTACAATATCTGACATTCCTCTTGTGGAATCAACCAGAGTCCTGGCACTTTGGGCGGTATCTTCTCCCGAAGTTATCATCCTGGTTACATCGGGCAGGGTACCTTTCACTCCGTCATTTAAGCTGTTTACCGTACGAAGAGTACCTTTTAGTATACCAATGGTATCTGTAAGCTGATTAAGACTGTCTTTGATCTCATTCAGGGAGCTGATGGCATCCCCTCTGTCTGTATCTTTCTTGGTGCTCCAGTCATCGGAATATCCGTTCACAAGTTTACCCATCACTTTGGATGACGAACTGATAAATGTTTCATTGATCTGCTGCTGTACGCTGGCTACGCCCTTATCAGTGATCTTCGTTGCAACAGCATTCTTTTTTTCATTTACATAATATTGTAAAACCGGCCGTTCAATATGGGATGTCAGTACGCTTGATATCTTTGTACTGAAGTCTTCCGGTACAATCACTGCGGCATAGTATTTCCCGGACTCCACCCCATCCATGGCATCGTCCTTATCCACAAACTGCCAGCCAATTTTATCATTTTTTCTAAGTTCATCCAGGATCATCTCACCAATATTAATGGCTGAATCATCAATATCAGAATCAAAAATGCTGTCAATGGATGCACCTTCATCCAAATTGACAACTGCCACCTTTAATCCCTTGGTATTTGCATAGGGATCCCAGCTTGCAGCTATATTAAACCAGGCATATAATGCAGGTAACAGGGTCAGTCCAAAGGCGATCAACGTTGCTACTGGGTTGGAAAATATATGCTTTAAGTCTCCCACGAATATTTTAAGTATGTTTTTTACATGTTTTATCATGCTTACCTCCCTTGTAATGGATTTATAAATATGAAGTGAATAGCTATGTATTATAATATTTTATTGCACCAAATGCAATGTCTTATTCTGTTAAAGAATTTTCTTAATTATTATTAACCGGAATACCAATATTATTAAATGGAGCATTCTCTGTACCAGTGACAAAAAGGGGCTGTGAAATAAGTCTCTACGAAAAAGGAGGATTCTCTTCTGAGCGATA
>NZ_DALYXB010000005.1:0-229566 GCF_031982545.1 Lacrimispora sp.
TCGCTCAGAAGAAGATCCTCCTTTTTCGTAGAGACTTATTTCACAGCCCCTTTTTATTATTCGTCAATGCTGTAGTTGGGTGCTTCTTTTGTTATATGAATGTCATGAGGATGACTTTCTTTTAAGGAAGCAGCTGAGATCTTAACAAATCTGCCTGTTTCCTGAAGGGTCTTAATATCCTTTGATCCGCAATATCCCATACCGGAACGGAGACCGCCAAGCATCTGGAATACCGTATCCTCTACCATGCCTTTATATGCAACCCGGCCTTCCACGCCTTCCGGAACCAGCTTTTTCGCATCTGTCTGGAAATAACGGTCCTTGCTGCCGTTCTCCATGGCAGCGATAGATCCCATACCGCGGTATACCTTATACTTTCTTCCCTGATACAGTTCGAAAGTTCCCGGGCTTTCATCACAGCCTGCAAACATGCTTCCCATCATACAGACACTTCCGCCTGCTGCAATGGCCTTTGTCAAGTCTCCTGAGTATTTGATTCCTCCGTCTGCAATGATGGGAACCCCATGTTCCTTTGCTACACTGTAGCAGTCCATAACTGCTGAAATCTGCGGTACACCGATTCCTGCAACCACACGGGTGGTACAGATGGAACCAGGTCCGATTCCCACCTTAACTGCATCAACTCCTGCTTCGATAAGAGCCTTAGTTGCTTCACCTGTCGCTACATTACCGGCAATGACAGAAAGGTTTGGATAGGCTTCCTTGATCATTCTGACGCAGTTGATTACATTCTCTGAATGTCCGTGGGCAGAGTCAAGAACCACAGCATCTACCTTCGCTTCCACAAGGGCAGCCACGCGATCCAGAACGTTGGCGGTAATTCCAACTGCTGCTCCGCACAAAAGCCTTCCCTGTCCATCTTTTGCAGACAATGGATATTTGATCTGCTTTTCTATATCTTTGATGGTAATAAGACCTTTTAAGTTAAATTCTTCATCTACGATGGGCAGCTTCTCGACTCTTGCCTTGGCAAGAATCTTCTTTGCTTCCATAAGAGTAATTCCTTCTCTTGCTGTCACCAGATTCTCAGAAGTCATGCTTTCTTTGATCTTCCTGCTAAAGTCCTCTTCGAACTTTAAATCACGGTTGGTGATAATACCGACTAATTTTTTTCCCTCTGTGATCGGTACGCCGGAAATACGGAACTTAGCCATCAGCTCGTCCGCATCTTTTAATGTATGTTCCGGGGAAAGATAGAATGGATCCGTTATGACGCCGTTTTCTGACCTCTTAACCTTATCAACCTCTTCTGCCTGTTCTTCAATCGACATGTTCTTGTGAATAATGCCGATGCCACCCTGTCTTGCCATGGCAATTGCCATGCGGTGTTCGGTTACGGTGTCCATTCCTGCACTCATAAGTGGAATGTTCAGCTTGATGGTTTTTGTAAGGTTGGTCGATAAATCAACCTGATTGGGTATTACGTCTGAATAAGCTGGAACTAACAGCACATCATCAAATGTAATGCCTTCGCCAATAATTGTACCCATTATTTTCCTCTCCTTCGCTTAATTTTATACTTTTTAAAATAAACATTTTTGCTTATTAGTTAAATAGTTTAGCAAACTTTGCTTTGGTTGTCAACGGACATTTTCCTGTTTTTTTCCGCCCTCTGTGGACAGTAAAATGAACATTTCTAATAAATAATCACTTAACCAGGTCCACTGCTCCGGCTTTAAGCCTGGCAGTCTTCAGGTGCATAAAAAAAGACCGGCAGGAATTCACTTCTGCTGATTACAGCGATGAATTCTGTACGATCTTTTCTGCAATGCCAGAACACGTCATGTTAAATGCCTCACCGGATCATCCTCTCCGGTGCAGAATAACTGCTCCAAAGGGCTCCAGCGTCACCCTGTCCCCAAAGATTTTTATACTTTCATAATTGGACAGCAATACCTCCCAGTCACCCAGATCTTCTTTTTGCTTCACCGTCTGCTCCTGCCCGGTGAAGTTGGCAAATACCAGCAGCTTTTCTCCATACAAAGCCCTTTTATAGGACATGATACCCCGATTATCCACAAGAACCGGTTCATAGCTCCCGTCGCTGATGATATCATACTGCTTTCTCAATTCCACCAGCTTCTGATAATAGGTAAAGATGGAATCAGGATCAGAAAGGCTCTCTTTTACATTGATCTCCCGGCAGTTTTTATTGACAATCATCCACGGCGTTCCGGATGTAAATCCGCCATTTTCCGTTCCGTCCCACTGCATGGGGGTTCTGGCATTGTCCCTGGACCGTTCCTTAAGTATCCGGTAGATATCCTCTTCCTTCTGCCCCTGCTCCTTTAAAATATCAAAATAGTTAAGACTTTCCACATCCCGGTACTGGGAAATATCCGTGAAACAGGCATTGGTCATACCGATTTCTTCTCCCTGGTAGATAAAGGGCGTACCTCTCATCCCGTGAATCACCGTAGCCAGCATCTTGGCGGACTGCTTCCTGTAGATTCCGTCATCACCGAACCGGGATACCGCTCTCGGCTGGTCGTGATTGCACCAGAATACTGCATTCCACCCGTTTCCCCCGGCAATGCCCTCCTGCCAAGTGTGGAAGATCTTTTTCAGCCGCCCAAAGTCATAGGGCATTAAGGACCATTTATCTCCGTCCTTATAATCCACTTTCAAATGATGGAAGTTAAAGCACATCTTCAGCTGCTTTTCTTTTGGGTCTGTATAACGAATACAATGGTCTATGGTGGTGGAAGACATTTCCCCTACTGTGACCACATCTTCTGCATCAAGCCCGGTATCCTCCACGATTTCCCGCAGAAACTCATGAATCCGGGGACCGTCCGTGTAGAAACGGCGTCCGTCCCCCTCCTCGTCATCTTCAAAAACAGTTGGCTTGGAGACCAGATTGATGACATCAAACCGGAAGCCCCTGATTCCTTTCTCTTTCCAGAAACGGATTACATTTTTTATTTCTTCCCGCACGTCCCGGTTCTCCCAGTTTAAATCCGCCTGGGTCACATCATATAAGTGCAGATAATACTTTCCCAGCTCTTCCACGTACTCCCATGCATTTCCCCCGAACTTGGACTGCCAGTTGGTGGGCGGACTGCCCGCCGTTCCATTCTGAAAGAAATAGTAATCCTGATATTTCTTCTCACCGGCAAGAGCCCGTTGAAACCACTCATGTCTCGTAGAAGTGTGGTTGAAAACCATGTCAAGCATGAGCCTCATATCCCGGTCTTTTGCCTCGGAGATTAAGCGATCCAAATCCTCCATGGTTCCGAATAAGGGATCGATCCGGCAGTAATCCTCAATATCATAGCCGTTATCATTCTGAGGCGATAGGAAAAATGGAGTGAGCCAGAGGTAATCCACACCCAGCTTTTTTAAATAATCCAGCTTTTCAATAATGCCCTTTAAATCCCCGATTCCGTCTCCGTCTATATCCATAAAGGATTTGGGATATATCTGATAAACACATGATTTTTTAAAATTCTGCATTTACTAAATTCCTTTCTTTTTGCCCACAATGACAGTCAGCCCAAAGGGTACTGCAATCGCAATCAGCATGCAGATGGCGAAGATTCCCATATACTGAGGCTGAATGGACAGAATTCCCGGAATGCCGCCCACTCCGATGGAATTAGCCATAACGTTCATTCCAACGGAAACGGTTGCCGCAATGGCAGAGCCGATCATCGCGGAAAGGAAGGGGAATCCCCTCTTTAAGTTCACGCCGAACATCGCGGGCTCAGTCACCCCTAAATAACAGGAGATGCAGGCTGGAATAGAAATCTGCTTTGATTCCTCATCCTTTTTCTGTAAATAAATCATACCCAGTACTGCAGAGCCCTGCGCAATGTTGGACAAAGCGATCATTGGCCACAGCATGGTTCCGCCGAACTCCGCCATGAGCTGGAGATCGATGGCATTTGTCATGTGATGCAGCCCTGTGATGACAAGGGGCGCATAGACGAAGCCGAATAAGGTAGCAAACAGCCAGCGGAAGCTAGAAGTAAGTCCTGCATAAACCACCTTTGATATAGCGGAACCAATGGCCCAGCCAATAGGTCCTACTACCGCATGGGCGGCAATCACTGCCAGAAGCAGGGAACAGAACGGAACAACAATCATAGAAATGGCCTGAGGAGTGATCTTCTTAAAGAACCTCTCCAGATAAACCAGTACAAAGCCTGCTAAAATTGCCGGAATAACCTGAGCCTGATAACCGATCATTCTCATTTTTACAAAACCAAAATCCCAAACCGGTATCTCTACGCCCGGCGCCATGGCATAGGCGTTCAAAAGCTGGGGAGATACTAAGGTGAGACCGAGAACGATTCCCAGGATCTGGGTGGTTCCCATCTTTCTCGTCACGGACCATGTGATACCAACTGGAAGGAAATGGAAGATGGCCTCGCCTAAGAGCCAGAGAAAGCTGTAAACCCCGGCCCAGAACTGGGAAACAGCCACCAAAGTCTCTGTCCCGCCGTTCATGAATTTAATTTCACCGATAATATTCCGAAAGCCCAGGATGAGACCCCCTACGATAATGGCGGGAATCAGGGGCGCGAATATTTCCGCTATATCTGCTACCACTCTCTGCAGCGCGTTCATGTTGCCCTTGGCTTCCTTCTTCACTTCGTCCTTTGATACACCTTCAATTCCTGAAATCGCTGCAAATTCATTGTAAAAAATCTGTACGTCGTTTCCAATGATGACCTGAAACTGCCCAGCCTGTGTAAAGGTACCCTTAACGCTTTTCAATGCTTCGATCTTCTGCGTATCAGCCTTTGAAGGATCTGACAGCACAAAACGCATTCTGGTCATACAGTGAGTCACAGCCCCTATATTCCCCTTACCTCCGACGAGGTCCAAAAGCTGCCTGGAATCATCTTCATATTTCCCCATATCCATACTCCTTTTCAATATGTTTTTAAAATAGTTGCAACTTGTATGTTATTATTGTGTTTTGACTATAACATATACGTATATCTTTGTCAACATATATGAAGAAATATATTCCTGCCTTTGGATCAATCTTCTTACAGCTTCCTTCGGGCGAAATCCACAAACTTAAACTTGTCCGGCCTGTGGCGGGATTCGGTAAACTGAAACAGGGTGGAATCCTCCAGATAGGTATAACTCTTCACCACCACGATCATATCGTAGCTTCCCATATCCAGCAGGCGGTAATCCTCATCTGTAGCCATGTGTACCGTAATTTCCTTCATGGCAAATCCGATTTTCAGGCCAAGCTCCTTTTCCAGATATTCGTAAACAGAATCCTGAGCCGCACGAAGAGGCAGATTTTCCACCACCTTCCGTGAAAAATAATCCTTGTCAATAATGATCTTCTCTCCCTCGATCTCCCTGACTCTCTCAAGCAAAAACGCCTCATCCTCCGGTCCGATCTGTAGGGCCGCCATCAGCTTCTTATCTCCCTTGACAATTTCTAAATTTTCCACAATGGTATTGGGTTTAGAAGCAGAAAACCGGTAGATTTCCTTAAAGCTTGCGATTTCGGATACAGGGAAATTAAACTTGTTCTTGTCCAGAACCTCCGCCGCTTTTCCTCTGGCTTTTTGGATATAACCGTCCTGAACCAGAAGTTCCAGAGCCTTGCGCACCGTATCCCGGGAAGCGCCGTAAGCCTCCATCAGCTCGCCCTCCGCCGGAAGCTTATCTCCTGGCTCATATTCCCGCCTGTCAATCTTATCTAAAAGCAGCTTATAAAGATGCCTGTATTTACTTTCCATAATTGTTTAACCTCCATTTTACCGGGTTTATTTTTATATTTCTGATAAGTATTGATTTCATTGTAACATATACGTATATGTCAGTCAAATAAAAGAACTTTCCCATAAAGCAAAAAAAAGAATCAGGCGGCGTGGTTAAACCGTCTGATTCCTGTTATTACATCTGAGTTACAACTTTGCGTGGTGCAGTCATCTTCATACAGCGGAGCAGCTTGTCGTTTGGTTCAAAAATAATCTTCGTCCGTTCTGAACCAGACTGGCTAATCAGTGTATAAGTCTTAGCATCAGGTGTTTTGGAAGAGAAATCCAGTACTTTCATGGTGCCTGATTCGTGATCTCTGGCTTCTGTAGAACCGGTAGGTGCTACAATCTGAATTTCCTCCATCGATCCTTCCCAGCCTTTCTTACGCTTGCTTTTGCCGTAAATTCTGTCTATGGACAAGGTATTGGTCACGAACAGATACTCATATTCCACATCACTGTTTCGGAATACGACGTAGGTTGCCGCTCCGGCAACAAACAAAATTATCACTCCAAAGATACCGAAAACCGGAGAGATGGACAGGAAAAATGCAATTACACATAGAATTCCCATCACAATTTTCAGTAACATGGTATAAGCCGGAGACTTCCTCTTTACAAGCCATTCTGCATACATTTCATTCATAATAATACTGGATCCTTTCTCATACCTGCAAGGCGTCTCTTCTGTATAAATCTTACATCATATCCATTCCGCCCGGGGCCGGCATTGCAGGTGCTTTTTCCTTAATATTAGCAACAACAGACTCTGTTGTCAATAAGGTGGACGCAACACTGGTCGCATTCTGAAGTGCACTTCTTGTTACCTTGGTAGGATCAAGAATACCTGCATCAACCATGTCTACGTAAGCTTCTTTGTATGCATCAAAGCCTGTGCCTACCTTTGCTTCTTTTACTTTATTGATGATGACGCTTCCTTCCAGTCCTGCATTGGCTGCAATGTGGAATAATGGTGCCTCAAGAGCCTTTAAGATGATCTTTCCGCCTGTCTTCTCATCGCCTTCCAGCTCACTCACAAGACCTTCGATCTCAGTAATTGCATGTACATAAGCAGAACCGCCGCCTGCGATTACGCCTTCTTCTACTGCTGCTCTTGCTGCAGCTAATGCATCTTCCATACGAAGCTTCGCTTCTTTCATCTCAGTCTCTGTTGCAGCACCAACACGGATTACTGCCACACCACCAGATAATTTAGCAAGTCTTTCCTGTAATTTTTCTTTATCAAACTCAGAAGTTGTTTCTTCGATCTGGCTCTTAATCTGACCAATTCTTGCATCAATGGCAGCTTTATCACCGTATCCGTCAACAACAATAGTAACTTCTTTCTGAATCTTAACTGATTTTGCACGGCCTAACTGATCAAGAGTTGCATTCTTTAATTCGTAGCCCAGTTCTTCAGAAATGACTGTACCGCCTGTTAAAACTGCGATATCCTGTAACATCTCTTTTCTTCTGTCGCCGTAGCCAGGAGCTTTCACACCAACTACATTAAAGGTTCCTCTTAATTTATTAACGATCAGAGTTGTCAATGCTTCGCCTTCAATATCTTCTGCGATGATAAGAAGTCTTGCACCGGACTGAACAACCTGCTCTAATAATGGAAGAATCTCCTGGATGCTGGAAATCTTCTTGTCAGTAATAAGAATATATGGATCGTCAAGATTTGCTTCCATCTTCTCCATATCGGTGCACATATAAGCGGAAATGTATCCTCTGTCAAATTGCATACCTTCTACAAGGTCCAGCTCTGTCTTCATGGTCTTGGACTCTTCAATGGTGATGACGCCGTTGTTGGAAACCTTCTCCATAGCGTCAGCTACCATCTCACCAACTACATCATCTGCTGCTGAGATTGCTGCTACTCTTGCGATCTCCGCTTTTCCTTTAATCGGCTCGCTCATCTTGGCAATTGCTTCAATTGCCGCTTCAGTTGCCTTTCTCATACCCTTTCTTAAAACGATCGGGTTGGCACCAGCTGCCAGGTTCTTCATTCCTTCATTGATCATGGCCTGAGCCAGTACAGTTGCTGTTGTGGTACCGTCACCGGCAACATCATTGGTTTTGGTAGCAACTTCCTTTACAAGCTGTGCACCCATGTTCTCAAATGCATCTTCCAGCTCAATCTCTTTTGCAATGGTAACACCATCGTTGGTAATTAACGGTGCTCCGAATGATTTATCAAGTACAACGTTTCTTCCTTTCGGACCTAAGGTTACACGAACGGTATCTGCTAACTGATTCACTCCTGATTCAAGTGCTTTTCTGGCTTCTACGCCATATTTAATCTGCTTTGCCATGATTCATTCCTCCAGTTTAAAGTTTAATTTGTGATCTTATATAAGGAAATCACACCTTTTTATCAAAATCTGCTGTTACCTGCCGGTACTGCGTTTATTATTCAATTACTGCCAGAATATCGCTCTGTTTTACAATTACATACTTCTCGTCGTCTTCTCCGGTTTCGATCTCTGTTCCTGAATATTTGGAGAAGATTACTTTATCGCCTGTTTTCACCTGCATGGAAACTTCCTTACCATCCACAAGACCGCCAGGTCCTACTGCGATGACTTCCGCCTGCTGTGGCTTTTCTTTTGCCTGACCCGGCAGAACGATACCGGACTTTGTTGTCTCCTCTGCAACCAATGGTTTTAACACAACTTTGTCAAATAATGGTACTAATTTCATTGCAATTCCTCCTCATAACCTTCTTATTATTTCTTTCTGATTGGCCTTTAGAAAGAAGTTATATTTTATTCACATAATATGTTATATCACTCATTATTAGCACTGTCAATAGTTGAGTGCTAACTTTATATTTTTTTTACAAATTTACCATATTTAAACGGATTGAGCCGTTACTTACATAGTTTATAGAAATTTTCTTATTATATACCTTTATTTTTTTCCGGGTAAGTATTACAATAGGTAAGAGAATGAAAGGAGTGTTTAAAATGGCAAAAAGAGGTAATGGTTTTGGGAAATTCGTGGCACTTGCCACTATCGCCGGTGCTGTTGCCGCCGGCATCTCTTATTTTACAAAATACAAATCCTTCCATAAGGAGCTGGAAGAAAACTTCCATGATTTTGAAGATGACGGGAATGATGACATTTCCAAAATTGACAGTACGATGAACCGCAACTACGTTTCCCTTCATGCAAACAAGGATGAGCTGAAGACAGCAGCCTCCGATATGGCAGATGCAGCAAAAGACGCAGCGAATGCGGCTAAAAATATGATGAAGGATGCGGCTACCATTGTCAGTGATACAGCTAAGGAAGCAGCTTCCGCAGTGGCTGACACAGCCAGAGATATGTTTGATTCTGCTATGGAGAAGGAAGATATGGATGAGGAAGATATGGATATTACCGAAGACGGCGGTCTTGATTATTCCGCTTCTGAATCCGGACAACCTGCTGCTGAGGCACCAGAAGATAACACAGATTCCGAAGCTTTAGAATCTTCAGATGATACCACCACCATAGTGGAAGATGAATTACAATAAATATTCTGCTGAATGCAGGAAAGAGGAGCAGATCCCGGAAGATGCGTTTCGGAATCTGCTCCTTTAATTGTGATTCTTATATAAACGTTAAGGCTCAATGGAATATTCAAACCCGGCTTCTTCAATTATTTTTATGGTGCTGTCAATGCTTTCCCCGCCTGCAGTAAGGTATCCGGAAGCAAATACAGAATCAACCGCATAAAACATCCATTTTTCTTTTCCTTTTAAATAAAGTTCCCTTCCAGCCGCACACCGGATATCTGATTCAGGATTTAAAAGTCTGGACAGACAAAGTACTTTTAAACAGTATTCAGAGGTGAGAATGGCTGTACTCTGATGTTCCAGCGCCGTACCTTTTATGGGTATCAGAAAATTAATGGGAACAGCTTTCGGACTCAAATCCCGAATCTCAAACAGCATGTCCACCACATCTTCCGGCTTCTCACCCAATCCCACGATTCCGCCGCAGCAAAGTTCAAACCCCATCTCTTTCAGCATCTGAATATTGGCAATCCGCTGCTCATAGGTGTGGGTCGTGCAGATATTGGGATAATAGTTTCTGCCTGTATTTAAATTATGGTTGATTCTGTCCACACCGGCTTCTTTTAAGATCATCGCCTGCTCTTTTGTAAGAAATCCGATGGAACAGCAGACCGGAGTATCGCTTTCTTTCTTCAGATTCTTAATCTCATTGGCAAATGCAACAATCTCCTGATCAGAAAAACGGATTCCGCTTAATCCGATGCAATGCCTCGCCAGCTTCTTTTCTCTAACCAGATAACCGTCTTGTAAAAGCTTCTCACTGGTGATCAGTTCATAGGTATCAATGTCTGTTTTCGCTTGTCCGGACTGGGCGCAGTAAGCGCAGTTCTGAGAACAGTTGCCGCTGCGGGCATTGGTAAGCAGATGGATACTCACCATATTTCCTTTATGCTTCTTTCGTAATGCATATGCCTCTTCAAGAAGTTTCGGAAGTTCTTCATCCGGCATCAGAAGAATGGACCTGGCATCTTCCTTTGTAAGATTTATGTACGGATCTGTCATTTTCTGTCCTCCTTTTATTCCTCATTACCACTGCAGAGTTCTTTGAATTACAGAATATAACCGGCGGACTAAAACAATAGTAATGCATGACTTTAATAAATCACCCGGCAGAAATGGAATTACGCAAAGACTAAGTGCTGCGGTAAAAGAGGTGTGGGTAATATAGGAAAACCACAGGGTTCCAAATGCGTAAGTAACCAGCCAGCCGGCCAGAATGGACAAGGCAAGGGTTTTAACCGTGCGCTTTCCAAAACGCTCCAAAACCCAGCCGGTCACATAAGCTGATACTATATAACCGATGATATATCCTCCCGTAGGACCCGCTATCCTGGTCAGCCCGCCGTTAAATCCGGAAAATACCGGAAGACCTGCTGCTCCCATTAAAACAAAGGTAAGCTGGCTTAGTGCCCCCAGCCTTGATCCCAGTAACCCCGCTGCAAGAAAGGTAGAAAGATGAGCGAAATTGACGGGTACCGGTCCGATGGGTATGGTAATTTGAGACAGAATTGCAGTCAGAGATGCAAACAAAGCACATAACGTAATTTCTTTTGTTTTTAAACTTTTCATGAAAAATCCCCCTGTAGAATGATGTCATTTTTCATCATTATACAAAGGGATTTTTGTATTGTCAACCAAATTGTTGTTTCAGGTTAACATTTCGTCATTCTATTATATGAACACTTTATTTTTCGTAAAGAAACTCTTCCGGCAGTGTAACTTTAAAATCACGGGCAAGATCTTTAAAGTTCTGTGGTGTAATTGTCTGAAGTTTATCCGGACGTATGGATAGTACCTTTACCAGAATCTCCGCTGATTTTTCAACCGTATGCATTAATCCAAAGGTTAAGTCAAAGTCTTCACCGGAAGCAAAGAGGCCATGATGGGCCCATACTGCCACGTCATATTTCTTCATTAGCTCACTGGTGGCAACTGCGATATCCCGTCCGCCTGGTACCATCCAGCCAACCACACCAACGCCACTTGGGAAAACAACGGGACATTCGGTAGCCATCTCCCATAACTCTCTTGTAAATACACGATCTTCCAATGGCAGCACAAAGGTTAATGCAATTACATTGGCGGGATGAGCATGGTAAATGACCCGGTGCAGACCATTGGTTGCAATCTTCTTCACTTCATGATTCATTAAATGGGAAGGCAGCTCACTGGTAGGGCGTCCTCCGTTTACAAGTCCCCAGCAGATCCGGTAATTTTCACCGGATTCGTCGATTTCTATGATACAGGTATTGGCAGCCGGATCTAAAATCACATTGCGAAAATATTTTCCGCTTCCTGTGACCATAAAATATTCCCCTGCCAGATCCTTTACCGTTGTTCCGATGGGCTGCCAGGAAGTGTTTTGATCTAATTCTTCCTTTACAGACTCTACTTCTTCTGCCTTAATCCGGTAGCTTAAATTGCCTCCGTTTCTTTCATGCCAGTTCTGATTAAATCCATCGTCACACAGACGGATAAAGCCTTTTACAAATTCTGCATCTAATATCTTCATGTTTCTTCTCCTCTATTTGCGGTCTGCCAGCACTTCTTTTTCATATGCGGTAATCTGGCTGAACCAGTCTTCTTTTGCAGGTACTCCGTTTAACTCACAGAAATAATTCCATACATCACCAATTGGATAGAGCTTTAACTCTTCCTGAAGCATCATAAGCTCTGTAAAATTACGGGATTCCTGTAAAGCAGCCAGTTTCTCATTGGGAAGCAGAAGGGCGTTCAAAAGAGCTTTCTGCATGTTTCTCATTCCTATTACCCAGGCGCTTAAACGGTTGATACTGGCATCAAAAAAGTCCAGAGCCAAAAGGACACGGTCTGCTCCGCCACGAACGATCTCTTTTGCGATCTCTTTCGTCTCATCGTCAAACAGTACCACATGGTCACTGTCCCAGCGAACTGGTCTGGTTACATGAAGTGCTACTTTATCAAAAAACAGAAGCATGGAAGAGATCTTATCAGAAACTACCTCCGTCGGATGATAATGTCCGCTGTCCAACAGGCAGAGAATATCATTCTTTGATGCATAGTTCATATAAAATTCATGGGATCCTACGGTACAGCTTTCCATACCAATGCCAAATACCTTTGATTCTACTGCAACAAATACCTTAGACTTATCGTAATCCATGGAAAGAATCTGGTCAAGGGAATCTTTTAATCTTGCTCTCGGTGAGGTACGGTCGGCAGGAATGTCCTTAAATCCGTCTGGAATCCAGATATTCATGGTACAGGGTGTACCTAACTCTTCGGCAAAATACTGGGAAATACGGATGCACGCCTGTACATGGCGGATCCAGAATGCCCTTATTTCAGGATCTTCGCTTGATAAGGTGGCATGCTCTGCTTTTGAATGGGAAAATAAGGTAGGATTAAAATCAATGCCGATTCCTCTCTCTTTCGCAAATTCCACCCATTTTGCAAAATGCTTTGGCTCCAGCTCATCCCGGTCAGCCCATTCTCCCTCTTCAAAGACTGCGTAGCTTGCATGAAGATTGATTCTGTGTTTTCCAGGAATCAGGCTCAGCGCCTTGTCCATATCTGCCATCAGTTCTTTGGGATTGCGTGCCCGTCCCGGATAATTTCCGGTAGTCTGGATTCCACCTGATAATGCTCCTGCTCCATCAAATCCGGTTACGTCATCACCCTGCCAGCAGTGCATGGAGATCGGGATCTGTTTCAGTGCAAGAAGTACCTGGTCTGTATCAACGCCTACTGCTTTATATGATTCCCTCGCTGCTTCATATCTTTCTTTGATTGTCATATTTATTTCTTCCTTTCTTTTTTCAATCTAAATGAAATACCGGTTTTAACCCGTCTGAAACAGGGCTGTTATCCGGATTTGTTTTCATAATATCCGCCATATAGTCCCACCATTTCCGGTTAATGGGGGTATCTGCAGATTTTGCCCATTTCTCTTCCTCTTCTATCTCGATATATCCATAAAGCACATTGGTTTCTTCATCTAAAAATATGGAATAATTATGTCCGCCGCATTCATGAATCATTTCTTTCATTTCCGGCCAAAGCAGGTTGTGACGTCTCTCATATTCCTCCGCCATTCCTTCATTTAGATACATTTTAAATGATTTTCTGATCATATAGCTCCTCTCCCATCCACAGCCGTTAAATCGGCTTATATTCTTTTACAGCAAATGACTGAAATACTGATTCTCTTGCTGTTTTTAAATCTTCAAATTCTCCGTATGAGATCATCTGAGCCAGCAGATTTCCAATCGCAGTGGCTTCTCCCGGTCCGGCATAAACGGTTTTCCCCGTCTGTTTCGCAGTTAATTCATTTAGGTAGGCTGCATTGGAACCGCCTCCCACCACATGAAGACTGGAATATGTTTTTCCTGTAATGGACTGAAGCTCTTTAGCTGTATCTTGATAGCATGCAGCAAGACTGTTATAAATCACTGCAGCAATTTCTCCTGCACTTTTTGGTACAGGCTGATTATTTCTCTGACAGAACTCAGTAACCGCATTTATCATACTCTCTGGAGCCAGAAAACAGTTATCGTTACAGTCAACCAGAGAAGGAATACTTTCCTTTGATGCAAGCTCACACAGTTCTGCAAAGGAATAAATTTCGCCTCTCCCCGCCAGTTCTTTTTTCACTGACTGTATCATCCAAAGTCCCATAATATTTTTTAAATACCGATAACGGAAATCGTACCCGCCTTCGTTGGTAAAATTAGCTTCCATACTTTTAGTGGAACAGTCGGCAGCCGGAAGTTCGGTTCCCATAAGCGACCAGGTTCCTGAGCTGATGTATAGTATGTCCTCCTGAAGTTCTTCTTTTTCCGGAACTTTAGGAACAGCCATTACCGCAGATCCGGTATCATGAGTGGCAGGTAATACCACAGTACAGGAAAATCCCACCTCTTTTATGATCTCCTCAGTGAACTGGCCCACCTTTGTTCCAGGCATGGAAAGCGGTCTAAATAGCTTCTCCGGATAGGAAAGCATACGAATCAGTTCATAATCCCAATCCTCGGTTACTGGGCTGACCAGCTGGGTAGTGGTAGCATTGGTATACTCCTGTTTCTTTTCTCCCGTCAGCAGAAAATGAAAGTAATCCGGTATCATAAGGAGTGATTCGGCCCTCTTAAGAAGATCTGGTTCTTTCACCTTAATAGCCATCAGCTGATAAATTGTATTGAAGATCTGTTTTTGAATTCCGGTTCTCTTATATAAATCATTCTGGGAAATAATTTCATATACCTTTTCATCCATTCCCGTTGTTCTGTCATCCCGGTATCCAGCTGCCCTTCCAAGAATTTTATTCTCCTCATCCAGAAGGACAAAATCCACTGCCCAGGTGTCAATGCCCATGCTGACGGGTATCTTACCAAGTTTTTTGCACTGCTTCAGTCCCTCTATTATTTCAGTAAATAAGGACTCCACATCCCAGGATAAGTGACCATTCTCCTGCTTCATGCCGTTGTCAAAACGGTAAATCTCTTCCAGAATTATCTTGTTGTCCTTCACAGTGCCGAGTATATGACGACCACTGGAGGCTCCAATGTCTACGGCAAGATAATAATTTTCCATACGCACCACACTCTTTCATTATTATTGCCCATGTTCTCTGGGCATAAAGGGATACCCGCAGGGTGTTCACTATTATTGCCCACCCACATTTCTATTTATATCATAACGGATATTTAAATAAAAAATAAGGACGCTGTTTAATTAAAACTGCGTCCTTATTTGCATTTTCTTTTAAAGTCTTGTATTTCCCTGTACTCTGGAAAATATTAAATAGATTAACCTATAATATAGTCGTAAGTTTGGGTATATCGCCGTATACACCTCGTCTGCAATTGTGCTATAATATAAATATCAAACGTGTGGTTTGCTTTACGGGTACGTGAGTCCGGTTTTAGTGAACTGCATTTTTTTATTTTATTAGAAAGAGGTGAAATATTATGAACATAGGTGATGTCTTTATATACGGAAGTCATGGTATTTGTGAGGTTACCGGATTACAGGATATGTGTATGGATGAAAAAATCGGCCAATATTATGTACTCAAACCTGTTTACCATGCTGCCGCTACAGTATACATCTCATCTATAAGTAGCAGAAGAAAAACTGAAATTCGCCACATTCTCTCTGCCGATGAGATTTTCTCTCTACTAAAAAAATTGCCGGATAAAGATCACATTTGGAATAAAGATAATCGTAAGCGAAAAGAATTATACGGCCAGATTCTTGCAGATGGTAACCGTTCCGAACTTGTAAAAATGATAAAAACTTTACGTTGGCACAAACAAGAGCTAAAAAACACAAATAAAAATAATAAATTACAGATTTCAGATGAAGACTTTCTTAAGGATGCTGAAAAAGCGCTTTGCGAGGAGTTTGCTTATGTATTGAACATCAAGCGTGAAGAGGTTATTCCGTTTATTTATGAACAGTGATGCTAACCCATTTTACATGTAATCGATCAATTTTATTTCATTCCTTATTGGCATGTCAAGACCACTTTTAATCTCATACAAATCAACCCCTTATTTCATTATTGTTTTTCCCACAGATAATATCTGTTTTAACGCAAAACGAACCCGAATTTAAAGCAAAATATAAAAAGTTGAAGTAATCACCAGTTAGAAGTCCATCATAAGGTATTTAGTGGTTGGCTGAAACTTAACTAATCATTAGATTACCTTTTAACTCCGACAAACGATATTTTACCAAGTTTAGACTTGAACACCCCATAAACTCCCCGCCGTTCAATTTATCATTTTATTATTTCTACATTTTTTCTTGACATATTCAGATTATCGTGTTATATTAAAAGTAGTATTTTAATAAAGTCTTGATTTCGCATGTATACGTAAGTCATTATTCTATTGATGATTTACGCATATGTGCGATTTTTAGTTTTATCAAATATAATTTTAATTTAAGGAGGTATCTTTAATGAATAAAGGTACAGTAAAATGGTTTAATGCACAAAAGGGATTTGGTTTTATCAGCGACGAGAAGGGTAACGATATTTTCGTTCATTTCTCAGGTCTCGCTATGGACGGTTATAAGTCATTAGATGACGGACAGTCTGTAACATTTGATATTACAGAGGGTAATCGTGGCTTACAAGCTGTAAACGTTAACCTCGCATAAACATAAAAAAGACTGCTTTCGAGTGGTCTTTTTTTATTTCTTTTCTTTTAAGTCAAAGTCGATGTTATCAAAAGCTATTTGCAAACATTTTGTCTGTGTTGGCGCTTCAGATCCATCAACTATAGAAGACCCATAGGACACCATACAACTACATAAAATCTCATGAGTTTATTTCTCATGTCTGCACTTGTACTCAAATAAGATACACACCTTATACCATGGTTAATAATTTTCTCATAATACCAAAGGCCATAAGGCCTTTAAAGTCATATTTCATTATCCACCATGCCCACATAAAGACAAATCTTAATAATCAACGACAATTCAAAACGTCACGGCATACTGAAATTCAGTATTTCCGTGACGCTTGATTGTTATTTCGACACTTGAAATAATTTAATTAAAACTGCGTCCTTATTTGCATCCTCACCCAATTGCTTAATTTTCCTACTCAGCCTTGGAAGAAATAAGTAATTCCTTTAAATCCATAATAGACATTTCGTGCTCGTCCAGTATTGTAGATACTTCCTTAAACTGTTCCAGCTTTATTTTATCCTGAATTTCTTTTTCCTTTTCATCCAGTGTAACAAGACTTTCCTTATACTGCTTGATGGATTCCTGAACTTCCGTTAACTCTTCCTGAAGTTTCTCAAGCGCTGTTTTTCTGACTCCTCTTGGCATATTGGTCCTCTCCTTTACAGATATTATTAAATTAACCATATATAACCAAGTATATGCAGGAATGATTTTCATTATTACAAAAATACAAGTTATTAATAAATTATCTTTGTTTTCTTTTCTTCATTTTTAAATCATCTCTTCCGGTTTTTCATCCTTAACAAAGTAGAAAAAGGATACTCCTTAATACTGTTATCTCTTCCCATCGGGAGATGGCAACGTTACATTCTTATCCCTGTATTCTTTTGGAGACATGCTGTAGTAATTCCGGAAAATCCGATGAAAATAACTGGTATTGTCATATCCTACTGCAATCGATATATCTGTGATAGAAAGTCTGGTATTCAGAAGAAGAAAGGAAGCCTGATTCAGCCGCTTAATCTGAATGAGTTCCTTAAATGTCCGGCCGGTGATGCGTTTTACTGCTCTGCTCAGCCAGTAAATATTGTAGTTTAAGCTGGCTGCAAGTTCTGTCAGCTCCCCGTCTTTATAATTTTCATCAATAAATTTTAAAACCTGAAAAGTCAGCTTCTGGTCAAAACTTTCTGATGTATGGCTGATCTTATCGGTGTAGTGCATGAGTTGAAGAAATAAAAGCCCCATTGTAACCTGATTGATGCTTCTTTTATTTGGCTGGTCATTGAGCAGAGTCCATACCATATTTTCCACCAGATTCTGTACTGGAAGAACGTCAGCCACCTGAAAATGCAGGTAACTGGCATAGCGTGGATCAAAGCAAAGACTGCCTACCAGAAAATCTCTTAAAAGATTCTCCTCCTCTCCCATCATCTGAAAGGCAGTATCAAAAAATTCCGGAAGAATAATAAAGTTAACGGCAATATCCCCCTCACCTGCAGGAAGTATTTCCTGTGTTGCATGCTGATTTAAAAACAGCAGTTCCCCGGTTTTTAATACTACCTCTTCCCCGTCAATCCGATGGGTGGTCTCTCCCTGGCACATATAAATCACTTCTATATAATTATGTTTATGTCTTGGAAAATGGACAAATCTGGTATGAGGTCTGATGCGGATCATTTTACCATGCTCTAACATCTTTCTGCTGTCGATCACCAGCTCCTGCCCTTCTGTATACCGCTTCCGGTCGATTTCCGTCCGGCCGTTTATGATCTCCCGTTCCTCATCGGTGATCACTGCAAGACGGTTTATAATCTCCTGATTCACTGACTGGTGCCTCCTCCTTCAATTTGGGAGAACGAAATTAAGTTTCTCCATCGATCCTCACCTATGACTCGTTCACTAAGAGCATAGGCGTGATCCTTTTCCCCATTGGCAAGGAGTTTATAAATCACTGCCCCCTTTGCATCTGTTTCTTTGATCCACCGGTCATTTAATACAATCACTCCATCCTTCGTCTGAAACTGCCACACAGCGGTCTCTCCCTGCCTGTTGGTACTGGAATAAGTGATATCTCCCTGCATGAGATCATCCTGAAACATTCCGTTTTTAGAGGTTTTAACAGTAATATCCTGAGTCACTTCATCGTAATAGCGGTAACCGCATTCACCGCTGCCGTTCATCTTTCCATTCTTCCAGCTTCCATAGGAATAATCATACCGTTTACCTTCTTCCAGACTAAGGACTGAGATGGCCGAAGCAGTTCCATCCGGCATTCCATTTTTAAAATCTCCATAAAATACAACGGTAGGTTTTAGAAATACCATTCCAGTTCCATCCTTGATTTCACGTATCAGCATCTCTTCCGAATACATACAGGGAAATTCAGCAATGGAATCACCATTTGTTTCTATTAACCTTGCAGCTCCCTCCAGATCCCCGTCTTTCAATCTGCCGTTCAGCCCTTCTAAAAATTCACGATTGGCAGCAGTCAGAGAAATTCCCGTATCGGCCATTTCTGTAACCGCGGTTTCTGGCGGTGTTGCGTCTTTTTCCTGAATCTGAGATAACTCTGTCTTCTTAAGCTGTTTATCCTTATTCTGTACTTCCTTACTGTTTCTCATGGTTCCTGCCACACTTAAAAGAAGCATCAACAGGGATACCAGGGCTATGGTGACGCCGATTCTTATATTTTCTTCTCTTCTGGCTTTATTTCCATCATAATTCACGAACTTCCCCCCTTACTGCCGTCAACCGACCAGGCTTCTTTTAAAAGAGCAATCCCTTTTTGTATTTCCGTCTCAGTTAAATTTGCAAATCCAAGAATAACCGTAGGTGGGTATTTATTATGTTCCTTATGAATAAAGGATCCGGACAAACCATATACTTTTACGTTTCTCTTCTCTGCCCTTAAAACCAGTTCCTCCTCGCTTCTTCCCTTCTGGTCTGTCAGCAGCAGATGCAGTCCTGCATGTTCTCCCCCAATTAAAAACTGATCTTCAAAGGACTTTAAACCGGCAGTTAACACATCGTGCTTGGACTTATAAACGGCTCTCATTCGGTTTAAATGACGCTCATAATGTCCCTCAGACAGGAACTGATACAATATGTTCTGATCAATTCTTGATACTGTGGAAGCATAGAAACTGATCCGTTTCTGATAAATCTGGTAAAGGGGGATGGGTAATACCACGTAACTG
Organism: Lacrimispora sp.; assembly: GCF_031982545.1. Taxonomy (GTDB): domain Bacteria; phylum Bacillota; class Clostridia; order Lachnospirales; family Lachnospiraceae; genus Lacrimispora. The sequence continues at coordinate 19,699 of NZ_DALYXB010000005.1, forward strand.
ACACGGATGGCAGGTGCAATGGATTTGGAAAAGGTACCGCAGTAAATCACCCGCTCCCTGTCATCCATACCCTGCAGGGCAGGAATCGGCTTTCCCTTATAACGGAACTCACTGTCGTAATCATCCTCAATTAAATACCGGTTCTCCTGTTCATATGCCCATGCAAGCAGCTCCTGTCTTCGTTTAACCGGCATAATAATTCCAGTGGGATACTGATGAGAGGGCATGACATAGGCAATATCTGCACCGCTTTTTTCAAGCAGCGAGACATCCATTCCCGACTGATCCATATCGACAGGTACCACCTGATACTGCAGACTGTCAAACACCCGGTATGCCTGTCTGTAAGTGGGATTTTCCATGGCGATGGTTCTGTCCCTTCCCAGAATCTGGGACAGGAGCATCAGAAGATATTCGCTTCCTGCACCTACAATGATCTGTTCCGGAAGACAGTTAACTCCTCTGGCAGAATGAAGATAGGAACGGATCGCTTCCCGAAACAGGTATTCTCCCTGGGGATCTCCCGCTGCGAAGATCTCTCTGTTATCGTCGATCAGCGTATTTTTTGATATCCGCCTCCATGTATTAAAGGGAAAATTACAAAGATCAATTCCTCTTGGGGAAAAATCCACAGCCCAGTTCTTTTTCTCCCCTTCTTCTTTTGCAGCAGTAAAAAAAGAGGGCTGGCTTTTTAGTGTCTCCTGTCCGGTATGAATGAGTCCGTCGATTTTCAATACAAAATAGCCACGGCAGGGAACCGACTCAATATAGCCTTCGGATAAAAGCTGCTCGTAGGCCATCTGGGTGGTACTCCTGCTGACTTTTAAATGCTCCGCCAAAAGTCTGGTGGAGGGGAGGCGAACCGCAGGCTTTAGATTGCCTTTTACAATTTCATTCTTAATGTAACTGTAAATCTGGCTGTAATAAGGCAAGCCTGGCTGGTTCTTTAACGGTATCATCAGTTCCATGGTAACAACACTCCTCCTTTACCGGATAGGAAAAAATGCCGCACGTCCCTTGTCTTGCGGTCATGCGGCATTTTTGTTCAGCTGTACTATTTTCCAATTTTAAAAGAACTCTTTAAGGATACAATCCGGTTGAATACCAGATGCTCCGGTGTGCTGTCCTTGCAGTCAACACAGAAGAAGCCGTTTCTTACAAACTGGTAGCTGTCATATGCCCTGGCTCCTTCAAAGCTGGGCTCCACATAGCAGTTCTTTAAAACAGTCAGGGAATTGGGATTTAAGTTTAAGCTTCCGTCTTCGTTTAACTTTCCTTTTTCTTCGTCCACGATGTTCTCATATAAGCGGCACTCCACTTTCTGTGCAGTTGAAGCAGCTACCCAGTGAATGGTTCCTTTCACTTTTCTGCCCTCAAATCCGGAACCACTCTTTGTCTCCGGGTCATAAGTGCAGTGAACAACCGTAACATTGCCGTTCTCATCTTTTTCGCAGCCCGTACAGGTCACAAAATAAGCGTTCATGAGGCGGACTTCATTGCCTGGGAATAAACGGAAGTACTTTTTAATGGGCTCTTCCATAAAATCTTCCCGTTCGATGTAAAGTTCTCTTCCAAATGGAACCTTTCTCTCACCCAGTTCCGGATTCTCCAGGTTATTGGCTACATCCAGATACTCCGTGGTATCTTCCGGATAATTATCAATTACCAGCTTGATTGGGTCTAAAATCGCCATCATTCTGGGTCTTTTCAGTTTTAAATCTTCCCTGATGCAGTACTCTAACATCGCGTAGTCAACAGAGCTGTTTGCCTTGGAAACACCTACTAAATCAACAAACATGCGAAGGGATTCCGGCGTATAACCTCTTCTTCTTAATGCTGCGATGGATACCAGTCTTGGATCTTCCCAACCGTCAACGATGTTATCCTCTACCAGCTTTTTGATGTAACGCTTTCCAGTTACCACATTGGTCAGATAAAGCTTTGCAAATTCTATCTGACGGGGAGGGTTTTCAAATTCACACTCTTTTACTACCCAGTCGTACAACGGTCTGTGATCTTCAAATTCCAGTGTACAGATGGAGTGGGTAATCTGTTCAATGGCATCTTCAATTGGATGTGCAAAATCATACATGGGGTAGATACACCAGGTATCCCCGGTGTTATGATGGGTCATACGTGCCACACGGTAGATAACCGGATCACGCATGTTGATGTTGGGAGATGACATATCAATTCTGGCTCTTAACACCTTTTCGCCGTCTTTGTATTTACCGTCCTTCATCTCTTCAAACATCTTTAAGTTCTCTTCCACACTCCGGTTTCTGTAAGGGCTCTCTTTACCAGGAGTTTTAAAATCTCCCCGGTACTCCCTTATTTCATCGGCAGTTAAATCACAGACAAATGCCTTTCCCTTCCTGATTAAAAGAACGGCACAGTCGTACATCTCCTGAAAGTAGTTGGAAGCAAAGTAAAGTCTGTCATCAAATTCTGCACCCAGCCATTTCACATCTTCAATAATAGATTCCACGAATTCCGTCTTTTCTTTTGTCGGGTTTGTATCATCAAAACGGAGGTTGAATTTTCCGCCATACTTTTTAGCCAGGCCATAGTTTAACAGGATGGATTTGGCATGTCCAATATGCAGATAACCGTTTGGCTCCGGCGGAAATCTGGTCTGCACATGGTTATAAACGCCTTCTGAAAGATCCTTGTCTATCTCCTGTTCAATAAAGTTTTTAGAAATTATTTCTTCTTTGTTATCTTCCATCTTTCTTCCTCCATATCAGTCACTTCAATAATACAATATCATATCATACTTCAAACGATTCGAAAAGGGGGAAAACGTCTTATCCTATAACAGATAGCCTTTCTTTTTCAGCTCTGCCTCAATAAAATCAAGATTCTTCTCCGAGTCTGCCTCCACGGTATGATAATGGCAGCCTCCTGTCAGTACATTTAAGGGCTGGTCTTTGGAGGATTTTAAATGCTGCATAAATTCCACTGCATCCAGACGGTTGTTAATAATTAAATCCACCTCGATCTGCCCGTATAACTGGTGTTCGATAAACACGTTCCTGATTCTTCCGCCATAATCAACAATGGTATTCAGTTCCTCCAGGGTATCTTCTGTCTTATGGCTGGTTCTGAAAATTCTTACAATAGAAGGTTCCTCTTCTCTCTTTTCCAGATGAAGAAGGTAGCCTTTATTGGTGGACAGGATCATCTTATTTTCCGCACGCAACAGTGCAATATCCTGTACCACCACCTGTCTGCTGACGCCAAGTCTCTGTGCTAAATCTCCTCCGGATATGGGCTTTCCTTCTTCCATTAACAGTTCCACTATTTTCTTTCTTCTGCTGCTGCCTTCCACGTTTTATTACTCCTGCCTAATTTTTCTGATGTCCTCTGTTGTCAAAAATGTGCCTTCGTATTCAAGAATCTCACAAAGCCTTGTGATGTGAGGCGGTTCCAGCCGGGCTTTTGTAAGAGTATCTTTCTCATAGAATATCTTCTCTCCCGGTCCGTCTGAAATCACCTTTCCTCCTGCCATAACGATAACCCGTTCAAAATACCGGGCAACAAAATCCATATCATGAAGAATTGCAAGTACAAATTTTCCTCTCTCAGTCATGGTACGAATCAGCTGTCCCAGTACCTCCCGCCCCCTGGCATCCTGGGCAATGGTGGGTTCATCTAATATCAGCACCTTAGGATCCATTGCCACGACAGATGCAATTGCTACCATCTTTCGTTCAGACAAATCCAGATCATAAGGATTTTCCTTCTCAGCATGGAGGAGACCTACCATCTCAAGAGCTTCCCTGGCACGCTGTTCCCCTTCTTTTCTTGTCATACCGATGTTTAAGGGACCTACCATCACCTCTTCTAATACCTGACTCTTAAAAATCTGGTCATCTGGATTTTGAAATACATATCCCACTTTTTTTGCAAGCTGGGCTACTGTCCGCAGGGAAATATCCTCCCCTTCCAGAAGTACCGTTCCTGCCCTGGGTTTTAGAAGTCCCTTAAGCAGCTTAACCAGTGTGGTTTTTCCGGCACCGTTCTGACCAATCACTGCAGTTGGTCTTATATCAAGGGAAAGAGTAAGGTTCTCAATTACCGGAGCACCGGGTATATAATGAAACCCCAGATCCTTTATGGTAAACATATGCTGACTCAGTTTATCAGGAGATCGTTCTCTTGCTGTTTTTGAAATGGTAACGGGGAACTGATCCTTGTGGTTTTGTATCTGTTTTAAGGTTACGGGATAAAGTAAGTCATCGCCCTCTTTCCTATAGACGGAAAGTGCTTTTGAAACCTGGGTATAGACGGGTGGCTCCACTCCAAGCTCCCTTAAATCATCTCTGGAAAAAATGCGTTCCGGAACATCATAAGCCACCTGTGATCCACCATGAAGCAGGAGAATTTTATCGCAATAGGCCGCCAGCTTTTCCATCTTCTGTTCCACCATAATAATGGTGATTCCGGTCTTCGCCAGTTTTTCAACCACCAGGAACACATCTTCGCTGCCCTGAGGGTCCAGCTGGGATGTGGGCTCGTCCAGGACTAAAACCTCAGGTTCCATGGCGAGAATGCTGGCAATTGCCACTCTCTGAATCTGTCCACCTGATAAATCAAAGGGATTCCTGTCCTTATATTTAATAATATCCAGAAGCTTCAGCGCTCTATCCACTCTTTTTCCGATCTCTTCCCTTGGAATTCCCAGATTCTGAAGTCCGAAGGCAATTTCCTCAAAAACCGTATCTTTCGCACCGGACAGCTGATTAAAGGGATTCTGAAACACAAGGCCCACTTTCTGGCAGAGAACTGCAATTGGCACCTTTGATGCTTCTACACCGTCGATGATCACTTTTCCCCCATATGCTCCACGGAACATGGTTGGAACAAGCCCTGCAAAAGCCTGGCAGAGTGTACTCTTCCCCGCCTGATTTTCACCGATAATGCCGATAAACTGTCCCTTATCCGCTTCAAAATCAATTCCATCAAGAACCAGTTTACTGGTATGGGGATACTTATATTTTAATCCTTTTACCTCAATGAATGCCATATACGATCCTCCAGACAGCCGAGGCTGCAATCAGAAGAGCCATAAGAATCATAAATCCTTTGTCTCCTCCCGATAGCCGGTGCTCTCTTAAAAATGTTTTTTTATTTTTAGAGCCAAACCCTCTCACCTCAAGTGCAATCGCCCGTTCTCTGGTATTGATGAGAGAACTGCTGACTACTGGAGAAATCAGGGGAATAAATGCCTTAGCTCTGGTAAATAAGCTTCCTTCGGTTTCCATTCCCCGGCTTCTCTGGGCATCTAAAATAGTATTCATAGTTCCCATCATCTGAGGAATGATTTGAAAAACAGAGGTGATCATATATCCGAATCTGGGAGAAAATCCCATCTGTTCCAGATCATCAACCAGATCTGCCGGTCTGGTTGTAAGAACAAACGCAGCAAAAGCCAGAAGCATATTTAAAATATTCAGACCGATCCGGCATGCATAAAGAAGACCTTCCCGGTAAAATATCAGGGCTCCTGCCCGAAACAGGATGGTTTCATTCTCTTTATTAAACAGACCGTGGATCAAAAAAATGGTAATGAGAATGGTAAATGAAAATGCAATCAGCGGAAAAACCTTTTTAAGGATTCCTCCGCTGATCAAAAGGATCAGACTGATCGCCAGAAACAGTCCATACATCCACAGCGCGCCTCCAATGAGAGGCACGCTGATGGCCGCCAGAATATATACCATTTTGGCAAAGGGGTGAAGTCTGGTTAAATAACTGTCCTTATCTACGTAGAGACTGATGCTTTTCATAGGAATAAAACCTTTCTTAATCCAGAATTTCTACCTCATCATTCACATCATAAAGAGAGGTAAGTTTTTTAGGCAGTCCTTTCATAATCGCAAAAACAATAAGGACTGTAATCAACTTGTCCGGCACATCTACAACCAGTTCATCGAGAAATGATCCCAAAAATACAGGCAGTCCTGCCGACTGGGACCAGCCAAATAAAAGATCTCCCCAAACATTGCCGGTTGCCCCGCCCCAGAAGATTACATTTAAAGGAGTGGAGATAACAACTGCTGTCAGTCCTGCAGCCACTGCTGTCAGAATTGCTCCTGAAAGCTTTTCCATATGACCCAGTCTTGCCATAATACCCACTGCAGCTCCGATACCAAGACTGGTCAGAGCATAGATCAAAGTAATGGAATCACCGGTGGTAAAGCCAAAAATCAGATTGTTGGCTGCCCCGCAGACAGCTCCGATTATGGGACCTCCAAGCACACCGCCGATACAGGTGCCGATGGAATCCAGCCAAAGGGGAAGTTTTAGAACAGATGCAAATAGTTTTCCTAAATAGTTGATTCCGATACAAGCCGGTATCAGAACAAAAGTAGCCGCGTTTAACCTGGTTTTAAATAAATGATTCATCTTCAATCCTCCGTTCATGATTCTGATTGATCCATCCGTACAAACGCTTCCAGCGCAGTCAGGATCTCCATTTGTTCCCCTCTCATCATAGCAGATTCGCCGTCGGTATAGCTGTTAATCTGTTCCGTCAGCTCCTCCTCAAATTCCACCACCGTATTCAGTATGGAGGCTGTCTTTACTCCACGTAAGCCCCCGGTTACAAATACGGCCGCCGTTTCCATGTCTGATCCGAGAACGCCTTTTCCCGACCAGTAAGCGCAGATTTTTTCTTCCTCATCGATGTAGAAGCTGTCATGACTTCTGGCAATTCCCACATGAGCCGTTGCACCCAGTGCCTTTGCACTCTCCATACAGGCAATCAAAAGACCTGTGTCCGGAATTGCAGGATACTTAGAGTCAACGTAGGAGGACGATGCACCATCATCCCTGACAGCTCCGTTTACCAGAATTAAATCTCCAAGCCGGATTCCTTTTTTAAGAGCTCCGCAGCTGCCGATCCGGATCATTCCACGTACCCCGATTCTGGAAAGCTCTTCCACAGCAATTGCAGCAGAGGCTCCTCCTATTCCGGTAGAAACCGCCATCACAGGTACTCCGTGATAGAACCCTTTTATGCTTCGGTATTCCCTGTTGTATGCAAGCTGTTCCACATTTGTAAGGTGGGAAGCAATCCGGTCTAATCGGGCAGGATCTCCCGGCAGCAGAGCATAGGGAGCTGCCTGACTGTCTGACAGCCTGATATGGGGCATAATTTCTGCCAAAACTACCATCTCCTTCCTTTTCTATTCTCTGAATTTAACACAAAGAAGCTGCCTTGTCAACCAATTGTCAGGTGACAAGACAGCTCTCTTTTCTATCCTTTTATAACTTTGTTTATTTTCTCTCTGCAGCGGACCACAGATCCTGTTTCTCCATAAACTGCTGATTGATCCATTCCAGTGCCTGCTGCCTTCCTTCCTCTGAAAAAGGAAATACTGCTTTCGTCTTTTTTTCATCGGCAGTCGCTTCATAACAGTATGGCTGGGGGTAAACGGTGGCTTCAAGTCCTTCTTCTTCCTTTTTAATCCGATACCGCATCCCATTCATGCTTCCCGTATATGCCTCTTTTTTAAAAAACTGGATTGGAACAAAGGTTTCTTTCTTTAGCATCAATTAATTATCTCCTTATTTAACGCCAGGACCTGTTTTTTTCTTTCCTGTGGAATTGGAAACACCTGGTCCCGCTTCCCGCTGTGGATTGCTTGTAACAGGCGCTTCCTGAGTGGCAGGAGTCGTTACTGCTGGTGTGGTAGGTGCCGCTGTGGTAGGGGCTGGTGTAGTAGGTGCCGCCGTTGTGGGAGCTGTTGCTGCCGGAGTAGGTGCTGCTGTTGTTGGAGTTGTTGCCGGCGTAGTCCCTGCGGTTTCAGTCTTTGTTGTTCCATTAGAAGTCGTCTTTGTTTCCGTACCAGGTAAATTGTAGCAAAGCACCGGTACTTTAGACGGAATGTTTTCAAAGAGAGTTTTGGCCATTGCCGGGGGAAGGTTCACACATCCATGGGAGCCGCTTGTTTTGAAAATACTGCCTCCAAACTGCTTTCGCCAGGTTGCATCATGAAACCCGATATTACCGTTAAACGGCATCCAGTAAGCAACCGGAGTTCTGTAATCCTCTCCTTTTAAAGTTGCATCTTTCTGCTTATAGGTAAGGGAGTAAACGCCAGCCGGTGTTGACCAGCCTTTGGACTCATTCCCTGATACAAAATCCGTATCGAGTACCAGTTTACCGTCTTTATAAAAATATAAATGCTGTGCAGTAAGGTTTACTTCCACATAGGTGTTGCCATAATCATTCTCTCCGTAGCTTGCTGCCTCCTGTTTATATTCAGGCACCCTTTCCTGACTTTCTCCAGATCGGATTATTTCTGCCAGCGCATCGGCTTCCGCACTCTGATTCATCTTCCAGCCATAGCTTCCTCCGGTTATTTTTACCGGTTTTCCGTAAGAAGTATTCAGGGTCTTTGCCTTTGATACAGTATCATACTTGGAGGCCAGACCTTTTACATAGGCAGTTACTTCAGAACTGCTTAAATATGCTTTTCCGTCTTCCCCGATTCCCACCCATTTGGAAATAGTATCACCGTTTAATACTTCTCTCTTATCTCCAAATTTATAGGTTACCTTTACGTTGGTATATCGGTTTAAGGTCTGGACCTGATTGATTAAATCCGGATTATCTGCCGTTATCTTTGGTTTTGTATAAACATCACCATCCTCTAAGGACACTTCTGTCTTAAAGTCCGAAACAGCTGCTGCAATCAGTGATTTTACCTTCTCCGGATCCGGGCGGTTTCCATCTGTTGCTGCAACAATATGATATCCTTTCCCAGACTCATACTGAGAAATGGTGGCATCCTGGGGTTCTTTTATCTTATCTTCCTGAAAACAGTCCAGCTTTGATACTACCTCATCAAACTGCTCCTGATTGTATTTTACCAAAGTTCCTATATCAAAATTCTGAAATTTGCTATTATGCTCTCCCCATTTCAAAGGATTCTGCTCTTCCAGAAGTTTTTCAACGCTTCCGTCAAAAACTGCTTCCATACCGATATCAGTACCTTTTATGGTCTCGGTATTGTCCCCCCGTTCCTTAATTGTAATCTGGTAACCGTCAATACCGGCTGCTACCATCTTCTTAACCTCATCAATGGATTTTTTAGATGCATCCATACCGTTAATAATCGTGTTGGGGAAAAACACCTCTTTGTACTGTCTGCCCATCTGTAAATATGTAAGTGCCGCAATTAATGCGACTACGGCAACTGATCCGCCTCCGATTACAGCCAGACCCCCGATTCCCAATGACTTTTTCTTCCTGCTGTGGGGCATTTGCTTTTCCATTTATTTCCTACCTCTTTACTAGCCTTTTTATTCAGGTATTATTATATCGTAAAACAGCGAAATATGTCTAAATATTTATGGTATATTTTTTGACTTTTTTATTACGATTTGACCTGATATCTCCAGAAAATTCATATTGACTTCCTGCCTCTCATAAGATATGGGTAAGAACAATCGGAAAGAACCAATTTATGGCCAATTATTCAACCGTATACGGAATTGTCGGTTCCGTTACTCCCTTTTACACCACGGTATCTGACCACAGCTGCTCCCTGCTTATTTCTGTCAATACCCAAAGCATGGGGCAGATAAATTTTGTTGTTTCTCCCCAAACCTTTGTTTTGGAACAGCACACGTTTGGTCAGGGTGAGCCCATTATCGGCATATATGACACCAGTGTTCCGGTTCCTTTGATCTATCCACCCCAGTACCAGGCTGTTGTTCTGGCACAAAACACCTTCGGCTACCGGGCCGCACTGAATTATTTTGATGAAGATCTGCTAAGCGTGGATCAGACAATGAAACTAAACATTCCGTCAGATGGAAGCACTCAGGTTCTTCTCATTAATGGACAAAATTTTATTTATAATCCTGGAGATCACTATCTTTTTATTCTATACATGTCTGATTCCATGAATCCTGAAGTGGAAGTGACCCCCCAGAAGATTATCGTATTCTGTAATTCAGATGAGTAAATGCATGAAAAAAGCCGTCTTATCCGCCCCTTAACCAGGCCGTAAGACAGCTTTTTTATTAATAATGGCAAATTACAGGGATTCCCGTATTGATTAAACCATAAAGGGCCTTTGCCTTTTGGGGCGGAAGGTTAATGCAGCCATGACTTCCACCTGTCTGGTAAATGGTTCCTCCGAATTTGCTTCTCCAGCTGGCATCATGAAAACCGATTCCTCCGTTAAAAGGCATCCAGTAATCCACATGGCTCTCATATTCGTAAGTACCATCCGGCTTTTTATCTCCCCGAAGTACCCGGTCTGTCTGCTTATAAGCAAGCGTATAGATGCCTTCCGGTGTGGTAAGCTTCTTTGACATATTCCCCGTTACACAGGGAGAATCCCATATGACACTCCCATTCTGATACAGGTACACATGCTGGGCTGCCATGTCCGCTTCCACATAAGTGCTGCCCCAGTCCACATTACGGTCAGCTGCTACCAGACTGTACTGGGGAGTCCGCTCCTGGCTCTGACCAGTTTTTATAATAGCCATAAGAGCCTGTGTCTCCGCTTCCTGGTTCATTTGCCATCCATATGCACCAGAAAGAGACAGATCTCTTCCATCGGTTGCTTTAAAGGCTCTGGCTTTTCCGGCCGTATCATATTTGCCGGCCAGTGACTGAATGTACTCCGCAGCTTTTGTTCCGTTTATATGGATTCCTGTCTGATCTGCACCATCGATCCAGGTACAAAGCTGTTCTCCGGTCAATACTTCCGACTGACTGCCAAATAAATATGTGACTTTCATATCCCTGATCTGATTTAAGGCAGCGCATCTTCCCACCAGTTCTGAATCCGTGGATGTCACTGTCACCGTATCATAACAGTTTTTCTCTTCCAGACTGATCTGCCTGTTCTCCTGAGTTAACGCAGCTTTCACCGCCTCATCAAGTTTCTTTCTGTTTACGCTGTTCCCCTGTACCTCAGCAATGACAGTGAAGGGCTGTCCCTCCTGCCAGGCTGAAATTCTTGCGTTCTGAGTAACCACAATATCCTTGCTGCTGACACAGGCAAGAGAATCCAGCCGTTCTTTCAGCTTCTCTTCCTGGTAGGTCACCGTACTTTTAAGGACACTGCTGTTGTCGATATCAGGACCTGCCACACGTCCGTTACTATTTTGTTGCGCCAGTATATTCTGAAGTCCATCGGTAATCACCACCTGATACTGGATATCTGATCCCTTAATTACTTCAGAGGCTCCTCCTTTTACCTTTATGGTAAGCTGATACTCTCTTCCATAAAAGCCTTCAATCTGTACCTTTGCCTCCTCTACAGTCATACCTCCCACCAAAACTCCGTTGATCTTTGTTCCGGGCACAAACTTAGAAGCATCATCTGCCAGTGCAACCACACTTCCTGCCAGCATAAAAACCGCTGTCAGAAAAGCAATTATCCCTACGGTACCTGCATGACTCTGTCTCCTGCTCATTCATTCAAATCCTTTGCTGATTAGTTATTATGGAAAAATATCCCACTTCCTCCTAGGTTAGCACGATTTTATCAGAATAACAAGTATCAAAATCCACAAATCATTCCGCCACATATTTCGTCAAATCAGCCCAATGTTCCAATGCAACAGCTCCGATCCGGGGATCGTATATAATGCCCAGATTCCTCTTTATTTCTTCATAACAATACTTCAGCGAGTATGCATCCCTGTATCCCCTGTCGGAGGTCATGGCATCGACGGAATCGCAGATTGAGATTATCCTGGATCCAACAGGAATTTCATCTCCTTTCAGTCCGTAAGGATAACCGTTTCCATCATATCGTTCATGGTGGTGAAGAACAATGTCTTTCAGCTCATTCAAATGACGGGATTTACTTAATATCTGGGCACCGGTCTGGGGGTGTTTTTTCATGGCAGCCCATTCGTCCGGAGAAAGCCTGTCCGGTTTGTTTAATACTGCATCAGGAACTCCGATTTTACCAATATCATGAAGATGAGCGGCAATATGAATTCGCTCCGTCTCCTCCCGATCAAGCTTTAAAAACCCGGAAAGGGCCAGCGCCATATCGCTGACCCTTTGAGAATGCCCCGCCGTATAGGGATCTTTGGCATCTAATGCGCTGACGATGCATTCAATAATTTCATGATAATCAATGCCGTTCCTGCATAACTCAAATCCTGATTCATTTTTCATGCTCTTTTCTACCTGCCTTACTGGTTAGCAATAGCTAACTTGTAATTAATAGCAACCGGCATTCTCACATCCGCAAGGTTTAATCGAAATTGAAGCGATCTTTTGATCTTCCAGATAGCCGCAAGCGGTTAAACCTGCCCGCACAACGGAATTCCAGTTTTTTGCCGAGAGATGATAAGTCGTTTCATCATCCAGCACTACCGTGCAGGCATCTTCCATGGAGCAGGTATCAGAGTAGGCGATTTTATACATATTCTTCCTGCTGATGGCTCCTATTTCCTCTAAGACATTAACCATGCGATAGACAGTAGCCGCCCCGATGCTCTCATCTACCCTGGACGCTTTGTAATAGATTTCTTTACAGCTGGAACATTCGTGCTCCAGAATAATATCTAATAGTGTGAGGCGCTGCTTTGTAATTCTGCACCCCTTACCCTTTAACCGTTCAATAATAAGATCCTTCTGCATCCTGGTTCTGTGATAACTCCTGGAATCAGCTACTTTTCTCTTTTCAATCATGTTTGTGTGCATTTCCATTTTGGCACCTCCATTTAGACGTATAATATAGTACGAAAGTCAGATACCAGCCTGTTAGTGGCAATGTCCTCCACAGTCCTTGCACTGTCCGCCGCACTGAATGGATTTTCCGTTCTTTTTATCCCGAATCATGCTTCTGATAATCAGTGCCACCACTCCGATGACAACTGCTGATACTGCGAATGTTCCCATATGATACCTCCTGATATCTTGAGCCTGCATAAACCATGCAGGCTCTTTATAATTACCGGATTATTTTGCTCCGGCAACACTTGTTAATTTTACTTTAGATTCGCTTTTTACTTTTTCAGGTCTGACAAGCAGATAGATAAAGCCTGCAATCAGTGCAAATGCTACTACAGTAAAGAATCCAAAGGATCCGGTGGTTATTAAGGTTCCTACCTGATAGACACAAAGAGCTACGATATAAGCCAGAAGTGTCTGATATCCCACTGCAAACCAGAACCACCTGGCATTATTCATCTCACGTTTGATGGCTCCCATGGCTGCAAAGCATGGTGCACAGAGAAGATTAAATACAAGGAAAGAGTAAGCAGCAACTGCTGTCATACTGCCTGCAAGAGTACCCCAGATCTCAGAACCATCTTCTGCAACTTCAGCAAAGCCGTAGAGAATACCGAATGTTCCTACCACATTTTCTTTTGCTACCAATCCGGTGATGGCTGCTACTGCAGACTTCCAGTCTCCCCACCCAAGAGGTATGAAGATCCAGCTGATTGTGCTTCCCAGCTTTGCAAGAATGCTGTGATCAAGTTCCAGTGCTTCCAGCATTCTGAACTGACCATCTACCCAGCCAAAATAGGAAGCAAACCATACAACAATAGTAGATAACAAAATGATGGTTCCTGCTTTCTTAATAAAGGACCAGCCACGTTCCCACATACTTCTTAAAACATTTCCTACTGTAGGCATATGGTAAGCTGGGAGCTCCATAACGAAAGGAGCCGGATCACCAGCGAACATTTTGGTCTTCTTTAAAATGATACCGGAGCAGATAATTGCTGCAATACCAACAAAGTAAGCACTTGGTGCAACCCAGGAAGCTCCGCCGAAAAGTGCACCCGCAATCAGTGCGATAATTGGAAGCTTGGCACCGCAGGGAATAAAGGTTGTTGTCATAATTGTCATCTTACGGTCACGGTCATTTTCAATGGTACGGGAAGCCATGATTCCAGGAACGCCGCATCCACTTCCGATCAGCATGGGAATAAAGGACTTACCGGAAAGACCAAATTTACGGAAAATACGATCCATGATAAATGCGACTCGTGCCATATAGCCGCAGCTTTCTAAAAATGCGAGGAAAATAAAGAGCACCAGCATCTGGGGAACAAAGCCTAAAACGGCTCCTACACCAGCTACGATTCCATCAAGAATCAGACCCTGGAGCCAGTCTGCGCATCTAACTGCAGTTAAAATGCCTTCTACTACTACCGGTACGCCAGGAACATCTATACCAAAGAAGCTGAAGCCTTCGCCGAAAAGCCCGTCATTAGCCCAGTCAGTCGCCCATGTACCAACGGTTGTAACTGAAACATAGTAAACAAGGAACATTACCGCTGCAAAGATGGGAAGCGCCAGAAACCGGTTAGTAACGACCCTGTCAATTTTATCCGATATGGTGAGGCTATCCCTTTTGGCTCTTGTGAAACACTGGTCAATGATAGAAGAGATATATACATACCGCTCATTTGTAATTATACTCTCTGTATCGTCATCCAGTTCCCGCTCAATCCTTGTGATCTCTTCCGTTACATCAGGTACGCGTTTCATCTGAGACTGGATCTTTTCATCCTTTTCTAACAGTTTAATGGCAAAGAAACGCTTCTGTTCTTCGGGAATATCATTTCCAAGCTTTTCTTCGATGGAATCCAGAACTGACTCCACTTCAGCTGCAAATTTATGTACTGGCGGTCTGTTGTTTTTCTGGTTAGCAATCGCCACTGCTTTTTCAGCAGCCTTCTGGATTCCAGTGCCCTTCAGCGCAGAAATCTCCACAACCTCACAGCCAAGCTTTTCGCTTAATTTATTTATATGAATTTTATCCCCGCTCTTTTCCACGATATCCATCATGTTAACTGCCATGATAACGGGAATTCCAAGTTCCATAAGCTGGGTGGATAAATATAAATTACGTTCTATGTTGGTACCATCTACGATATTCAAAATCGCATCAGGCCGTTCTCCGATCAGATAATTTCTCGCTACCACTTCTTCCAGTGTGTAAGGAGAGAGGGAATAGATACCTGGAAGATCCATGATAATGACATCTTTATGACCTTTTAACTTTCCTTCTTTTTTCTCTACGGTAACGCCTGGCCAGTTCCCCACAAACTGATTTGATCCCGTCAGCGCATTAAACAACGTCGTCTTTCCGCAGTTGGGATTACCTGCTAATGCAATTTTAATTGACATACTCTACCTCTTTCTGCCTGTCAGCAATTGATTTGTCTGGTATTAGTCTCACCTAACTAATATGTAAAAAAATCACTCCACAATGATCATTTCTGCATCCGCTTTTCGTAAAGACAGCTCATACCCTCTGACTGTTACTTCCACCGGATCTCCAAGAGGAGCTACTTTCCTCACAAAAATATCAACACCTTTTGTGATTCCCATATCCATAATTCTTCTCTTAACAGGGCCTTCTCCGCTTAGCTTGGTTACCTTGACAGTTTTACCGCATGGAATTTCCTTTAATGTCATCGTCTTTTCTCCTTTTCTATCCCACCATGATTTTATTAGCCATATCTTTTCCTATGGCAACTCTGGAATCTTTTACATTAACGATCATGTTTCCGCTTATTTCAGAAACAACAGTCACAATTCCGCCGGTAACAAAACCCAGGTTTTCCAGAAAACGTCTTGTCTCTTCTTTGCCGCCGATTTTACGAATTACGTTAGGCTCTCCTGCTTTCACCATTGTTAAAGGCATCATTCATCATCTTCTTTCATTTTATTATTGATAATCATTCCCATTTCTCATCAGTTAGTATATTCTAACTTTGGTTAGTTGTCAATATTTTTATTGATAAATTTTCTCATTATTAAATTGTATTTTTTCGCATCCACAATTTATCATAAAAAGCTGCGGCATATAAAACCTGTTGCCGCAGCCTTGCTACCTTGTTTTTACCAGATTTTCACTCGTTTATCAGGAGCCACATACATGGTATCTCCTTCTTTTATGTCCGGATACGCCTTGTAAAATGCATCTGTGGCGCTAAGCACTCCATTGACTCTGACTTTTGCAGGAGAATGGGAATCCGTATTGAGACGGTCAATCATCGCTTCCGGAGTATACTTGGACGCCCAGATTGTTGCATACTGGCGGAACAATAAATTCAAATCACTGCCCTTTTCACCTGCAATCGCCGTAATGCAAGCCATGGATCCCAGATCTGCGATATTTTCATTCAATGTCTGGGCGCCATTTACTTTTCTCCCCTGAAATCCATCCATCCCGCTGTAGTATTCTTCCACCTGTCTGGCCAGTTCATCAAATTTTTCCCGGTCTTCCTTTGTCCACCATACATGATAATTTCCATTTTCATCGTAAAGGGAACCAGAGGAATCAAATGCGTGGCTCACCTCATGAGCCATTACCATTCCGATTCCACCTAAATTCGAGGCGAAATCTCCTTTTGGATCATAAAACGGGGGCTGGAGAATAGCGGCCGGAAACACAATCTCATTGGCCGTGGGGTTGTAATATGCGTTTACAGTCTGAGGAGTCATGCCCCACTCCCCTTTGTCCACAGGTTCCTTATATTTCTTTTTATTTACCTCATTCTGCGCTTTCAGGAGAGACAGCATATTATCAATTAAGTTCCCCCCCTCTTCTGCTGAAAGCACCTTGGCATTCTTATAATCATTGGGCCATTGATCCGGATACCCCACCTTCAGATTCATATGCTCCAGCTTTCTTATGGCAGAAGCCTTGGTTTCATCACTCATCCAGGTGAGACTTTCAATCTGCTTTTTATAAGAGGCAAGAATCTGACGGATCATGGACTCAATGTCCTTTTTATCCGACTTGGAAAAGCATTTCTCAACATAAAGCTTTCCGAATTCAAATCCCAGGGTATTCTGTGTCAATTCACTTGCCAGTTTTTCGTCTGTTTTTCTTTCTTTAATTCCTTTTCTTAAATTATTCCATTCCAGATTGGTGTCTCTGATTTCGGGTGTCAGACTGGAAGCAAAATCATTAACCAGGCAAAATAGCGTATACTGTTTTAAAAGAGGGAGCGATTCCTGATTTAAATATTCACCGATTTTTTTCATCTGATCTACCTGAACCACAATGTATTGATCCTGTTCATTAAAGCCTGCTGCTTTCAAAAAGGTCTCCATGGTTCCATCTGGAAACAGTTTCTTTAATTCTTCACCGGTATACGGATTATATATAACATCAGGGTCTCCCTGTTTGCTAAGAGGAAGTGCACTTCCGGCCAGATCCTTCTGTAATTTTAAAATGCCATCTGCAGCCTGATCCGCTTCTTCTTTCTTCATTCCTGTATATTCCAAAATCCGGGATATATAATTGCGGTAATGGTTCATCAGTTCTTCCTGGTCGGAATCCTCTAAGGTTTCTTTTCCAGGTCCAAGATCTGCGCCGTCAAAATACAGGGCATAGCGGGTAGAATTACTCATATCCTCAGACCACTGGGGCAGAATAATGCTGCTCACCCCCAGATCATTGTAGATTTTTCCTGCCTGTTCCAAGTATTCCTCAATGGTGGAGGCACGGCTGATCCCGTCCATATAAACAGCAAGTCCGCCAAATCCGGCAGCCCTTCTCCCATCCATATCCATAGCTGTCAGATAGAGATCGGCGATTTTCTGTTCCAGCGATCCTTCTTTTTCATTTTTCCTGTTATTCACAGATTCACGGAGCACTTCATTTAGAATTTCATAAGCCTCTCTGTCCAGCTTGTAAAACTGACTCCAGCCACTTGCATCACCCGGAATCTTCGTATTATTCAGCATCTCCCCGTTGACAAAGTCATAATAATCATCTTCCAGGCGTATATGGTTAGCTTCCCCTGCAGAGGCCTTTCCCGTTCCACTGGCGGGCTTTGCCTGGGTCTGCTCTTCTTCCGGTTCAGGGCCCGTTTTACTTTTACAGCCGGTAAACGCCAGAGTCATAACTATCATTGCCGATAGGATTGTGAAAAAAACTTTTTTCATGAAATCTACCTCTCCTTGCCATTACGATATATTTTTTGTACGAAAAAAGGAAGCGGATTTCTCCACTTCCCATCTGCTCATTCTTTATTATGCTTAAACTTCGTCAGAATATACAGGTGCATCTTCTGCAGCTGCTTCGTCCTGACCCTGAAGTGCTTTGATGCTTAAGCTGATCTTCTTGTCGTCTTCGTTAAAATCAACTACCTTTGCTTCGATTTCCTGTCCAATTGCCAGAACATCTGCAGGTTTCTCCACATGCTCTCTGGAAATCTGGGATACATGAAGCAGAGCATCAACGCCTGGCTCCAGCTCAACAAATGCGCCGAAATCAGTCATACGTGCTACTTTACCGTTTACTACATTGCCCACTGCATACTTATCAGATGCATCTTTCCATGGATTTGTCTCCGGGAATTTTAAGCTGAGGGCAATCTTGTCGCCGTTGATATCTTTGATTAAAACTTTTACTTTCTCACCAGCTTTGAATGCTTTTTTCGGGCTTTCTACTCTGCCCCAGCTCATCTCTGATATATGAAGTAAACCATCGGCTCCGCCAAGGTCAATAAATGCACCAAAATCGGTTACGTTCTTGATTGTACCTTCAACAACATCGCCTGCATGGATCTTATCAAATAATTCTTTCTGAAGCTCGGCTCTCTTAGCAACCATAATCTGCTTTCTGTCACCGATAATTCTTCTTCTCTTTGGATTGAATTCAGTAATGATGAATTCGATTTCCTTATCTGCATACTTGGTTAAATCCTTCTCATAAGAATCGGATACCAGGCTTGCAGGAATGAATACTCTTGCGCCTTCTACAACCACGCTTAAACCACCGTCAAGCACCTGTGCAACTTTTGCGGTAAGTACTTCGTGGTTTTCAAATGCTTCTTCTAACTTCTTATTGCCTCTGTCTGCTGCTAATCGCTTATAGGATAAAGCAACCTGACCCTCACCGTCATTAACCTTAGTGACTTTGGCTTCCATCTCTTCGCCAACCTGAACAACAGTTGTAAGATTTAAATTCTGGTCATCCGTGTACTCGCTACGCGGGATGATGCCGTCAGACTTGTACCCTATATTCAAGACGATTTCATCTTCTTTTACGTCGATGACTTTACCAGTGACGATCTCTCCTGTACGTATGGTTTTCAATGATTCCTCTAACATTTGTTCAAAACTTAACTCTGACATTAGTATGAACCTCCTCGATAATATGATTCGGGGTTGAAGCCCCGGCTGTAATACCTACGCTGCGCACAGAATTTACACAATCAGGATCTAAATCACCTAGTGTCTGGATATAGTAAGTATTCTTACATTCCCTTCGGCATATCTCGTACAGCTTCTGGGTATTGGAACTGCTTTTTCCGCCAATGACTATCATGGCATCCACTTCTGAAGCTATCCGCTTTGCTTCCACCTGTCTTTCCTGTGTTGCATTGCAAATCGTATTTAAAACAAGTATATCATACCGCGTTTCAGAAATTTTTTCAACTAAATCTTGAAATTTCTTGTAATTAAATGTCGTCTGTGATACAATACACAGCCTCTCTCCTTCTGTGAGCGGCAAAGTTTCCACTTGCTCGGGTGTTTCCACCACTAAAGTATTGTCATTTCCCCAGCCTTTAATACCTTCCACTTCCGGGTGTGAATCATTACCAATTATGATCAGGCGTCTGCCCTCTTTATTCTGCTCCTGAGCAATCTTGTGAATCTTTCTCACGTAAGGGCAGGTTGCATCAATGATCTCAATTCCGTTCTCTTCCATGATATCATAAACCCGTTTTCCGGCTCCATGGGAACGGATTACCACAACGGCGTCGTGAATCTGTTTCAGTTCTTCTTCACTTCCAATTACTTTTACGCCCTTTTCCTCTAAATCTTTTACAACCTCTTCATTGTGGATGATGGGACCATACGTATAAATTGGCTTATCGTTTCGTTTCAGCTGTTCATATACCTGATCAACGGCACGTTTCACGCCAAAGCAGAATCCGGCGGATTTTGCCACAACTACTTCCATACATTAGCTCCTCTCTTCCAGTTTTCTTTCCTCAAACAGCATTAAGATCCGTTCTATTACCTCTCTGGCACTCATCTCAGAAGAATCTAAAAGCACCGCATCCTCTGCCTGCTTTAAGGGAGAATGTTCCCGGTTCATATCCTGGTGGTCCCGTTTGATAATATCTTTTTCGATTTCTTCCAGATTGCAGTCCTGCCCTTTTCCCTTCAGTTCCAGATACCTTCTTTCGGCACGGACCCGGCTGCTGGCGGTTAAATAGATCTTAAGATCGGCATCTGGAAGAACGCAGGTACCGATATCCCTGCCATCCATAATGACATTCTCCCGGGCTGCAAGACCTTTTTGCAGCTCTACCAGCTTTTCTCTCACAGATAAGTGTACGGAAGTGGCAGAAGCCATGGCTCCCACTTCTTCAGAACGGATCATTCCTGATACATTCTCTCCGTTTAAAATCACCTGCTGCACGCCGTTTTCATAGGCGAGGGTTACATCCGCAGTCTTAACAGCTTCAGAAATAGCCGCCTCATCCTGTGGAGAGATCCCTTTTCTTAAAAAATGCAATGCCATGGCACGGTACATGGCCCCAGTATCTACATAAACAAAATCAAGCTGACTGGCTGCTGCACGGGCAATGGTGCTTTTTCCTGCTCCAGCCGGCCCGTCAATTGCGATATTATAAACCCTTGTCATCTTTCGTCCTTCTCCTCTCCTGCCGCACTTCCTGCTGCCCAGCCCGTGGACCAGGCAATCTGAAGATTAAAGCCCCCAGTCACCGCGTCTAAATCCAGCACCTCTCCTGCAAAATACAGGCCGCTTACAAGTTTAGACTCCAGAGTGGAGGGATTTACCTCTTTTACAGAAATACCTCCCTGGGTGATAATGGCCTCATTGTATCCTCTCAGTGCAGTGAGAGTCATGGTAAATGACTTGGTTACGTGAATCAGCGCCTGACGCTCCTCTCTTGTAATCTCATTAACCTTCTTTTCCGGAGAAATTCCGCTTGCATCAATGATAACAGGAATCAGCTTGGCAGGATATAGATTGCCCAGAGCATTTTTAAACTGCTTATTCATGGATTCCTCAAAATCTCTTAGAATCCTGGCATCCAGCTGTTCTTCCGTCAAAGCAGGCTTTAAATCAATGGAAAGAGTAAGAGAACCTTTCTTCAGTTCCTTTGCCGCATAGCTGCTGGCACTTAACAGAACCGGACCACTGACTCCGTAGTGGGTAAAAAGCATCTCTCCGAATTCCCTGTAAATAACCTTGCTGCCTTTCATCACCGTCGCTTCTACATTTCTAAGAGAAAGACCCTGCAGCTCCTTAATCATGGGCTCTTCCACAACGAAAGGAACCAGGGCCGGAGATAACGTGGTTACGGTGTGGCCGGCTTCTTTCGCCAGTTCATAGCCGTCTCCCGTGGAACCGGTGGTCTGATAGGAATAACCTCCGCAGGCAATCATCACACTGTCTCCATAACAGGACTTCTTACCGGTACTGTCACTGACCACAATTCCTTTTACAGCACCGTTATCAATAATCAGCTTTTCCGCTTTTTTCCGGTAATGAATCGTAACACCCAGTTCCAAAAGCCGGTTATTCAAAGCCTTAATTACATCGGAAGCTTTATCCGAAGCCGGAAACACCCGGTTTCCCCGTTCCGTCTTTAACTGGCAGCCAAAGGTCTCCAAAAGTTCCATCATATCGAAATTGGTAAAACCGTAAAAGCTGCTGTAAAGGAATTTGGAATTGGTGACAACGTTCCCGAACAGCTCCTCCGTATCACAGGCATTGGTTACATTGCACCGTCCTTTTCCTGTAATATATACTTTTTTACCAAGCTTCTCGTTTTTCTCAAAAATGTGGACGGTACTGCCCTTCATGGCTGCTGCTATTCCAGCCAGCATCCCTGCAGCGCCCCCGCCCACGATTAAAACCGTATTCATGCCCTTTCCTCCTGCCATTGTTCACTTCTTCCTACTTTACACGAAAAAAGAGGAAAACACAAGTGGTCAGGGACGATTATTCACTTCTTTTATCTTGTTTTCCAGCGCTTCCACCACAGTTTTTAAGATCTTGACCCTTGCATAATACTTGCAGTTTCCTTCCACTACCACCCATGGTGCATAGGTTGTGGAGGTCCGGACCAGCATCTCATTGACTGCTGATTCATACAGATCCCATTTTTCTCTGTTTCTCCAGTCTTCTTCTGTAATCTTCCACTGCTTTAAGGGATCTTCCTGCCGTTCTTTAAAGCGTTTTTCCTGTTCATCCTTATCAATGTGAAGCCAGAATTTAAGGACAACAGCACCTGCATTTGCCAGGTGGCTTTCCATCTCATTGATTTCCTGATAAGCCTGCTTCCACTGGCTTTCCCTGCAAAAGCCCTCTACCCGCTCCACAAGCACTCTCCCGTACCAGGTGCGGTCGAATATGGCGATATGGCCTGCTTTTGGCATATTGATCCAGAAACGCCAGAGATAGTGATGAACCCGTTCCAGATCGTTGGGAGCTGCAGTCGGGTATACCTTATACCCTCTTGGATCCAGGTGGCTGGTAAGCCGTTTAATGGCTCCGCCTTTTCCCGCTGCATCCCAGCCTTCAAATCCCAGCACAACCGGAATCCGCATGCGGTAAATCTGGCTGTGGAGGAATTCCAGTTTTTTCTGAAGACGGTCAATTTCCTTTTTGTAATCTTCCTTTGAAATGGACTTGGTTAAATCCACTCCGGACAGAACACCTGATTTAAAGCTTTCTGAACGGACTGGCACTTCCTTCTCCTTTGGCGCTCCGTTTAAACTCTTTTTATTCAGGGCATCCGAAAGGCAGTCTGCCACACAGGACATGATTTTGGCTGCTGCATACTCTTTATCGTTTGCCTCGATTATGGTCCACGGGGCATAATCCATATCTGTATTCTGAAGCATCTCTTCGCAGATCTGCAGGAACCGGTCATATTCCGTGTTCCTCTTCCAGTCGTCTTTTGTTACCCTCCAGCTGGTTTCCTTTGAGCTTTCCAGCTTTTTAAACCGTTTTTTTTGTTCTTCTCTGGAAATATAAAGAAAAAGCTTGATGATAACCATTCCGTCATCGGTAAGCTGCCGTTCAAAGGACTGTATGTCATGAAAAGCTCCGGGCAGGTCTTCATCAGGAAGCTTTCCTGAAAAACGCTCCATGGTTACCTGACGGTACCAGCTTCTGTCAAAAACAGCGATTCTTCCCTGGGCTGGAAGTTTTGTATAAAAACGCCACAGGAAGGGACGCATACGCTCTTCGTCCGTCGATTTATCATTGGCATAGACATCAAAGCCTCTGGGATCAAGGGCCTGAATCAGGTGATTGATCTGAGTGCCTTTTCCTGAGGCTCCCATTCCTTCAAATACGATCATAACCGGAATTCCGGCTTCCTTTAACTGGCGCTGCAAAAGCCCCAGCTTTTCACTTTGTTCTTTCTCTGTCTTTTTGTAAGTTTCCTTATCAATCTTCTTTGATAAATCAATTTTCTCCAGCATAAACAGTCCCTCCTTACTGGTTTCCGTTAAGCCTGTATCTTTTCAAACACCTTTGCAACTTCTGGCATAACCTGGCTGATTTTAATCATCTGCGGACATTCCTTTTCACATCTGTGGCAGGTTTTGCAGCTGTCTGCTTTTATGGCAAGAGCCTCATACCCCGCCTTTGCCTCATCCTCTTTGTGGGCAGCCGTCATATTATAGTAGGAGAATATCTCCGGGATCTCCAGTCCGAAGGGGCAGGGAACGCAGTAACGGCAGCCGGTACAGCCAACCAGCGCCATGGAGTCGAAGACCTCCTTTGCTTTCCTGTACATGGCATGTTCTTCTTCCGATACCATTCCAATATGGCTTCTGTCTGCATACAAAAGATTATCTTCCAGCTGCTGTTCATCACTCATACCACTTAAAAGCAGACTGACTTCCGGCTGATCCCATAAAAAATCAAGGGCATATTCCACGCTGGATTTTTCATTGCCTAACGCTTCTTTAACATGAGATGCAGGATTAGCCAGTCTTCCGCCTAAAAGGGGCTCCATAATGACAACGGCAAGCCCTTTTCCAGCAGCCTCTTTCAGTCCTTTTAAGCCTGCCTGATGTGTCAGATCCACATAGTTATACTGAATCTGGCAGAAATCCCATCCATCATAATAATCTAGGATATCCTGAAACACGTCATATGAATCATGGAAGGAAAAACCAATATACTTAATTTTTCCATCTGCTCTCGCTTTTTCCATCTTCTCTACCAGTTTCAGTTTTTTTATCTTCTCTTCAAACCGGTCTCTGCTTAAGGCATGGAGCAGATAAAAATCCACATGATCTGTCTTTAATTTCTTTAACTGTCCATCTAAAACTTCTTCAAAATCTTCTTCTTTTTCAAGCTTCCATACAGGACATTTGGTAGCCAGATAGGTTTTCTCCCTGTAACCTTCCTGCAGCGCTTCCCCTACGATCCGCTCGCTTTCCCCCTCATGATAGGGATAAGCAGTGTCAATGTAGTTGACTCCCTGATCAATGGCATGACGGATCATAGCCACCGCCCTCTTCTCATCTACCTGATTTTCTCCCGAAAGAGGAAGCCGCATGGCTCCGAACCCGAGTGCTGAAACTTTTATTCCTGTCTTTCCAAAATCACGATATTGCATATTTTTCCTCCGCATGATAAGATTCGCAATTGAACTATAAGCTGCTTTAATCATTATTGTATCATATTTATTTCCTGTCCAATAGTTTTTTTTGCAAAATATAAGCGAAAAAAGACAGACATTGCGTCATGCAAATGCCTGTCTTTCTACCTGTAATTATTAAGCCATTTTCCCTGACAGATTTTCCTCCAGGATTAAATGGACCGGTATGCCGTTCTCATACTTCACACTTCGCTCCCCCTGGATCAGAGGACGTAAATACTCCATCATTTTTTCATTTACATCGCAGCCGTCAGGGCATATCATTTCTTTTGGTACCTTTTTTTCCCGGTTTGCCGCTTCTCCTGAATTTACGGAGGTAAACTCCACCATGTAAGGATTGGAAGACAGCCTTCTGATGGAAGCCATTTCTCCGTTCTTTCCATCAAGGACACACTGCAATGCTTTTCCCCCCAGCATCCAGGCCTCCTTTAAGTCCGTCTCGCTGGCAATATGGGCTGCACAGCGCTGCATCAGGCTGAGTTCTACCGTCCTCACCTTACAGTCCAGTCTGGAACGAATGACGTTTTCCAGAATTTTTCCTGCTCCGGATATATATTTATGGCCAAATGCATCGGTCTGCTCCATCTGCACCTGTTCTGAGAGATAGCAGTCTTTTTCATCCTTTAGCCCCTCGCTGACTGCTATGAGAAATGCCTTTTTCCGGGACATCACACGTCTCATGTCTTTAAGAAACCGTTCCTGGGAAAATGCTGTCTCACACAGATAAATTAACTCCGGGCCTGATGCACCGTTTATTCTTGACAGAGCGGAGGCGGCAGTAAGCCAGCCTGCATTTCTTCCCATTATTTCTACAATTGTCACTCCGGGAACCGGATAAACGGATATGTCGCGTTCCAGCTCTGCCACTGTGGCCGCAACATATTTGGCTGCCGAACCGAATCCCGGGCAATGATCGGTTCCTTCTAAATCATTATCAATGGTCTTTGGAACTCCCGCAACCAGAATATCGTCGATTTCTTTCTCTTTTATATATTCGGACAGTTTAAATACCGTATCCATGGAGTCATTACCCCCGATGTAGATAAAATAAGAAATATGGTGCTTTTTAAAAATTCCCATTAGTTTTTCATATTCCTCTTCATTTTCTCTCCATGGTTTTAAGGGATAACGGCAGGAGCCCAGAAGGGAGGCAGGGGTCTGACACAGCAATGAGGAATCCCGGGAGCTTTTAAGCACTTTCTTTAAATCTACAAACTGCTCATTTAACACCCCCTGTATTCCATAAAAAGCTCCCAGGATGCCATCCACCTGACTGCTTACACAGGCGGCCTCTGCCACTCCGGCCAGACTTGCATTAATGACTGCTGTGGGGCCTCCCGACTGGGCGATTAACAGATTTTTCATAACATCTCCTATCTGATATAAATCTTATCTCTTGTTATATTCTCCGCGATCAGCTTCATCACCGGCATAAAATAATCATGAAAGCTTTCTTTTGGAAGAATCAGCGCCGTTCCCTCATTTACATAAAACACAATATCCTTTGGAGTGGATACCGCTTTCTCTACCTGATTCCAGGAATAGGAATTTTCCACTCCCACATTCTGTATTGAAAATCCCTTTTCAAAGAAGGTATATACCGTCTTTTCTTTATAGCAGGGAGCTGCAATCATCTTTCTTGACTTCAAATACAAAGAAAGAGGAGTGCATGACAGAAAGAGGAAACCTGCCCCTACATAGAAAAGAGCATTTTCTACCCCAATGCGGTCGGTTGAAAGCAAGATTCCGCCAGCGACGATTACCGCCAGACCCAGGACATTAACAAGAAATCCGGAAAGCCGGGAATAGGTATGAAACAGCAGCAGATCATAAATATGTTCCGCTCTCATGGTCACTTCAATTTTCATAATGCACCCTCATATTATTTAATTTAATTTTTCTGCTGCCCAGCCTTCCGGAGAATAAATTCCTTTTTTCTGCTTTCTCATCATATTGTCAAAGAAAGCTACGATAAATGGACAAAGGAATAATGTAATAATGGAAGCAGTGGCGCACTGAGCGGTTGCCATCTCGGTATACCGCGCCATGGTGGGATCTGCTTCTGCCACTGCTGCCGGAGTCATAGCGGAGTTAAGCGCAGTTGTACCAATGGCTGCACCCATTGCATTTCTTTCTTTTTTAGGAAGAATCAGATTAAAGATCAGGAAAAAGATCACTGCGGTAGCTGCAGAAATAAGTCCCAGAACAATTCCGGAAGCTCCCGCCGTTATAATCGTTTTCATATCCGTTTTTGCTCCGATGGATATGGTCATGAAAAAGGTTATAATGGGCTGTGCCGTAGCACAGACGCGGCGGAATTCCTTGTCAATATTTCCCCATACGAAACCAATCAGGATTGGAATAATCGTAGCAATCAGACTATTAAAAGGAATGGAGGCAAGACCAGTTGCTCCCAGAGCAATCAGGGTGAAAAATGGTCCGTCATTTAAGGATAATACGGAAATCGCGCCTGTATCAGTGGCGTTGCCAAACTGAGATGACAGGGATATGTATAAGGATCCGTTGGAATTGGTAATTGCTGCAATCCATACAAAGGGAGCTATGCCAAGAAAACCATTGACTCCGCATAGTTTTCCCACCAGTAAACCGATTACAATTCCAAGTAAAAACTTCATTCCCGTTAAGGTGACGCCTTTATAAAGAGGCATGCCTACCTGGTTGATATTAATGGAAGATCCGCAGACAATTAAGAACAACCCCATCATTGCCGCATTTCCCTGATAGAACAAAGCCGTTACATAGCCGCCGATCTGAAATGCCTGCGGAACAAATGTTGCAATTAAGACTGCAATGACTAGTGGTATGATGACAAGGCCCCCCGGCATTTTCTTCATCCTGTTTAACAAATTTAAATCCAGTTCTTTTCTTTCTTCATGATTAACACCCATTACACTAAATACCTCCATCCATCCGATTATGGTTTTCCTGCCCTCTCCAGATACTCTTTTTCATATTCCATGATCCGGTCCACCTTTGGTCCGGAACCGCCGCCTGAAAATTCACAGGACAGCCAGATATCCACCAGACACTTGGCCAGCTCCAGACCAATCACCCGTTCCCCCATACACATGATCTGTGCATCATTGCTTTTTCTTGCCCGCTCTGCAGAAAATGGATCGTGGCATACTGCCGCCCTGATTCCAGGAACCTTGTTGGCTGTAATTGCCATGCCGATCCCAGTACCGCAAACCAGAATTCCTCTTTCAAACTCCCCTCGTGCGACTGCTTCTGCTGCTTTGACCGCTATGTCCGGATACAGTACTGCTTCCCCCTCGTTTGCTCCAAAATCCTGATACTCCACCCCTTTCTCGTCCAAATGCTTCATAATCTCTGCTTTCAGCCGGTAAGCGGCTTCATCACATCCAATTGCTATCTTCATGTCCCAGCCTCCTGAATTTATTTTCTGCCTGCTTCCAAAAACAGGCGGTCTACTACATCGACTGCAGTCTGGTCATTTCCTGTAAGTCCGCCCTTGCCTATAATCGGCAGTCCTTCATAATTACCGGAAAGCCTTCCTACATCCGTCTGTGCTATCACATAATCAAGAACTTCGATCGATTCCACCCCCAGCTGGTAGCACACATTTACCATGGTGTCCCCTCCCGTGGTATATAGTCCGGCGATTTTTTCCATACCTGCTTCTTTTAAAACATCGGAAACAATCATACCAAGCCCTGCATTAATGCGGTTGGCGCTCATTCCATCTGTATAGTTTCGTTTCTCATCTTCTTTTGCAAGATCCAGAAGCTGCCCATGCAGCGCAGTTTCAAAAAGAATTGCCCTGGGACGACGTTCAGTATCCAGATATAAAAGTGCTGCCCTGGCGGCTCTTTTTACTTCTGCCAGGCCCTCCTGACCGCCATCGATTAACAGCACAGGGTCTACCGGAATCCGTTCTACTCTTTCATCCTGACATAGAACCTCCATCTGCCTCTTTGTGACTGGTGTTGCACTGCCGGCAGCAATGAGAACTGTCTTATTCAATTCCTTAGTTTCTGTTTCCGGTATGTTGGGTTCCTCCTGGCAGATTAAGTTTCTGCAATAGGCAAGTTTTGCCGTAAATGCGCCCGGATCAACGGCTATCACATTCCAGTCAAGCTCCACACAGGCCTTTGCAACTGTTTCCACATCCGACAGAGTAATGCTGTCCACCACAATCACTTCGCTTCCCTCAGACCGCTCTCTAAGGAGTTCCTTTTTCACTTCTTCACAACCCTTTAAGACTGCATCCAGTTTGATCAGTCCCACCTGCCTTCTGGTCTGCTTCTCTAAAAGACGTGGTATGTAATTTTCATACACCGGAGTACGGACATCCTGTGCTACAGGAGTCTTAATTAAAGCCGTTCCGTCTATGATGGAAAAGCCTCCAACCAGAATCCGTCTTGACTGGGGCATTGCAGGAACAACCACTGCCACAGCCGTTTCATCCATGCAATCCAGCATTGCATCAATTTCGGTGCCAACACCTCCCCGGAGTGTGGTATCAATTCGTTTGGAAAAATACAAAATCCCCATTCTTTTAAGCGCCATGGTGGCCGAACGGACTTTTTCATAGGCTTCCTCCGGCGGAAGCGCCCTGCTGTTGCTGCTGACCAGTATGGCGTCTAACCGCTGTGCCCCACTGGCCTTCTCCGCCGCCTCTTCATTAAAGAAAACTGCTGTCTTTGCCCTGGATCTGGCAAGAAGAACACCTGTTGTGGTGGCACCTGTCAGATCATCTGCTACCGCTCCTATTACCGGCATACCTTCTCCTCCTGTTTAAAAACTTATGCTTCTCCCTGTTTCTTCCCCTTTATTAAAGCAGCGTATTCCGATACGACTTTTGTGGATTCGATGAGACTCACCGCATTTGCCTTCCCTGTTCCCGCAATGTCAAATGCAGTTCCGTGATCCACAGAACTTCTGATAAATGGCAGACCAAAGGTTAATGTAACGGACTTTTCAAAATCCAGAGTCTTGCAGGCAATGTGTCCCTGATCGTGATACAGGGAGAGAATTGCATCGTAACATCCGGATTTGCCGATATGAAAGACTGAATCTGCCGGACATGGGCCTACTGCATCTATTCCTGCTTTCTTTGCCTCTTCAACAGCAGGAATCAGCTCATCGATCTCTTCTGTTCCAAACAATCCATTGTCCCCTCCATGAGGATTTAAGGCTGCTACTGCTATGTGGGGCTTCTCAATTCCGATTTTTCTTAACTCTTTGTCAATGTTAATCACAAACTCCAGCACCCGTTCCCTGGTGGCATAGCGGCAGGCATCCACCAGGGACATATGGCGGCTTACAAAAAACACACGCAGCCTGTGACAGGAAAACATGGTAAGTGCATAGGGTGAATGAGTGTAATTTTCATAAATCTCCGTATGACCCGGTTCTTTAACGCCGGCAAGCTTAATCGCGCCTTTATGTATGGGTGCGGTAGATACTGCATCAATGCGGCCGGACATGCCCAGTTCAATGGATTTCATAATCCAGTCAATACTCATCTTTCCAGCCAGCGCCTGAACTTCTCCCCACACGATGGAATCCGTATCATAGCTGCCCGTTTCCAGAACATCTACTGTTCCCAGTTCAAATAAAGCATCTCCGGGATCTGTGATTTTCCGGTAATTCAGTTCCTGTTTCATGACCTGTGCTGCTTTCTTAAGGATTTCAATGCTGCCTATTACAAATGGTCGGCAGCATTCATGAATCTTAGGTGCCAGCATGGTCATAACAATTGTTTCCGGCCCAATCCCTGCAGGATCTCCCATGGTAATTGCTGTAACCGGTTTGAAATTCGTCTCTTTCATTCTGATCTCCTGTTTCGTTTTCTCTTCTTTTACTTTCGTTTTATTTTCTATTTTTATTATTAACCCAAGAAAATAATACATCTTTTTTTGGTCCTTTACAATACTCTTTCATATTTTTTCTCTTTTTACTATTTTTCACTCTCAATTTTTGTGCATAAATGCCAGTTTATGTTTTTTATTGTCGAATTAAATATTTTCTTTTTTCTTTCGTTTTTTATTGATTTTATTTCATTTTTATTTTAAACTGATATTATCAAACAGATTGGAGGTTTTTACTATTATGAAAAAGAAAATTTATTTTGGGACAAATTTAAAGATGTATAAAAATATCAGAGAAACTACGGAATACCTAAAGACACTGTCCGGACTGACTCAAGATATCAGCAGGGACAGCATTGAATTATTTGTGATACCCTCCTACACTTCATTAAACGCAGCCTGCCAGTTTACAGACAGCCGGTTCATCACTCTGGGTGCCCAGAATATGTGCTGGGAAGAAAAAGGAACCTTCACTGGTGAGATTTCTCCCTTAATGCTTCAGGAAATCGGCATCGAACTGGTAATGATCGGTCATTCAGAACGCCGGCATGTACTTGGAGAAACGGATGAAGAAGAAAACAAGAAGGTGAAATGCGCCTTAAACCACGGGATGACTGCGCTTCTTTGCGTTGGCGAAACCACGAAAGAAAAAGATTACAATATCAGTGATGAGGTGATAAGGACTCAGTTAAAGATCGGTCTATCCCATATCCCGGTCTCACAGATTTCCAGACTGTGGATAGCCTATGAACCGGTATGGGCAATCGGTGAAAACGGAACTCCCGCCAGTGCCGCATATGCAGAAGAAAAACATCAGACAATCAAAAACTGCCTCACAGAATTATTTGGAGAAACAGGCAGTCAGATACCCGTGTTGTATGGGGGAAGCGTCAATCCGGATAATTCTGTTTCACTGATTTCCCAGCCATCAGTCGACGGTTTGTTTACGGGAAGAAGCGCCTGGAATGCCCACTCATTTAATTCCCTGATACGAAAGGCACTTACATAAAAATAAGCAGCTGCAAAACAGCAGCTGCCTTTCTATTATACAATATCGATCGCCACTTCTCTCTGTCTGGCCATCTCTAAATATTCCTTCTTTATCTCACTGTCAGTAATAATTTTCTTGATTTCAGAAAGCGGACTGACTGTCAGTACATACCCGCCTCCGAATTTACTGCTATCAACAAGAAGATAAACTTCTTTTGAAACTTTCAGTATGGTTTTTTTTATCTGCATCTGGGGAGAACCAATGGATGTAATACCTGCGTCAAAATTGACACCATGGGCACTGATAAATGCCTTATCTGCATGACATTCTTCCAGATTCTTTATGGTGACATCTCCCATGGTAGATGACAGCTTTCCACCCACCTGACCGCCAAGCAGGAACAGATCCACGTGTTTCACGTTAGACAGCTCTCCCGCCGCCATAAGCGAGTTGGTAATCACCAGTATATGCTTACCGGGATTTTCTTTAATCACTTTTGCAAGGTAATAGCTGGTGGAGGCATCATCCAGGATAATTGTGTCATTATCATCAATATACTCATATGCCTTCTGTGCAATCAACTGCTTTTTATCGGCGTTTTTATTTACCGTCTCCGAATTATAGAACACGGCTATAGAAGCTCCTGCTTTCGTAGCCCCTCCATGAACCCGGTTAAGCAGTCCCATCTCTTCAAGCTTTTGTATATCATTGCGAACTGTGACCTCAGAACACTCCAGCAGTCTGCTGATATCGGTAACACGTATGCTGTTCTTCTCTTCCAGTTCTTCCAAAATAAACTCCATCCTTTTGTTTAACAATGCAGTTTCCTCTCCTTGACATTTTTCCTCTATTATCATTCTATCTTACTATTATAATCGGAATTGTACAAGTATTATTCTCAAATTCGGAACGCTGCAGACATCGGGATGGAGTTCTGTTTTTATAGCTTTTAAACTTCGATTGTTATAAAGATATCGTAAATTGCTTTAATCGCTTCTTCAAAGTCACTGTTTCTAACACCAATTATGATATTTAACTCACTGGAGCCCTGATCAATCATTTTTACATTGACTCTGGAATGAGCGAGAGCGGAAAAAATCCTGCCGGCAGTCCCTCTGGTGGCCTTCATGCCTCTTCCTACAACGGCTACCAGCGCAAGATCGGATTCCATCTCCACAAAATCAGGCTCAACCGCTCTGTGGATTCCGGCAATGACAGACTGCTCATATTCTTCAAACTCTGACTGGTGAACAAAAACCGTCATGGTATCAATTCCGGAAGGCATATGCTCAAAGGAGATTCCGTATTTTTCAAATACCTCCAGCACTTTTCTCCCAAAACCAACTTCCGCATTCATCATGGCTTTTTCAATATTAATAGAACAAAAGCCTTTCTTTCCTGCAATTCCCGTTATGGTATAGCGGGGCTGTCTGCAGGTGCTTTCCACAATTAAGGTTCCCTTGTCCTCGGGCTTATTGGTGTTGCGGATGTTAATGGGAATTCCCTCTTTTCTCACAGGGAAGATTGCATCCTCATGGAGTACGCTGGCACCCATATACGCCAGCTCTCTTAATTCTCTGTATGTAATGGTTTCAATGACTTCCGGATCTTTAATGATTCTGGGATCTGCCACCAGAACACCGGATACATCCGTCCAGTTTTCATACATATCAGCATGAATTGCTTTCGCCACTACGGAACCTGTCACATCGGAGCCGCCTCTTGAAAAAGTCTTGATTGTGCCGTCGTGCTTTGAGCCATAAAATCCAGGAATAACAGCTGTTTCAGCTTTGCTTAAACGTTCCGAAAGCACCTGATCCGTAAGATCTGCTTCAAAGTTGCCATCTTCATCAAAAAAGATCACCTCAGCGGCATCAATAAATTCGAATCCCAGATACTCAGCCATGATCAGACTGTTTAAATATTCACCTCTTGAAGCAGCATAGTCCCTGCCTGCCTTTTCTAAGAAATTCTTTTCAATCACATTAAATTCCTCATTAAGACTCATGTTCAGTGAAAGTCCGCTGATAATTTCCATATAGCGCTCTTTGATTTTTTCCAGAATGCTTTTGTAGCTTTTACCCGCTTCCGCCGCATCGTAACACTGATACAGCAGATCTGTTACCTTTTCATCCTTGTCATTACGCTTTCCCGGCGCGGATGGAACTACATATTTTCTGCTCTTGTCTGCGCGAATGATATTACCAACCTTTTCAAACTGCATGGCGCTGGCTAAAGAGCTTCCTCCGAATTTCACAACTTTTTTCATGGCGTCTTTCTCCTCTGATACAGGTTAATATCTACATATTTAACGGAAATAATATCTTAATTGTCACCAGCTGTCAAGTGGTTTTCTCTAATTATGTATAATTTTCCATCATCATGCATAAATTCTCTTTTCCAGGAACATATTTAAGATCTTTTCATTTGCCAGGCTGTTTCGTTTATCCGATTCTTCAATTCGCCTGTTTCCTCCGCTGATGCTGTTATATTCCCCGCAGATATCAACTGCCAGCACTGGTTTCTTTCTGCAGATAATATTCCACGCCTTAGAAAGCTGGGACAGTGTCATACTTCCCTGATCCCAGTCAGTCAGCAGTTCACTGGAAGAAAATACATCTTTATCTACAGATAAATACACCGGCTCCTTAAGCTGTCCGGCAAAATCTGAAACCCAGTCTTTCCCTGATAATTCCGATTCCGTATAGATCTTCACTCTGTCTTTAAAATCTTCCCTGACTGCACAGGCCAGCTCATCCGACACTCCGATTAAAATAACCCTCTTTAAGCACTCCTGCTCTTCCAGTATCTGGCGGATCCAGTTTCCACAGGAAAGGATACCCTGAAAACTGGAAGCCATAAGGTCTGCATGATGGTCAAATACAACCAGATCATAGGGCTCTTTGTAATCTTTTTGCAGAACATAACTGACATAATGAAAATTTCCGCAGTCCAGGAACCGGAAGCTGCCCCCTGCCTTTTTCGCCCGCCGCTCAATCTCCGTTAAGGAAGCGCCGTCGCAAAAACCATGGACACCGGTTAAATCTGTACAGTCAACCCAGTCATATGGAACCTTCCTGTAAAAATCCTGTCTTTTGTAGACATCTGTGAAATTAAATATGGTGACCGGTCTTATTTTCCTTTCAAAGCTTCCACCTCCTGATTTACGCTTTCCTCACAGGAACGCATGGCAAGTATGGTCTTTTCAAGCAGCTCTTCTAACGTCCAGCCCAGATACCCGGCACCGGTGTCGATGATGTCCCTGGAACAGCCTGCTGCAAATTTTTTATCCTTATACTTTTTCTTTAAGCTGGATACTTCCATATCCATCACACTTTTGGAAGGACGCATTCTGGCAGCTGCACCGATTAAGCCAGTCAGTTCATCTGAGGCAAAAAGGACCTTTTCCATCTCATGCTCCGGTTTTACCTCTGAGCAGATCCCATAGCCATGACTGCACACAGCATGAATCAGCTCCTCCTCTGCATCAATTTCTTTTAAAAGCTCCGGCGCTTTTGTACAATGTTCCTCTGGAAACTGCTCAAAATCCACATCATGGAGAAGTCCTGCCAATCCCCAGAAATCTTCTTCTGCTCCGTAGCCAAGTTCCCTGGCATACCAGCGCATCACACCTTCCACAGTCAGCCCGTGAAGGAGATGAAACGGCTCCTGATTATATTTTATGAGTAAGTTAAGTGCCTGTTGTCTGGTTATCTCTGTTTTCATACTGATATTCTCCTTACTGTACTTAATTAATTGTCCGTTCCGGTTATGAGAGAATGAATTTTGCTTTCTCCAATCACTTCAATTCCGTTCTCTGTAAGCAAATCTGCGGTGACACCGCTTCCAGGAATTTTATTTCCGGAAAATGTCCCGTCATAGATCATTCCATGGCCGCAGGATGGACTGCGTTCCTTTAAAACAGCCTTTTTGCAGCCAAAGATTTTTGCAAGCTTTAAGGTCTCACTGGCACCTTTTTCAAAAAATGCTGTGACATCCTGACCAGACTGGCTGATGACTGTATTTTCACCTTTCCGCTCAGACGCAGGCCTGGGTGTTTCCATTCCTCCCAGCTGTTCCGGACAGACAGGGACCAGATGATACTCATCAAGCAGTGCCAGAATTTCTTTATTCTCTCCATGATTGCCATCATAGCGGCAGTTCACACCCAAAAGACAGGCGCTCACCAGAATTGTCTCTTTTTGATCCTTCATTCCTTTCGCCTCCTTTCATAAGTCCTACTGTAGCAAAAAATCAAAAGGGGTTCAATCCTTTTTTCAGATTAACCCCTTAAACATTCCCTATTTTCTTTTTTCCAGAATTGCATCAATGATTCCGTAATCCCTGGCTTCTGATGCTGTCATAAAATGATCCCTGTCTGTATCCCGTTCAATCTCTTCTTCGGAATGACCGGTATTTTCCCCCAGTATCCGGTTTAACCGCCTCTTATCCTTTTGAAGCTTTTCTGAATAAATCCATATGTCAGCCGCCTTTCCCCCGATTCCTCCTGATACTCCGGGCTGATGAATCATAATCTCCGCATTGGGAAGGGCAAACCGCTTTCCTTTTGTTCCTCCTGCCAGAAGAAACGCCCCAAAGCTGGCCGCAAAGCCAAGGCAGATGGTGGAGACATCGCAGCGGATGTATTTCATGGTGTCATAAATCCCCAGTCCTGCGGTAATGGAACCGCCGGGGCTGTTAATGTAAAAGGAAATGTCTTTCTCCGGATCCTGGGATTCCAGAAATAAAAGCTGTGCGATAATCAGCTTGGCAGATTCATCACTTACCTCTTCTCCGAGAAATATAATCCGGTCCTTTAACAGTCGGGAAAACAGATCATAGCTTCGTTCCCCTGATCCGGTCTGTTCAATCACATAAGGAACCACATTCATGCCGCACACCTCCAGGCTTTGGAGTGGTTCATTATTACCTCTTTTCGCCTTAATTCTTTGTTAATTCTTGCTTTTCTGTATGTCATTGGCGTACAGCCATATACTTTTTTAAATTCCAGTGTAAATGCCTGCTGGGACTGATATAATGCATCCTGGGCAATTCTGGCGATGGATTCTTCTTCCATAATAAGCTTACCAGCCGCTTTACTGAGCCTGCGCTCCTTAATATAGCGGTGGATGGTACAGCCTGTGACATCAGAAAACAACCGGTTGATATGAAATTTAGAGTAGCCGGCATACCGGGCGATCTCCTCCACATTCAGTCTTTCCGGCGCAGATAAATTTACTTCAATATAATCAATGATCTGACTAACTGTTTTTTTCTTTTCATCCATGCTCTCTACCTCCGTAATATGACCTTATTATAGCAGGTTTCATTTTCCCCGTATTCATAAAAAGTGCGGTTTCAAAAAAACACCGAATTCCTACTATGTTTGTAGAAAAAGGTCATGACATTTTGCTAATAATATAGTATACTTTATACAAGATACTAGAACGAGCAATAGAAAGGAAGGCTGCAACATGTACTGTATCAAAAAAATAATAGACGATCTGTTCTGGGTTGGCGGAAGTGACCGCCGTCTGGCCCTGTTTGAAAATGCATACCCTATTCCCAGAGGAATTGCTTATAATTCCTACGTTTTGCTGGATGAAAAAACCGTACTGTTTGATACGGTTGACAGAGCCATCAGCGGACAGTTTATCGAGAATGTGGAAGCAGTTTTAGGCGGACGGAATCTGGATTATATTTTTGTTAATCATATGGAACCGGATCACTGCGCAACGTTAGGAGAGATGGTAAGAAGATACCCCGATGTCAAAGTGGTGTGCAATGCAAAAACTGTCCCAATTATCAATCAGTTTTATGAATTTGGAGTGGATGACAGAGCTGTCATTATAAAAGAAGGAGATACATTCTCAACCGGTAAGCACAATTTCACCTTCTACATGGCTCCCATGGTACACTGGCCAGAAGTTATGGTAACCTATGATGCCACTGATAAGATTTTATTTTCCGCAGATGCATTTGGTACCTTTGGCGCCATGAACGGGAATATCTTTGCTGATGAGCTGAATTTTGAGCGTGAATGGCTTGATGATTCCAGAAGATATTATTCTAACATTGTGGGCAAATACGGGGTCAACACCCAGGCTTTATTAAAAAAGGTGGCGGACTTAGACATACAGCTTCTCTGCCCGCTTCACGGACCGGTATGGCGTTCCAATATCTGCTGGTACATGGACAAGTACTACACCTGGAGCAGTTACGAACCGGAAGAACAGGCTGTCATGATCGCCTACGGCTCCATATACGGCAACACGGAAAATGCCGCCAATATTCTTGCTTGCCGGCTTGCAGAACGGGGCATACGCAATATTGTGATGTATGACGTTTCCGTAACTCACCCTTCCTATATTATCTCTGAGGCATTCCGATGCAGCCATCTGGTTTTTGCATCTGCTACCTATAATGCAGGAATCTTCAGCAATATGGAGCATCTTCTTATGGATATGAAGGCTCACAACGTGCAGAACCGTACCGTTGCACTGATCGAAAACGGCACCTGGGGCGTTATGGCAGCCAAAAAGATGACCGAAATCATCTCAAGCATGAAAAACATGACCATTCTGGATCAGACCATTACAGTGAAATCTTCCCTGAAAGAAGATCAGCTGTCAGAAATTGCTGCTTTGGCCAATACCATTGCAGATTCCATGTCTAAATAAAAAATAATCCCCCGGAAGAAACGGCATACTGATATGTACCGTTTTCCGGGGGTATTTTTATCCCTCTGTCACCTAGAATCCCTTTATTACAATTCCTTCCTCCATAAGTCCTTCCCGGATCTTTTTCACAAATGCCAGCGCTTTGGCTCCATCCCCGTGAACACATACGGAATCAGCCTGTATGGTAATGTCTCGTCCGTCCACAGCTTCCACCTTCCGCTCCCGGACCATACGGATCACCCGCTTTACTGCCTCTTCCTCATCCTTTATCAGTGCACCCTTCTGATTTCTGGGAACAAGGTTCCCGTCACTTTGGTATCCCCGGTCTGCAAAGACCTCGCTGGCACAGAATACGCCGGTTGCTTTCGCCGCACGGATCATCTCACTGCCACTTAGCCCAAGGAGCACCAGACTTTCATCCACCTCCTTCACAGCCAGGCAGACAGCCCTCGCCAGCTGATAATCCTCTGCTGCCATATTATAAAGGGCACCATGAGGCTTTACATGCCAGAGCCGCACTCCTGCTCCGGTACAAAATGCTTTTAACGCTCCAATCTGATATTTCACTGAGGCCTTCACCTCTTCCGGAGACAATGCCATATTCCTTCTTCCAAATCCTGCCAGATCCGGATATCCCGGATGGGCACCGATTCTTACTCCATGCTCCTTACAAAGTGCTACTGTCCGCTCCATCACCATGGGATCTCCCCCGTGGAATCCACAGGCAATGTTTGCAGAAGTAACATATGGAATTACTTCTTCGTCCATTCCGATCTTATAGGCTCCGTAACTTTCCCCCAAATCACAGTTCAAATCAATGACCGCCATAATCACGCTTCCTTTCTCTAAAACCGTTTTCAGTATTTCAGCTGCGCATTCTTCACATCTGTAATAAACATATGACCGGGAGCATGGGTAATTACAAAGGGAGGACGGCTGTTCATCACCACTGCCTGTGGCGTGACTCCGCAGGGCCAGAACACCGGGACTTCCCCTTCCTTTATGGTCACCCGGTCTCCGAAATCCGGATTTTCAATATCCCTGATCCCGATTGCCTCCGGGTATCCGATCTGCACCGGAGCTCCGTGTACCCTGGGCATGGCTGCAGTGATAGCTGTTGCAGCTGGTACCAGGCTGTGAGGAATCGGTCTCATGCTTACTACCATGTTTCCGGAAAATATTCCCGCAGGGATACAGGAAATGGTTGTCTGGTACATGGGGACATTAACGCCTTCTTCGATCTGCCTTACGGGAATTCCAGCTTCCAGAAGCTCCGCTTCAAATGAAAAACTGCAGCCTATTAAAAAACTCACCAGCTTTCCCTTACGTAACTGATACTCCTCAAAAATATCGGTCACTGCCGTGTACTCCCCGGTACAGATGCCGTCTTCATAAATCCGGTATTTTGGAAGATCCATGGTAATGTCACTGCCTGGTGCTGTAAAGGCAAATGTCCGGCTGCCTGCGTCGGAAACTTCAAGAAGCGGGCAGGATTTTGGATTTCTCTGGCAGAATAAAAGGAAATCCCATGCAAGTTCCTGGGGGAGCATTACTAAATTCCCCTGGGCATAGCCTGCACACAGTCCGGCAGTGGGAGTATCAATCAGCCCCTTTCTGATCATGGTTCTTACTTCCACAGGCGTGAAACGGCTTAAATCTGTTCCCATTATTTTCCTTCTTTCCTGTTCCTATTTTACCATTTTCCCATGGCAGTCTCAATTATTTTTTTCAGTTCCAGAAGCTTTTTATTCTCTTTTCTGGCAATCTTCACCGCTTCCATGGCAGTTACGTACTGAAAAGTCACCCACTCTCCCGGACGCAGCTGAGCCAGAGCAGGAATATCCGTGGTGATAACAGTGGCAATCTTTGCATAACCTCCCGTTGTCTGATGATCTGCAAGCATGACAATGGGAAGTCCCGAAGAGGTGATCTGAACCGATCCCTCCATGACTGCATCGGAAATAATATCCGCCCCTCTCCCCGTCTCAACGGAGGGTCCGTTAAGCCTGCATGCCATGCGGTCGCAGTCTGCAGTCAGCTGATAAGGATTTCTGACAAAGGTATTTCTACCTTCCTCTGTGAAAGCCTCTGCCTGGGGACCGGGAACAGTCCGAAGAAGCACATATTGTTTATCTGCGCTGTAACGGAATGGATTGGAGGGTTTTATGAACCAGAGTTCATTTTCCCCAGCCAGGGAGGTGAAATCCATTTCATCCACCGCAGCTGCAAACCTCTTTATCTCTTCCCCACTTTTACCTGATCGGAGGAGATCACCCGTTTTTAATGTCCTGCCATTAAGACCTCCCAAGCAGCTCTTTAAGTCAGTGGATCTGCTTTCAAGTACCGGTAAAACCGCCACTCCCCCGTATACAGCCAGATAGGTTCTAAGGCCCTTTGATGCCATTCCAAGACTCAGACAGTCCCCTCCCCTCATAACCACAGGACGATACATGGGAATGGGAGCTCCGTTTTTCAGTGGCTTCATATCAGCACCAGCCAGGGCGATCACTTCATCGGAAGTAAAATAAATCTCTCCCCCATTTAAAGTAAACTCCAAAACTGCCAGCTCCGGCTCTGATAAATTGCCCGCAAATAAATTGGCAGCAGCCATGGAATATTTATCACAGGCTCCGCTCTCTATAAAACCCTGGCTTAAATATCCCTGTCTTCCTTTATCCTGAATGGAAGTAAATGCACCCGGCAGTTTTATTTCCAGCCCCATGCGGTCACCTCTTCTCCTGTTCCAGTCTGATTTTATGGTATTCCTCTGATGTGATGGGAATGAACCGTATGGTATCCCCAGCTTCATAAAGAGGACGTTCTGCCCGTTTTACATCAAAAAGTTTCAATGGAGTCCTTCCGATTAACTGCCAGCCGCCAGGCGATTCCATGGGGTAAATTCCAGTCTGTTCTCCTCCGATTCCAACAGACCCGGCAGGTATCTTTGTCCTGGGTGTAGTAAGCCTGGGAGTATGAATTCTTTTATCCAGCCCTCCAAGGTAAGGAAAACCGGGTAGAAAACCAAGCATATAGATCCGGTAATCTCTGCTGCTGTGAATGCGGATTACCTCCTTTTCCTCCCTCCCCGCATGTTCTGCCACAAAAGAAAGATCCGGCCCTGACTCTCCGCCATAGCACACCGGAATCTCCACCAGCCTGCCACCTGACTTTTTCCCCAAAGTAACCGTTTTTGACAATTCCTTTAGTCTGCTGCTTAGTAAATCATAATCCGTGATCAGGGGATCGTAGCATACCAGAACAGAACAAAAAGCAGGAACTGTCTCCGTAATTCCTTCAATTGAGGCAGCCATTATGCTCCGGTTCAGTTCCATAACCTGGCGGTTTACCGTTTCGTCAATGGTTTCTCCCAGCTCCAGCAGCACCCCCCGGTCACCCACAGCTTTGATTTTCAACTTCCTTCCCCCCTTTTTTGGAAAAAGCCTTTACCGATAACCGGTCCAAACCATTGATCTGAATTACGGGAATACCGGACTGCATATGCCGTGCACTGACGCATCAGACTTACAATTCCCGTATTCATCCGGGTATTAAACCCATCAATACCCGGCAGCAGCGATCCGGTCATATCGATCAGCCCGCTTCTTGACGCCACGCGCATAATCTCTGCCTCCATCTCTTCCCGGTGAAGAATCTCCATATCCCGCTTTAAGTAGGCAAGTGCGGCCATAAGTCCATAGCAGCCCCAGTCGGAACAGGTGGCAGTAATAATATGATCTGCACTGCTGGCTGCCAGAGTGCCTCCTTTGCAGCCGCAGATACATTCTCCCTGCCCGGTAAAAGGGACGTACTGTCTGATATGCATTCCGATGGTTCCCATCCCGATTTCATTTCCCAGATCGCCTATGGCAATGTTTAAAACGCCTTTCTGTTTCAAAAGTTCCCACAGAACATCACTTTTTGCTTCCAATTCAGAAACATCCTTACCAACCGCATTGTGATAAACCCCCAGATGGTTGGCTCCCGGAGCTTCCACCGAAATTACTGCAGAAGGCAGGATATCTTTGATCAGCCATTCCGCTTCCATTGACGCTCTGTTGGAGTTCTTTGTAAATGCATGAACTCCCATGCTGTAGGGAAGCTCCTGTACGGTCTTTAAATCTTCGTAGATATGTAGGCCAACTACGGATGCACATTTTTTTACAGCCTTCACGCAATCCTCCGGACAGATAATGACTGGTTTTGCACCAAAAGCCAGCACCAGAGATCTGGCTAAAAGCATGGAACTTACCATGCCATCCATCTCCGGTATCCTGTGTGGCAGAAGGACAAAACCAGTGAGAATAAAGACCAGGTCCTGTTCCTTTACCGTTTCGCACAATCTCTCAGCAGCTCTCATGGCTAACGGCTCTCCCATGGCTTTCCTGCTTCCTTCATAAAGAATCCGGCAAACGCCATAGCCCCTTGGATCCAGATTCATAAGCGCATCTAAATTTTCTCCTACGTTCCATTTTT
Source organism: Lacrimispora sp. (assembly GCF_031982545.1). Lineage (GTDB taxonomy): Bacteria > Bacillota > Clostridia > Lachnospirales > Lachnospiraceae > Lacrimispora. The sequence goes on from NZ_DALYXB010000005.1 coordinate 62,337, forward strand.
CCAGTTCTGCCCGTTCCATTTCATACTCCCTTTTTCAAACAGCTGTCCTGCATGTTCAGACTGCATCATCAAACAAGCTACTCTTTCCTGTATATCTTAAATATTCTTCGATGACTTCCTTCTGAATCCGGCTTACCCCCACCGGATCCTTTCCTCCTACAGGTATTCCATCGATCTCCTTTGCGTGAAGGCAGAAATTAGAAGAGGAGGTCACCAGCACCTCATCCGCCTCCATCAGCTCCGTAAGGGTAAACGGGCGTTCCAGCACCTGGATTCCAAGGCGGTAGCAGGCTTCAATCATATGGGTCTTGGAAATTCCCCGCAGAATGTACTGATCATTGGGATGGGATAAAAAAATACCATCTTTCAGTATGGAGATATTGCTGTGGGCACACTCCGTTACCATATCCCCTCTGTGAAACACGGTTTCTAGTGCACCCAGCTGCTCCGCCTTCTGGGATGCCATGACAGAAGGCAGAAGATTTAAGGTTTTGATATTGCAGTGAAGGAAACGGGTATCCTCTGCTGTAATCAGACTGATGGGAACTTCGGGATTGCGCAGCCGGTTGGGACGGATCATAACCCAGAGCTTACCGGTCATCTCGCTGTCATACGCGTGGTTTCTGGGAGCCGCTCCTCTTGTGACCTGCCAATAGACAAAATGAGTCTCTCCCTCCACCTTTTTAAGAAGATCCGTTAAAAGTTCTCCAAGTTCCTTCTTTTCCATGGGAATCCGGATATCCAGAGCATTTGCACTGGAATAGAAACGATCCAGATGATCTTCCAGCAGATAAACGCGGTGATTCCCACCCACTGATGCATCATAAACCCCGTCACCGAAAAAATGCACTCTGTCATTAAAAGGAATCATCAGCTCCTCTGGTGCAGCAATTGTTCCATCATAATAAGCAAGTTCTTTCATAACCTCTCCTTTTTTTCCGGGCAAATGCCAAATTTCATCCTGATATACTCTTTAATCAGTTCCGCGCAGTTATCAAGTCCCAGGCTTTCTGTATCCAGACACAGGTCATAATTTCGGGGGTTTTTCCACTGTCTACCGGTATGATACAGATAATAGGCATTGCGGTACCGGTCCAGCTGGTCAATGTAGCGCTGTGCTTCCCCTTCCCCAATTCCCTGCCGTTCCATCTCCCGTTTTACCCGAAACTCATAGGGTGCATCTAAATAGACTGACACCACACTGGGTTCCCCCTTTAATACAAAATCAGCAGCTCTTCCCACACACACATAGGATTCCTGGGTCAGCAGCTCTTTTAACACCTTTGCCTGATAATTAAATAAATTCTGGTCTGATAAGAAATTTCCGCTTTCCGGCGGGATGATCTCTCCATTATAAACCCTTTTAAATGCCCCGTACAACAACGTCTTTTTTGTATTTTCATCTGCCTGTGCAAATATGGTTTCGTTAATTCCGCTGTCCTCTGCCGCCAGCCGTAAAAGCTTTCTGTCATAATAATCTATTCCATAATCGGCAGCCAGTTTTTTTCCTATATGGCTGCCGCCTCCGCTTCCGCAGGTGCGGGTTATGGCAATTGCAAAAAATTGATTCTGTTTGTTCATGTGTCATCCTCCTACTGTCCCAGATATGCCTTTTTTACACGGTCATCCCTTAATAATTCTCCGGCATCTCCGGATATGGTGATCTTCCCCGTTTCCATTACATAGGCACGGCTTGAAATAGATAAAGCCATTTTCGCATTCTGCTCCACTAAAAGGACGGTAATTCCTTTCCTGTTCACTTCTTTTATAATTGAAAATATCTCCTTAACCAAAAGAGGGGACAGCCCCATGGAGGGTTCATCCATCAGGATCATGCTTGGTTTTGCCATAAGAGCCCTTCCCACTGCAAGCATTTGCTGCTCTCCTCCTGACAAAGTACCTGCAAGCTGTCTGCGCCGTTCCTTTAAGCGCGAAAAGCGTTCAAATACCTCTTCCATATTTGCTTCCATATCCTTTTTATCGGTAAATGCCCCCATCTCCAAATTTTCTTCCACGGTCATCTGAGGGAAGATGTGCCTGCCTTCCGGTACATGAGCCAGCTTTAGAGTAATAATTTTGCTGGGCTCCATTTTTCTTAAATCGGTTCCGTTAAAAAGGATCTCACCGTCATCCGCCTTTTTTAATCCCGATATGGTTCTTAAAATGGTGGTTTTACCAGCCCCGTTCGCCCCGATTAAGGACACCACCTCACCGTCATGAACTTCCAGGGAAACACCGTGTATGGCTTTGATGGCTCCGTAAGAAACTGCCAGATTATTCACTTTCAGCATCCGCTTCCACCTCCTCATCTTCTTTTCCTAAGTATGCCTCTATGACACTGGTGTCGTTTGCAATTACTTCCGGTGTTCCTATGGCGATTGTGGTTCCGAAATCCAGTACCAGAATCCGTTCGCAGATTTTCATAACAAGGCTCATATCATGTTCGATTAAAAGGACCGATATTTTAAATTCATTGCGTATAAAGTGAATAATTTCTAAAAGCTCCTCTGTTTCCGTTGGATTCATTCCTGCTGCCGGTTCATCTAAAAGAAGCAGCTTCATATCCGTAGCCAGAGCTCTTGCAATTTCCAGACGGCGCTGCTGTCCATAGGGAAGATTCCCCGCCTCATAATCCTCCATCCCGCTTAAATGAACAATTTTAAGAAGCTCTTCTGCTCTTTCTGTTAAAGCCTTTTCTTCCTTCCAGTAGACCGGCGTTCTGAAAACTGCGTGAAACAGCCCGTAGGACAGTTTGCTTTCCATTGCTGTTTTCACATTGTCAATGACTGACATTTTCTTAAACAGACGGATATTCTGAAAGGTTCTTGCAATTCCGGCATCTACAATCTGATGGGTTTTCTTCCCGTTCATCCGCTGTCCATTTAAGTAAAAAGAGCCTTCTGTGGGTTTATAGACACCGGTAATCAAATTAAATACCGTGGTTTTTCCTGCACCGTTTGGTCCGATCAGTCCCACAAGCTCAGATTCTCCGATCTCCATATTAAAGCTGTCAACCGCTTTTAAGCCTCCAAACTGAATTCCCAAATTCTGAACCTTTAATACCGGCTCTTTCTTTCCAGCTGCTTCCATGGCCGCACCCCTCCCTCTGCTTTCTCATGTCCCTTTTTTTCTGCCCTGTGTAATATTCTGTCAAGGGAAAATTCCCAATTGCCAAAAATTCCGCCGGGTTTAAAGATCATAACAATTATAAGAACCACAGAATAAGCCAGCATGCGGTACTGGGAGAACTGACGCATCATCTCAGGAAGGGAAGAAAGAAAAGCAGCCCCGATAATGGAACCGGTTAAGGACCCGATTCCTCCGATGATTACTTCAGAAAGAAGCTCCGCAGAGTACATGAAATTAAAATTGGTAGGGATCATGGCAGTCATGTAATGAGCATAGATACCACCGCCCACACCTGCAAAAAAAGCTGCTACGGTAAAGGTCAGCACTTTATAATAGGTTACATTAATTCCAGAGGCAGAAGCCGCAATATAATCCTCCCGTATTGCCTTTACCGTTCTCCCGAAGCGGCTGCGGATATATAAATACATGACTGCCACACAGGCTGCCATAATCCAGTAGCACCAGTAAAAGTCTGACAGCTTTAGAATGCCGCTCATGGTCTTTCCGCCTCCGGTTATGGAAAAATTACAAAAGCAGACCCGGATAATTTCTGCAAATGCCACCGTTACGATAGCCAGATAATCCCCCCTCAGACGAAGAGCCGGGATTCCCACCAATACGCCTGTAATCCCGGCAGCGATCCCGCCTGCCAGGAGGGCAATCAGAAAGAGTGCCAGATCAGGCAGGCCCTTTCCAGTCAGAGCACCGGAAACAATGGCAGATGCATAGGCACCAACCGAAACAAATCCTGCATGGCCAAGGGAAAATTCTCCCATACAGCCTACGACCAGGTTTAAGGAAGCTACCATTATAATTGTATAACAGGCAGTGGTACATATTCCTTTGATATACTGGGTGGCTGCTCCAAATATCCTTGACTCAAAAAGCAGTACAAAGAGAAGAAATACCGCTAAAACACCCAGAAAATTAATCACATATGAAATCTTAACCCGTTTTTCCATGGTCCACCCCCTAAACTTTCTCGCCCGCATTCTTACCCAGAATGCCAGACGGTTTAACCAGCAGTATAATAATGAGAATGGCGTAGGTAATGGCTTCATACCACCCTGGAGCAAACAGCTTTACAAATATTTCAATGAGACCCACTAAAATTCCTCCCAGCATGGCGCCTGGGATGACTCCGATTCCACCCAGTACAGCGGCAATAAAGGCTTTCAGCCCCATCATGGACCCCATGTCATTGGTCACACGGGGATATTTGGCGCAGTACATCAGGGCGGCAACTGCTGCCAGTCCGGAACCAATGGCAAAGGTAACGGTAATGACTTTATTTACATTAATTCCTGCAAGAATAGAGGCATCCCGGTCCTGTGGAACTGCCCGCATCGCTTTTCCCATTCTGGTTCTTTTGATAAAAAGCTGCAGCGCTGCCATCATAAATATACCAATACCAATGGTCAGCACAACGTTTAACGGGAGACTTGTTCCAAACACACTGACAGAAGGAAGATCAAAAATTTTCTGTATATTTCGAGGCTTTGCTCCAAAAAGAACCATGGCAAGATTCTCCAGAAACAGGCTCATGGCAAGTGCCGTAATAAGCGCGGACATAGCGCCTGCTTTCCGTACCGGCTTATATGCCACAACCTCCACAACCACACCTGTTCCGGCGCAGATTACAATGGCCAGAAATACGGACAGCCAAGGGGGCATTCCGGCATTGATCATAAGCGGAATGGTATAAAACAGGGTATAGGAACCGATCATGATAAAATCGCCGTGGGCAAAATTAATCATACGGATAATTCCGTATACCATCGTATAGCCCAGCGCTATCAGGGCGTAAATCGAGCCCTGGTTCAGTCCGTTTATCAGGCTTTGAATAAATAATGAGAATGTCATAGGCCGTTTCCTTTCTCCTTCAAATGGAAAATGTGCACCAAAGACATTTTCATGCTTTCATGCACATCTCCTGATTGTCTTTTAATACTATTTTTTTGTTCCTTCTGGTGACAAGGTCATCAGCCATTTTACCTTGCCGCCCTCAAAGGTATTGATGGCAACCGATTTTTCAGGATCCCCGTTTTCATCAAGAGTGAAGGTCCCCCCTACGCCGGTAAAGGTCATTTTCGTCATTCCCTTAATTAAGGAAGGGGTGTCTGCTGCCTTACCGTTTTTCGCCGCTTCGGCAATCATATAGACGGCATCATAATAAAGCGCCGCACAGGCATTTAAGCTTTCTGTCCCGTATTTTTCCTTATATTTGGACACGAAATTAGAAACAGCTGGAGCGGTATCTTCGGATGAATAGTGGTTGGTGAAATAGCAGTTGTCAAACTTGTCTTCCACGCCTTTCGTATCTGTACCGTCCCAACCGTCACCGCCCATAATAGCTCCGGTAAAGCCTGCATCTCTGGCCGCTCCCACTAACAGAGGAACCGTATCTAAGAAACAGGGATAAAACAGGAAGTCTGCGCCCTTTGCCACCACCTGGGAGGCCTGGGAGGAGAAGTCCGTATCTTTTGTGGTACATTCCCCAGTATAGACAACCTCAATTCCATTGGCCTTGGCATTCTCTATAAATGCATCTTTTAATCCATTGGAATAATCATCGTCCTTTGCATAGATAACGGCTGCTTTTTTCCAGCCCTTTTCTTTTGCAAACTGAGCTGCCATTTTTCCCTGATAGGGATCGATGAAGCAGTCACGGAAGATGCTGGGACCTTTTAATGTAACATCTTTATTGGTAGCTCCGGTTGCAAGAAGAAGCATATTATCCTTGGAAGCCTGCTCTGCAATGGGGAGGGTTACTGATGAGAAAAAGCAGCCCACTATGGCATCTGGGCTTTCCTTCATCAGACTGTTATACGCATTAATTGCCTGTTTTGCATCACTGGCATCATCAACTACTTTTCCGCCGTTTACAATCTCAATCTTGTATTCCGAATCGCTGGAATTGATTTCTTCTGCCGCCATGGTAATGGCATTCTGCGCCCCTTCTCCATAGATGGCGGAACCACCTGTCAGAGAACAGATTGCACCGATTTTAATGGTTTTCGATCCATCGCCTGGTGCTTTTGTTTCCCCCGAAACTGCTTTCGTCCCTGCCCCTGCCGCACTTTGCTGTGCAGATGATCCGCACCCGGCCAGAAGACTGCCGGCCATAACCCCAATTAGCACAGCTGATAATAACTTTTTCCTCATAATCCGATCCTCCTCATGCTTTTTTTGTTATATAAAACGATTTTTTGTCAAACAAAAAGAGGCTCTCCCGCTAAATACTGGGGAAAACCTCCTTGTTCTCCAAAAAGAAACTGGGATGCTTCGAGAGGACATCATGTCTCAAAAAGCAAAAGAAGCCGCAACTGCATGCTTACAGTTGAGACTCCATTGTTCTCTCGCTTTATATGTTGGGAGCATTATACCACCTGCAGGTTAAAAGCACAAGTGGTATCTGGATTTTTTTCCATACTAAACTATTTTTTCCCTCGATGACCATGTCCCTCTGATTTTAAAGTGTTATTGGGGTTTGTGTAGGAAACATTCAGTGCATTGGCTACTGATTCCATAATGCCATTACTGCTGAAGGTAGCACCGGAAACTGCATCTACCTCAGTGCTCTGACTGTTAATAATCTCAGCTGTCACCTTCTCCACTGCTTTACCGAAATATGGCTTATCGTCTTCATAGGACAAAACTGTTATGTCGGTAATATTACCATTTTCTACAGTAACACTTGTTTTCGTTTCTCCACGGAAACCCTGCCCCGTTCCTGCATAGGTACCGTCTATATAATTTCCGGTATTGGACTGAACTTCAATTGTTGGCGGAGTCTGGCTGCTCACCATCTGAGCCTGGGTATTCCCCGCATAAACCAGCCCGAACATGGCCGCTGCCGAAACAGCTGAGACTGCCACAGGCGCTCCGTTTGCTCTGGCGTTGTGTCTTGGGCAGACCGATGTGCACTCAAAACAGTCAATACATTCTCCTGATGTAACCGTATCGTACTGATAAAGAGGAATTCCCATGCTGCATTTATTGGTACACAGCCGGCAGCTTCCACATTTACTCCTCTCCTTTTGAATGCGAAACAGCCGGAATCTGGATAAAATAGCAAAAACAGCTCCAAGAGGACATAAATAGCGGCAAAAAAATCGTTCTATAAGGAAAGAGCCAACAATAATAAGAAGCAGAAGGAAACCTCCAATGGTAAATAAATACCGGACGGAAGGCAGGCTTCCGATTTTAGAATACATGCCAAAAACTGCCCAGGGGCCCGTCATACTGTCAAGATTTCCCAGATGAAATGTCCATATACCTAATATAATAAACACCAGAATCACGTATTTCAAATTTTTCAGCCACCCATCGGTCTTTTCACTTACCTTTAAGCCTTTTTTCCCTGTTTTCTTTGACAGGAACCACAAAAAGTCTCCCATTGCCCCGAAGCTGCATAAGAATCCACAGAAAAATCTGCCTGTAAGTATGGTGATTATCATGCTCCCTGAAAAAAGAAGCAGCTGGGGAAACATTGCAGAAAGGGTGAATGTCCCAGTAAGAATCCCACTGTAGATTTCTTTCATTGCATAAAAAATACTGGTGAACAGACCCGGCAAAGCTAAGAAGGATAGGATCTGAATAATTCTTCTCCATACTCTGACGGAACCTGTTTTCTTTTTATTATCCATAGTGATTAATCTCCTTTTTTCCCATGCTGAATTTATCTTCTAATCCCGGTGTTACGTAAGTGGCACCTGATTTCTCCATAAAAATCCCTTCTATATGATATTGGTTTAAAAGTCTCATCCCTGATTTCAGACCCATGACAAAAACAGCGGTAGACAATCCATCCAGTTCACATGCCAAATCACCAATCAAAGTTACTCCTGCTAATCCGCTGGTGGAAGGGAATCCAGTTGCAGGATCCAGAATATGATGATATCTCTGCCCGTCTTTCTCAAAATACCGTTCATAGTTTCCGGAAGTCACAACTGCCTGATTGGATATTTTAACAGTACCGGCTGGCACTCCTGTTTTAGCGAATGGATTCTGAATCCCGATCTGTTTGGGGCTTCCAAATGCTATGACCGACCCTCCAAAGTTAATAAAGCCATCTGATATTCCCTCATCAAGTAACATCTGTTTTGCCGCGTCCGCTGCATAACCTTTGGCAATTCCTCCCAGGTCCAGCTCCTGACCCATTTGCGACAATCCCACCTTTTCGTGGTCAATTACAATATTTTTGTAGTTGATTAAATTCATGGTTCGTTTCAACTCTTCCATGCATGGCAGCCTGTTCTCCCTCTTTGCCTTTCTCCAGATTCTTAAAAGACTTCCTGATGTAATATCAAAGGTACCCTGGGAATCTTTCGAGATCTCAACAGCCTTTTCAATCACAGCGATTGTCTCTTTGCTGACTGTTACCAGTTTTTTTCCTGCTGCCCGGTTAATCTCAGTAATCTCACTATCCTCTTTAAAAACGGAAAACATATGGTCAAAACGAAGGGTTTGCATTTTAATATGGTCCAGAACTCTTATGATTCGTTCCTCAGAAGGTTCCTGGTCAAAAACAGCCACAGTGTTGGCTGTACCCAGTGCAAAAAAAGTTTTCTGTATCTGTCTCATCTTTATGACTCCTTTCTTCTTCGTTTCTGCTGTTATCATAATCCGGAAAAATTAAAACCAGATTAAAAATTAGCGGAATTGTGTGAACTTCCTGTGAAATAAAAAAACTGCCCGGCAAAATTTTACCGACCGGGCAGTTTTTACTACTTCCATATTCAATTTTCAAATGGCAGATTTACGGCAAACACCGTTTCTTCACCAGGCTGGCTTTTTACCGTAATCTCTCCCTTATGAGCACTTACAATCCATTTTACCATGGCAAGTCCTAGTCCTGTGTTACTACGTCCACTGCTTCTGGACGGATCAACCTGATAAAAACGTTCCCATATACGCTTTAGATGTTCCGGCGCAATCCCGATGCCATTGTCTGCCACCGTTAGTTCCAGATGATCCTCTTTCTTTTCCAGAGAAAGCTTCACCCAGCCTTCTATTTTTCCATACTGAACCGCATTTTCAATTAAATTAATCAGCATTCTGATCATCATTGTCTCGTCTGCCATCAGAAAAACATCTGGCTGTACTTTAGTAATGACACTGATCTTCTTATCCTTCGCCATCTCATTTTGCTGTTCCCCTATAATTTCCACCAGTTCGCTGAAATTAATCCGTTCCAGATTCTCCAGTTGAAACTGGCCATTGTCCATACGTGCAAGAGTAAGAAGATTGGAGATCAGGGCAGACATCTTTACTGCCTGCTGTCTGATTTTATAGAGGGACTCTTTTGTTTCTTCCATACTGGAGGCATGTTCCAGCCCGTAATCACACTGGGCCAGTATGACAGCAGCCGGAGTTCTGAGCTCATGAGAAGCATCTGCAGTAAAACGCTTCTCATTTTCAAAATACCCCTCCAGCTTGTCAAACATACCATTAAAGGTCTTTGCCAGGGTATGGATTTCATCCGTTCCCTCTTCCATTTGAATCCGACGGGACAAATCTCCCGCCTCTCCAATGGCTTTTGCCGTTTGTATCATATCCTGAACGGGGCGAAGCCCTCTGTCAATGACCAGATACCCCACCAATGCTACTCCCAGAACCAGAAAAGGAAGTGCCAGCACAAGAAGGCGAAGGAATATATCTTCTGAGTGAACAGTATCGTGAATCGGCAGGATACCACGGATCCACAAATAAGTTCCATGTTCTTTTTTCATGGTGGTGTCATATAGAAACCATTCCTGACTGCCAGATTTCAGCTTTCTGGAAGCGTCTTTTGCAAAGGCCTCCTTATTTTCACAATCAGTTGGTACAATTCCTGCCAGCCTTGATCCATTCATGTCATACACGGAGATGTAGATATCATTTACAGGGACCGAGATCTTTTCCTCTAACTGATTCCGGTTCAGATCTTCAATTTCATCCACCGTTTCCATTAATTTTTTCTGTAAGGTAAGGCTGTTAAATTTTCTTTGTGAGAACACTAAAAAAACGGATACCACTATAACAAGAAGCATCATAAATAACGTAAACCACAGAGTAACCCGCATTTTAATGGAAAGTTTTTTCATCATTATCTCTTTCTGAAAAGTTATTTCATCGCCTCAGACCTTCTAACTGTGTAACGGGTCTTCTGTACGCAGAACGTATCCTGCACCTCTGACTGTGTGAATCAGTTTCTCCGTATAACCTTCATCTATTTTTTTTCTTAAATACCGGATATATACATCAACCAGATTGGATTCTCCTTCGTATTCATAATTCCAGATATGCTGGCTGATCTTATCCCGGGAAAGCACAATTCCCGCATTACGGATTAAATATTCTAATATGGAAAATTCCTTAGAAGATAAGGGAATGTTTTTCTGGTCCCTTGTCACTAACCTTGTATCGCAGTTCACCGTCAGATCCCCCAGTTCGAAAATATTGCTGGTATTACCAGATGACCGTCTTAACATGACACGGATTCTTGCCAGAAGTTCGGTAAAAGCAAAGGGTTTTACCAGATAATCATCCGCTCCTGCATCAAGGCCTGTCACCCGGTCCTCTATACTGTCCCTCGCTGTCAGTAAAAGCACCGGAGTCTTTTTCCCCAGTTTCCGAACCTTTTTTAATAGTTCAAGGCCACTCATCCCGGGAATCATAATATCCAGAATCACCGCATCATAATCAGTCATCTGGAAATACTCCAGACCATCCAGTCCATTAAAACAGCTGTCAACTGTATAATGTTCCAGCTGAAGCTTTTTTACAATCAGCTGGTTTAAATCCGGTTCATCTTCCACCAATAAAATTCTCATTGCCTCTGTTTTTCCCTTTCCTTCTTTCTATTTATTATATCACAAGAATAAGGAATGAAACATGAAATTGTAATCAGCAGAAACAGCACCATAGCATAGACTGAGGAAAACAGAAAAATGATAACAAGTAAAAACAGCAAAATCCCGATTCCAATCCGTATCACAATATGAGGAATGAGTTTAAAACCACTTGCCAGCCCCAGAACGGCATTCCCGATAAACATGGTATTTGCAATTCCTACAATATTCTGAAATGACAGTATTCCAGAGGCATGGAGAAAGAGAACCAAACAATTCACTGCCAGAAGCATCAGGGCTGTCAGCCATTTATGGTGAAATAGTTTCGGTAATCCAACGCTTTTAAACCGTGCCGCAGTCTGGCGCACAACTGCCCCGGTAAAAGTTGACACAGTACAGATACAAAGACCTGCAGCCAGGCCGGAAAAAACGGCTCCTGAAAATCTGCCCGCGACTGGTATTAAAAGATCGGGCATGGAATGACTGGGGCTGTTTTGAAATGCGAAAGCAGTCAGCAGATAAACCATTATAATTGCTGACAGACTAATCTGCATGGCACGCATCATGGTACGTTGGGGATTTTCCACATCCTCCACATAATTTCCCAGTATTTCCCATCCCACAATCGCCCAGAATATAAGAAGAAGCGTCCGCCCTAAGATCTCCGGTGACGGCAGGCTGTGGGGAATGGACAGATCCGGTAAACGAAACAAAGTCGCACCGCTGCCAGCAAGCAGCAGGCAGGCTGTGATACTGGATAATACCAGCATAAATTTTCCCATAAAAGAAACATCCGATATAACAATCATGGCACAGATAAAAAGTACCCCTCCGGCTGTTACCCACGGAGTTACGTGAAAGACAGAGGTAACTGCGGGCCCAATAAACTCTGCCGCAGTAATTGCCACCGCAACAGGACCAAAAAAGACTGCCACCGTAAGATAATTGGCTGCAAGTGTTCCAAATCTGCTGCCGAACATATCCCCTACAATCGTACTGATTCCCCGGTTATCCGATGCAATTATTGTCATCTTTGCAAAGACATAGGCAAATAAAATATTAAGTGCCATTATGATGAGCCATGCAAAAATCGCATGCTCACCCAGCATTTCATAAGCCAGAGATGGCAGAAAGATAATGCCGGAGCCCAGAATCGGCCCGGTCATCAGCCCGCTTACCGTAAAAACATTTAATTTTTTCTTCATACAAACAATCTCCCTTCCATCACATTTATCATAATAAAAATTCAAGCATTTGTATAATTGAAGTTTCTAAATATTGACTTCAGAATTATTGATGATAAAATAATGATAACACCATTTAAAATGGATCAGAACCGAAAGGGACGAATGAGATATGATCGAGATACGTAATTTAAGAACGTTGGTTAAAATAGCAGAGCTTGGCAGTTACACGAAGGCGGCTCAGGCACTGGGATATGCCCAGTCTACTCTGACCTTTCAGGTGAGTGCCATTGAATCTTACTATAATTGTCCTGTCTTTGACCGGACTGGTAAGACGCTGAAGCTTACTGCGTTTGGAGAGCAGCTGCTGGAATATTCCAATTCGGTATTGCGGGAGTACGATAATCTGGAACAGTTGGGAAAAAGCGATGCCATTCCCCAGGGCTGTTTACGGATCGGGGCCCCCGAATCCCTGACACTGTATCGTTTGTACCCGCTTATCATTGCCTATAAAGCGGCTTATCCACAGGTGGAGGTTCGTATGATCAACAGCCCATGTGAGCTGCTGATAAAAGATTTATCTGCCGGACAGCTGGACATCAGCTTTGTACTTCAGCCTGAGTGTATGGAAGAAAATCTGCATACAGAACTGCTTTTAGAAGAAAAAATGTGCCTTGTTGCTCCCGCCGGTCATACACAGCCAGACTTTTTGCCCGAATCCGGGGAAATGGTGTTCTACACAGAAAAGGAATGCAGCTATCGCCAGGAATTTGAACGATACTTGCAAAAGCACCACTATGTCCCTGCCAACGTACTGGAAACAGCAAATGTGGAGGCAATCAAAAAATACGTAACCAACGGCCTGGGAGTTTCCTATCTTCCCTATTACACCGTGAAATCAGAAAGTGAAAGCGGATTGCTCCGCACAAAATTCATTGAAACAGACCCTGTTTTTTTCACCCAGATTGTGTATCATAAAAAGAAATGGATTTCTCCAGCCATAAAGGCACTGATAAATCTCAGCCGCGAATATGGCCGGAAATGGTCCGTCTGACTCTCACTGATTATTGAAACTCCGATTTTAATATCCCATATTCATAAGTATCTTTCCATATGGGATTGCCGTCCTCATCGGTAAAAAAATATACATTTTGAAGCAATGTCCCCTCTCTTCTCATCCCCACGCGCTCAAGCAGTTTCCAGGAATGAGGATTCTGGGGATCACACATTGCAATCATTCTTCTTACACCAAGCTCATGAAAACCATATTTCATCAGTGCCAGAAGTCCTTCTGTGGCATACCCCTTCCCCCAGTACTTATCATTGAAAACATAACCCACTTCCCAGGTTTCAAATTCTTCTTTTGCAAAATAGAAATTACCGATGAGTTTTCCGCTTTTTAAGCATACAGCAAGAAACCGCTCATCACCAGCACGCCTTTTTGCTTCTGAATAAGATTTCTCTCTTGAATATGGCTTGTATGGTTCAAACTCCAACACGTTTGGATTAGAAAAATACTCATACAAATCTTCCCCGTCATTTTCTGTAAACTTACGTATCACCAAACGGTCTGTTATTATTTCATTCATATAAATCACCCCAGTCTTTCTGTTTATGTTACAATTAAGTATTATACAGCAACATTCATGAAATTCAAAAGACTTTGTGGCATTGCTGCATGCAATGCCACTTTTAACGGCGCATAAGATCTTTTATGTCAACATAGGGGTTCCTGTACCTCTGTTTTTCTTCCGACATGTTTCCGTATTGAACAGCCTGCCTGGGGCATAGGTTTAAGCATGAAAGACACATCTCACACTGATGATACCACCACGGTCTTCCATTCCTAATTTCAATGTTATGGACAGGGCAGACCTGGCTGCACAATCCGCAGCCAATGCACCCCTGATCTACCTTGAACTTATGGTCCATTTGCTTAATAAACGGCGAGACAGACCGATACAACATACCTGTTCTTAAAATTCTGTCGGTCATGGTGCCCATTTCCACTGCATGGTACTCACGGGATTTAACTGCCGAGACGATCTCCCAAACTTTCTTCTCCATTGAGTCAAAAAGTTTTTTCTTTTTTCCTCGTTTGTTTCATGCAACAATATCATGTTGGTAGGCATGATTACAGAATAACCTGCTGAAAGTTTAATGCCTCTTGCCCCAAGCAATCTGCGCGTAAGTACCAATGCTCCGGCTACCCTGCCGCCATTGGTAGCAACGGCAAAATAATATTTTCCTTTATTATCAGATGACAGATGTTTTATAAACTGCTTAACCACATTTGGCAGGCCAAAAGCATATACAGGAAATACAAGGCCAATATTGTCGGCTTTCAAAAGTGCTATTTTCTTACCGTCAGCCTCAATGGGAAGGATTGTCGTATCCCCAAGCAGATCCCCAATCCTTCTGGCACAATATAGAGAATTTCCTGTCCCTGTAAAATAATAAATAATTGTTGACATCTTGATTACTCTCCTTTTTCAAATCTGAAATCCGCCCGCTTATTTCCCATCAGCCTGCAGATTTTTAAACGATGCCGGTTCCGATTTTTTATACACGGTCAGGAACAGGGTAGGAATCACTGACACAATTGTAAAGCCAACAGACCACCAAAAAGCAACATTGTACGCACTTACAACATTCTGTACTCCCGATGCAGAGCGGCTGGCTAACTGTTGCTCTACAATTGTCGCAAGGACTGCAGATCCGAACGCGCCTCCAATTGTCTGCAGTATTCTTGTGGCAATACTGGCATGAGGAATCTGCTCACTTCTCAGACCCACATAGGCAGAAACCATAAGCGGAATGAATACTCCGCCCAGGCCAGCCCCTCGTATCAGAAGCGCTGCACCTAACAAAACTGCATTTGTTCCGGAATCAGCAAAAGCAAATGGCAAAGTACCCACCGCTGTGATGATAAGGCTTACCATAACAATCGGACGGGCTCCTATCCGGTCGGTCAGTTTCCCCATCTGGGTTCTTGTGAGCAGCATACCAACTCCCTGAGGAATCAGCATAAGACCGGCGTAGAGAACGCTTTCGCCACGCACCTGCTGATAAAATAACGGAAGAAGAAGCATGCCGCCATTGGTGATAATACCTGACATGAAAAGCAAAACAGACGTGGCGGAAAAATTACGTGATTGAAAAAGATGCAGATCAAGCACTGGAGATATTCTGGTATTTAAAGCGTAAAAAATAAATGCAGCCATTATAAGCAGTCCTGTTACTGTCGGGACAAAAACTGCACTGCTGTTTAATCCACCATGAGAAGCTATCTGTGCAATGCCATAAATGAGCAGGGCAAATGCCGGGGACAGCAGCAAGATACCAATCATATCCAGAGGCTGTTTCTCTTCTGTGGGGCTGGCCTCTGGTATTCCCCAGAAAGCCAGTAATAAAGCAATAATGGTCACCGGAATATTAACATAAAAGATCCAGCGCCAGCCCAGACTATTGACTATTACCCCGCCAAGAACCGGTCCCAGGATGGGTGCTAAAAGCATGGGCAGGCTGACAATTGACGCCATATGGCCAATATTCCGGCCTCCGGATATTTGAACCAGCATATTTGTCATAGTTGGCATCAGTAAACCTGCGCCAATTCCCTGAAGAAGCCGAAACCCGATCAGAGTACCGATATTCCATGACAGTGATGAAAGAACCGAACCCACCAAAAATAGAATCAGTGAAAATAGATACAGCCGTTTACCTCCAAAACGATTAATCGCCCAGCCAGAAACCGGAACCGCAATTGCCATTGCAAGCACATATCCCGTAATCACCCACTGTATAATGGAAACCGTACTATTAAATTCACCTGCAATCGTTTTAATGGCAACATTGACCATTGTAGAATCCAATAGCGGTGCAAGGGAAGCAAACACCAGGATTATTGACACCTTAAGCATCATGGGATCAAGGGTTTCTTTTTGCTGCCTGGAATCATTTGCTTTATTTTCTGCCATGTTGAAACCTCCTTAAAATTAAAGCTTTACTTTATCCAACAATCTGTTGTATTATCATATTGTAATGAAATCACGATTCTTCATCAACCGACAATCATGATTTATTTGTTGGATTTTAAAAGGGAATGGAGGGATTTTTTTGATAAAGCAGCCTGAAATTACGATGCAGACTAAAAAAAACTTAGCAGATGCGTTCTGGCAGATCTACTGTGAAAAACGAATTGAAAAAATTACGGTTAAAGACATTACAACAAAGGCAGGTTATAACAGAAGCACATTTTATGAGTATTATACGGATGTCTACGATGTGCTGGAGCAAATTGAAGCTTCCGTATTACCAGATATTGAAAAACACAAAAAAATGGTATCGAATAGGGGCATGCAATTTCCACTGAAACATCTTGTGGAAGTGTACAATAAAAACAAGCAATATTTTATTGTCCTGTTAGGAAAAAACGGGGATCCTGCCTTTCAGGAGAAAATGAAAAACACATACAAAGACCTGGTACGCCCCATGTTACAATCGTATGAACCAGATGATTATAAATTAGAATGCAGTCTGGAATATGCCATGTCCGCTATTATTGGTGTGATGACGTATTGCTTTACAAGGGAAGAACAACCTGATATTGAAAAGACAGTTTTGCTTCTCAATGGCTTTATGAACAATGGTGTAATGGGGCTGCTGAAGTGAATAAGCAAAATGGGCAGAAATCAGTCCAAAAGCTCCTGATTTCTGCCCATTTTTTATTTTCTTACAACGCCTGGAACCCTCAAAACATATCCCACTCCTCTGACCGTATGAATCAGCTTTACCGGCTGGCCTTCATCAATTTTCTTTCTCAAATACCGAATGTACACATCAATCATATTGGATTCTCCTTCATAGTCGTAGTTCCATATGTGCTGACTGATCTTTTCACGGGAAAGCACCACACCTGTATTACGGATTAAATACTCCAATATGGAGAATTCTTTGGATGACAGCGAAATGATTTTCTGATTTCTCATTACTCTCCGTGCATCACAGTTTACGATCAGATCACCAACTTCAAAAATATTGCTGATATTGCCGTAATACCGCCTTAACATTGCCCGTACTTTCGTAAGAAGTTCTTGTAAGGCAAAGGGTTTCAGCAAATATTCATCGACCTGTAATTCCGGATTGGTGCCTCGGTCTAAAACATTGTCATCCGCAGTCATCAAAAGCACAGGAGTCTTCTTTCCCTGACTTCTTACTTTTTTTAGCAGTTCCAGCCCGCTGACCCCTGGAATCATACTATCCAGAATGACAGCATCATAATATTCTGTCTCCAGATAATCCAATGCGTCAAGACCATTGAGGCAGGAATCAACGGTATAATGTTCCAGTTTTAGTTTTCTCACGATCAGCCCATTTAAATCTGGTTCATCCTCCACCAATAAGATTCTCATTGTATGTGTCATTCCTCTCATTCTTCTGTGCCTTCATTTATGCGTGTATCTTATAAATATTATATCACAATAATAATAAAAGGAATATGAAGGAAATTGCTAATAATGAAAAATGAGAATTGAAAAAGTAAATTTGCCTCCTGTCACCAAAACCAAAACTACCCATCCGGGTCAGCAAATAATAAATGGCTCTTTTGCATCAACAAAAATAACGGTTTGTGATGGAAGAATATTTTGCAGCCACCCAACCAGATGTTTCATACCGGATTCTTCGCTTCTCTCATGCCCAATGATAATCATGGACTGGTTAAACCCAAGCATGGATGCATCTCTAATATAGGCGCTGAGCGTCCATTCCGTTATATCTCCGCATATCACTGTATCTAAATTTTCTCTGCGCATAAGCTCCATGGTGTTCTTCTCGTCACCAAGACCCAGGCTTCCGCCTCCCACCATTACTCCGATGCGGCGGCACGTTCCCTCCTGGTCTCCAATCACTCTTGCACACTTCACATCCAGAGAATCCTTTATTTTCATAACCAGATCCTTAAGCTTCATCTCTGGAATCTGATAACACAATTGGGCTTTCACCAGAGGATTTTTCTCCTCTTTTAGGATTTCTTTTCTTTCTTTATAATTACTCCAGCCCATGTCCTGATCAAATCCATGATATATCATATCATCCGAAACCGCATGCATATAATCATGAAACCGCCATATTACAAGGTGATTTTCTTCGATCAGCTGTTTCTTTTTGATATAAACCGGATCATTGATCAGCCATTCTTTTTGATCCCTTCCGTTAAACCAGGTTGGTTCATGGGTTATAATGAAGTTGGCTCCCAGTCTGACCGCCTCTAAAATCACATCAACGGTCGCCATAAACGACGTTACAATTTTCGTAACCTCCGTATCCGGATCCCCAATAATAATCTGGTCCACAGTTTTTAGCGGATCCAGAATCACACCTGTCTCCGTGATAATGCTGTCAACAATTTCTCTTACTTTCATCAGCCATCCCTCCTACTCAACCTGGATTACCGGGTCTTGAAAGGAATCCGGCTCCATTATTTTCACTTCACGAAAATGATCCGTATTTGTTACGATAAGCATCACAGTCGTATCATATCCTGCCTCTTTTACTTTATCAAATTCCACGTTTCCAATCACCTGGCCAGAGGTAATTTTGTCCCCCTCCTTCACACGTATATCAAAATATTTACCTTTAAGCTCAACCGTATTAATTCCGATATGAATGATCATCTCCGCTCCATAATCCGTCCTGATTCCAATTGCATGCCGGGTAGTAAAGACCGTAACAACCGTTCCGTCTGCCGGTGCAAATATCTCATCACTGTCTGGAATCACTCCGATTCCTTTTCCCAATGTGCCTGATGAAAAGACCTCATCAGAAACCTGATCAAGCTGAACAACCGTTCCTTTCGCAGGCGCAATCATTGTCCTTTGAACCGTCAGATCTAACTTTGTTGAATCCATGTCAACAGGGGTTGGGGCTGATTTCCCCACAGATTCATAGCCAAATACATAAGTTAAAAGGAAGGTTCCGGCAAATGCCACCGCCATGGCGATTGCAAAGCTGACCGCCGGATTATAGGAAGGAATGACCATAATACCTCCTGCCAGCTGAGAAGCGGATATATGGAAAATCCCGCAAAGACCACCTGCCACAGCACTCATGGACATGGCATAAAATAACACCCGTCTGAATTTAAAGAAGATTCCATAAATCACAGGCTCTGTAATACCGGTTAGAAAAGCGGGTACAAAAGCTGAAAAAGACAGCTCTTTTAATTTAATATCTTTGGTTTTAAAGAATACACCCAGTGCCGCACCTGCCCCTGCATAAGCAGTCGCCTGAACGGTTGGAAGTAGAAAATCCTGGCCTGTCGTAGATAAATTATTAATAATAACAGGGATCAGCGCCCAGTGAAGTCCAAGCATAACCGTAGGAATTCCTATGAAACCAAATACGATGTTTGTAAGAACCGCATTTTTCCCAAGAGCAAATGTTAAAACATTGGAAATAAAAGTGCCAGTATAAATTCCAAAAGGTCCAAACACAATTAAGGTGATGGGCACCACCAGCATAAGAGACAGCATAGGTACAAACAGCACCTGAAATACCCCTGGAATAATCTTTTTTAACAGCCGGTCAATGAGAACATAGGTGCAGATTGCCAGTATAACGGGGAAAACAGTAGAGGAATAATCCATTAACACCACCGGTATATGCAAAAAATCCGTCCTTCCTCCAGCCGATGTTAAAAGCCGGGTATAGTTCGGCTCTAAAAGAGCTGCTCCTATTACACCGGATATGTAAGGATTCACATTCATACGGGTGCCAAATGTGATTCCCAGAATGATTGGAAGAAAATAAAATACTGCATTTGAGGCGGCTGTTAATATGGCATAAGTTCCTGATGTTGACTGCATTACTCCTGCTGCCACAAGAATCTGAAGCAATGCCTTTAACATACCAGAACCTAAAATGGCTGGTATAATGGGCGTAAAGCTTCCTGAAATCACATTGAAGATCTTGGCTGACAGTTTCTGTTCTTTCCCGTCTCTGTCATCTTTCCCGCCATCCACATCTCCTGTCAGTTTTATTACCTCATCATATACATCTTTTACATTGGTCCCGATGACAATCTGATACTGGCCTCCGCCCCGTACCACCTGCATAATATCTAATTTCTCCAGCGCTTCTTTATCTGCTTTCTGTTCGTTCTTTAAAACAAAGCGCAGTCTTGTCATGCAGTGTGTAAGACTCTTCACATTTTCTTTCCCACCAATATTCTGGACAATCTTTTCAGCCAAATTTTTATCGTTCATGATTACACTCCTGTCTTAACTATACTCTTAAGTTCCATTTTTGAATTGATGCTTTTACACTACCTTCTCTTGCTGTAAATACCGTCTCTTCACTTAACCTGTGTGGAAATATCCTTAATGAAAAAGAGACCTCCCCCTGATTGATAAAAATCTCTAACGAGGATTCATCCGAAAAAATCCGGACTTCTTTTAATCCGCCCTCCAGCTTCGCCTTACGCAAAAATCCGTAGTCCTCTGCAAAAACCTCTCCGGAAGCACTTCGGTCCACACAAATCATCTGGTCGTTCCTGGAATATCGGATCATTGTCTGTTCCTGTTTATTTTGTCTTACACTGATCTCAAAAACTCCTGCCGTCTGATCCATGATCTGAACCAGCAGTTCGTAATGTCTGCCATAAAATCTTACGTCCTGATAGCTTTCGTCTTCCATGAGAATGGTTTCACAAACCGCCTCTCTTCTCATTTGTTCCATTTCCTTTACTGGATTCTGCCTTAAGCGCCCGTTTACAACCGTGAGTTCTCTGGGAATCGTCAGGCAATGGGCCCAGCCATACCGGTCCGTGGGGTATAAAATCTCAGGCAGCCCCATCCAACCAAACAATATTCTTCTTCCCAATGGGTCTAAAAAGGTCTGAGGGGCATAAAAATCAAAACCGTAATCAAGTCTCTCATACCGGCTTCCGTCGAAGGTTAATGTTTCCTCATTCATGGGATTCCCTATTAGATACCCCGCTTCGTAAATATTAGAATTTCCAGACTCTTCTTTTTCCATTCCCTGGGGACACATTATTAAAATGCCATGGCCCTCTGTCTCAAAATAATCGGGACATTCCCACATATAAGCCTTTGTCTTCCACGAAACTTTCAGCTCACCCAGGTAATCCCACTGTATTAAATCTGAGCTTTGATAAATCAAAGCCGTACCGGTCTGTGAGAGCTTCTGGGCACCTGTTATCATCAGGTATCCAGTCTTTCCCTTCCACACTTTTGGATCTCTGAAATGCTCTGTGATCCCAGCCGGCGGGTCCGGTATGAGAGGGGAAGTCATCTTTACAATTCTGCCTTCCTGGTCCATAACTGCCAGACACTGGCTGCTGTGCCTTACCCAATCATCATCTCTGTGATTGCCAGTATAAAAAAGGTACAAAAGCCCATCCTTTCTCATACTGCTTCCTGAATAGACACCATGGCTGTCAAAGCTCTGGTCTGGCGCTAACCCAATTCCTAAGTCCTCCCAGTAAATAAGATCCCTGGATCGTAGATGGTACCAGTATTTGGTTCCGTGAACAGGTCCAAATGGAAACCATTGATAGAATACATGGTAGAAACCATTGTACCAGGCCAGACCATTTGGATCATTCAAAAGTCCGGTAACCGGCTGTATATGAAAGCTTTGCCGCCAGGGACTGTTCTGAACTTTTTTTTCCAGATCCAAATACTCCTCTTTCGATATGCCACCTGACTTTGTATTACCTGTTATCATAAATTACCTCAACTTCCGAATTATTGGAACCGGTTCCAATAATGGGTGAAATTATAAGGAACAGTTTCTGTTTTTTGGAACCGGTTCCTTATAATTGAATTTTACTTCTTCTATTGTGGTTTGTCAACACTAAAACGGTCTATTAATTCATATGGTGAAACGATGACTTCTTCCGTTTTTTCATGCTCTAATAACTTAAGGAGACTTTTTGCTGCAATACCTCCGGCTTCCCTGAAGAAAAACTTAACCGTTGTAATTCCAGGATATACCAGATCCGTAATCTTATCTCCACCTACTCCAACGATTGAGAGCTGCTCCGGGACTTTTACACCCAGAAGATAGCAGGCTTTTAACACTCCCACTGCAATATTATCGGTTGCGGCAATAATTGCAGTAGGCTGATTTTTTCCTGTAAGGATTTTCTTTGCCATAATCACAGCATCCTGAGAAGAAAACGAAGTTTCTTCTATATTAAGAACTGAATTTTTATATTCTTTGGAAGCTTTTATCACTCCCTGTTTCCTTTTTACACCAACCGATACATCTGTCTCAGGAATTCCAAGATAAGTGACAAACCGATGGCCTTTCTGGAAAATATAATTACCCAGACAATATCCCGCCTCAAAATCGTTATGAATCACGCTTGGGACACCCGGCACCTGCTGACCGATCACAACAATGGGAATTGAGATCTCATCAAATGCTTTTTTATGCTTATCTGTGATTACCGTGGCAGCCAGAATGATACCGGAAACCTTCTGTTTTGCAAGAGAATAAATACTTTCAATCTCTCTGGCAATATTTTGATTGGTATTGGAAATAATCATTTGAAATCCATTGAGCTGCAACACATCATCAATGCCCAGCAGTGTTTCCGACATGGCATTGGAATTAAGCCTTGGAATAATTACTCCGATAATTTTTGTCTTTTTCGCCTTTAAGCTCTGGGCAAACTGATTGGGGGAGTAACCGGTTTTTTTGATGACCTCTTCTATCCGTTCGGCAGTTTTTTCACTGACAGATCCCTGATTTAAATATCTGGATACCGTGCTTTTGGCAACACCGGACATTTCTGCTATTTCTTTAATACTTGCCATAAAAAGTTCCAACTTTCTGCTTTGTAAATTAGATTTGATGCTTTCGTTCCATGACAAAATCCTGCAGTTGCCGTATACGATCTGCTAATGTATTTCCAATCACATCTATCCTCTGTTCATCCATAATGTCTTTTCTATCACAATGCTAACACAGCAAGTGATAGAAAGCAAGAATAACCAGATGATAAGTTGTGACAAAAGAAATGTAAATCCAGCCCAACTATGATATGATAAATAAATAAATAATAACCACACTTCCTATTCCTAACACACACCCGCACAAACAAGGAGGCACTTTTATGGACACCCGCTATCTGACCTACATCCTGACAATCGCCAAAAAAGAGAACATGACGAAAGCTGCTGAAGAACTTTTTGTCTCCCAATCCACCTTAAGCCAGTACCTCTCAAAGCTGGAAAGTGAACTTGGCACCCCATTGTTTTACCGGAGCAAAGGCAGGTTAACTCTCACACCGGCAGGCTCCCTTTATATAGAAGCGGCCGAAAAAGTCATGTCCATAAAAAATGTCCTCTATCAGAATATTCAGAATATTGAAAACCGCGGTCACATAACCGTAGGAGTGACCTCACAGTTCGGCCTTACCATGCTGACTGATATTATTCCGGCTTTCAAAGTTCAATACCCGGATATTATCATTGAAATTTCAGAAACCAATCTTCCCGGACTTACGAGAATGATATCGGAAGAAAGCATCGACTGTGGAATCATGGCGATCAATGAAATCGATCCTTTTTCTCCTGATCAGGTGACCATACTCCGGGAGGAAGAAGTTTTATTTTCCATTCCTGTAAATCATCCATACCGGAAGAAAAATCCGGACAGACCTATCCCAATTGGAGAATTTGCAAAGAGCTTTGGGGAAGAAAATATTCTGCTGTCTAAAAAAGGCTCTACTCTTCGCCGCCTTACCGATATGGTACTGGAAAATGCCGGCTGGATCCCCAGTACGGTTTGTGAAACCAACAGCATATCCACAACCAGAAGTATGGTTGCCATGGGAATTGGAGTCACATTTATCAGCGATTCCTGTGCAGTAGACCGGGAACACGTGGCATATTATCATGTGGAACCAACGCTTACCAGACTAAACGCTTTGGTAACAAGAAAAAACTGGATTCAAAGCCAGGCAAGCCAATGTTTTTGTAATGCCATAAGGAACTATTTTAATTAATAACAGCCCTGGGTGCCAATTTGAAAACCGGCTCCCAGGGCTGTTAATTTCAATTTATTTAATTATTTTGCAAGATCATCAGCGATCTGTTTAATCTCATTGTAAATCTTTTCGTCATTTGCCTCAGAATCAGAAGAGCTTAAATAGTAAGGCATCATTTCAACTTTGGCAATTGCCTCTTTTACTTCCGGATCTTCGGTCATTTTCTTAACCAGCTGATCGTACCAGGCAATGACATCATCAGATGTATCTTTTGGGAAATAGAAGGAAAATTCACAGTTTGGATATACTAAATCCACTCCCTGCTCTGTTAAAGTCGGGATATCCTTGATTAATTCATAACGCTCTTTTGTGGGAGCTCCAAGACATACAAACTGTTTTGCTTCCAGATAATCCTTACAGTTAATATAAGCGCCCGGCATTAAATCTACCTGACCGGAAAGCATAGCTGCAATCTTATCGGAATTAGAGCCCACATCTACCAGATCCAGATCAATTCCTGCCACTTTTTCAAATGCAAGCAGCTCATAGTACGTATATGCGCCTACTTCGGTACATGCTTTTAACTTGCCTGGATTTGCTTTTGCTGCCTGAATGAACTCGTCAAGTGTCTTATATTTCTCCGGATTTGCATAGAACTGCTGTGCCGGATCAAGTGCAAATGTTGGTCCTAATTTAAAAGCGGTATAATTGTAATCGGTTACTCCGGCAATATTTGCCACATTTACCAGATTGTGACCATAAAGGAAGGTATGTCCGTCTGCAGCTGCAGAGCGAACCTGATTTGCTGCTACGGAACCAGCGGCTCCATTGGCATTTACCACGATGAAATCAGCACCTGTCATTCTCTTTGCATACTCGGCAAATACACGGGCGGAAAGGTCTGTGTTGCCGCCTGCGCCTGCCGGAACCACGATGGATACGGTAGTGGTCGGCTTCCAGGTGGAAGCTGCCGCCTGGGTGCCAGCTGCCTCTGATCCTTTTGTAGCTGCTGCCTCAGAGCTTGCTGCTTTTGTTGTTTCTGCTGCTGTTGTTGACTGTGTCTGGCTGGCTCCGCATGCTGTCATGCCAAGAACGACCCCCGCCGCCATTACTGTTGCCAAAAATCTTTTTTTCATAGTTTTTGCTCTCCTTTTTTATGATTGTTCAGAAGCCTTCACCGCTTTTTTGTTCATGTACATCTTGTATTCTTTATAAACCGACCAAACCACTACTCCGATTGCCACAAAAAAGAATGCGTCAAAAATCGGTCTCTGGAAGAATGCTCCAAATGATTTGTACTGCATGATTCCTCTTCGGAGATATGTCTCCAGCATTTTTCCTATGAGGAAGCACAATACAAACGGCGTAGTTGGCAGTCTGAACTTATGATATAAATATCCTACCAGTCCAAATAAAAGTATGGACTGTACATCGAAAATCCGGTTGTTGGTTGCATAAGCGCCCACACAGCATAAAACCAGGATCAGAGGCATCAGGATATGCTTCGGAATCTTTAAAAGCTGTACGAATACCTTAATTCCAAAGAACTCGATTAACAGCATCAGAGTGATACAGATCATACAGGCTGCAAAAATTCCATATACTACATCTGCATTTTTAACAA
This sequence comes from Lacrimispora sp., assembly GCF_031982545.1. Taxonomy (GTDB): domain Bacteria; phylum Bacillota; class Clostridia; order Lachnospirales; family Lachnospiraceae; genus Lacrimispora. The sequence goes on from NZ_DALYXB010000005.1 coordinate 88,131, forward strand.
ACAGAAGAGGTCCTGCCGATAAGCCGTGAATTAAAAATCCTCCAAGCATCATGGCTGTTACTCCGTCTCCTGGTATTCCAAGAACCAGCAGCGGGATCATTGCTCCTCCGATAGTGGCGTTGTTCGCTGTTTCAGTAGCTACGATTCCGTCAGGGCAGCCCTTTCCGAATTCTTCCGGATGTTTTGACATGTTTTTGGCAGTTACATAGGCAAGCATTCCTGAGGTGCTTCCTCCGATTCCTGGAAGAATACCGATTCCGGTACCGATCAGGGCGGATCGAATGGCATTTGGAATCTGATAAACAAATTCCTTCCAGGTAAAGCCGAAGCCTTTAATTGGTTTCATCTTAATGGTTTCCACTTTGCCATGCCCCATGGATTCCGCTGTTATAAGAATTTCGGATATGGCAAAGATACCGATCAGAGTTGGAAGTGTATCATAACCTGCCATCAGAGAGCTTGAACCAAAGGTGAAACGTGCTGTTCCGTCAATGGGAGCCATTCCAACCAGGGAGAAAATCAGTCCCAGCATTCCAGCCAGTACTCCCTTCAGCATGGAGCCGGAAGCCAGTACCGCGACCATGGTCAGTGCAAAGAAGGAAATGCCGAAGTTCTCAGCAGGAGTAAACTTTAACGCAATGTCCGCAAGTAAAGGAGCGCAGAACGTTAAAACAATAAAGGAAAATACCGATCCAAGGAAGGAAAATACGATTCCAAATCCCAGAGCCTTTCCTGCATCTCCCTTTTGTGCCATAGGATAGCCGTCAAAACAGGTGGCGATGGAAGACGCCGTACCAGGCATATTTAACAGAATCGCTGAAATCAAACCGCCTGAGATACCTCCGATGTAGACAGCCACCAGCATATTCATACCCATCGACGGGGACATACTGAATGTGAGCGGTAAAAACAACGCTACAGCCATGGAGGCTGATAAACCAGGTATGGAACCAAATATAATTCCAACAACCACTCCTGCTGCCATAAGCAGAAGAGAAGACGGAGTAAAAATTCTTACGTAAGCGTTACCTAATGAAATTAATGCATTCATAGCTTCCCCTCCTATAAATTAATGGTGAATATACCAGCAGGCAATATGATCTTGAATCCATACCGGAACAGGAAAAATACAACAAAGGTAAATACAACAGAAGTTACTGCCAGCTGTATGATGTCCTTTTTCGTCTTCTTCTCATCAGGGGCCAGAACATACATCTGAAATGGTAAATAAAGAATTGTTGTAACAATAAAGCCAACGGGCTGAAGTAAGTAAACATAGACCAGGATCAGCATAAAGCTGGTAAGCATTCGTTTATAATCCAGCTCTTCCTTTTCCATTTTTTCAGCTTCGGCTGTTCTCATTTTTAAATTCTTCACATTTAAGAATGCCAGAGCCGCCGCCAGAAGAAAGGTCACAATCCCGATGCACATCGGCATGAAATCCGGACCGATATCCATAATTGCTGATTTCGGCAGCATTTTTGCCATAATCATCATTCCGGCAGATAAAATCATAAAAAATCCGCCGACAATCATATCCCCATATTTTTTAATAAACATTGACCGTTCTCCTCCTTTTATCTCACCAATGCCGGTTTTTTACAGTCATACCTCCAGCCTGGTATTAAGTACTGCATCGCCAGAGCGTCATCCCTGTCATGAGAGGAAAGGCTGTTATATAATGCATTGGCCTCCATAACCCGCTCCATATTTATGGTCACTCCCAGGCCCGGTCTGTCAGGCACCTCTAAGTACCCGTTTTTAATAGACGGAGTATCCTTTAACAGATTCTGACCATCCTGCCAGATCCAGTGGGTATCAAGTGCTGTTGGATTTCCCGGCGCTGCAGCTGCCACATGGGCAAACGCTGTCAGTGTAATATCAAAATGATTGTTGGAATGGCTTCCCCATGTCAGACCCCAGTCATTTAAGATCTGAGCCATTCTCACACTCCCTTCAAATCCCCAGAAATGAGGATCTGCAAGAACAATATCCACAGCTTTCAGCGCTGCCGAGTGGTAAAACTGTCTCCAGTCAGTTGCAATCATGTTGGTCGCTACCGGCAGATTGACGGCATTTTTAAATTCTGCCATAATCTCTCTGCTGGAGAAACCGGATTCCGGACCGCAGGGATCCTCGATGTAGGATAAGATTCCCTCCATTGGCCTGCAAAGCTCAATTGCCTCCTTTAAACTCCATGCACCGTTGGGATCTATATTGATGCGGCCATCGGGAAATGCCTGCTTCAGTGCCCGCACCGCCTCCATCTCTTCGGAGCCGGAAAGCACACCGCCTTTTAACTTAAAGTTTTTAAATCCATATTTTTCATGGAGAACCCTGGCCTGTTCTACAATTCGTTCAGGTGTAAGCATCTCCATGCGGCGAAGGCGGAACCATGGATCTTCACTATCACTTTCATCCAGATAAGGAAGCTCCGGAGACGCCTTTTCCTTCTCGCTTACATAAAATAAATATCCCAGTGTTTCTACCTGATTTCTCTGTTTTCCCTCTCCTAAGAGTTCACACATGGGAAGCCCTAAGTGCTGTCCCAGAAGATCAAGCATTGCGCATTCAATCGCCCACTCCGCTTTTACAACAAATTTCAGTTTACTGATGTCAAGAGTCTGTATTCCCTCTCCGTCATCTTCTTTCGCTCTTGTTCCTGCTCTATGTATTGTGTTTAAAATTGCGCGGTATTTTCCAATCTGCTGGCCCACAACCAGAGGCGTGCAGCTTTTTAATGCTTCACAGGTATAATCTCCTCCGTGTATCTCACCAATTCCTGTCTTCCCCGCACTGTCCTTTAATATTACTAAATTTCTGGTAAACCACGGTGCATGAGCTCCGCTTAACGTCATCAGCATGCTGTCATAACCGGCAACTGGAATGACCCGCATTTCTGTTACGATTGGCGTTCCTGTGTGCTCCATATGTTTCGTTTCCTTTCTTTGGTCATATTGCATATTTTTAATTCATTCATTCTTACATTCACATGCATTATACCAACAGAAATCCCATAAATCCAATAATTAATACCGATTGCAGCAATAAGAAATGTTAATAATCCGTTAAATTAACGAACAAGGCAAGGTTTTTTTGGATTAAATTCCCAGCCTGGAATTAAATACTGCATACCCATGGCATCATCTCTTCCGCCCAGGCAGTGATCCAGATACATCTGGTGAGCCTTCTTAATCTGCTCCATATCAGCTTCAATCCCAAGCCCCGGCTTCTTCGGAACCTGAATACAGCCATTTTCGATTTTAAGAGGCTCTTTTGTGAGACGTTCTAAGCCTTCCTGCCAGATCCAGTGGGTATCAAGTGCGTTGTACTCTCCTGGAACTGCGGCTCCTACCTGGGTAAACATGGCAAGGGAAATGTCAAAATGGTTATTGGAATGAGAACCCCATGTATAGCCAAAATCATGACACATCTGTGCAACACGGACAGAACCGTTCATTGTCCAGAAATGGGGATCAGCCAGTATAATGTCAACGGCCTGGGATTCCAGGGAATGACCTACCTCTCTCCAATCGGTTGCAATCATATTGGTAGCCGTGGGGAAGCCGGTACGGCGGCGGAATTCACTGACAATCTCTCTTCCGGAATAAACACCTTCTGCTCCGCAGGGGTCTTCGCAGTACGTTAAAATTCCCTGCATTCCTTTGACATACTCCACAGCCTCTTCAAGAAGCCAGCCGCCGTTGGGATCTAAATCAATCCGTGCATCAGGAAATGCTTTCTTTAATTCCCGGATTACATCCATCTCTTCATTCCCAGGAAGCACGCCGCCTTTCAGCTTAAAGTCCTGGAATCCGTATTTTTCTCTTGTAGCTTTTGCAAATGCCACGATCTGTTGGGCAGTAAGAGCCTCCTCGTGACGGATCCGGTACCACTCACAGTCTGCATCTGGTTCGGAATCGTAGGGAAGATCTGTTTTATTTCTGTCTCCCACAAAGAACAAATAACCCAGCATACGGACACTGTCTCTCTGTTTTCCTTCGCCTAACAGTTCACATACGGGAACCCCTAAGTATTTACCCAGAAGATCCAGACAGGGGGCTTCAATGGCAGTCACCACATGGACTCCTGTACGTAAATCGAAGGTCTGGTTTCCTCTGACATCTGCTTCTCCTTTGGAATCCAGATATTCCTTCACTTTTAAAAGGGTGCTTTTGTATTCACTGATTCTGGTACCTGTTACAAGGGGAACGCATTCTAAGAGTGCATCGGTAATCTTCTTTCCTCCCGGTACTTCCCCTACTCCCGTCTCGCCGTTATCCGCATGCAAAATCACTATATTTCTAGTGAAAAAAGGGGCATGAGCTCCGCTTAAATTTAATTCCATGCAATCTTTTCCCGCTACTGGATACACTTCCATTTTAGTAATCACTGGTGTCATATTTTATCTCCTTTACCAAAAGCCATTATAAGCTTACATAATCTGATTATAACTTTCTTTTGTTTCTCATTCTATTGACAGACACAACAAGCATTTTGTCTTTTTTTGTCATCTTTCTTATTCTTTCAAATAATGAAATGGGGATTGCAATTATTTGCAATCCCCTGCTTTCATACGTCATAGCTGTTCCCAATCCCGTAACGTTTCATCTTCCTCCACAAAGTGGTGGTACTGATGTTCATTGTTTTTGCCACCTCAGTTCTTCTTCCGTTAAAACGTTCCATCAGCATCTCAATACGGAGTGCTTCCGGATTCTGGCTTTTTACGATCTGACCGCTCCCATTATCTTCTCTGATAATTGGAAATAGCTCCTGTAACAGATTCTGCACCATCCCCTCTTCCACTTTTCTTCTATGAGCAGTGAGAACCAGCCTCTCGCAGAAGCTCTCCAGCTGCAACAAATTTCCTTCCCAGAAATACTCTTCCATGACCCCCAGGGCAGCCTCACTGATTTCCACATATCTGGAATAGGCAGTATTGTATTTTTCAAGAAATATGCCGGTGAAACGGCGGATTTCTTCCGGTTCCTTCCTGATCGGGGGAAGAGAAATCTCTAAAGCAGACAGAAAGAAATATAAATCCTCCCGGAATTTACCCTGTTTTACAAGTACTGCCAGTTGTTTTCCGGCGCATGCAATAAGTCGTACTGGCAGAACACGCTTTACCATCGAATCACGGTCCCAGAAAAGCCTGTCGCGAATGGCTTTAAAAAGCAGGTACTGACACTCCAGAGACAACCGGTCCACCTCTTCTAAAAATACGGTTCCAAAAGCCGCGGCTTCCAGAGCACTGACCGGCTTTTTCCTGTTTTCCTCTCCAAAGCCGAACAGAACCTGTTTCTGTTCCTCCGGCGAAAGTGTGCTGCAGTTGATATGAATAAACGGTCCCCCTTTTTGAGGGCTGTTATTATGAATTGCTTCGGCAAAGATTTCTTTTTCCGTGCCGGTCTCTCCGTATATAAAAACCGGGTTTTTAGAAATTCCATAGGCTCTTGCCAGCTTAATGCACCGTTTTATCTCCACGGACTCTCTGAGAATATGATGATAATTATGAACTGCAAGATGACTGCCTGCCAGCTTAGCCCCTGATTCTGACCCTTCCTCCCGCACTGCCATACGAACCTTGTGGCAGGTCAATATGGCTCCGCTGTAATGTCCGTCGTACTGAATGGGGGCCCCGATTACCATCAGCAGCTGGTTTTTTATGGAAAAAGAGGTGGAATAAAGTTCTTCCCTTCCGCTTAAGATCCCATTGATACTTTCTGTATCAATTCCATCAAATACTTTGTCAATGGGAAAACCGATCACCTCGCTGGTTGGCTTCCCCAACAGCTGCTCAATCACCCGGTTTACTGCCACAATTTCCTGATAAGCATTTATCTTAATGATTCCGCTAAAGGACGTATCAAGAAGTGTATCGATCTGCGCCTTATTGTGTTTTTCCTGCTCCGCCAGTTCAAGCATGTGAACAGCCAGATGAAGTGCTTTCTTAATAGACTCTTCTCCCGTTTCCATAAACAAACTGGGAAAACCGATTTCAAATGCTATCTGATTGGTTTTTACTCCGCCTATAATTAAGTCCACACCGTCAATAATAGCCTGACTGACCAGGTTTCTCGTGTCTTCCAGTTCATTCAGGTTATAAACATGCAGATTAATACCAAACAGCTCGTCCAGTTCATCCAGACTTTCAAACATGTTATCAAATGCCACAATTCCAATGGAGGGATGATCCTTTTTCAGCATATTTTTTGCTTTTAAGATCATAAAACCAATTTCACGTACCGTTATGGGCATTTCCACAACCGGAATATTTAAACTTTCTTTAATCAACGTAGCCTGCAGTCCTCTGGCTATGATAACCCGGGCACCTGCCTCAACAGCCTCTTTCGCTTCCACAACTGCATTTGAATTATCCACTACCTTTAAAAGCTGAACCTCAGTTTTTTCTTTTTCCAGCACGTTCTGGGCATATTTTAAAATGGTCTGCCTTGGTAGAAGAATCGCTATCTGCTCCATATGTGTCCTCATTTCGTAAAATTCCAATGTTGCATATTTTAATATTGATAAATCCTATCATTTTTATTATAATTGCATCATAAAATTATTTCAATTTATTGTTTCGTAACTTTTACTAATTTTTTCTAATAGATTCAGGAGGGTATCATGGACTTACGCCAGATTGATAACATCATTGCCATTGAACAGGAAAAAAGTATATCAAAAGCAGCACAAAAATTATTCCTCACCCAGTCAGCCCTAAATCAGCAGCTACTCCGTCTTGAAAAGGAGCTTGGCACCCAGCTGTTTGAGCGGAAAAGCCACTCCATGGTCCCAACTGTTGCAGGACGAATCTATTTAAACACAGCCCGCCAGATGGTAGACTTAAAGCAGGAGACTTATAAAATCATCCATGATATCTCAGGCGAGCGGCGGGGGGAGATCTCCCTGGCCTATTCACCGGAACAGGGATCTCTTATGTTTTCCAATGTCTATCCCATCTTTCATGCTGCCTATCCGGAAATCACCTTCCGGATCGCAGAAGCACGGGTAAAAAAGATGGAACAGCTTCTTCTGCAAAAAGAGGTGACACTTGCATGCCTGGCATATTTCGGAAACCGCAAAAATCCTGTCATTGAATATAACGAGATGGAGGAAGAATTTATTGTGCTTGGGCTGCCCATCAGCCATCCTCTTGCCTGTCTTGCGGGAGAACGAAGTTATGATACCTTGCCGTCTGTTGACTTAACCCTTTTAAAAGAAGACAGCTTTGCATTAATTGCCCGCGACTCCAGAATGAGAGATCTGGTAGATGAGTTGTTTGAGCGGGCAGGCTTCATTCCCAATATCCTGTTTGAATCTGCCTCTACCCAGACAGTTTTCAACATGGTAAAGCAGCAGATCTGCCCCGCATTCTTCCCCCAGTCTTATGTGGACCCGGATGCCCCCATCGCCTACTTTACAGTACCTCCAAGGGATACCTGGATGCGTACCATTGCATATCTAAAAGGCAGTTATTTAACAAAACCGGAAAAATATTTCATGTCACTTGCAATTAATTATGTAAAAGGAACATTGGTTATTTAAGTTCTGCCTCTATGTATGATCATAAGCTTTTAAAAGCAGTTTGATAAGATCTTTCACAGGCTTTGATAGAATACTGCTTTTACGGTAAGCAATTACCAGATAAAAGGCTGCCGGATGAGTTAAGGGCAGGCAGACATAATTGCCTTCTCCCTTTCTCATGGACTCCGGTAAAAAGGCAATCCCCTTCCGGCAGCCCACCATATGTCTGGTTACTGTCAGGTCATTGGATTCGCAAAGGATGGACGGAGTAAACTGCCAGCTGGAAAATATCTCATTTTCGCAGGTGCGGAAGGTGCTTTTAGCCGGATTTAAAATAAATGAATCGTCGGAAAAGAAGGAAAAGTCTATTCCATTTTTATTAATCTGATTCAGGCAATGGTGATTGTCCGGCACTGCCAGTACCAGATTTTCTCTCCGCAGGGGTATGTATTCCAGCATACTATGAGAAAGCTCCCTCGTCACCATGACTGCTAAATCTGCCATACCGTTAATCACATAATCCTTAGCAATATATCCGTCTGCATCTATGGTATCTATAACGATATTCTCATGCAATTCAGCCAGTGAAGGAAGCACCTCCTTTGAAACTGCAGGAAGCAGATCATTGCGGTAAATGACTGTAAGTTTCTTTTTTCCCCAACAATTTAAATTTTCAATCTCTTTTAATGCGCTGCTGTAGAGACTGAGAATGTATTGTGCTCCATTTACATAGATTCTCCCTGCATCTGTAAGGAGATAATCGTTTTTATCTTTATAAAACAGCTTTGTCTGAAGCTCTTCTTCCAGCTTTTTTAACTGCTGGCTGATTGCTGGCTGGGTAACAAACAGCTTTTCTGCCGCTTTTGACAGATTCTTTTCCTCTGCAATTGCAATCACATATTCTAACTGCTGAGTATTCACGGGTTCTCCCTCTCATTCTCAAATTCATGGCAGATTCCTCTTATATACCCACTATAAGCAGGAGTATATGTTGGATTATTCATATCCTGTTTCAAGACCAGATAAATAAAATACCGTTCCGCTTCTGACAAAGCCTTCCCCTTTTTAACAATTGCTCCAAGGCCCAGATAATATCTGGGTGAAAGAGAAAAATAAACGATCTTATGATCTGACGGTGCCATGGAAGACCGGGGAATCAGCCCCACTCCTGCTCCCTGACGTATCATATTGCTTAATACCAGGTTATTATTGGTTTCAAAAACAACCGTAGGTTTCATTTTAGCAGTAAGAAAGATGCTGTCAGATATAGCCCTGATGGAAGTTCCCTGGCACATAAGGACAAAAGGTGAATCGGAAAACTGGCCGATTTCAATTTGAGTCAGTCTGTTGCCACATTTGCCTGCCAGACTGGCCAATTTATGAAAAGACGGTGCACTTAAAATGACCTCTTCCTTATACATCATAACAAAATCCACATCTTCTTCCTCGCTGTCATAACAAGAACCTAATGCAATATCCACATCTCCCGCTATCACATGCTTTCTCAAATCTTTCATATAACATTCTTTTATTTCTATTTTCACATTAGGAAACCTTTTATTGAACTGAGTAAATATTTGTGCTACCAGAACTGCTCCTCTAAGGGGTGTGGCACCTATGACAATTGTTTCATTTAATTCATGAGTCAGAGTACGAATCGCCAGGTACGTCTGGTCCTTTGCCTCAAGGATCTGGTTGGCAGTGTCTATATAGATCTTTCCTGCCGGTGTGGGAATCAGCCACTTTTTATCCCTGATAAACAGATCTGTTCCAAGGCTTCTCTCCAGTCTTGATAAATAAACACTTAACGTAGGCTGGGAGATTCCCAGTTTTCGTCCTGCTGCTGAAATGCTTTTTTCTTTCGCTAATGTCGTTATGTAAAGCAGGCTTTTTGTATTCATCCTAATCAGCTCCTTAAAACTTCTATAGCTTTTTCTTATAACTTTTATAGATATTACTGAATTGAACCTTATTAAATATTACTATATAATCCGATCTGTAGCCAACTTACAAAAGATAATATGCACAATCCAGGCGCCCATCTTCATGAAGGATACGGTACATTATACTTTTGCACAAAAGTATTGGAGGATTTTAGTAATGACGTATGAAATGATAGTCGTATTGTTAATTCTGGTATTTATGGTTGTTATGCTGCTGTCTCATGCAATTCCCTATGGCGTAACAGGAATGATCTGCTGCGTGGTTCTTGTACTGACAGGGGTCAGCGATATCCCCACTGCATTTTCCGGTTTTTCCAACAGCACTACCATTATGGTGGCAAATATGCTGGTAGTTGCCAGCGCCCTTGGAAAGACCAGCCTGATTCACAGACTGCGCCAGGCAATGAACCGTCTGCAGGGCAAAAGCGGGATTGTCCTGGTTCTGGCAATGCTTCTTATTACCATTGGCTTATCCCAGTTAATGGGACAGATGGCCTGCCTTTCCATGATGCTTCTGTTTGTTCAGACCCTTGATGATGAAAGTGACATCTCTCCAGCCCGTATGCTTTTTATTGTCGCTTGCGTAAATACGATCTGGACCGCAAAAATCCCCATTGGTATGGGTGCAACCATGCCCGGAACCATTAACTCTTTTTATCAGGGTATGGTAGAAGCAAAAGACTTACTTGGCATCACTGATTATCTGAAAGCAGGATTTTTCCCCGCTGTGGCAGGCACCATTTATTGTCTTTTTATGTATAAAATAATTCCCAACAGTAAAATTGACAGTTCTCAGGTCAGGGAAGTAAAAGAAACGGATGCTATTTCTAAAAAACACGAAGCAATTATCTTCCTGGTATTCTCCGGCGTCATCATGGGATTTATGTTTGGCAACCAGTTAGGCAGCAATATAAGCAATATTTTACCGGCAGTTGGTGTGCTGATCTTAATTGTCACCGGAGTTCTTTCTGTAAAAGAAACTGTTACAACTCTTACCGGTGACATGATATGGATGATCGCAGGTATGTCAGTCATTTCTTCAGTACTGGGAAAAACCGGTGTCGGAGAACTGATTGGACAGACTGTACTCAGCCTTCTTGGCGAAAACCCCAGCGGTATATACGTTACAATTGTTTTCTGTGTAGTCACAACCATTATGACAAACTTTCTTTCCAATCTTGGAACCATGGCTCTCATGTGCCCCATTGCAGCGGCTACCGCGTTAGCAGGAGGAATGAATGTAAAAGCAATTGTACTGGTTACGGCTGTATCCTGCTGGTTTGCAGTCGCTATGCCCACCGGCTGTTCTGCTGCCATGATGGCTTTCGGAATAGGAAATTTCAATGCATTTAAGCTGATGAAGTTCACGCTTCCCCTTGTACTTATTTTAATGGCAGCATTAATTATAGGCGTCAATCTGTTTTTCCCAATCTTTGTCTAGAAAGGAATCATATCAAATGAAAAAAGGTATTAACCCTGGAAATCAACGAAAATCATTAACTTTGATAGATAACATCGTTTATTCACACCAGAAAGACTTACAAGGGAACTCAATGGATCTTAAAATGTCCATCCTGCTTCAAAACGGCAACAGTGAGATGAAACTTGCAGCCGGTGAAGATGACCCAGAGGAGAACCATGATCCAAAACCAGCCCTTCTGTGGATACCCGGAGGGGGCTGGAGAGGGGTGGATAAAAACCTGATGCTTGGTGAGATGAGTCAGTTTGCCGATGCCGGCTACGTAGTGGCATCCATGTATTACCGAAGCAGTGATGAGGCACATTTTCCAGCGCAGATAATGGATGTAAAAACTGCGATCCGTTTTCTTCGGGCAAATGCCCCAAAATACGAAATTGATCCTGATCGGATCGGCGTACTCGGACGATCCGCAGGCGGACACCTTGCAGCTTTTGCAGCAATGAACACGGATACGTTTGAAAGTGAAGAATGGTCCGGCTGGTCATCAAAAGCAAACGCCTGCTGTAATATGTTTGGTCCTACCGACGTAGAGGCACTTATGAATGAAGAAGAAAAAAGGTTTCATGATCCCAACAGCCGCTGGCACCGGATTGAGGATACCCATGGCGGAAAACTCATAGGCGGAGATCCTTCTACCATAATGGAACGTGCCAAATCGGCAAGTCCGGTTAATTATGTAAATCCGGACATGTGCCCGATGCTGATACTTCACGGCGACAATGATCCACTGGTTCCCCTGGAATTAAGCAGCGACATTCTATACAGAAGAATTAAAGAAGCCGGTCTGGAAGAGAAGGCTGATTACTATATTCTGAAAGGAGCCGGACACGGTTCCAGAGAATTCTTTCAGGACGAGGTCAAACAGCTTATGATCTCATTCTTCGATCAGTATTTAAAATAACATGACAAAGATATGCTCCTTCTGAAACAGATAAAAAGAAGGAGCATATTTTTATTAAACAATATCCAGAAATGTCTTTCTTACCGGCCCGGGAAATGCCTGGTTTATTTCCATAAGCTCGTCCGCCGACAGCACTATTTCCCACGCCTTTGCATTGTCCAGTGCGTGATCCTTATTTCCTGTGCGGGGAATGGCCACCACATTGTTATTTCGTATCACGAAAGCCAGAAGAACATTGGAAACCGTACAATGATGGGCATCTGCAATGCGAACCAGCACGGGGTTCTCATAGAGACCCTGTTTTAGATCACCCGCCTGTGCCAGAGGACAGTATGCCATGACAGGGACTTTGTGTTCTTCCATCCACGGGATTAAATCGTACTCAATTCCTCTGGAAGCCACATGATAGAGAACCTGATTGATCTGGCAGTTACTTCCTCCTTTCACACTCCATAGTTCCTTCATATCGGCAGTATCAAAATTTGATACTCCCCAACGCCGTATTTTCCCATCTTTTTTCAGCTGCTCCATACATTCCACCGTCTCACTCAGAGGAATACTCCCCCTCCAGTGTAAAAGATACAAATCCAGATAGTCCGTATTCAGCCGCTCCAGAGTTTTATTACAGCTTTTAAATATATTCTTTCTTCCTGCATTATGGGGATATACTTTAGATACCAGAAACAGGCTGCTGCGGTCAAAACCCTGTATGGCCTCCGAAAGAAGTTCCTCTGCCTTTCCATCTCCATACATCTCAGCCGTATCTAAAAGGGTCATCCCGGCTGAAATTCCAGCCTTTAAACTATCCAGTTCTTCTGTCCGTCTGTTTTTTTGTTCTCCAAGAAACCAGGTTCCCTGGCCCAGAGAAGGTACAATTGTTCCATCGGGAAGTAATACACACTGACTCTTATTTTCCATTTTCTCCTCCTGTTCTTCTTCTCCCTCCAGGACGGTTTGTAATTAATTTTATGAAAATCCCATGGACCAGAGAGGAATTGTAAGCATGGATAAAAGTGTGGAAATCACCACACATTTCGTTGCAAATACATAATCGCAGTCATATTTTGCTGCAAGGATAGCCGATGTACTTCCAGCCGGCATCCCGGTCATCAGTACACAGATTGCCGTAAGATAGGTCTCCATCTTAAATATTCTGCACAATGCCAGGGTTAAGAAAGGCAGAACAATTAATCGCATAAGGGATATAAAAAGAGCATCCCGGTGAAAGAGACTTTTTAAGCTCACTTCTGAAAGCATCATACCGATTAAAAGCATAGTCAAAGCTGTTGTACAGCTACCTGCCGAACGGACTGCCCTGTCAATTGCCAGTCCCATTATGTCCAGTATCGTTTGGACAGCAAAAGGCAGATGAGCCATGAAACCTGCATGAAAGGCCTCCATGGGTGCCTGAAACAATAGCAGAAACAGGCCGATATAAACGGCTACAATACAGGGATGAACTGCTATTTTTTTCACAACTGACTTAAAATCAGGACTTTCCGTAAAGCATGCGATTCCGGCTGACCACATCATAATCCGCATGGGAATAATGAATATAGAAGCATACATCATCCCTTCCGCACCATAAATTCCTTCTGCAATGGGCAGACCTAAAAACCCGGAGTTTGAGACTATGGTTGCGTACTGAAGAACCCGCTTTACTGCATGGGGCCTTTTATTATACAATACCCGGCTTAAAACATAACTCACGATCTGTACAAGAACGGACAGGAAAAGGACTGCCCCGAACCGGAGCAGTATTTTACTGTCAAATTTCATACGGAAAGAATTGATGATATTGCAGGGCAGAAAAAAATACAGCACGGCGTCAGTCAGCACCGTCTTACCTGATTCCTTTAAAATACCTTTTCTCTTTAATATGGCACCTGCCCCAGCCAGCAAAAACATCATGCACTGAAGAGACCATAATCCGGTTATATCCATTTTCTCCCCTTTTTTATCCGTTCAGACTCATTCCGGCTCTCAGCATACGAAAGGTGCGCTGTGCTGCTCCCCGATATAGTTCTACCGACCGTTCCATTGCTTCCTCTATGGGCATTGCTCCCTGAATGGTTGTGGCAATACTTTCAATTCCGTATTCATAGATTTTTTCAGCCCCATCACCCATGCCGCCTACGATAGCAACCGCTGGAATTCCTTTTTCCTTACACCGCATGCCGATTCCGCTTGGAACCTTTCCAAAAGCAGACTGCCAGTCCATTCTGCCTTCCCCGGTGACGACTAAATCGACCTCTTTAAGCAGGGCATCAAACTGAATCAGATCAAGAACCGTTTCAATTCCTGACTTCATATTGGCATTTAAAAATACGTTTAAAGCAGCTCCAAGTCCTCCTGCTGCTCCTGTGCCCTTTATCTGGTCTACGTCAATACCTGTTAACTCCAAAAGCTTTTCAGCATAGGATTTCATATCCTTTTCCAACTGCTCCAGTATTTCCGGCGTCCCTCCTTTTTGTTTCCCAAAGGTATAGGTTGCACCGTTTTGTCCAGTCAGCGGATTGGTTACGTCACACATGACAGTAAACTCAGTCTCTTTTACCGCCGGATGAAGTCCGCTTACATCAATGCGGTCCACTTCTCCTAAGTCTTTTCCATAACCAGTCAGCTGGTTTCCTGCTTTATCAAGGAATTTTACCCCAAGAGCAGTCATGGCTCCCATTCCGCCGTCATTGGTTGCGCTTCCGCCGATTGCAATGGCGATTTTTCGATAACCTTCATCCAAAGCAGCTTTAATCAGTTCCCCTGTCCCATAGGTTGTGGTATGGAGAGGATTTCTCTTTTCTGCCGGAACCATGGGAAGACCGGAAGCTTTTGCCATCTCAATAACCGCATGGCTGCCATCGAACACTCCGTAATCTGCAGTTGTCTCTTCCATCAGCGGGCCGTGTACCAAAACCCTGCGGATCTGTCCATTCATGGCATCAATTACCGCCTCTATGGTTCCTTCCCCTCCGTCTGCCACAGATACTCCGCTGCACTCACAATCCGGAAAAATACGTTTTGCTTCTTCTGTCAGGATTCCTACTATCTCTACCGATGATAACGATCCTTTAAATGAATCAGATGCAAATAAAAATTTCATCGCCTGCCCCTTTCCTCTTACGCCTGAAATGGAAAACAGGCCGGCAGCCTATCAACAGCCACCAGCCTGCCCTCTTTCTTATTATTATATCAATCCAGCTGTTTCCATCTCTTTTCTGATCTGGCCAAGAACAGGACCTTCCGGAGTGGCAACATTGGGTTTATAAGGAAGTCCAACGTTTCTTCCTCTTAAATTGGCCATATCCTTTGCAGCTACCGGGAAGCTTGCCGGATCCATGGAAAGGCGGACCGGATTTAATTTAAACTGAGCTTCCAGAGATCCTTGTAAGTCACCTGCTACAAACTTATTGTAAACATCAGTAATCAGCTCCGGCATAAAGTTGGCAGCTGTACAGACTCCGCCTACTGCGCCGTGGCACATGGATGCGTATAACAGCGTATCCTTTCCGCCGAATACTTTAAAGTCTGTTCCCCGGGTTCTGCGAATGAACTCTGCGGTCTGGGTGATATCACCGCTGGTATCCTTCATTCCCACAATGTTATCGAATTCCTTTGCCAGACGTTCAACCAGACCCGCAGACATGGTATATCCCACACGTCCTGGATTGTTGTATAGCAGCATTGGAGTTTCTGGTACAGATTCTGCTATTGTTTTAAAATGGTTATAAAGTTCTGTTTCTGTTGGCTTTAAAAACATAGGCTGTAGAACAGATATGCCTGCCGCTCCGTTCTCTACTGCCATTTTAGCCAGACGGCAGCATTTTTTCGTGCTGATAGCGCCGATCCCAAAGTAAACCGGAACTCTTCCAGCTGCCTGATCTACCATAATCTTTAATCCGCGCTCCATCTCTTCCTCTTCCACTGCATAAAACTCGCCGTTGCTGCCAAATGCAAGAATTCCAAGAACGCCGCCGTTAATTACATAATCAACCTGATCTCTTAATTTTGCTTCATCGATCAGTTCATTTTCATCTATTGGCGTAAGGATTGGCACGATAACGCCTTTAATAAAATCTGTATTCATTATTATTGTCCTCTCCGCCCGGCTTATTTTAGTGGTTCTACCGTGGTATTAGCTATTTTCTCGTAATACTTCACGATGCTGGAATGATCCTCTTTATCAAAACCGTCTGCTTTCAGTCCCTGCATAATCTCCATTAACTGACCTGTTAAAGGAACGGGAGAACTTACATTATGAGCTGCATTCAGTGCATTATTTAAATCCTTGATGTGAAGTTCAATGCGGAAACCCGGCTTAAAGTTTCGATTCAGTATCATAGGCGCTTTTGCATCCATAACGGTAGAACCAGCGAGGCCGCCGCGGATTGCCTGATATACAAGCTCCGGATCTGTTCCTGCTTTTTTTGCAAAGGTAAGTGCTTCTGATACAGCTGCAATATTTACAGCAACAACAATCTGGTTTGCCAGCTTAGCCACATTTCCTGCGCCAAGTTCGCCTACATAAACAACGGAGCCAGCCATAACCATAAGCATATCGTAATACTTGTCAAACAAATCTTTCTTACCGCCTACCATTACAGATAAGGTTCCGTCAACTGCCTTTGGCTCTCCGCCAGATACGGGAGCATCAAGCATATCAATCCCAAGCTTTTCAAGCTCTGCACCGATGGCTCTGCTCTCAGTTGGATCAATGGAGCTCATATCAATGATTACAGTTCCTGGCTTTGCACCTTCTGCAACGCCGTTCCCGCCTAATACTGCGGCTCTTACATGAGGAGAGTTTGGCACCATGGTGATCACAACGTCACACTGGGAAGCTAATTCTTTTCCAGTTTCAGCAGAAGCGGCTCCGTTTGAAACCAGATCTGCAACCGCATCTTTATTAAAATCAAATACAACTAATTCATGACCTGCTTTTAACAGGTTTTTTGCCATAGGTCTTCCCATGATTCCCAAACCGATAAATCCAATTTTCATATGCTTATCCTCACTTTTTCATTCTGTTTTCTGTGACCGATGGGTTCTTCCCATCTCTGTTGTGATTATAGATAATTAATAGTGGTTTCGCTATGGGCGGAATCAACGAATGAGCAGGATACATTTATACAAACTCTCTATAATTTCATCTTCGTATCATTTTAGTATCATTTTTATTTCATTATATTTTCATTTTGATTTCATTCCAAATGGTATTTTTTCATTTTTCTCCATAATGTAGCCTTACTGATCCCCAGTTCTCTTGCAGTCTTTTCCCGGTTTCCACCCTGCATGAAAAGAGTTTCTTTTATTTTTACCGCTTCCATGGGGAATGGAATTTCTTCCTTTCCTGAGGAGATAGGTTCAGATTCCTCCTCTTTTTCACCCGGATACAGTCTGGCAAGAAGATTATCCACCGCAGCTTCGTCAAGACTCCTTTTTTCTGCTGTCAGTATCAGGCGTTCGCAGAAATTCTCTACCTGAATTAAATTGCCTTTCCAAGGGTAATGAAGCAATACCCCATAGGCTCCATTGGTCAGCACATGAAATCTGGAATAATGTTCACAACAGTCTCTGATTGTTACCCGGATCTTGAACTCTAAATCTTCTTTCCGGTCTTTTAAGGGTGGAATGGTAACTGACAGCCCCTCAAGAAGATAGCAGAGTTCTTTGCGAAACCCTCCCTCTTTTAAAAGTCCGGCTAAAGAAACCATGGAAGTTACCATCACCCGCACCTCTGCTCCGGGATACCGCTGCCCTTCTCTCCCCATCCTGTGCTTATGCCGGATGAGCTGGTAGAGTCTGTACTGGTTTGCCTTCGTTAAAGCATGGACATCTTCAATGAGGAGAGATCCGCCTTTTGCCTGGGCAACTGCACCCTTATCTCCAAATAACAGATCATACTGCGCCTCTTCCTCCAGCCCGTCACAGGAAACATTAATAAAAGGGCCATCTTTATGAAGTCCTGCATTATGGATGCATTGTGCCAGAAGCTGCTTCTCCGTTCCCGGTTCTCCTGTAATAAATACCGCCTTTTCTGAGAGGGTATACAGCTTTGCAAGGCGTACACAGTCCTGCATACTCTTTGATTCCTGCAAAAGATCTCCAAATTCACCCAGTGCCCCGGCTCCCCGTGACGAACTTATTCCTTTTAACTCCTGCCCCTTATTCTGTTTTCGTTTCATGCGGTGACAGGTAAGTATGGCTCCCTCCACCTTTTTCTCAATCACCACAGGCGCCACAATGGCAAATACAGAGGTTCGGTTGATCTCCATAAACAGAGAATAAGATTCTTTTCCGTATTCCAGCACCTGATGGAAGGACTCTCCCAAAAGCTCAGGGAATATCTCTCCTGC
This sequence comes from Lacrimispora sp., assembly GCF_031982545.1. Taxonomy (GTDB): domain Bacteria; phylum Bacillota; class Clostridia; order Lachnospirales; family Lachnospiraceae; genus Lacrimispora. Next base: position 106,335 of record NZ_DALYXB010000005.1, read on the forward strand.
CGCCTTTAAAAGAATTTCCTCCTTTTTCTTTTCCAGAATATCTTCCATGGTTGCGTTAATATCCACGATATTTCCAAAAGCGTCGAGCCTTGCCACACCGTTAAAGGAATAATCCAGAAGCGTCTCGATCTGGGCAGCGTTGCGTTTTTCCACGCCCATGGCGTAATCAACGCTTTCCGCCATAGACAGGGCGTTCCTCATGGAATCCTCCGTATTGGATAAAAACAGGGAAGCCAGACCTGCCTCTCCTGCAATTCCCACTGCAGTATCCCCTCCGATGATCAAATCCATCCCGTCACGGACTGCCTGTCTCGCCATATCCTCCAGAAGATCTCCTTTTTCCGCAAAATATGTCCGCATTTCAATTCCATAAATGATATCAAAATAAGACATGTCACAAAACATGTTTTTAAATCCCACCACTCCAAGTACCGGACTGTCTTTTTTCAGAATCTGTTTTGCCCTGCTGACCAGCAGCGCCATCTCCTGGGCAGTTATAACGATTTCCACTACAGGAATGTCGGTGTACTGCTTGATGAGAGATGCCTGGAGACCTCTTGCAATAATAATAGATGCACCGTTTGCTATGGACTGGCGGGCTTCTGAAACCGTATCCTCTGTTTTAATTACCCTCATTTCCCCAATCTCATAGTTTTTCTCCTGAAGAATGTTATGTGCCTGATAAATCATCTCTTCTCTCGAAACAAGCAACGCAATCTTTCCCATATGGACCCCTTCCTTCTGTTTATCCTGTCTGGTTCATTTTACTATAAGAAAAAGACGGTGTCCAGCATGTAAAAAGTGCGGCCCCATGATCGGAGCCGCACCTTTTAAACTATTTTATTCTTAGGAAGATATCAATATTTTATGCTCCGCCTATCCGTAAATAGGATACATGATATTAGCTGCAACAGCGGAGGATATAATACCAAGTATGATATAAGGAATCGTAAACTTCATTACTTTAATCGGATTATAGCCGCCTGCCGCAAAGCATACCGCTGCTTCTCCTGATCCGGAAGGGAATCCTACTGCCAGCATGTTTGCTATACCAATAGTAAGAATCATTCCTCTTGGATCCCAGCCGCCTGCAAGAGCTACGGAAGCTGCAATCGGAATTAAGACAGTTTCTGTTGCCATATTTGACATGAATGTAGTCATAACCACTGTTGCAGTAGCAAACAGAAGCATAACAAAAATCGAGCTTGGATTAGAACCCAAAATCGCCAGAATCAGTTTTCCAATCAGGTTACCTGCGCCGGATTTGCCCAGCGCATCTGCAACGACAAGTACACCCGCTATCATCCAGACCATATCTGACGTCATATCTTTTACTGCATCTTCTGTTTTAATTATTTTCGCATAGATTAAAGCCAGAACACCAAGGCCAGGTGCCAAATACAACAGATTACCGGTCCACTGATTTAACAGCATCAAAAGCATGACAATTATGAAAACAATATACACGGTCACTTCCTGAGAATGAGACAGCATTTCATGTTTCTTTGCCTCTTTTAAGGCAGACTGATTAATGTTTTCACTTTTGGGCATCAAACGCCATCCAAAGAGGCAGTAAATAGTAAGGACCGCCATAGGAATCAAAGAATAAATAAATGGATCCAGCATCTTAAGGGCGTACTGAGGATCGGGAATAATCCCTTCATACATTCCGTTAATTGTTGCAAAAGTAGCTGCTCCCATACCAATTGGGAAACGGAACTTCCATGCGCATAAAATACCAAGCAGAGGAAGCAGCAGACGGTTTGCCGTAATATCTCCGGAATCATCCAGCGTTGATAAGAATACCACTAAAATAGTGATAGAGGCTGTATTAGGGATGAACTGTGCAAATACCGCGCCGATCAGAAAGAAAAATCCGACCAAAAGCATTCCCCTTTTTCCTTTCATTGCATTTAAGGTTTTGCTGAGTTTTGCTATCATGCTGGTTCTTGGAAGAACTGCACTCAACGCCAGCATAGGCGCAATCAAAACCACAATCTTATTTCCAAAGCCGCTGAAAGCAGTTGGAAGATCAACAACTCCTGTCACTGCCAGAATTGCGCAGCAGGTCATGGTTGTTACTCCAAAAGGAACCTTATGAAGGACGAATGATATCATCATAAATAAAGTCACACCCAAAACAATGTACATTTCCATACGTTTTCTCCTGTCTGTTCTAAATCAATTATTTCATCAGTGCCTTAACCTGCCGTACCCTTTCATGGATAAACTCGGCCCAGATGGTATCATCAAGGTATGGCTGGCTTTCGTCAGTGTATTGTCCTGCACGATCAATAATTTCAATCTGGTTCGGATGACTTGGCAGTGCAATATTCACATGGATCTCTTTCAGCTTTTCCTCATCTGAAAAGAAACGCTCTCTAAGATCCGGAGTTAAATATTTACTTATCTTATAATAATCATCATTCATGGTATTGGCCCCCACTCCACCATGCATGGCAACCTGATAGGTTTCTCCATTGACCGGATTACGTTCTTCCCAGAAAAAACTGGTACATCCAATGGTATGACCAGGTGTGAGCATCGTCCGTATGGATACATTGCCAAGAACGATTGGCTGGTCATCATCATAAAAACAATCTGCCTCAAACATCTGAGGATGGGAATCTGGATCCAGCACCATGGTCTCCTCGGGACAGGCTTTATAGAATTCGTAATCCTCTCTGGAAATATAAAGCTCTGCCTTTGTGAGCGCTTTCATCGCTGCTGCAGCGCCGCAATGGTCAAAATGAGCATGACTGATCAGTATCTTTTTAATATCCTCAGGCTTATAACCCAGGCGATAGATGGAATCCACAAGCATATACATGCTTTCCGGTATTGCAGTGTCAATCAGAATCAGTCCCTCACCCGTATCAATAAGGTAACATCCAACCCAGCTCTGACCTGCTGCGAAATAGGTCTGGGGTGATACCTGAAACGGTTTTACTTCCAATTTCCATGGCTCATATGCCAGATCCTTAACAGGATGAGGAATTGGTTTCGTACAGCGTAATGGCATAGTCGTCTCTCCTTTGTGTAAATTAAATAATTTTTTGGTTCAAAATTACCTTTTTTTGTTCTTGTTGATTATATGAGATAACTTTACCCAGTTCAACTTATTAGTTTTTATACAATAACTTAATATCTTTAAGTTCCGATTGGTCATTTTTGAAACATTTTCATTATTTTTGTGAAAAGAGCATAAAAAAAAGATGTCTTATCCGGCATATAGCTGCCAAAACTTAGACATCTTTTTTTTCTTTTAATTGCTCATGAAACCTGTTATCGGACATCCTTCCTTACAATCACCGTTTCATAACCATTTATTTTACCATCTTCAAATATTTTCCCAGCCAAAATCGTGCCTTCTTTTATACAGGATATCGTCTTTTCTCCCAGCTTTACCGCCTTTTTGCTGTAGTTCTGAATGAACAGGTATTCATATCCTTCTGATTCCCTGGAAGAAACCTCAAGTTCCTCCGGTAACCGCCCCTCAAGAAGGGGCTTTATCCCAGCTTCTATGGTCAGATTATGAAAGAAATCATCATAGAAATCCTGACCTGCGTCTGCACATACATAATAAGCCGTTCCTTTTCCATAAGAATTTTTTGTAAGTGCCGGATATCCCTTATAAAAATCCGTTTCATAAACAAGAAGGGGAGCAGCTCCGGAAAGACTGACCAGCTCGCAGAGATTTCTGCATTCAAACCGTTTTTCCTCACCAATTCCAGGCAGCGAAACCATATAGTTACAGTCTCCGTCATAGAGTCCGTCAATCTCTGTACTGCGAAGCCCCAGCACATCCATCAGCCCATGGGGAGCACCGCCCAGAAAGCACTTGTCCTCTTCATCCACAATTCCTGACCAGTAGGTAACCATCAGCTGGCCTCCGTTTTGAACAAATCTTTTTAATTTTTCATGGATATGACTTCTGTATAAGTAGATCATGGGAGCTGCTACCAGCTGGTAACCACTTAGATCACTGTCCATGGTAACTACATCCACATTCAATCCCAGTTTTTTAATGGCACTGTAGATTTTTACACAGGTTTCATGATAAAACAGCCCATTATTTCTTGGTCCCTGGGCATCTTCCATTGCCCACCTGTTTTCTACATCATAGATCACGGCTGCTTTTGACTTCACACCGGTACCAGCCAATTCCTCCAGGCAGGAAAGTTCCTTTCCAATCTGGCTGATCTCTCCAAACACCCGTGTGTCCGATCCCCCATAATGATCAATCACAGCCCCGTGAAATTTCTCTGAACAGCCCCTGCTCTGCCGTATCTGGAAATACAGAACGCTGTCCGAACCATGAGCCACTGCCTGCCAGGAAGACAGTGAAAGAATACCAGGCTTCTTCAGCTTGCTCACCCCCTGCCAGTTGGTGCTGCTGGGACAGGATTCCATCAGGAGAAACGGTTTCCGCTTTAAACTTCTCATAAAGTCATGCTGCATCCCATTGTCTCTTGCTGTCAGAAATTCTTTTTCTTTGTGCCATAACGGATAGGAATCCCATGATATCACATCCACTGTCTGGGCCAGTCTCTGGTAGTTAAGCCCCTTGAAATCATACATCAGATTTGTGGTAGTCGGCTGCAGGGCTCCTGCCTCCTTCAGAGAATTCACTTCCCACAAGGCAAAGTCAGCCGTCTGATCGGTTACAAATCGTTTCCAGTCCAGATTCAGACCATGAACCATGGTCTCACCAATGGAGGAGGGGCTTTCAATCTGGTCAAAAGACTGGTAGATATGGCTCCAGAATGCCGTGCACCATCTGCGGTTTAAATCTTCTATGGAATCATATTTCTTTTTCAGCCAGAGACGAAAGGCCTTCTGACATAAGGAGCAGTGACACTCCCCCCCGTACTCATTGGAAATATGCCACATAAGCACGCCAGGGTGAGAAGCAAATTCCTCCCCTAATTTTTTATTGATCTTCTTTACTTTCTCCCTGTATACCGGAGAAGTAAAGCAATGATTATGCCTTCCTGAAAACAGCTGCCGGCGCCCCGTATCATCCACCCGAAGCACCTCCGGATATTTATCAGACAACCACTTTGGACGGGCTCCGGAAGGAGTCCCCATAATGGTATAAATTCCATTCTGATAAAGTTCATCTACCCGTTCCTTCAGCCAGCCAAGGTCGTATCTCCCCTCTTCCGGTTCCAGAAACGACCAGGCGAACATTCCCATGGTTACTGTATTGATTCCTGCTTTTTTCATATAATCCATATCCTGCTTCAGTATGTCCGGATGATTGAGCCACTGCTCCGGATAATAATCTCCTCCATACCAGATACCAGCATGTTTCATATCCATCTGTTCCTTTCTTAAAAACAGGCGCAGCCACCGAATTTCCGTATCAGGATTCCGGTCACTTCGCCTGTATGTTTTTTATTACTTATTTTACAGCTCCCGTAATACCTTCCGCAAAGCTCTTTTGCAGGAGGAAGAAAACGATCACGGTAGGAATGGTACACAACAATACAGCCAGCATTAAGGTTCCATAATCGGTCACATAACCCGATTTTAAGTTAGCCACCATCATGGGCATGGTGATGCTGTTTGCATCAGACATGATTACCTTGGGCCATAAGTAACTATTCCATGCATTCATAAAAGTAATCGTCATGGCTGCTGCATATGTGGATCGCATGGTGGGTATGAACATCCGGCAGAAAATCTGGAATTCATTTAAACCATCAAGCCTTGCTGCCTCCATAATATCCACCGGAAAAGATCTTGCACTCTGGCGGAACATCATGATTAAAAATGGGGTGGAAATACTGGGAAGGATAAATCCAAGTGTGCTGTTTAACAGATTCGCCTTAGAAAACATCTGATACAGCGGTATCATAATAGCAGCAAACGGAACCATCATAGCCAGTAATATAATGTTCATCACCCGGTCTTTTGCTTTGTCATGAAAAATTTCAAAACCATATCCTGCAATGGAGCAGATAAACAACGAAATCAGTGTCATGACAATGGAATATTTAAACGAATTCCCAAGGGCTCCATAAACATTCTGAGAAGCAAACAGCTTTTTCGTATTGTTTAATAATTCTGTCCCAAATACCAGGGTTCCCCTTGATACAGCCACGCTTTTGTTGGTAGCCGCCACCATCATCCAGTACAGAGGAAAAACAGAAAGCAGAGAGACAACCGTTAAAAAAGCATATGCCAGAAATTTCTTTCCTTTAGTCACGCTTATCACCTACTTTCATCTGCAAAAATGCCAGAACTGCTACCAGGAACAGAATTAAGTAAGACATTGCTGCTGCATACCCAAAATTAGGCACATATTTAAAAGATACATTGTAAATATAATGTGACATGGTAATTGTGGCATTGGAAGGACCGCCGTAAGTTAAGTTTACAGATTCATCAAACAGCTGAAGTGTACCATTGGTTGACATAATTGCAGTCAGCAAAATCGTCGGCTTTAAAAGCGGTACCGTGATTCCCCAGAAAGACTGAATGGGCGAAGCTCCGTCAATCTTTGCTGATTCATAAATAGAATACTCAATATTTTGCAGACCGGACAGGTAAAAGACCATGTTATAGCCGGTCCATCTCCAGATCAGTGCCAGAATAATCACGATTCTGGCACTGTTTGGATGTCCGAGAAAATTGTATCCTGTGGACAAAAATCCAAGTTTCATGAGGATCGTATTAACCAGCCCATCCACCGCAAACAGAGAACGGAAGATTACCGCATAGGATACCAGGGAGGTAGCACAGGGCAGGAAAATTGCCGTACGGAACAATCCCTTAAACCGCAGATCTTTATTATTGAGCAAAGAGGCCAGGATCAGGGCCAGAATCAGCATAATCGGAACCTGGATGATCAGATAAATAAAATTGTTTTTTAACGCCTGCATGAAGACAGGATCCTGAAACATTCTCACGTAATTGGTTACGCCGGTCCAGCTTAAATTGGCACCCTTCCCTGATTGAAAGGAAAGGAACAATGCCTGAATCATGGGCAGGAAGCTCATGACAGCGATAAATAAAACCGCCGGAGTTAAAAATGCCCAGCCTGCCAGGCTCTGCTTCTGGCCTAATGACAACTTTTTCTTTGAATTGTCCACTGGTAATTCCTCCTTACTGACTTACTATTTACCCATTGCGAAATTAACGGTATCCTCTGCTGTCTTAATCTCAGCATCAATATCTGCTCCGGCAACTACGTTGGTAATTGCAGTTGCAACTGCATCACGGGCTTCATAATAATAAACACCAGTGTTGTTGGAAGGAATCTTTGATGCAAAGTCGGTAATGGTAGCATAAACCGGAGCATCGCCGAAAAACTTCTGCGGCTCTGCATAAACCTTACTCTGTGCAGCCGGTAAATAGGTAGAAAGTGCACCGGACTTTGGAAGGATGGTCTCATAGAAGGAAGTGCTTCCTGCAAATGTCTTTGCCATGAAATCATAAGCCAGATCCGGATTCTTACATACAGAAGTAATTGCCCAGCTGGAACCACCATTGTTGGAATAGTTGGTAGCTCCATCAACGCCCTCTAACTTAGGCATGTTAGTAATTGCCCACTTACCGGACTGATCCTCAGCGGTCTGAATGCTTGCCATGATCCAGCAGCCGTTAATGGTTCCGCCGACGGTACTGTTGGTAAGAGTTCCCACGTACTGATCCCAGTCATTCACTTCAATCAGAACACCGCTTTTTACAAGAGAAGCGTAGGTTTCCATAACCTTTTTCAGTTTATCGTTTCCAACCATGCTTGGTTTTCCATCTTTATCAAACAAACTGCCGCCTGCAGACTGGAGCATCATCATGATCAAATCTGACTCTCCTGCCTGACAGGATAAAAGAGGTTTTCCAGTTTTTGCAAGAATTTCTTCTCCCATCTGCTGATACTTGCTCCAGGTGATATCCTTAAAATCATCAGCCTTATAACCTGCCTGTTCCAAGACATCGGTGCGATAGCAGGCAACCACTGCTCCGTTATCAAAGGGTACTCCGTAATTTTTCCCGTTTACGACTGAATATGCTGTCTTTGCTTTTGCAAACTGGGTAAAGTCAATTCCGCTTGCCGTTATATCCTGAAATGCATCCGGATAAGTTAAAACATTCTTCTGAAATGCATTGTCCTGCAAAAGAATAATATCAGGCAGAGTATCCAGCTTACCAGATGTGGCAGCCGTGGTTAACTTGGTCTGAATATCGGCCCAGGGTGTTTCCACAACGTTCAATTTAAAATCGGGGTGGTCTTTCTGGTATACTTTAGCAGCCTCATTCATGGAATAAATATTAAATGCCGGGTCCCAGCACCAGACAGTCAGTTCATTCCCGCCTTTGGCTCCTCCATCTTTTCCTCCTGAAGCCTGTCCTCCTGAACCTGAATTTCCGCAAGCTGTTAAGGAAGCAACCATGGCTCCTGCAAGTAAGAGTGATACGATTTTTTTCTTCATAGCAAAACTCCTCCTCTTTCATTAAAAAATTGGCATATGAGATCAATTTCTTTTGAATATAATCCCATTATACCAATTCTTTTTTTGAAAACTTTTTATATTCAATTATAAAATGCGCAAATTCAATCATATCATCCTGTTTTACCAACCTTTTTGCGCACTAATTCTGCAATATAGCAGCTTACTCTCGTAATTTTCAGCCGATCGCTTCCATTGATAAGGAGAAATATGGAGTATTTTTTTAAAATTTCGGTTAAATGAAGAAATTGAGGAAAATCCCGAAGCAACAGCCACCTCTTCCATGGATTTTTCCGTCTTTTTCAACAGCTCGCAGGCGCACTGAATCCGGATTAAGTTGATATAATCAACCGGCTTCATATCCATGCTCTCTTCAAACACCCGGCGAAAATGGCTTTCACTCATACTGGAGGCCTCTGCCAGCTTGCATATTTTAATCTCATGGGCATAGTGATCCGCCACATAATCCAGTGCCCCCGATATCACTGCCCTGTGTGTCTTATTTCTCATGATTCGTTCTTCGTCATCAGACAGCCTTAAAAATTCCGCCAGGCAGGCCCGAAGCAGGCCGCTGATACAGTCTTTGTAATAAGGCTTTTTCTGGCGTACCTCTTCCATGACACCTAAAATCAGTCTGGTAAGTCCCGGATTTTCTTCTCCTGGCAAAAGGTATCCCACTCGCTGAATCCTTTTTAAAAGACGTTTCTGAAACATGGGATCATAGCGGTTTAGTTCTGAAACAATCTTTTCCAGATCCACATACATCCACTCCCAGTAGCTTAGAGTCCCCTTTTCACTGTTAGTGGTATGGGGAAGCCTTGGAGGTACAATCATGATCGTCCCCGGTGAATAACAGACATGCTCCTGACCGAGAATCACCTCCCCAGTCCCCCAGTGGCAGTAACCAATCTCCATCAGATTGTGAAAGTGGAGGCACTTAATTTCCTTTCCATATTCCCGGATCCAGCCCTCCCCAAGGAGTGCTAAGACCGGTTCATCTTCCCCGATTTCATAGTAACGAAACTCTACCTTTTCCCTTTGTTTTGCCACTTGCTCATTCTCCCCTTTATTTATCCGTAAAAAATGACAAAATATTACTTTTTTTGTTAAATGAAAGCTTATCTATAAACCAATTATATAAAGCAATGCAATTTTCTGCAACAGGAAAAGGCTTATTTCCTCTCGTTGAAATAAGCCCTGCATTCCAATCCGTCTGACTGTCAGTTTATTCTCCTCTTCTTATATGATTTTCCTCAAATACGGATGACAGGATCCGGTCCTTTTCCACCTTAAGGGCACCGGTGGGGCATACCTGAAAGCAATAGCCACAGCCAATGCACTGACTGGTCTTTTCTGCAGCCCTGCCATTCATGCGGATTCCCTCGTGCCAGCAGACATTCACACAGCGTCTGCAGCCAATGCATTTGTCGGAAACCTCCGCCAGATGGTAAGCATCTCCCAGACGTTCCTGCCGTTTCACAGCAACTTCATTGGACATTTGAAATAATTTAAGGGCATCTCCGCACAGACTGTCCATATCCTTATATCCGGTCTCATCCATAAAACGGTTTAATCCTTCAATTGCTTTCTTTCCTGCTTCCACGCCTCCGGAGCACGCAAGTGCTCCCAGCTGCACCGCCTGGCTCCCTGCCATAATAATTCTTGCTGCCTGCTCAAAGCTGAATACACCGCCGCCGCCGTAAAGAGGAATGGTAAGCCCGCTGGTTCTGGCCTCTGCAATGGCATAACAGACTAAAGGGGTCGCCTGGGTGCCTCCGTATCCGGAGCCAGGCCTTGCCTCTGTGGTTCTCCAGTCCAGATCAAAATAAAAGCCCTTCCATCTGGCAGTCGGTCCGGCAGCATATGCTCCGGCAGACTCCGCCACGCGTATGGAAGTGAGCACATCACAGGATTCCATGGCAAGCTTTGCCATTATGGGCATATCCGGCACTGCTTTTTTAATTACCTGAATGGAGTGGCGTAAAAGCTGATGATAATCAAAGATCCTGTCCTTTGCAACAGCGACTCCCGGAGTATTAAAATGCAGCTCAACTGCATCTGCCCCCGCCCGCTTTAATTCCTTAGCCTGATTGGCCCAGTTTTTCTCCCATTCCCCGCCTTTTATAATGTCACTGTAATGTCCTACGGAAACCCATAGCCGGATATCCTGATCCAGATTCTTCTTTATAAGGGCGACCTCTTCACAATACTGTTCAAGTGTTGAAATTTTATCGGGAATCTGCCTGCCAACTGCATGGCTGTGAATGCACATCTCACCAGAATACATAGCCTTGCTGTCCGGTCCTATATAGCTTCCCCCTCCTGCACCATGTCCAAAATTGCGCAGTACAATAGCTCCCGGGCGCATGGCTGCACTTTTTAATACATTTGCAGCTCCCTGGGTGGCCGGACTGGATGCAATTACAAATGGATTAATCATATTTAATTCTTTTACATATAAATCTGCCATACTGTTATTCCTCTCCGCTCTCTTCCTGTAATTCTTCCAAAATCTGATGAAGTGCCCTGGCATCCTCTAAAAACTGTTCTTCTGTTCCGTTTTTCACGAATTCCAGCAGACCATACCGTGAAATCGTCTGATCTGCATGTGCCAGATATTGAAGCCACTTGGTTTTCCCCTCCTTCAAAGGTCTTTTCTCGCCCTTTTTCCAATAATAAATATGAAAGTTTAATAGCCTGTCTCTTAACAAATCCAGTCCGGAAAGCCGCTCTTCCATCGTGAGAGCAACCGTAGGCTGCCAGAGACAGTAGAGATTTTCATGGTTTGCCGTTTGCAAAAGCCGTTCAGCTGACTGATTAGTATCAGTCAGTGTATCCTTATGCCATTCAAATGCCGCTTTTATTCCGTAATCAGAAGCAATCTGTGCCACAGCTGACGCTTCCCTGGCAAGCCGGCAAAACTCGTTCCTGTCTACAGCTGCCGACGGTCTGGTCCCTGCCCAGATACGGATCACAGGAGCCTTAAGCGCTGCTGCCGATTCCGCTGATTTTATAAAAACCCCTTCCGGGTCTTCATATTCTCCCAGTCTGTAATAAGATCCGTAAGCAGCAACAAAAAGTCCTGCATCCCTGGTTTTCTCATACAGCTGTTCTGCCTTTTGTGTATCTCCTGCAAACACATGAGCATTCTCAGACCACTCCACTCCTTTTAATTCAGCCTGTCTGCACAAAGCGATAATTCTCTCCGCAGACAGATCACGAAACGTGGCTGATACCATACCTGGTATAATCATGATCCATCCTCCCTTACATACCAAGAACCTGATTCCAGATTTCCTCATCCACCGGTATTCCCTGGTCCAGATTTTCCTGTCTGGTCTTCATCATGTTCTCTCCCGGATAATAGACCGGTCTTTCTTCTGACATTGGCACCGTTTCTTTTATATCCTTCAGGGTTTTTTCTATTTCAGCCAGAATTGCATCTTTATCCTGCAGCGTATCAAGGCTGATGGCGAGGAATACCTGGGACAGCTGGCTTTCCGCTGAAAGTTCTCCCACCTGTCTTGAGGTTCTCCCTCCCGCCAGCGCTGATGCAATTAAATCAAGGGCAAGGGAAAGGCCGGACCCCTTCCAGTAACCGATTGGCATACACTGTCTGGTTTTTAAAATCTCTTTTGCATCCTTTGAGGGCTTCTGATCACTGTCAAAGCCTCCGTCAACCGGCAGTTCCCTTCCTGATCTGGCATAGGACTCCAGCTTTCCATAAGAGAACATGGACATGGCCACATCAACCAGAACCGGTGTGTCTCCATTTGGAATGGCAAATACCACAGGATTATTTCCAAGCTTTGCGTCCTTCCCTCCCCACGGCGGCATATTGGGAATTGTATTCGTCCAGAGTATGCCGATACAGTTTTCTTCCGTCGCCATCAGTCCGTAATTTCCCGGTCTCATCCAGTGATTGGTACCAGATAAGCTTACGCATCCAATGGTCTGCTTTTTTGCCAGTTCAATCGCCCGCTTCATGCAAAAATGAGCGTTTAAATTACCCGGCCCGCCTTTTCCATCGTACCGTTCCAGAATACCGGGTGCCTCCTTCAAAACAGGTTCTGCATGAATATCCACGCAGCCCTTTTCCATACTTAATATAAATTTCACAAATCGGTTTAATCCATGGGTATACACCCCATCCCGGCTGGCATCGGCAAACAGTCTGGCAGATAAATCTGCCCTGTCAGCAGTAAATCCTTTTTTTATCAGAACACGATAAAATTCTCCGTACATTGTGTCATATAAAACTCTCATAGTTCTCCTTTCATCTGATCCCCGTTTTCTATCCCTTAACAGCACCAATCATGACTCCCTTAACAAAATATTTCTGAATATAGGGATAGATTGCAAGAATAGGCAAAGTTGCCACTACGATTGTCGCGAACTGAATGGTTTCACTAATCAGATAATCATCTCCCCCGCCGGCTGTCATGGCTGTGGTATCATTTTGAATCAGTATCTCGCGCAAAATCAACTGGAGAGGATAATGTTCCCTGTCCCGGATAAACAGCATGGAGTCAAACCATGCATTCCAGTGTGTAACAGCATAATATAGACAAATGACTGCTACCGTAGGTTTTACCAGGGGAAACATGATTTTCCAGAGTATGGTCCAGTGGCTGGCTCCGTCAAGCTTTGCCGATTCTTCCATACTCTCCGGAACTGCGGCCATTGAGGTACGCATAATAATCAAGTTATAGGTGCTTACAAGAGAAGGAATAATTAATGCCCATATGCTGTTATTTAATCCCACCCCTTTTACAACAAGATAAAAGGGAATCATTCCTCCGCTGAAATACATACTGAATACAAGTGCCATCATAATGACATTATTCCAGAGCACATTTTTTCTGGAAAGAACGTAAGCCGCAATGGTAGTAACAAATACATTCATCGCTGTTCCCACAACTACCACAAACATGGTGTTGGCATAACCAGTCAGAATGTTCTTATTTTTTAATACAGCCCGGTATGCATCCAGACAAAAATCAATGGGTGCCAGAAGAAGGCCCTGGTGACGGACATAAGCGGAAGGGTTGCTAAAGGATGCCGCTACCACGTGGATCAGCGGAATCATCACAGCTGCCATCAGTACAAACATTAAAACTACATTAAACAGATCAAAGAGCTGTTCGCTTCTGCTCACCCGGATTCGGGTGCCTGACTTATACTTTTTCATATTCTGTCTCCTTACCATAACCCATTGCCGCTGGCTTTTTTACTCAGCCGGTTGGTGATTGTAACTAACAGAAAGCTGACCACACAGTTAAAGAGCCCTACTGCCGCACTGTAGCTGTATTGAGCATCAATCAATCCTTTTCGGTATACAAAAGTATTGATAACATCTGCTTTTTCATAGATCATCGGGTTATATAAAAGCATTATTTTCTCATAGCCGACATTGAAAATCTTGCCCATTTTTAAAATCAGCATGATGGTGATGGTGGGAAGCAGACAGGGGAGGGTAATATATAGTACCTGCTTTAGCCGTCCTGCACCATCCACTCTTGCCGCGTCATAGAGTTCCTGGTCAATGCCGGAAAGAGCAGAAAGATAGATAATTGAATTCCAGCCTACAGTAGCCCAAAGTTCTGATGTTATGTAAATGGGCAGAAAATTATTGACACTGTTTAACATGGCTTCGTGTTTGATTCCGAATAACTGGCTTAAAATAACAGTAATTCCGCCGCCTGAGCTGGTCAGTTTTAATATCATTCCGCATATAACCACCGTAGAAATAAAATGGGGTATATAAGTGACAGTCTGAACGACCTTGGAATACCGCTTGTTTTTCAGTTCATTAATGAGTAATGCCAGGATCACCGGCGCTGGAAATGTCATCAGATCAAACAGACTGATACGAATGGTATTAATCAGCAGACGGCCGAAATAATAATCCGAAAAGAAATTTTTGAAATGTTTCAGTCCCACAAACCGGCTCCCAAAAAATCCTCTCGCCGGTTTATAATCCATAAATGCAATTGATAATCCGAACATGGGGCCGAACTTAAAGATTAAATAATATATAATCACCGGCAATATCATCAGGTACAAGGTCCAGTTGCGTTTGAAATCCTTCACCGCCCGTTCCTTAAAGGTGAGCCTTACTGCCGTCTGAAGACTTCCTGCCTGTACCGGGAGTGTTTTCGTATTCTTATTAAAATGTCCCATGTTTTTATCCCTTCCCAGTTAAAACTTCTACCGCAGTTCCTGTCTTTCCGGACTGATATACCGCTTCCAGAAGCGTTACCATCTTCATCGCCTCTTCTGCGCTTACCGGAAAAGGTCTCCCTGTCTCCACGCATTCATAGAAATCCCGGATCAAAATCCCGTGTCCGCTTCCCCAGTAATCCTTTCCCAGGACAGAACCGGAGGTATAATCCTCTCTTGTCACACTGCCGTCTGCTTCCGTGATTACCTGATTTCCCTCCAGCTTTAAGCTGCCTTCGCTGCAGATGATCTCCAGTTCCACCGGAGCGTTTTTCACATAACAGTTAGTTGCATAGAAGAGAAGGCGCTCTCCATGTTCTCCAGTCATAAGTATATCCGCTGTATCCTCTACCTCAATGACTGATTTCAATCGCTTGGTGGAGATATCTGCTTCGACTTTCTTAATGCCGCAGGTCAGCCACTGTAGTAAATCCAGAGTATGAATGGCCTGGTTAATTAATACACCGCCGCCTTCACTTTCCCACCGTCCCCGCCACGGGGAATTTTCATAGTATTCCGGCTTCCTGTTCCAGGTCACCTGGGCTCTTGCCCCTAGAAAAGTACCAAGCTTTCCCGAATCCATCATCTGCTTTAAGTAAACCGAGGCTTCATTGTACCGATTTTGAAAGCAGATGCCAAGCTGCGCGCCTGTCCGGTCTCTGGCTTCCACCATGGCTCTGGCTTCTTCCTCTGTCAGAGCCATGGGCTTTTCACATAGCACGTGCTTTCCTGCTGCCAGTGCCTCAGCGGCCATGGTACCGTGAAGATTGTGGGGCGTACAGATATGGATTACATCCACATCCGGATTTAAAATCACTTCCCTATAGTCTTCATAAATTTTATGTACGCCGTATTCTTCCCCTGCTTTGACTGCCTTTTCCTTTTCTATATCACAGACTGCGTAAATCTCAGCCTGTTCAATATTTCTAAGAGCTTTCAAATGATTATTAGAGATCATTCCGCAGCCAATCACTGCGGCTTTTTTCCGTTCTCCCATTATCCCTGTTCCTCTCTTCTCTTTTTTTCTTCCAGATCCTTAAACTGGGATGGTGTCACACCCTCATACTGCTTAAAGATACGTAAAAATGTTCTCTGACTTCCATAACCGCAAATTACCGCTACTTCCTCCAGCTTTTTATTCTGCAGAATCAGTTCCCTTGCATGAGCCAGGCGCACCCGGTTGATATACTGGGAAAGATTTTCTCCTTCCATTTCCTTAAAGATTCTTGAAAGAGCGGCAGACGGAACACAGAATTTCTCTGCAATGTCATTGACACACATGGTGCTGTCCACATAGCTGACCTCAACATACTCCTTTACCTCCTGATACAGGGTGGTTTTCCTGGTTACTTTTTCTACACAAGCCTCTGCTTTTACCTCCTCGCAGACCTTTTTCACCAATAATTTCAATTCTTTTAATACCACCTCAATATTTTTTCCTGAACACGCTTTTACCATCTGCTTCTGTAGCAGAGCCAGATCTTTATCCCGCATGGCATGGGTAACCGCCCGCAAGATGGTACTGGCAATATTGCTGGTTAAAAACTGCATGGCTTCCCATGTGAGGCAGTTCTTTTTGTTTTCATTTACCAGTTCATCAAGAATCTGAGATGCCAGCCTGTCATCGCCTACCTGAATGGACTGGTAAAGACGGTTTTCCACTTCCATGGGATATTTGAGCATGGTATCCACAGGAAGAATGTTAATATCACCATAGCTGATCAACTCTGTACCAGCAGAATTTTTCTGGAATTCTAAAACCCGTTCTGTCTGCCGGTAAGCCATGGATACCTCTTCTGCCCTTTTATGAACTTCACTGACTGCTGCTCTGTAAATAATCCCGTATCTGCTTACAATAAATTCTCTTGATACACCAACAGCCCTTTTTACACGCTCCAGAATATCCGGTTCTCCGTCGTCAGCAATTAAAAATATCAGCAGCTCCTTTTCACGGATCGAGGATACTGACAACTTCTCTAATCTCATGTTTTCCTCTGTCACATTCTGCAGAATAAACCAGGTAAGAGCTACTAAACCATTTGGAACTTCTTCCCGGTTTTCCCCGTCTTCCGGTATTCCTTCCAAACGGTATGCAAGTATGACATACAGATTTTCTGTTATCTGAAGATTATATTGTTTCAGCATAACTTCATCCGGCACGTCAAAACGGTCTTCCGCTATCAGAAGCCGCCGGAATAATTCATTGCGTATTGCCTGATACTGAGAATTGATCTGTGTCCGGTTTTCCTTATTTTTGTTTACCAGACGATTAATCGAGTCGCTTAATCGGGCATACGTATCTCCATTCTTTTCTGTCTCAGCCCCGTATACCTCAAGGCTGTCCGCAATATTTCGGATCGGACGGTAATGCTTCATAATACTTCGAAAGGCCAGTATCATACTTAGAACCAGATATATCATGCATGCTGCTGTTACCATTCTCTGAAGATCCGAAACTGTTTTTAGATAATTCTGTTCTGAGGTAACCACTACGTATTTCCAGTCTTCATAGCTGGATGGGATATAAGAAATAACAGAACGTATTCCATCCATATCCGTATAATAGCTTCCGTATTCCCCAGTCATGTCCTGCTCTAAGAGAAACTCCTGCAGTTCCATGGGAACCTCTTTTTCCGAAATCACCTTGGAATTGACAGAATCCACAATGCAGATATAATCCCGTTTGCGTCCGCTTTTTTCAAAGGTAGTAAATACCTTTCCTGTATTCATAATCATAACAGCATTCACCGGATAAGCATGGGAGGAGCTTCGGCTGTCCACAGGTCTTACAATTGCCGTTAAAAATGTTCCATTACCACAAGGAAGCAGAAAAATCTGGGGAGTCCGGTAAGTCTTGCTGATTATTTTGTACCAGTCTCCATAATCAAAACCATAACTGCTTAACACAATCTGGAAAAAATCAGAACTCTTATTGTAATAACTGTCGGAAATCATAAAATCCATCTGAGGAAAGTAGAGGAACATGGGATTATCCTTTAACTCCCCGGCTGGCATCCGGTCAATCCCTAACTCCTTCACCATTTCATATAGTTCGTATCTGGATATATCATCAAACGAAGTCCGCTGCCGCATCTTCTTAACCTTTGCATTTAAGGTTGCTCTGCTGCTGAACACCCGCAGTTCCCCTACTGCCTTATCCAGCTGCCCCCGCATGCTTTCAATTAAAATGGAATTGGAATACTCCATCTCTCCCCTTAAAGCATTGGAATACTTTCCAAAGCAAAAGGCAAAGATACCAATGGCAATAACAGATATCAGGACATAGGAAATACTCCACTTCCATAAAATATCCGGCAGCGTTTTCTTCGTTTTTTTCATGTAAATAATCCCTCCAAGACGTCAGTTTATGTTAGTCCGGGATTAAACTGGTACCTCTCCGCCGCAGCGCTCCTGCAAATGCTTTAAAAACAGCGCCCCATCTACAGGCAAATCGACCCAGGCTCCTCCCAGCCAGGAGGAAAGATGAATTCCATTTGAGATCTGAAGCCCTAAAATTCCTTCTTCTAAAGGTGCAATCCGCTTAGACCCCTTTCGGATTGCATCACAGAAATTACTGAGAATTCCAGGATGAGATGTGTACTTTCCCTTAACAGGAATTTCACATTCCCACACCTCCGGCTTGCCAATCCCTCCCTGATAGGAGGCATTAAATTCCGGTTCCGGTGTTCTTAGTCTGAAGAATTTCATCTTATCCCCTTCTATTACTATTTTACCTCGTTCCCCATCAACTTCCAACCGATTTGTACCTGGAGCGTCTCCGACTGTTGTAATATAACAGCCGGTTGCACCGTTTTCATATTCCACCAGGGCAGTTACTTCATCCTCCACCTCGATATTTCTGTGCTTTCCATAGTATACATCAGCTCTCACCCGTTTTGGCATCCCGCACATCCACTGCCATAAATCCAGATTGTGAGGATTCTGATTTAACAGTACGCCTCCGCCTTCTCCTTTCCAGGTAGCTCTCCATCCACCCTGGTCGTAGTAGCTTTGAGAACGGTACCAGTCTGTGATAACCCAGATCGTACGTTTTATCTGCCCCAGCTCCCCAGCCTCAATCAGTTCCTTTAACTTCTGATACAAAGGATTGGTTCTCTGATTAAAATCCACACAGCAGACCAGTTCTTTATGCTGTTCTGCCACACGGTTCATCTCTTCCACCTGACTGGTATAAACACCGGCCGGTTTTTCAACCAGCACATGAAGACCGGCTTCCATGGCCGCTATGGCCATGGAGGGGTGATAATAATGAGGTGTTGCAATAATCACAGCTTCGCAGCTGCCTGACCGGATCAGTTCCTCTGCACTTTCATAACCCCTGACGGTATCTTTAAACTGTTCTTTAGCCAGCTTTAACCGCCAAGGATCGGTATCTGCGACTGCAGTCAGCTCTGCCTCAGGGACCTGACCTTTCATCAGGCTTGCCGCATGCTGGCTTCCCATCTTGCCATAGCCGATAATTCCAAGCTTTACTTTATTCATCCTTCCGCCTCCAGCTGTCTTAAAAAGGCAAGTGCTGCTGCACCGTCTTTTTCCAAATCTTCTGTCTTTCCTTCTATGCTGATTCTTCCGTCATACCCTGATGCTTTTATTGCCTTTATAAATTCCCGGTACTGTTCTCCTTCTATACTTAAAGGAAATTTTCGTTCCTTTCCTGAAGCAATGTGAATATGACCGAAGCCTCCGATTATTTCTGCATCTAAGATGCTGTCATGGTTGGCCATTACATGAAAGTAGTCCGCCAGCAGTGTTACATTTTTATGATTAACCGCTGTTTGAAGCATAGCGCCTTCTGCCATTGTACAGATCAGATTTGTCTCATTCCTGCTTAATGGCTCAATCACTACATGAATTCCATATTCCTGTGCTATCTCACCGGTCATTTGGCATACACTGACAAGCTCCTGCAGCGCCTTCCTGTAGTCATACCTTTCCGGACATCTCCGGCACTTTCCGCTGCCAAAAACCACTATCTTTCCGCCTAATTCCGACATAACCGTAAACGCCTCATGGAGATAGGAATGAATCTCTTCCTTATTTGCTCCGGGACCCACCAGCTCCATTGTCTTTGGAAAAAGTATGTTAAAGGTCTCGCACTTTACTGCAGAATATTTAAGCTTCTGCGCATACTCTTTTCGCGTTTCTTTTTCAAGTCCCATCACTGCCGTTACGGATGCTTCCAGATAATCATATCCCAGTCTTTCAAGAATTTCTAAGTTCTGAAGTCCGGTACATATTCCGTATCTCATTTTTCGACCTGCCTTTTACTGATACTTATTTCTTTTCCCAAAACCACCTGATTTATAACAGTACCGCCTGTAAGATTAAGATTCGCCTGTTCCATATACACCTTACCGCTCACACTGATACCTTTCGGTGCAATGACGGTCAGGAAACGAATGGGCACCGGCCCGTCAGCCCGGATGCTTAGCTGGGGAATGGGTTTTCGCCAGCCGTAACCATATGAAATCCAGCCTCCTATGGGCTTTTCGCTTCCGCAAAGCATATGGCATTCGGTTTCGGAAGTTGAAAGGCTTGTTATGCTGTATCTTCTGCCATTTTGAGACGTATAGGCAAATCTGTCTTTTGCTTCCTCGGTAAGAGTTCCAAAAGCGAAGTTAAAATACAGTCGCAGATCATGTTTTCGTTTTCCCAATCCGGTTATTTCATCATCAATCACATAGATATCATCCGCCAGATGAATTACTTTTCTTCTGTGACAGATGGGATCATCGGTAAAAACATATCCATTGTGGGAAACATCAATAATCTGATATTCAGAAGTCTCTTCAAACCGGTGGCAATAGGTTCTCACTCCCCTGACCCTGCTGACACCAGGCACAGTTCCCATCTCATGATCATCCACATACAGGGTATTATGGGCCTTGGCGGACAAAAAGTAATGTCTCCAGTCCTTATAGCAGGAGCTGTTATAGATATAGCGCCCGCTGTCAGTTAAGATATCCTCTCCCTTGATGTGCAGCTCCACATGTCCTGTATCATTGTGGGAATGAGTGCTTTTTTCTCCCCGCTCCAGCTGAACTCCATGCACATGGAAATAACTGTCTTCTTCCTCCCAGCCGGTACGCATGACATAAATCCCTGCATCCCGGAACGCAAAATTCCGCTTCTCCGGTGCTTTTCCCTGCTCTCTCCCTGTTGCAAAGTAAAGAAAATCTTCTCTTCCCGTGATCTCATACATAGTACGGAAGTAGCCTCTCATCTCATTCAGTTCAATGGGATCGAAGGTCAGATTCATTCCCTCATACAAGGAAGTATCGCTGTATTTTGCCAGCAGGTCATCCCTGTCTGCATCTCCGATCATGGGCGTTGAAAAATCAGGTTTTACCAGCTTCATGATAAACTCTGCCGCCTTTTCCAGTGTCGGCAGTGCATAGGGAGGTGTGGGAATGTTATTTTTTACACACAGCCTCCATGCCTGAAGATAAGCAACCGCTGCAACCATATGGTAAATAGGTGTCCGTTCCATATGAATTCCGTCATTGTCAAAAGAATATTTCATTTCGTGCATGACTCTCTGATATCCCGTTATGAGCCAGTCTGACTGGATCTCCGGAAATAAGATACCGCACTGTAGAAGAGCGCTGGACTCCATAGTCAGCCAGTTACTGGACTTTTCATGATTGCTGTAATGACTCATAAGAAAATCCGCGTGATCACAGATCAGGATCAGGAATGTCACCCATTCCTCCCTTTTCCATGATGGAGAGCTTCGAAATGCCTCCATACAGGGAAGCCAGGAAGTATAAATCCGCATGGCAGTCTCTATGGTTCTCCATGCATGTCCCGGAAATTTATATTTCGCCTCAAAGGTGTCATCCTCCATAAACGGTTTTACCGGCCAGCTCTTTGCAAAGCTGTTCATCTGATTGAGGAATTCCCTTGTGTAGGTCTCATCCCCGGTCAGAGCATACGCTCTGGCCAGGGGCTGCCAATAGATGTGACGGAAAAGGGACCAGCTCCACTCATTATCTCTGGAAGTATCTTCGGTGGGATTGAAAAACCAGTCTATCTCCCCTGGAAAATGATATCCGTAGATTTCATGTTCCATCACCTTTTCTGCTTCCTTCAGGATTTCCCTATCGTTCAGCTGTTTCATCTGATCTGCTGAAAATAGATATTCCGGAAAAGTCCTTCCCCGAAAATGGGATATGATCTCATCCATACAGGCATCATAGTCTTTTTTAACAAATAACTTTCCTGCTTTTTCCAGTCCTGGTGTATCAAAGTTAAACCGGTTCAGCAGTTCTAACAATTGTTCCATTCTGTCTTCCATCCTTTAGTTTGCCATGTACTTGTCATATGCCGCCTGTTTCATTGAGATGGCATCCTCAATTCCAAAGGTTTTCATCTGTTTTACATAATTATCCCACTCATCCATTGAGGCTGTTCCTGCAATAAATTTTGCTTCCATCTCATCGGAATAGGTCTTTATATTACTCATAATATTAGAAAATTTATCACTGTCTTCATTGGATACGGTAGCCGGCGGATAGACATATTTTCCCATATCGGTTTTCATCCAAAGATCAAGTGCTTCCTTCTGGCTCTCCAGGAAATAAGTCTGCTCCAGTGCGGACTCATCCTGTACTCTGGGGCCTGCTCCGACTCTGGTATAGATACCGAGAGCACGCTCCATTGTCAGTCCGTCAGGGTTATTGGTAATCATCTCTGAAAATACCGGTGCTCCATCCTTTAAAGTGTAGGACTCTCCCTCTATTCCAAAGCTGTTGACCAACGCGCCCTCTTCACTGTACATCCAGTCTAAAAGCCATGCTGCTGCATCTACATTTTTACACTGTGTGCTGATAGCCGCACTGGAACCGGAGCCATCAAAGATCTGATTCATCTTTGAAAACTTTGCATTTTTCCCTTTTGTTGAAGTAACTGGTACTGTCGAGACAATCGACTGATCTGTAATCTCCGGATTCGCATCGTGCATGATCTGGGTATAGGTACCAAGTCCCTGTCCTCCCGGCGCATAGGTCACCGCACTCTTTCCTGTTGTAAAATAGGTCTGGCAGGAAGCTTTATCAGCAACCAGATAATCCCTGTCAATCAGACCTTCCTCATACCACTGATTCATTTTTGTTAAGTAAGTTTTTCTGCTGTCTTCAATCAGACCATTCTTAACCACGCCGTCTTCTACGTAGAAATCTCCCCAGTTATCAAATCCAGGACACCACACCTCACGCATCCATTCGGATCTGGTTGTGAAAGGAACCTCAACTCCTTCATTTTTAAATGCACGAAGCGCAGTTTCCCACTCGTCAATGGTCTCTGGCAGTGAAAGTCCCAGCTTATCAAGCATATCCTTTCTCACAACCATACCACTGGAAAATAAATTCTTGTTTGGAGTCTCAAGTCCTCTTAAGAATGGGAAGCAGTAATAGTCACCTTCCTGGGTTTTCACCATCTTGTCAACAGCCGGGTGCTCCTTTAAAATAGTGCTTAAATTAGGTGCTTTGCTCTCCATAATATCGTTGAGATTGAGAATAACACCATCCGATATTGCAGCAGAAGCACCGCCGGAATATTTGGTCCAGGTATGCTCAATAATATCCGGATATTCTCCTGATGCGACCAACACACTGAATTCCTCATCTTCAGAGCCTGCTGTCGGGTGAATAAACTCCAGCTTGATTCCGGTTTTTTCCTCAACCGTCTGCGCCCATTTTGTTTCCCCCTGATTGGCTACAGTGGAAGAGACACTGGGATATAGCCTGACCCAATACTTCAGTGTGACTCCTGCATATGGCTTCTCACTCTCTGTCTTTGCTGTCCCCTCTTTTGCCGCTTCCGTGCCGGCTGCTGTAGTGGCAGCATTTGCTGCCTCCGTTTGCGCCTCTGTCTCTTTGCCTGATTTACTGCAGCCAGACAGTGCTGTTACAGCCATAACCATTGCCAGCAGAAATGCAGTTTTTCTTTTTCTCATACCTTCTTCTCCTTTTCTCGCTTGTCTCTTCCCTTTAAATACATATTTATTTGCTCCAGCCTGCACCGGACTCTTTTGGCATCAGCTGGTTTAAATAACATTGTTCCAATACTTCCTCTGCATTTTTAATGCAGCAGTACCGGTCATCTTCGTCACCAAACCATTTTATCATTCCCTCAGACACCGGGACAATTGGTAACATGGAAAGCTCCTCCACCGCTTCCAGATGGGGGATTGCGCACGAAATGGTACAGACCGGATGGTTTCTATCTCTGGTACTTTCTATGGCATCATACAACTTCTGCATGCGTTCCCCTTTTGATATCCGGCCATAGGAAATACTGGTTCCATTATTCATTACTGCAACATATTCATTGACTGGTCCATCGCCAAAATCTTTTCCGTAATAGATAGTCCCCAGTTCAAACCGGTATTCACTGACAGGACCAAAGCTTTTTCGCTCCAGGTTATGGGTTGTATAATAGTAAATGGGAACTCCATCGGCTGTTTCTCCCTTAACCGAGGCCGTATCGTAATTTTCAATCCCCGGATTTGCACGGTAAAGCTCACCTGTTACCTTTGAAAGCATGGCTGCCTCATCCATCTTACTTCCCAGAAGAAATGTCATTACCTGAAACTGATGGGCACAGGCATTATTAAACGGACTGTCGTGAACCCCGCAGTCGTTTACCATAATTTTACCTGCCCAGGAATTCCGTTTATAGTAGGCGCTTCCTCTTTTCATGGCATGAAGAGCCTTCATCTGCACCGGTCTGCCAAATAATCCACTTAAAATATCCTTCTTCATCTGAAGCACATCTCTGGAATAATTCAGCTGATAACCCACTGCCACAAAATGTCCTGTTTCCCGTTCCAGCTCTATCAGTTCTTTTGCTCCCTTCACACTGGTGCACACCGGCTTCTCACACAGCACATTGCTGCCTTTGGACAGACATGTTTTAATCTGACTGTAATGAAGATGAATGGGAGTTGATACCACTGCCAGATCTGCCATGTGCTTCTTGTAGAATTCTTCCGGCGTTTGAAACACCGGGATATTCTTCTCTTTTAACACAGGAAACTGTTCATATACCTCAGGCATCACTTCACAGACCCCTTCAATAACAACCGCCCCCAAATCCTTTTCTGTCAATTCTTTTAAATAATTGATTCCATATCCGCCGATTCCAATCAGCAGAATTTTTACAGACTTCCTATCCTTCATTGACTTCCTATCCTTTTTTGTTCTTCGCAGCCCGGCTACATCAAACCTAGCATTCTTAACCCCGGTTGTAAATTGACAGTATCTTTTTTATGTGTCAGAATCTGACGAATAATAGGATTTTAAAAAATTATCACGTTTGAAAAATCTGACATGCCGGGGCAGGAATCCATCCGCTGGTTGTATCAGCATCTGATTTACAGACACATTACTGAAAAAAATAAGAGTACTGCCGGACAGCGATTTATAAACCGGTCCGGCAGTACTCTTATTTTTAATTGCATTTTCTATCCATTATCTTTGTTTCTTTTACATCCACAGTGCCGGCTGGCGTGCTGCGATATTGCGCCTTGCTTCTTCGTCGATTGATTCCTCCGGAAGCCGGTAATAAAGTTCCACAAGCTCTCTTCTTCCAAGTGTGCAGCCCGCCAGAAGCATGAAGCCGCTGCGAGCCGGAAAGGCATCAAAGTGCATCACATCAGGAGGATAAGGCCAGCTGGCTTTATCCAGTAAATAAGGCGTAATAAAATCCAGAGCCTTCTTTATACTTCTTCCATCGTCTGTTTCATATTCCCAGAGATTATCTTCCGGTGTCGACAGAAGATGACAAAGCGTTACCATGTTATCCACTACAAATATGGAATAATTATACGGCTTCGTCCTTCCCAGTTCTCTTGGAAAAGAACCATCCTCCTTCTGTTGCTTTAATAATTCTTCCTTATATTGCTGCCTGCAGAACTGTGCTATTTTTTCATTATCTGTAAATAATGCAAATGCCGCCGCCTGTACAAAAAAACAGACACCATGATTATTGTCCTTATTCATCTCCTGAATGCCGTTTTTATCAGAAAGCATCCAGCCGAGATACCTGGCAAACCAATTCTTCAGCCCTTCATAAACCACATTGCTCATATAACGCGAATTTTTAAGCTTTTCAACAGCAAATACTACATCAACCAAATGCAGGGTATCAATAATTCCGATCCCTCTTCCCGGACAGATCCCCAAAATTGCCTGGGCATATGACAGATGAGGTGCCATATAAGTTTCGTCACTCAGAAAAAACTCATATAAATGCTGAACGGCCTTTTCTGCAAAGGCTTCTTTTCCGGTAAGCAGATAACCGGAGGTGAGAAAGGCCACATTGGTTCTCATCTGCCTCATTATAATTCTGTGGCTGTTAAAATTCCCCGGATTGGACTGTCCGTCTCTTTGAATATAAGGCAGACCGTCAGGAGTATCAGGATTGGGCCACCAGTAATCTCCGTTGGAATAATAATCGTGAGGCCCTCCTTCGCTTTTCGGACTCTGCACATCCGTGATATGGAGCACAGGAGCCTTCATAGCTGCCTGTGCCTTTTCCATAATCCATTCCTGATTTCCCCAGCCGGGAATGATCCTGTATTTTTTCTCGTATTGTATCATCTGCCCGTTACCTGCGTATCTGATTCAGTTCTGCTGCTGCGCAGTTGAGAAGTGCCTTCATATATGCAGTGCTGTAAGCCCATGAGGAATTTTCCCCCCCGACACTTTCTCCCCAGACCGGTACATGGTCTACATGGATGGCGCCGTCGTAATCATAACGCACCAGCTGCTTCATCAGTTCATACATGTCCATATATCCGTCTTCCAGAAGGGTTTCCTCAAAATACGGCATGGTGGAACTGACATTACGGAAATGAACCAGAAATACTTTTTTATTCTCTACAAAATACCGGATGTCTTCTATTATATTGCCAAACCGGTCTCCTCCTTCCAGCCAGCAGCCAAAACACATTTTCATCCCCAGATACGGACTGTTCCCCGAAAGTTCAAAGGCATGTCTGTAATCATCGGCTGAAGTTATGAGATTAGAGATCCCTAGGAGACAGTCAACAGGAGGATCATTAGGGTGAAGGGCGATCTTTACATTTGCCTCCTCACAAACCGGAAGAACTCTGTCGAGAAAATATTTAAAATTGTCCCACATCTCTTCTTTTGTATAAAGCCTGCCGTGAGAGTATGGGCGGGTTTTTAATTCCTCTAAGTCCACAATACGGCCAATGCCGCCTCTCGTCTCTTTTCCTTCTCCGAATCTTGTAGTCAGCACCTGATTTGGCTCCCACGTCATATATACAACCGGGATCTGCGCCTTTCCTAAAATTCGGTTAAAACGGTTATATGCCTCAATCGCCTCATCCCGTCCGGGCAGACCAAGATGAATCTTATCATTCTTATATAAATGGACATTTCCCGCATCTGTTACTGTTAAATCATATTTTTTTAGACGCTCAAGAAATTTCATCACGGAATCATAATCCGTATGCTCATCTTTAAATATAACATATACATATTTTACACCCATCTGTTTAATAAATAACAGCTGCTCATCTGTATAATCAGATACAACCTTTGACTGTACTTTTATCTTGTTTCCCAGCATGTAGGAATCCTCCTTTCAATTAAATAATCGGTTATTTAGTCCAGTAAACAGCTTCCGGCGTCCACTGCTCCAGACTTACATCATAGATTCCGCTGTCTTTCAGACCTGGCACTGAAAATGCTTCATAATAAACAACAGACAGCGGAGTAATCATTACATAATCCGACACAAGAGCCTTAGCTGCCTTTTGTAAATTTTCCTTCTTCTCTTCGATTGTTTTGGCTGCTCTGGCTGCAAACAGCGGCGTTTCAAATTCATCCGGCCGAAGCATAATTCCATGATTTTTAATTCCTTCAGAGGAATACAGACGGATATAATTATTGGTGAAATCCATCTTACTTGCGCCTCTGTTTGCAATAAAACCATCGATATCGTCTTCCTTCTGCATTGCTGCCAGGGCGGATCCATCAAGAACCTCCACCTTTGCCGTAATACCGATTGTAGCCAGAATGGCCTGAAATACAGTTGCCGTATCATTATTCTGTGACGTGGTATAAATAGATGTTTCAAAACCATTTGGATAACCCGCTTCAGAAAGCATCTGCTTTGCCAGTTCCGGATTATATTCATAAAATTCCTGAGGGGAATATGCCCATGAGTCTGAAGTACAAAACAGAGGGGTCGCCTCACCCAGACCACCGGACAGCGCCTTCGCTACCTGATCCCAGTCAATGGCATGCATAATCGCCTGACGGACCTTTAAATCTCCCATGGGATGCTTATCACTCTTGCTGTTCCAGATTATGTGCTTAATATCGGCACAGTTTGCATTCTTTCTGCCAATGCTTTCAAATCCGGCCTGTTTGATGGTATTAATAATCGCGTCATTTTCCAGCTTCATTGCCACGCCCACTTCTTTATTCAGAAGAGCGGACATCATGGTATTGGTATCCATGATCATATCAATTTCCAGCTGGTCAACATAAGGCTGTCCTTCTATCCTGTAATTTTCATTTTTGGTATATGTAATTTTATTGTCATCAATAAAGGAATCCAGGATAAACGGTCCGGTTCCGACGGCATTGGTTTTGCACCATTCCTCACCGTTCTTTTCGTAGGCCTCCTTGGAAATGATAAAGATATCACCGATTAAGTTATCCCAGTTGTTAGACCACTGATCATACTGAATTTCAATTCTTCTATCATCAACAACCGTAACCTTCACAGGAGATCCAAGCTCACTGGCTTTTCCATTGTCAATATACTTCTGTATATTCCAGGCTACTGCCTCCGCGTCGCAATCCGATCCGTCATGAAACTTCACGCCTTCTCTCAGCTTAATGGTGAATATCAGATTATCCGGGTCTGAGTAGAACTCCTCTGCCAGCCATGGATAATAATTTCCTTCCTCATCGGCACGTCCAAGGGATTCAATAACCGGCTGTGCGCCAAAACGGTCACTGGTCGAGGTCGACTGGGGCAGGAAGAATGTATTATGTGATAACGGAATGGCTATTACCAGTTTCCCTCCTACTGCAATTTCTTTAGCAGTCTCACTTTCACCGGTCTTTGCTGCCGTTGTTTCTATGTTTTTTGCAGTTGTTGTCTCCGGGATACTGGTATTTTTGCTCCCTCCGCAACCGGCAGTCATTGCTGCAGCCATAACTGCCAAAGCCGTCAATGCCAACACTTTCTTTGCTATATTCATTCTGTAATCCTCCTTCAATTTCATTGTTTTAATTTTTATTGATCGTATAAGAAACAAGCCACCTGATGATTTTCTCCCGCATCAAGAAGTCTTGGTATCTCCCTGCGGCACCGTTCACCGGCCTTATCACATCTGTCATGGAACGGACAGCCTGCCGGCCTGTTTGTAAGACTTGGCACTTCTCCTCTGATGGGAACTCTCTCTCTGGTTTCCTCAACCAGAGGATCCGCGACCGGAACCGCACTGAGCAGTGTTCTGGTATAAGGATGAAGAGTATTGCTGTACAGCTCCTCACAGTCAGCGATTTCCACCACTCTTCCCAGATACATGACCAGAACCCGGCTGCTTATATGCTTGACAACCGCCAGATCGTGGGCAATAAACAAATAGGTCAGACCAAGCTTTGACTGCAGCTCCTCAAGCAGATTAATAATCTGAGCCTGTATGGAAACATCCAACGCAGATATCGGTTCATCGCAGAGAATAAGATCCGGCTGTGAGGATAAGGCCCTGGCAATTCCAAGTCTCTGTCTCTGTCCTCCTGAAAACTCATGAGGTACCCGGTATTTAAGGGCCGGATCCAGCCCGACGGTACGGAACAGCTCATCTACTCTTTTGCCGTACTCCTCTCTGTTCTTCACCAGCTTATGAAGGATGAGTGATTCACCTACAATGGACTCCGCTGTCTGTCTTGGATCAAGAGACGAAAAGGGATCCTGAAAAATCATGGATATTTTTTTTCTGAAGGGGTGCATCTGTCTGTCGCTAAAGCCTGCAATGTCTGTACCATTAAATACAATTTTCCCTTCCTCCGGTTTATACACTCGCATGATGCATCTGGCCAGAGTCGTCTTTCCGCACCCCGACTCCCCTACAATCCCCAGCGTCTCGCCCTTTCTGACATAAAAATCAATGTCCTCGATTGCTTTTACGTCGCCGATCTTCTTTCTGACCATCCCTTTGTAAATAGGAAAATACTTTCTGACATTTTTTACATCAAGACAGATTTCTTCTCCTGCCTTTGATGCCGGGGCCTTTTTTATTTCCTTAGCTGCGATCTCTCCTGCCCTCATTCTCTTTTCTTCTTCCGATAAATGGCAGGCAGCAAAATGCCCTTTTTCTATCTCCTGCAGCGCAGGTTTTGAACATTCCCTGCACCGGTCCATGCGGTATTCACAGCGTTCATAAAAAGGACAGAATTCAGGCCTTGATGCCGGATTAGGCGGAAGCCCCTCTATGGGAATCAGAATGCGCTCCTTTGGATCGTCAAGCCTTGGGATGGCTCTGAGCAGCGCTCTGGTATACGGATGCTCCGGATCTGCAAAGAGCCGTTTTGTATCCGTCATCTCCACAACACTTCCTGAATACATTACATAGATCCGCTCCGCAAACCTGGCTACAATTCCCAGATTATGAGTCACAATAATAACTGATGTATTGGTTTTCTTTGCGATATCCCTGATCATCTCCAGAAGCTGTGCCTGAGTAGTTACATCAAGAGCCGTAGTCGCTTCATCTGCAACCAGAATCTCAGGTTCTGATGACATAGCCATGGCAATCATGATACGCTGACGCATTCCACCGGAAAACTGCTGCGGATAATAGTCGAACCGATCCTGCGGATCCGGTATATTAACCAGCTTCAGCATCTCTATGGCACGCTTTTTCGCTTCCTCCCTGTCCACCTTTAAGTGTTCCATAATATTTTCCTGTATCTGGTATCCGATGGTCAGCACCGGATTTAAGGATGTCATAGGCTCCTGAAAAATCATACTTATTTTTCCGCCTCTCATATGACGCATTTCCTCACTGTTCGGTCCATACTCCAGCATATTCTTTTCATTTCCCCGGATATAAACCTCACCGCCGGTCACCTTCCCCGGTGAGCCAATCAGCTGAAGCATGCTCATCATGGTCACGGATTTCCCGCTCCCCGACTCCCCTACAATTCCGATAATCTCACCCGGATCCAGATACATGGATACGTTGTCAACAGCCTTTACAAGCTGTCCGTCTGTCTTAAAACAGGTTTCCATACTTTTCAGTTCCAACAAGTGTTCCATTTTGTCTCCTCCCATCAAACCTCACCCCGAAGCCTTGGATCCAGTGCATCCCGGACACCGTCACCAAACATATTCAGACAGATAACGAGAACCGCAACGCAGACTCCCGGTGTGAGTGCAAATACCGGATTCTGGAGAAGGAATAAGCGGCCGTCACTGACCATACCTCCCCAGGATGCAGTCGGTGCGCTGATTCCAAGACCTAAAAAGCTGAGTCCGGCTTCTGCCAGAATGGTCTGTCCCACCTGCTGGGTCATCATGACAATAATCGGTGAAATACTGTTTGGGAGAATGTGTTTAAACATCAGCCTGAAATTTTTATTCCCCTGAAGTTTTCCTGCCATAACATAATCTGCCTGTTTGATTGTCAGCACCTGCCCTCTCATCATCCGGACATATCCTGCCATAGAAGAGATTCCAAGAATAATTGCCAGATTACGGATCCCGCTTCCAAACACAGCAGTCAGGGCCATAGCGAGAATAATCTGGGGGATTGCCCGAATGGCTTCCATAATTCTTGTAATAATGTCATCTGTGATTCCGCCGAAATAACCTGCAATCATTCCGAAAAAGGTTCCCGCAACACAGGCAATCATGACTGCAAATACACCGATAATCAGACTCACTCTGGTTCCGTATATAATCCGGCTTAACACGTCTCTCCCGTAATTATCGGTTCCAAGAAGATGATCTTTTCCGGGTCCCTGAAGATAAGAGGCAAAATCTGCATAATTGGGGTCATACGGTGCAAAAACCGGTGCGAAAACTGCCAGGGCAATAAAGAGGAGAACCACCGCTGCACTGAATGCGGCAATCTTTCTGGCAAACAAAATTTTAACTGTCTTTTTCCATCTTCCGTTGTTTTTCATCATTTTGCCTCCCTATTCAAACCTGACTCTCGGATCAACCACTGCATACAGAATATCCGTCAAAAGGTTGATGATACAGGATACCAGCGCAGTGACCAGCACGCATGCCTGAACAACCGGAATATCTCTTGACTGAATCGCTTTAACAAATAAAGAGCCCATTCCTGGAATGTTAAACACGGATTCCACAAACATGGAACCTGCCAGCATGGAACCAAGGCGCATTCCAAGGATGGTGATAACGGGTATCAGGGCATTTTTAAGAGCATGCACATAGATGACCTTCCGCTGTGACAGTCCCTTGCTTTTTGCAGTTCTGACATAATCCTGCCGGATGACTTCCAGCATACTGGAACGTGTCTGCCTGGTCACTGTAGCAATTCCTCCAAGTGCCAGACAAAACAGCGGCATAACAGCCTGTCTGATCGCAGTCACCGGATCCTCATGAAACCAGGTAAAGCCGTAAGAAGGAAGCCAGCCCAGTTTCATTGCAAATACATACATGACTAATAGTGCAATCCAGAACTGGGGCAGGCATGCTGTTATGTTGGCTACAAGAGTGACTGCCGTATCTGCCGGTTTTCCCCTATATACTGCGCTGATTACACCGAACAGGATTCCCAGGGGAATGCTTATGATAAATGCACTGATTGAAAAAAATAAGGTTATGGGAATCCGTTCATTTATAATTTCCAAAGTACTTTTATGAAACTGGGTGGACTGTCCCCAATCCCCCTGGACTGCACCCGCCAGCCAGCTGAAATACCTGTGAATAATCGGCTGATCCAATTTTAATTCATGAAACACCCTCTTATATTCTTCCTGAGATACCT
Source organism: Lacrimispora sp. (assembly GCF_031982545.1). GTDB lineage: Bacteria > Bacillota > Clostridia > Lachnospirales > Lachnospiraceae > Lacrimispora. The sequence continues at coordinate 139,050 of NZ_DALYXB010000005.1, forward strand.
CCTGTCCCAGCATGGCATATACAGGATCACCAGGAATCAACGATACCAGCATGAATGTAAAGATGGATATCAGAAAAATAATCAGTATCATCTGTCCGGTACGTTTTATTATGTATGCTTTCATTTCTACTTTATAGCAGGAACTTATAGCCTGCCATATTCCTCCCTCCTCGCATGACTCGTTTTTTATTCTGTTATTTTTAGTGTTTTCATTATAGACACACTCTGTTATAATGAAAATATAGATGATTTTGAATAATAAATCGCGTCATCTCCTTTTCAATGTAAATTTTAAACCACTTTCCAGTTCTAATTATATATTTTATTATGCATTTTTTCCAATAACCCCTTCCTATTTTTACTATAGTCACTGCCTATAACTAAAACTCACAGCAAAAGAAAGCAGGCCTTCCATGGACATCAGGTATTTAGAATATATTCTCGCACTGGCTGAAACGGGAAATATGACGAAAGCAGCTAAAAAACTGTACATCTCACAACCTACGCTAAGCCAGTTCCTTACCAAGCAGGAACAGGAACTTGGTTCACCGCTTTTTGAAAGGTCCGGAGGTACCTATTTACTGACTCCGGTGGGAAACCTCTACGCAGAATACGCAAAAAAAGTAATTTCATTAACTTCAAATCTGGAAAAAGATATAAAACGTGTCTCAAATTCAAGCCGGATCCGCATTGGCACCTCCGCTTCCAGCGCCATGCAGATGCTCTCCTGTATCCTGGCTGATTTCCGTAAATATTACCCGAAGGTAGAATTGGTACTGTCAGATGACAATCTGTGGTCTACCAGCAATTTTATTTCAAAAGGGGAAATAGACCTGGCTTTTGTAACTGCCAATTCCATGGAAAAGTACAGAGGTCAGAGTATTGAACTGAAAAAAGAAGAGGTTGTATTTGCTGCCCCCAGCAGCCATCCCTATTCCCAAAAGGCAAGCGGGAACCGCCAGCGTTCTCTTACCAGCACACAGCTTCTGGAACATTTTCACGGTTCTCCTTTCATACTGCAGCACAAAGGTTCCTGTATCCGGTATCTGATCGAAGATTTTTTTGAAAAGGAGGAATTTAATCCCACCATTGCCTGCATGACCTCTCATGTTCAGTCTATTTGTGACATGGTATCCAGCAATATCGGAGTGGGTTTTATTCCTGTTGAATATCAGCTTCCTCACAAGATGATTACCTGCTTTTCACTGGAACCGAAACTGTACAGAATTCATTCAATTCTTTACCGTAAGGATTTAATTATGACACCGCCTCATAAATGTCTGATCGATTTGGCTAAAACATATGTAAATACCAATTACAATGGTGATCTAAAGTTAATGACATTGCATTAGAACATGTGACCGGCGGGCACGCAAAAAAAGAAGGATTCTTCCATCTGAAGAATCCTTCTTTTTTAAGCGTTTTACCCCTGCCTATAGGGGTTCTACCTTTATTTAATTACTGGACCCCGGCCTGAAAAATCAGATTACCAGCGTAGGCGGAGTATAGACTCTGGCTGCCAGCTCCGTATCCAGGAGATAAAGTCCCTTTGCATCACTGCCGAACAGATCATATCTCTTAATGATCTCATCCGTATTCTTCTCTTCTTCACTCTGTTCCTTTACAAACCAGTCAAGAAACTGCATGGTACGGAAATCCTTTATTTCATAAGCGGCTCCGTAAATGTCGTGAATGGAAGCTGTTACCTTAATCTCATGTTCATAGGCTTCCATGGCCGGCTGGCGGAAATCGGTGAAAGCGAAGGAAGGGGCCTTAATATCCGAAAGAACAATCTTTTCTCCATTCTGAAGAAGGTAATCCATGAACAGCATTGCATGATCCCGCTCCTCCTGAGTCTGTATTTTAAACCAGTTAGCAAACCCGTTTAAATTCTGGTCTGCATAATAGTTCGATATATCCAGATATGCATATGCGGAGTAAAGTTCAAAATTAATCTGTTTGTTTATCTTAGCAACAATCTCTTTGTTAAGCATAATCTTAATCCTCCTTTATAATAAATAATCATTTTTATAAACAAGGTTGTCCAATATTTCATATTAATTTAGTTACTATCAAATATTTTAACTTGTTTATTGCTATATTCTAACATCTTTAACGAAATTTTTCAATATGATATACATAAATTATTGAAGAGTTTTATAGCTAAATATATTAATTACACTCTACAACTCTGCCTTTCATGTGTTATATTTGAATTACAAAAGAGTAACCGCCACACAAGGTGGAAGCTCCCTTGATTGACTAACTGCTCATGTCGCCATGAGCCAGCCTATCCTGTTTGCGTCAGGGCAGGCTATTTTTTTCCTATATATGTAAGCAATGCAATCAGGAATGTTCTACCCTGTATTCGGTTACTCCTGATAGCATATTACTATACATTTCCAACTCGTACAATATTTAATTATGATACAAAATAACGCCAGAGATCTCAATTAACCAGATATGAAAAAGAACGAAACCATAGCGGTCTCGTTCTTAATTTCAAAGCTATTCTCCAAATACAGCTTTATAATCAGCAACAAATTTATCAATCCCCTGATCCGTCAGCGGATGTCGGATCATCTGTGCCAGTACACCGTAAGGAACCGTAGCAATATCTGCCCCTGCCTTTGCACAGTCAATTACATGAATGGGGTTTCGGATACTGGCTGCAATAATCTCCGTCTCAATTCCATGCTGGGTGAAAATCTCCATAATGTCCCGGATTAAATCAATACCCGGCATGGAGATATCATCGAGGCGGCCTAAAAACGGTGATACATAAGTTGCTCCTGCACGGGCGGCCAGCAAAGCCTGAGCAGCCGAAAATACAAGAGTTACATTTGTTTTGATTCCTTCTGCAGTTAAAACCTTTACTGCTTTTAATCCCTCTGCTGTCATAGGGATTTTCACTACCATGTTGGGGTGAATGGCTGCAATTTCCCTACCCTCGCTGATCATGTGAACCGCATCTGTTGTGGTTGCTTTCACTTCACCGCTTATGGGGCCATCTACAATCGAAGCAATCTCTTTAATTACTTCTGAAAAATCTCTTCCTTCTTTGGCAATCAGGGATGGGTTCGTGGTTACTCCGCAGATAATCCCCATATCATTTGCCTTTTTTACATCTTCCGTATTTGCCGTATCAACAAAAAATCTCATGACAGTTCTCCTTTACGCTCCGGTCTTCTCATCTATTCGTAAATTTTGCAAAATTCAATCTTCTCTCCATTAGGACCTTTAAAAAGGAAGAAACGGTTGGTTCTTGGAGCAAACATCTCATTGGATTCAATTCCATTTGTAATCATTTGGTGGCCCTGTGCCAGAATTTCCTCATAGGCTTCGTCCAGGTGTTCACAGGTCAGGGCAATGTGATCGATACAGCCAGCCAGTTTTTCCTCCTGACGTCTGGGATAATATTCAATCACACAGGTCTGACACTGAAGCATTCCTCTGACGCCATGGTCAACCAGTCGGATAAAGCCAAGATTTTCATAAAAGGAAACGGTTAATTCCGGATCATCTGTGGGAATTGCCACATGGGCAATTCCTGACGGTATATTCGTTATCATCACTCAGCTCCTAAGCAAGCAGACTTTTTACATATTCAAGAATTGATCCATCCTTGCAGTTTGCAAAAAACAGTTCTTTGAACTTCTCACCGCCCAGTGCACCCTTTACCAGATCCTGGTCCAGTCCTTTTAAGCAGGTAATAAGATCTTTTAAGTTGTTCTCTCTCACTCCGTCCAAAATCTTTTTATTGCGCTGTTCCGGAACTGCCCGCTCCCTTGGATAGCCCTGTCCGCTCTCTTCCGAAAACAGTTTTTCAAACGCGTATTCCAGATTCAGCTCTGCTCCCCAGCCAAAGCCCTTTGCAAAAGGCATGGCAATGGCATTTCCATCATTGATCTGGGCAAACATGTAGCCGTCACTTGGATCTGTTACCAGACCGCAGATCACTCCCGGGAAACTGTTTAATGCAAGCATGGCTCCCTGCCCGGTTCCGCAGCCGGTCACTACGTAATCCGCTGCTCTGGAATTTAACAGAATTGCTGCCAGGATTCCATTCTGCACATAGGTGAGGGAGCAGCTATCTTCGGGAGAATACATACCGTAGTTATCCACTTCATAGCCCTTTGTATCAGCCACTTTCTTTAAACTGGTGTAAATGATTCCGTTTTTGGCAGCCTGGCTGTTTTCATTAATCAATGCGATTTTCATTTGTTTAACACTCCTTTTATCTGATTATATACCTGTTTTTCACTGAGTCCGTACTCTTCCAGTAGCTCTTCCGGTTTTCCTGACTGTCCGAAGCGATCCTCCACTCCGATCTTTTTAAAGGACACATTGCACTTATTATTTAACAGAACATCTCCTACTGCATCTCCCAGTCCTCCGATGGTGCTGTGCTCTTCTACTGTTATGACATGATTACAGCCGGATGCATATTTTAAAATGCAGTCCTTATCAATTGGCTTGATGGTATGCATGTTAACTACCGTAATACTGATTCCTTCTGACTCCAGGCGTTTTGCACATTCAAGGGCAGTCGCTACCATAATTCCGCAGGCAAATACAACTGCTTCCGTTCCTTCTTTCAGCACATTTGCCTTACCGATTTCAAAAGGCATATCCTCTTCAAATACCGGACTTGGAAGTCTCGCCAGCCTTAAATATGCCGGGCCTTTCATTTCAGCAACGGCCTTTACAGCACGGTGAGTCTCATTGGCATCACAGGGAACTACTACGGTCATGCCTGGAATCACCCGCATCAGAGCCATATCTTCAATTGCCTGATGGCTTCCGCCGTCTTCTCCCAGGGTGATTCCGGAATGAGTCATACCAAGCTTTACGTTAAAATTAGGGTAAGCAACTCCGTTACGCACCTGCTCATAAGCACGTCCTGCCCCAAATATGGCAAAGGTACTGCAAAAAGGAATATATCCCATGGTAGACAGTCCTGCACTCATATCCACCATATTGGCCTCTGCAATTCCTGCATTGAAAAAACGCTCCGGGAATTTTGATCCAAAGGTTGCCGTCATGGTTGCATGAGCCAGATCCGCATCCAGTACAACCACCTTTTCATTTTCTTCTCCAAGACTGGCAAGGGCTTCGCCGTATGCCACTCTGATTGCTTTTAATTCACTCATGTCTATGCCTCCAGTTCCTTTAATGCCTGCTGTCTTTCTTCTTCATTTGGTGCTTTCCCATGCCAGCCAACCTGATTTTCCATAAAGGAGATGCCTTTTCCTTTTACCGTGTGAGCCAGAATGCATTTTGGTTTTCCTTCCATGGTACTGATGGAGTATGCTGCCAGTACCTCTTCTAAATTATTTCCATCTGGAAGCTCCAGTACCTGAAAACCAAATGCTTTGAATTTAGAAGATAAATCTCCCAAAGACATTACCTGATCATTGGTTCCGTCAATCTGAAGTCCGTTGTTATCAATAATAATGGTCAGATTGTCAAGATGATAGTTGGCAGCTGCCATACATGCCTCCCAGACCTGGCCTTCCTGCAACTCTCCGTCCCCTAAAAGGGCATAAACCTTAATATCCTTTTTCTGAGCCTTTGCGCCAAGGGCCATGCCCACTGCAATGGAAATCCCCTGTCCCAGGGAACCTGTGGAGGCGTCAATGCCAGGCACTTTTTTCGCATCTGGATGACCCTGAAGAATGCTGTGAAGCTGGCGGAAATTCTTAAACTCTGCCTTATCAAAAAATCCCATCTCTCCAAGCACTGCGTAATAGCAGGGTGCTGCATGACCCTTGCTTAACACAAACCGGTCACGGTCTTCCATATCCGGGTTCTCAGGATCCACTTTCATCTGTGTATAAAAGAGCCCTGCCATCAGTTCTACCGCAGATAAAGAGCCTCCCGGATGACCGCTGGCTGCATCGGCAGTCATATTAATAATATCCTTACGGATTTCGCTGCATATCTTCTTTAATTCATCTATGTCCATCATGTCCTTATGCCTCCGTCTTTTCTATGTAAATACTTATTTTCTCATAGAACTTTTCTTCTTTAGATAATCCACGTATACTGCACCCAGAATTACAAATCCTTTTACTACAAACTGCCAGTAACTGTTGATTTTAAGAAGATTCATTCCATTATTTAAAACACCAATGATGAGAACACCAACTACTGTTCCCCCCAAGGTACCAATTCCACCGTTAAAACTGGTTCCGCCAAGAACAGAAGCTGCAATGGCATCACGCTCAAATCCTTCCCCGACTGACGGCTGTCCGGAGTAAAGTCTTGCTGCCAGAACGACTCCGGCAAGTGCAGCCATAACCGCACTCATGACATAGACTCTTACCTGAATCCATCTGGTATCTACACCTGCATATTTGGCCGCTTCTTTGTTACCGCCTGTCGCATAGACATGACGCCCAAAGGAGGTGCGGTTCATAATAAAATACAGAATTACAAAAGCCACGCCTACAAAGATAACAGGGATCGGCACTCCCAGAAAGCTTCCAACGCCCATGTTGTTAAATGTTTCGTTATTGGACTGTGCAGGCTGTCCGCCAGTTAAAATATAGCTGACACCACGGACGATAATCTGCATGGACAGTGTGACAATAAAGGGAGGAAGTGTGGTATGGGATATGACAAATCCGTTCATAAAGCCGATAAGTGCTCCAAACAACAAAGGAATCAGAAATACTGCGATCAGGGGAAGTCCTCCATTCCCGCATCGTACGGCTATTACTCCGGCTGCTGCCACAACAGAACCGACTGACAAATCAATGCCTCCGCAGATTAAGACACAGGTAATTCCAAAAGCGATAAAGCAGTTCACACACACCTGCCGTAAAACGCTGAATAAATTATTTTTCACAAGAAAGGTATCGGTTGTGAATGATAATAAGACGCATAAGAAAACCAGGGCGATCATGGCTGCCATATTTCGTTTCAGCCAGATCAGAAAGGGATTGGTATCCCAGAGGCCCGGTGCTTTTAACTGCGCTGTCTCTGGTTGATTCTTCTTGCTTAGCATGTTGTATGTTCTCCTCCCACTGCATATGACATGATCATTTCCTGCGAGCTTTCCGTTACTGTCTGATCGATGATTCCCGCCAGACAACCTTCCCTCATAACGGCGATCCGACTGGAATTGTTAATAATTTCAGGAAGCTCGGAAGATATCATAATGATAGAAACCCCTTCCTGAGCCAGGGTATGCATCAGTTTATAAATCTCAGCCTTTGCCCCCACATCAATTCCCCTTGTAGGCTCGTCCAGAATCAGGACCTTGGGCTTTGCAGCCAGCCACTTTGATATGACGATTTTTTGCTGGTTTCCGCCGGATAATTCTCCCGCTGTCTGTTCAGTCGAAGCCATCTTAATAGAAAGCTTCTGTTTAAATTCATCAACGATACTCTTCTCTTTCTTCTTATCTACCTGTAACCGCTGTATATATTCAGAAAGTACCTGAAAAGTCAGGTTGGTTGCAATGCTGTGCCCCAGAAAAAGCCCCTGCTCCTTGCGTTCTTCCGGCACAAGAGCAATGCCTGCTGATATGGCATCCTTCGGTTTTTTGATTGTAAGCTGTTTTCCCTCCAGCCAGACTTCCCCTGACTGTATGCTGTCAATTCCGAATATTGCCAGTGCCAGTTCTGTACGCCCAGCCCCCACCAGTCCGGAAAATCCAAGTATTTCCCCTTTTTTCAATGCAAAGCTGATATCAGTAACTTTATCGGTTGTCAAATGTTTTACTTCCAGGATTACATCGCCCCCAATGACGCGCTCATTCCCGTACATATTGTTAAACTCACGTCCGACCATCATGCTGATCAGTTCGTTTTCTGTTGTTTCACTGGTCTGCCTGGTTCCAATGAATTTACCGTCTCGAAGCACAGTAACGGAATCGCATACCTTAAAGGTTTCTTCCATACGGTGTGATATGTAAATCATGGCAACTCCGGCTTTTTTCAAACGGTCAATCTGGGAAAACAGATTGTCAGTTTCACTTTTCGATAAGGAAGCAGTTGGTTCATCAAGAATTAAAATTTTTGCCCCTTCGCTGACTGCTCTCGCAATCTCAATCATCTGCTGCTGAGCTACGGACAAGCCGCGGATGAGCATTCCGGAATCCAGTTCTAGTCCCAAAGCATCGAGAGCTTTTTGGGCCTCCTTTTTCATTCTCCGGTAATCCACCATTTTTAAATGATTTTTCGGTTCCCTTCCAAGAAAAATGTTTTCTGCAATAGTCATCTCCGGAATATTAGTGATTTCCTGATGAATAAAACTGACTCCGAAGGTTCTGGCATCCTCTACATTTCTGATAGAAACCTCTTTTTGGTTCATAAAAATTGTGCCGGAATCTGCACTGATAATGCCGCCTAAAATTTTCATCAGAGTTGACTTTCCTGCACCATTCTCTCCCATAAGAGCCCGGACTTCTCCGGGCTTTATGGAAATACTGACTCCGTCAAGCACAACATTGCGGCCAAATGCTTTTGTAATATCTTTCATCTCAAAAACATATGCGTCTGACATGTTTTTCTACTCCTGTTCTGCATTCATCGCTTCGGGTCAAAGTGTTTACGGATTACTTGCCAACGTTTTCTTCCGTAATAATAGACATAGGTACTACTACCTTTTCTTCGATTGTCATACCAGAAAGCAGTCTGTATGCGCTCTCAATACAGGTGGCTCCGATACCAGCCGGATCCTGCGCGGCAGATGCTACCATCTCTCCTGAACGGATAAATCCTTTTCCTTCATCAGATCCATCAACGGAAACAACCTTGGTCTTATCCAGACGCCCTGCTTCTTTTAATGCTGCAATCGCTCCTCTGGCAGTTGGATCATTGATTGTGAATACACCGTCAATAACCGGATTGGCGTTGATAAAATCAACCATAATCGGCTGGGAATAATCGGACTTTGGCTTCTCTACGTCCTTTGTCTGAATAATTTCAATTCCCGGATAATTTTTCATTTCTTGTTCAAAACCCGACTGGCGGTTATAACAAACTTCTGTTGTACTGTATGTAATTTCAACTACTTTGCCTTTTCCATCTAATGCCTTAGCCAGTGCCTGTGCACAAAGCTTTCCTGCTTCCAGATTATCGGAAACAACGGTACACTGAACCAGTTCCGGATTCTTTACCGCGGTGTTAAATGCAATTACCGGAATTCCTGCTTCCTTACAGGCTTCCAGTGTCGCTCTTACACCTTCGGAGTTAATCGCTGAAATACAGATCACATCACACCCCTGATTGATCATATCCATAACATCATTCATCTGCTTGTTCTGATCCCCGCCTGCATCCTGTATGATGAGTTCATCTTCCGGATTCTGAAGGGATTTCTGCATTGCTTCTTTAATCTGAATGAAGAAAACGTTGGTTAAATCCGGTGCGGAAACTCCTATTTTAACTGGTTTCTGCTTTTCTTCTGTTCCTTTTGCTTCTGTTCCTTTTGCTTCTGATGTTACAGCTGCAGTCGTCTGGGCCTCACTCTGAGTCTGGGCTGTATTGTCTGCAGTCGAACTGCAGGCAGCCAAAGAGATTGCCATCATAGCTGATAATACAATTCCAATTACTTTTTTCATAATAATCCACCTCTCAACACGTTTAGTCGTTAAATTCCATACATTTTTTGTTACATTTGTTGATAACATTGTATGATATCATTCTTTTAAGCTTCCCGGGCTCGCTTTTATTGTATGCTGTCATACAATATTGTAAATTCATAATACATCTTTACTCGAATTTTGTCAACATTATTTTTAAAATTATGCAAAACAAACAAAAGGCAGTCATACATCATCAGGCAAACTTGTCTTACAATCAAAAAAAAGGCCAGGCAGTCAAATAAACTGACTACCCGGCCTTCGCCTAATATCTTATTATTTCCCTTTCTTTTTCTCCCACATTGCCCACAGGGTACCTGCCACACAGATTGATGAATAGCAACCAGTCAGGATACCGAAGAACATAGGAAGTGAAAATTCCATGATGGACTCAATATGGAAATACACAGAAGCCACCATAAGAATTAATACGCAAATTCCAGTTGTTGCGGAAGTATTAATGGATCTTCCCAGTGTCTGGGATGTACTTACGTTAACCAGAGTATCCACCGGCATTTTTGAATCATGTTTTCTGTTTTCACGAATTCTGTCGTAAATTACGATAGTATCGTTAATAGAGTAACCGATGATCGTCAGTACTACCGCGACGAACGCATCATTTAACGGAATCTGGAACAATACAAATGCAAAGAATACCACAAGAACATCATGAACCAGGGCAATCATCGCTGTTATTCCGGCAGAAAGGCCGGATATAACGGAAAAACGGATCCAGACATATACAACAATAAAGATCAGTGACAGGATAATGGCAGCAGCGGCGTTCTTCAGCGCTTTTGCTCCAATATAAGGCTCAACCACAAATGTCTCAGACAGCTTTGCATCATTTTTGCCAATGGTACTGTTAATTGTATCCGTAATGGCCTTCTGTTCCTCCGGTGACATACCTGCATTTCCGGCAAGTGTAACAGACAGCCTCTTTAATCCAGTCATATTATCTTCTTTAATCTGAACGGTTACGGGACGCTTTGTCTCTTTTTCAATGGCTTCCTGTATTTTACCGGTATCTGCCTGATCAGAAACGGAATAAGAAAGAACTGCACCGCCTGTAAACTGAGTATCCAGTTTTACTCCATAGAAGAAGCAGCCCGCGATACCGGACAGGATAACGAATCCTGAGATAATGGCAAATATATATTTCTTCTGATAGAAAGGAATGATTTTTTTATCCTTTCTGATTCGGAACCTCTTTTCATTTCTCCAGAAATCAGACTGAATCAGTGACAGTATCAGGTGTTTGGATACGGATACACCAATCAGAAGATTTACCACCATACCAACCAGCAGGGTATAACCAAAACTCAGCATGGTTCCTGATCCAAAGATCATTAAGATCACTGCCACAATAGCAGTTGTAACATTACCGTCCAGTACCGATGAAAATGCATTCTTATAACCGGAAATAACAGCTCCCTTTACCGATGATCCCTTCTTCAGTTCATCTGATATACGCTCTGAAATAATAATATTGGTATCCACAGCCATACCTAGAGTCAGGATAATACCTGCAATTCCCGGAAGGGTCAGGGTATACTGGGGAATCGAAACTGCCAGCATCTGAATTACCATCTGTAAAAGCAGTGTAACGCATGCAACGATACCTGGCATTTTGTAAAACACGATCATAAAGAGACAGATCACGAGGAATGCAGCCAGTCCGGCATAGACCATAATTGTTAAAGCATTACTTCCCAGAGAGGGGCTAATGGTAGAAAAGTTGGTTGTTTTTAAGGAGAAAGGAAGAGCACCGGCATTAATTTTCTCAGCCAGAGCCTTGGCTTCCTCGTAGTTCTTCATACCAGTGATTACCGCCTGTCCTCCTGATATCTGATTCTGCACCGTAGGATTGGAAATCAGATTATTATCCATATAAATTCCGATTCTTTTTCCGATCAGTTTTCCGGTGGCATCTTCAAACAGCTTTGATCCATTGCTGTTAAAGCTGAGAGCTACCACGTAGGTCTTGATTCCATTGGATGTATTCGTCTGAGGAGTGGCCTTCTCAACATCTTTCCCCTGAATTAAAACAGTTCCATCGGGATCCTTAAATGTCAGTTCTGCCATCTCACCTAACTCAGATATTGCATCTTCCGGGTTAAAATCTGTTTCCCCTGATTTCCATGGGAACTGTACTATGATATAACCAGCCTCTTTATCCACAGTTACTTCACGGTCAGCAATGTTCTGGCTGTCCATACGGCTTTCAATTACTTCCCTTGCCGATTCCAGTTCCTGGGCCGTAGGCTTACGGTCTAAATTCTGAGGCTCGAAAATAGCTTCGACGCCTCCCCGTATATCGATACCAAACCGCATATCGAAGATTCCTTTAACACTATCTCCTGCTCCAAATATTGCAATGCAAACAATGGCTGCAATTCCTAAGAATATTGCAGCAAGCATTTTCTTTCCTGGCTTCATAAGTTTTCCTCATTTTCTATATTAATTTTCAATCTGCCAAAACCTGCCTGCTGTTTCTTTTTCTCCGTCGGAATTATGAATATAACGTATCACAAACATCCGGCTTATATATCCCTCCCGCATAAGAACGGTGCGAAGTGACCATAACGCAAACGGTATAAATAAGAAGAATGTTTTTAAACATATATAATTAAGGATTACGCTTTTTAGATTTGAACGGCTTACAATATTAAGAAATACATCACTTACCGCTTCCTCTTCCAGCACATCCTTCGATTCAATCATTGCATCAAATCTTTTATGACGCAGGTTGTCGCCAGAAAAACTGCTTACGGAAAAAAAGCCAGGATGTCCCAGGCTCTTGACCACATCAACCGTATTCAGTTGTGTCATTAATACTGCCGTACAAAAAAAACATGCCAGTATCAGACGATGTATCCCAGATTTTTTCCTCCTGGTATCCAATGTAGTTCCTCCCGCTGCAGGTGTTTTTCCATTCCCGCATACTTCTTTATACATGTTGCATTGTATCACATATTGATGAAAATGCAACGTTAATATACTGACAAAATTCCACAATTTTGGCAGGAATTTTGCCAGTTCTATTACCGCTTTATAATCACATTCATATCTGTGTTAATCAATGAAATATGGCGTTTGGCATAAAGTTCTGCCACTTCTTCATCCCGTGCCTTTAACGCTTCCACAATGTTATGGTGTGCCCGGATCGCGTTCTGGGCATTCTGAGGAACCTGAAACGTTCTCAACCGGAAATCACGAATGCACTCATCAATTTTTTTACTCATAAAAATGAGCATCTTGTTTTTACTGGCCTCCACAATCTGCCGGTGCAGCCGTTCATCATACTTAGCCATACCAGCAAAATCATTCTCTTCCACAGCCCGGATAAACCGGAAATGGGTTCGTTCAATCTGCTCCAGCTCCCCATCCGTGGCCCGTTTGGCGATAATTCTCGCACACAGGGGTTCCACCGCACTTCTTACCTCAATGTAATCCTTTAATTCAACTTCATTTTTAAGAAACCACTCAGCCAGTTCTTCCTGACCCAATTCCTTTTTGCTGACCAGAAATGCTCCCCGACCAGGCTTAATCTCTACCAGCCCCCTGGCCTCCAGAATGCGGAACGCTTCTCTGACTGTTCCTCTGCCAACGGTCAGTTTCTCACACCACTCCTTTTCTGTAGGCAATTTCTGCCCAACCAAAATTCCATCTGCTGCAATATAATCCTTCATGCTGTTTACTACCTGCTGTACAATGGGAATTCTGGAAAGTTCTTCCATCTAATTCACTCCTTTAATTTATGTTTTTAGTCTAAATCTTTCATGTTGTCATACAATCATTGTATCACATCTGATGAAAACTGCAAACATAAACGTGTTTTTTTACATTTCTTGTGCACATGTCGGACAATTATCGGGGTAAATGGTGGAGTCAATATGAATTTTTTCTATGGTAATAATTTCCTTAATAATCGTTCCAGCTGGTCTCTTTCTTCTTTTTCCAGGCGGTTCAGCACTTCTTTGTCTCCACCCGTTATAAATTCTTCTGCCACTTTTGTTCCTTTATCCGAAAGGGTATACTGATGTAATCCCTCTTGCTGGGTTTTCTTTTTTACATATTCCTTTTTTTCCAGTTTTTCCAGACACTCCTTCAGCTTCTCGTTTCTGATCCCCGTTTCTGATTCCAGTTCTGTTGCAGTCTTTCCATCTGTCTGGAACAATGCTCCCATTACCAGTGCTCTTAATTTCTTACCGCTTAACTCTTTCTCCTTCTGACCAAACAGCCGGTGAAATCCAAATTTATAGGTAAAAAGAATTCTGTTGAAAGACGGTTCATAGTTTTCAGTTTGCTGCTGGCTGGTCTCTTCTTTCCGTTTTAATGATTTTGCATAGACCTTACCTTTGCTGCAGTGAAGATCATCAATGGAACAGTGACGTTTACAGCAGGGACAATGAAGATTATCTGATTTTTTATCACTCATGATTATTTTCCTCCTATGTCATAATATACAAAAGGGCATATACCATCGTATATACCCCTGAATTCATTATATTCCTCCACAGAATTGATGTCAACGACCCCATGGATAATATTTCTATTTTATTTTCCATCTTTCCCACAATGCATGGTTACCGGCAGATAGGCAATGCTCAACTCCCCTGTAATGGGATTGGTATAAATTTCGCACTCCACATCATAAACCTCTCCGATCAGCTGACTGGTCAATACCTCCATTGGAGTTCCATGTGAAATCACTTTTCCCTGCTTCATCACGTAAAGATAATCACAGTATTCAGCAGCAAGCTCCAGATCATGCAGAGCAGCAAGGGTACCAACATTCATTCGCTTTACAATGGATAAAATCTGCAGCTGGTATTTAATATCCAGATGATTGGTGGGCTCATCCATCACCAGAAAGGAGGGCTGCTGTGCCAGGGCACGTGCCAGTATGACACGCTGCTTTTCACCTCCCGACAAGGTAAGGTAGCTGCGATTTTCATAACCGGACAGGCTAACCTGGTTAAGTGCAGCGCTGACAATTTTATAATCCTCCTCAGAATCCCCCTCCATAAATTTTTTGTGGGGAGTCCTTCCCATAAGGACCATTTCCTGAACGGTAAAATCAAAGCTAAGATCATTAAACTGACCAACAACACCCATAATACGGGAAACCGACCTGGGATCTGATTTCACCACATCCAGATCACCCAGATAAATACTGCCCTGCCTGGGTTTTATCACCTTATAAATACTCTTGAGCAGTGTGGACTTTCCACAGCCATTAGGCCCTATTAATCCAACAAACTGTTTATCTTTTACTTTAATTGAAATATCCTTCACAATATCAGTATTGGATAACGTTACGATCATATTATTTGCCTGAAGATCCACCTATTTTCCTCCAAATCCATATCCTTTTTTCATTAGCATATACATAAACATGGGAGCGCCGATCATGGATGTAATAATGCCAATGGGCAGCTCACTCTGATGAATCAATGTACGTGAAAATACATCGGCCCAAATGAGAAAGACAGCTCCAAACAAGGCAGAAACCGGAATCAGTCTTTTATGATCTGTTCCCACCACCCCTCTGACAATATGGGGAATAATTAATCCAACAAAACCGATAGTGCCACAACTGGAAACTATAATTCCTGTAACTAATGCACAAACCATCATATAAATGCGGAGATAACGATTTAATGAAATGCCCAGCGTGACAGCCGCTTCACTCCCTAACAACATGGTGTTGAGCACCCGAAACTGGGTTAAGAAAAACACAACCGCAATTCCTATACTGATTGCTGCCAAAGGAAGCTTCCCCCATGTTGCAGATGCGATACTTCCCATGGTCCAGAAAGTTACTGTCTTAATTCCTTCCGCATTATTTGCAAAATAGATAATAAAATTAGAAAACGCACTACACAGCGCATTGATCACCATGCCTGTAAGCACCAGCTTGGCAGAAGTAATTTTCCCTCCCATGTGAGCAATAACCATCACCAGGACAGCCGCTCCAAATGAACCTGCAAATGCACAGGCTGCAACCCCCATCTGACCCAGTACTCCTGGAAAACCAAACCCAAGCAAAATAGCAAAGGTAGCGCCTAAGGCACCTCCTGAGGAAATCCCCAAAATGTAAGGGTCTGCCAGCGGATTTTGTACGGATGCCTGCATTACCGCGCCGCATAGGGAAAGCCCAATTCCAACCAGCATTGACATCAGCGCCCTGGGCAGACGGATGTGCCAGATAATATCCGCAAAAGAGGCCGTGGAAAGCCCTTCTAATGAGCCAAATCTCATTCCGGAAATCTTATAAAGCAGAATCTGAAACGTATCATTAAGAGAAATAGGAACTTGCCCAATGGACACCGAACAACCGACTGAAAATACAATAAAAACGATCAGGACGAGGACCAACGGTACAAATGCCTTCTGCTGGATGCTCTCTTTTTTTCTATTCCTTGCAGTTATGCTGCTTTGTGTCTTCATGCTGATGCTCCTTAGTAATTTACATATTTATAAAAACTGAACGCTTTATGTTTCTATAAGTTAGTCTATTCTAACCGCATTTCAATATATCATACCTCAATACAACTGTCAACACAATCGTCATTTTGTGATCAGGTGAACCCATGTAAAACAGGTTGACAAATTTGCTGTTTTTAAAGTATACTCTTTTAGTTAGCTTTCGCTAACCAATAATCTTAAAAGGAGAAACACAATTGAATATTATTTGGAAAAAGCATTTTGCAGGCATATCGCTGACTGTTCTTATGGTTGCAGGATTAGTTGGATGTGCCTCCAGCTCTGTCTCTTCCAATCCGGAAAAGACAACTCAAAAAACGGACACTGTGGATTCTCAGACTAACCAGCAGTCCAGTTCCGTCTCCTATCCCTTAACCGTGTCCAATTACAGCATTAATGATGGCAACTGGACATCCAGACAGCAGATTTTTGAAGCGGCTCCCAAACGTGTGGTTGCCAACAACCAGTCCACAGCGGAACTGCTGATTCGTCTGGGTCTGACAGACACCATGGCAGGTGTTGCCGCTATTTACGGTGAGACCTCTGAAGATATTGCCGAAGAATTCTTAAAAATCCCCGTACTGGCCAATGGTTATGTTGGAAAAGAAGTAGCTCTGGGAGCTAATCCGGATTTGATCATTGGACGTGGCGACTTGTTTGCGGATGCAGAATGGGGTGTGGGAAGCGTTGATGAATTAAATTCTTTGGGAATCAATACTTACATCTTTAACACCTGCAAACGTGGCGCAACCGTTGACGCTTTGTTTCAGGATATAGAAGAGCTTGGCAGAATATTCAGTGTACAGGATCAGGCTTCCGTATTTGCAGACAGCCTGCATTCCAGGATTAATCACTTAACCGATACACTCTCAGGAGTTGTTCCCCAGCTTACTTATGCCTATGTATCCTACAGCGATGGAGACCTTTCCGTCTATTCTGCAACCTCTGATACCTTTCAGAATGATGCGTTGAATATGATAAATCTGGACAATGCTTTTAAAAATGCAACCGGTGAGATCACACTGGAACAGCTTGTTTCAACCAATCCTGATGTTCTATTGATTTCTCGTTACTCAGGGGGCCCGGAGGCAGAAAAATCCGTTGAAGAAATCTATAAGATGCCTGCACTTCAGTCACTTTCTGCAGTTTTGAACAAGCAGATATACATTATAGATTTTAGTCAGTTCTGGGGTTATAGTTATCAGATTTTAGACGGAGTGGAACAGCTTGCATCGGATATGTACCCGGATCTTATCAACTGACGCCTCTATGGCAGTCAGTTGATAAAATCAGGAGAGATTCTATCTGACTAAAATAACAGTACCAGCACCTGATATCCCTTTAGTACCAGCTTCTTCCCAGCTTCTCTGACCGTATCGTAATTATTAAGCAGGATTTTACGGTACGGTTCTATCAGATCTATTTCCTGTTCTTCCATTTTAAAGTTTCCTATGACAAGAATCCTCTCATGTTCCCCGTTTCTATAGTAGACCATCAGCCGTTCCATTTCTAAATATGCGGGTATCAGCTGGCCGTAAATAAGGGTATCTTTATATTCCTCATTCTTTCTTAGCGCAATCAGCTTTTTGTAGAAATGAAAAACGGAATCAGGATCTGCAGACTGATGATGCAGATTAATGGAGGCATAGTCCTTACTGACTGGGAGCCAGGCTGTTCCTGTGGTGAATCCCGCATTCTCACTGTCGTCCCATTGGAAGGGTACCCTTGCATTATCCCGGCTGTAGCGCTTTACAGCCTCCAAAGCCTGATCCTTTGACAAACCATTTTCAATTGCCACCTGGTATTCTTCTAATGTGGAAATGTCGTCATACTGGTCAATGTTTTCAAAGGCGACATTCTCCATACCTATTTCCTGCCCCTGATAGATGAAGGGCATTCCTTTTAACAGAAAATACAAAGCTGCCAGCATTTTTTTTGCAGCATCAGAACACTCTCCCTCAGGAATATATCTGCTTACCCCCCTTGGTTCATCGTGGTTTTCAATAATATTAGAAAGAAAACCGATCCCCTCCGCTCTTTCCTGACTGTCAAAGCAACACTTCCGGTAATCGTCGGGCGTTACCGGACGATTGTCATACCAGCCTTTTTCACTTGCGCCGAATACAGTCTGGCTGAAATCAAAGATGCTGGAAAAACATCCGTCTTCCCCTATAAAATCACACAGTTCTTCCTTTTTCTCATTAAAAACTTCACCTACAGTAAAGGCATCATATTGGTGAAAAGTGACGTCCCGCATTTCCTTTAAAAAATCCATAACGCCCTTATTTTCTTTTAGCATCTGCCTGCAGTCCGCCAGTCCGTCTTCCCGGTCAGGCTCATAATCATGGAAAGGAAGGGCCTTTTTAATATTCATAATGGCATCAATCCGAAATCCTGCAATTCCTTTTTTCAGCCACCAGTTGATCATGTCGTAGATTTCATTTCTCACCACCGGATTTTCCCAGTTTAGATCTGGTTGCTTTTTATGGAACAGGTGCAGGTAATAAAGGCCGGTATCCCCTATTTGTTCCCATGCACTTCCTCCGAAATAGGACCGGATATTGGAAGGCTCTTTCCCATCTTTTCCTTCCCTGATGTAAAAATAATCACCATATTCGCCTTTCGGATCTTTCAGGGCCTTCTGAAACCATTCATGTTCATCGGAGCAATGGTTCACCACTAAATCAAGAAGGACGTAGAGATTCCTTTTTTTTGCTTCATCAACCAGTTCCTGCAAATCCTCCATGGTACCGAACCGGGGATCAATCTCATAGTAATTGGAAATATCATATCCCTGATCTGCAAAGGGAGACTGATAGATCGGTGATAACCAGATAATATCGATACCAAGCTCCTTTAAGTAATCCAGTTTTGAAATCACGCCTCTTAAATCTCCTATGCCATCTCCGTTGGTATCGCGAAAGCTTTTTGGATAGATCTGATAAGCAACCTTATCATGCCACCATTGTTTTTTCATTCTATTTCTCCATTCAGGTTATTTCTTTTGCAGGTAATAAGCTGCCGCTTCATAAGGTAGCAGCCGGCTATGTCTTTGTTGCAAAGAGTCATTGTAGTTATGAATCAGACACGTTGCATCCTCTCTAAAAAATTCTTCGGGTAAGGATAGGGCTGCCTCCTCATCAGAAAAATTGCAAACCACCAGCAGTCGTTGTTCTCCCAGACTTCGCAGATAGGCAAATACCCGGGTGTCCTCTTTCATAATCAGTTCATAATTTCCATAAACAATAATCTCATAATTCTTCCGAAGCTCAATCAGTTTCCTGTAATAATGAAACACAGAGTTTTCATCTGCCAGTTCTTTTTCCGCATTAATTTCAATATAATTAGGGTTCACAGAGATCCAGGGCTCTGCATTGGTAAATCCGGCCTCCGGGCCATCATCCCACTGCATGGGAGTCCTTGCATGATCCCTGCTTTTGCACCTTAAATACCTCATCATGGTTTCATGGTCTACAAGGCCTTTTCCAGTAAGCTCTTTATATGCATTCAGACTCTCAATATCCCGGAACTGGGACATTTCTGTAAATGGATAATTGGTCATCCCCAATTCCTCTCCCTGATAGATATAAGGAGTCCCTCTCATCATATGAAGGCAGGTTGCCAGCATCTTGGCGGAAACCTCTCTGTAACGGCTGCTGTCGTCGCCAAATCGGGAAACCGCTCTTGGCTGGTCATGGTTATCCCAGTATAAACTGTTCCAGGCATCGTCTCCCAGTTCCTCCTGCCATCTGGAGAGTATGCGTTTTAACCGCAGCAGATCCGGCTTTTTATCCGTCCACTTTAGCAGTTCACCGTCTCCCTCCACATGTTCAAAATGGAAAACCATATTTAATTCCTGTTCTCCGGCTCCTGCATATTTTCTGGCTTCCTCCACCGTAACCCCTGCAGTCTCACCGACTGTCATCAAATCATACTTAGATAAAACCTTTTCATTCATTTCTTTCAGATAAGTATGAACCTTTGGTCCATGGACTGCGTAGGGTGAAAAATCCCCATAAAGCCCGCCTTTCACTTCTCCGTCTGGAAGGGAGGGGGTTTTGGAAATCATGCTGATTACATCCATTCGAAAACCATCGATTCCTTTTCTGCACCACCAGTCCATCATTTGAAAAATTTCATTTCTGACAGCCTCATTCTCCCAGTTTAAATCCGGCTGCTTTGGGGAGAACAAATGCAGGTAATACATGCCTGTTTTCTCATCCTTTTCCCATGCAGAGCCTCCAAAGCAGGAACCCCAGTTATTGGGCGGATTTATCTCTCCTTTTCCCTCTCTCCAGATGTAATAATCCCGGTAAGGATTCTCCCTGCTGCTCCGGCTCTCCATAAACCACGGATGCTCATCAGAGGTATGATTCACCACCAGATCCATAATAATTCTGATTCCGTTTTCATGGGCCTCTTTTAACAAATCATCAAAATCATTCATGGTTCCGAACTCATCCATAACCTTTTTGTAATCACTGATATCATATCCATTATCATCGTTGGGGGATTGATAGACAGGTGACAGCCAGATTACATCAATTCCTAATAGCTTTAAATAGGAAAGCTTCTGCCTGATCCCGTTTAAGTCGCCAATCCCATCTCCATTGCTGTCTTTAAAACTTCTGGGATAGATCTGATATACAATTGCCTCTTTCCACCATTTTCGTTCCATCTCAGACTCCTTTCCATTATTTAATTGCCCCTTCTACCATTCCCTGTATAATCTGCCTCTGGGCACATAAAAACAGAATCACAATGGGAATCATGGCAAGAAATGCGGCTGCCAGGATTAAATCCCACTGCTTGACATAGGAACCTACAAAGCTGCTCACTGCAACAGGCAGGGTTTTGATTCTTCCATTGAGCCCCAGCATCAGGGAAGGAAGAAGGTAATCGTTCCAGATCCAGATTCCGTTTAGAATCAGCACAGTCATCTGCACAGGCTTTAACAACGGAAAAACGATCTGGAAAAATGTATTTTCCGGACTGCAGCCATCAATCCATGCTGCTTCCTCCAGTTCTTTTGGAATTCCCTTTATAAATCCATGAAGAATAAACACAGACAAGGAGCCTCCAAAGCCCAGATAGGCAGTAATGATACCGGTATAGCTGCTTAACAAAGGAATTCCTGTAAATTCAGATACCTTGCGAAACGTAGACAAAAGAGGAAGCATGACCACCTGAAACGGGATAACCATGGAGGCCACAAACATCATGAAAATCAACTGGGACCATTTTGTCTTATTCCGAACCAGTACCCACGCCGCCATGCTGGAAAATAAGGTCAGTAAAATAAGACTGACTGCAGTGATGTACAAGGAACTTCCAAAGGATTTCCAATAGCTGAAATTCTGGTTTCCAATGACATTTTTTAAGTTAATAAACAGTTGTCCCCAGTCAGACGGAGGCGCGATGGGGCTGATTACAATATCTGCACTTTTTTTCGCTGCATTAAATACCACAAGAATAAAAGGTGACAGCACAATCAGTGATAGTATGAGACCAAACAGCTCAGGAATCAGTTGTTTTGACTGCCTTGCATCCCATGTTGTTTTGTTCCTCCCGCTAATTTCTTTCATAGTTCCACCTCCCTTTTCTTACTGATGGAAACCTGAGTAAGAGATACGGCTGCCAGAATGAGAAAGAAAACCACTGCCTTTGTCTGCCCTTCCGCATATCTGTTTCTTGCAATCGCCGTATTATAAATATTAAGAGCCAGAAACTCCGTGGAAGCCACTGCCTTCGCTCCCAGAATCCGGCTGGGCGCTCCGTTTGTAATGGCATAGTTTAAATCGAACTGCTTAAAGGAATTGACCAGGGTAAGAAAGATACAAACTGTGAAGGTATTGGCAATCATAGGCAGCTTAATATGTAAGAGAGTTTTTAACGCTCCTGCCCCGTCTACAGCCGACGCTTCCAGAATATCTCTTGGAACTCCCTGAAGACCGGTAACATAAATCATCATAATATAACCGGCGTACTGCCATGTACTGACAATGAGAATTGCAAAAAATGCCAGATTGGGACTGGTCAGCATGGAAAGACTTCCTGCCACCAGGCTTGTGAATACTTTATTAAAGATAAACTGCCACACATATCCCAGAACGATTCCTCCGATTAAATTAGGGAGAAAAAAGGAAGCTCTGTAAAAATTTCTTCCCTTTACCCCTGAGGTACATAAAATTGCCAGGAAAAACGCAGCTATATTGACAGATACCATATTAAAAACCGTAAATAAGAATGTAATTAACAGCGAATATAAATAATCAGGAGCATGAAACATCTGTCCATAATTCTTAAGACCAACAAACTGGGTAAACTTAATTCCATTCCAGTCCGTAAATGAATAAAAAATGCCAAATATAAAAGGGATCAGCACGGTTATGAAAAAAGCGCCTATGAGAGGCAGCAGAAATAAACCATTTACAATCACCCTGTGCTTTTTTCCAGGAACCAGATAAAGACTAATCACAAGCAGAAGCAGCCCGCCCGCAAGTAATGGACCCCTTCCCAAAAAATTCCTGTTGTAAAAATCAAAATACAGCCCGCAGCAGACCATTGCTGCACCTATCGCTGCCGGCAGATATGTCGTTATTTTTTTTGCTTTTCCCTCCATACGACTCTCCTTTATCTATGCTTTGACGTTACCATATGGATACGGGCGGCTTTTGGCCGCCCAACCCGGTTATTTTTTCACATAGTCTGCAATGGCCGTCTGCATCATGTTTACAAATCCATCTTTGTCAACCTCTCCTTTTGCATACAGCTCAAACACTTTGCCAGTAGCATTCATGGAGATTCCTTCCGGCATCTTCGTCCATTGCCAGGAATAGGTATTTCCTGCATCCACATAGGTCTTTAAACTCATGGCCAAAGGTGTCTTTGGGCTAACTTTGCAGGTGGTATAAGGCGAGATCATACCGCAGTCGCTTACCAGACATTCCTGTCCTTCTTCTGTCAGGGCAAGTTCTTTTAAGAAAGCCTTGCATGCATCGATGTTCGTGCCTTTATTATAGACAGCCCACCAGGATGGACAGTCTGCAAGAACACCCTTCATCTCTTCCTTTGTAAATGCCAGAGGAGCGATTCCACATTCAAACTTCACACTATAATCCGGAAGAGAGGGATCAATCCAGTTCCCCTGGGTGATAAATGCAGTCTTTCCCTGTGCCCACAGAGCCAGCTGATCGTCATATGTTCCGGAAATCAGAGTATTCTTATCTGAATAATCAAACAGAAGCTTCATGAAATCTGCAAACTGCCCCAGACGCTCTGTGTCCGTCTTCCCGGATTTTAACTGATCAATATAAGTGGTGTCCCCTCTCTTTAACCCGCCTGATAAATAGTAACCAAACAGATGGTTTCCTGTTGACCAGTACATCTGTCCGGATTCAGCCGCAACTGAGCATACAGCGGACAGTCCCAGCTCCCCCTTTTTTTGATCGATGGCCTCAAAAGCCTTCTTAAACCCGTCATAATTGGTAAGAGAAGCGGGATCGATTCCTGCTGCTTTCAAAACGTCTTTATTATATGTAATACCATACCCTTCTACTGCATAAGGAAATCCTACAGTTTTTCCATCCTCTGACTTAAAACCAAACTCTGTCTGGGAAGCCCACTCCTCCCCGCTTAAGTCGGTCATATAATCCTTCCAGGTCTGATAATCTCCTTCGCCGCCAAATACAAATAAATCCGGCATATTGCCTGCTGCCAGGTATCCCTTCATGGTTCCATTGATGTCAACTCCGCCTCCAAGGGACTCAATTACAACCTCCTGACCGGTCTTCTCCTGATACTTTTTGGCAAACGCCTTTAAGGGCTCGTCGATTTCGATTTTTCCGTTTACAATCCGAATCGCCTGTCCCCCGGACTTAGCCTGGCTCTGACTTTCGCTCTTGCTGTCTGCAGACTGGCTTCCTGAAGAGGAGGCCACAGTTCCATCTGACTGTGCACTCTTTCCACAACCTGCAAGTGACAAAACCGCCGCTGCTCCCGCCATCGCCATAACCCATAAGTATTTCTTCATAATATACCCTCCATTATAAAATATGCTGTCAAAAAGTGATATTTTAATAATTATATTGTAACTTATGCGCATAAGTTCTATATATAGTATATTATCACTTTATGGAGGATATAACAAGAGTTTTTTTATTCATTTTCCAAGTTATTTTTAAAACAAAAAAAGGCTGCTTCGGGCTGTACTCTATGAAAAAAAAGGTACAAAACCAAGCACCTGAATAGAGAAAACGGCGGTTTTGAAGGCCGCCGTTCCATGGTGATACATTGTCAAGGTGATGTAAGTCAGTTTCTTTTGATGGCTATTTCATTACCGCTGACCGCAATCGCATCATGATTGCTAATGGGAGACAGGTTTAATACGGATGAATAGGTGTCCACAATTTTCTGCCCAATTTTTTTAAAAGGTGAATTGGTATAGTGGGGGACTGTATAAAAATCCACCAAACCTAACGCATCAAAATTTTCTAGGTCAGGCGCTTTTTCTGCTGAATCCATTCCTTTCGCATATTCAATGTTTGCAGATGCAACCATTGCCCCGGCAGATTCGCCAATATACAGTTTTCCGGCCTTAACTTCATCAATAATTATTTGATCTGCACCGCTTCGTTTCAATTCCTGCAGCAAAAAGAATGTATTGCCCCCTGTTACATAAATAAAATCGTTGTTTTTTATTTTAGCGTTGATTTCAGCAGTTGGAGCGGTTGATAGATCCAGCTCCTCAACCACCAGCCCCATCTTTTCAAGGGCCTTTCTTCCTTCTTTCACATAAAATACAACCTTTTCCGTTTTGCTTGCAGTGGGAATAAAGGTGACGGTTTTTCCGTTTAGGTCTTTCTCAAAGTCTTCAAATAAGTCAGCTACATCGCTAAAGGATGATACCAAAAATAGTTTTTTCATAATCCATTTAATCCTTTCTTTATGATCTTGAATCCAGTATAATCTATAATGGTGTCAATTAGTGAAACCATTTATCAGAAAAGAGGAAATGCTATGAATAAATCCCAGCGGCTTAATGATATGATGATATACCTCAATGATAAAAAGTCATTTAACTTAAAAAACATCATGGATCGATACTCCATATCCAAAAGTACAGCACTTCGGGATATTCAGTCCTTAGAAGAAATAGGTATGCCAATTTACTCCACATCCGGACGAAATGGCCACTATGGTATTCTTCCCAACCGTCTGCTGTCGCCCATTGTCTTTACCATTGATGAGGTTCATGCCTTATACTTTGCCATGCAAACCCTAAACGCTTATCAATCCACCCCGTTCCACTTAAATGTTAAAAAACTAAAGCAAAAGTTTGAAGGGTGCATATCAGAAGAACGAATACAAAAGCTGCGGAGAATGGAATTGATTTTTAGCTTGGGAAGTTACCAGAATAAAAAGGAATGCAGCTGTTTAGAGGACATTTTGAACATGGCCGTTGAGGAAAGAGTGTGCGAAGTAACCTACCAAAAGAAAGACAGTATAAATCAGTATTACGTTCAGTTTTTTGACATAACCTCTGCCTATGGACAATGGTATGCCACCGCCTACAATTTTCAGACAAAAAGACCGCAAGTATTCCGATGCGATAAAATTCATTCTGTAAATTCCTGTGATCAATATTTGCCCAAGCCGCTTTCTGAATTGCTTATTCCAGTGAAAGAGATGTTCCGAGAAAAAGATGCTGTTGACTTTGAAGTTGGGATTTCTGCAAGAGGTGCGGATATATTCTATAAGGAACATTATCCGTCTATGGAGCTGTTCCATGAAAATGGGAAAAATTATATAAGAGGCTTTTATAACAAAGGGGAAGAAACTTTTATCGCTAATTATTTTATTGCCTACGGTGAAAATATTTTATCAATAAAACCGAATCCCTTGAAGATGCTGGTTTTGGAACAATTGGAAACGATAAAAGACCACCTGCAGAAGAATTCCCCTGAATGAGGCGTCAAAGAAAGAGGGATTTGTCAATTTGATCCATCCCCCTATTAGACATCTCAACCTTTCAGTACTTATCTGTCAGATACAGAAACTCTACATTTTTCTCACGGAAGAACGCTCTACGATAAAAACCGGAAGCTGTTCAAAATTTAACCCGTAATCCTCTTCATTTATGATATGAAACAGCTTCTCCACCGTAATCCGGCTCTTTTCCGTTACATCCTGATGGACAGTGGTCAGTGCAGGCCTTACCAGACGGCTGCAGACATTGTCATCAAATCCCACGATGGAGAGTTCTTGTGGAATTTTCATTCCCCGGTCCTTTAGATCATTTAAAATATAAGCAGCATAATAATCCGATGCACAGATAAAGGCGGTAAAGTCCCCTGCCCGCTCATGTGCCTGGGATAATATTTGAGACAAATCAGCGCCGCTTGGCTTCAGCCGGATAAAGTTGTCCTCGTTCCATGGCAGTCCGGCACTGGTCAGTGCATCCCGGTATCCCATAAACCGCTGATAGTCTACTCCCATACAGTTATCTGCCAGAAATGCGATTTTCTGGTGACCGGACTGCAAAAGATATTCTGTAATCTCCCTGCCGCCTTTTCTGTCATCAATTCCAACATTGACGTATTCAAAGGTAACGTCTTCAAAATAGGCATCCACAAAAACCATGGGCTTTTTCATCTTCTTATTTAACAGTTCCCCGTCTTCCTTCTGCATTCCAAGAAGAATCAGACCATCTACATTCCAGCTGGAAACCGAGCTGATAATCTCTCCTATATCACTGGAAACATATAGCATGGTAAAATATCCCTTTGCGCGGACATACCGTTCCACAGCTCCGATCAGTTCCCCTGCAAACGGATCTTTTACAAAGTTATCGTATTTATTTTCACTGGCTTTCATCGCCAGACCGATGATTCCGGACCGGTTACTGGCCAGATTTCTGGCATTTCTGTTTGGAACATAGTCATATTCTTCAATCAGCTTCTTCACCTTTTCCACCATAACAGGCGATACTTCCCCCTCTTTTCCATGAATCACATTGGAAACGGTGGTTGTGCTGGTGCCAAGTAATTCCGCCATTTTTTTAATAGTAATCATTCCATGCTCCTTCCTCTTTCTGCAAACCCGCTAGAATTTCTCTTATCCATTCTATTACGGGATGTTGATTTATGCAAGCAGGAAGGAGCAGGAGCAGATTACCTATTTCAGTTTTATTTTCCAGGTTTTAATTTCATAAGGCTTTATGGTATAGGATGCGATGGCTTCTGAAAATGGGATTTCCTGTTCTTCCTCCTCCAGCATGCTGCATTCCCAGGCTCCAAGAATCTTAGTTCCAAAGATCATCTTTCCCGTGGTTCGCTGGTTTGCAGTCTCATAGAAACGGATGATCATATCATCGCCGTTTCGTTCCTCTTTTACCACTTCGATGATTACATTGTCTGCATCCGTTTTAACAAGAGAAAACCCACCTGGAAGACTGCCTCCATCCGTCTCCTTTATTTTTGCAGTCATGGGATTATTGAGAAGATAAGCTCTCTTTGGGGTACCAGCCTCTTTCCAGTCCCCCTTATGGGGATAAATGGAAAATACAAAGCTGTGATGTTCCTTGTCTGCATCAGGATTTGGATATACCGCTGATTTTAACATGGAAATTCCAATTTCTCCATTGTGAACGTGGCAACCATACTTACAGTCATTTAACACACTGACGCCGTAATTACCCTCGGAAACATCAAGCCATTTATGCATGCAGACCTCAAATCTGGCATAATCCCACATGGTGTTATAGTGGGTTTTCCGCTTTACATTTCCATACTGAATATCAAAGACAGCCTCGTCTGTATGAATGTCAACGGGTATGATGGATTTCATAAAGATATTTTTTTCTTTCCAGTCGATCTCGTTTTGAATCAGAATCTCAGGGCTGTCAAAGTTAAGGGAAATATACTGGCAAATGACAGAATCCAGGTAATTTCTCTTTACACAGACCGTGGCACGGACCGGGCCGTTTTCCACCAGTTCCATGGAGGCCACATTGGTAATTTCCCAGGATTTTTCCACATAATAATTATTTACATCCCAGGCATCGTAATTATGGGGACGATCTTCATAGGTCATCAGCACATTGGCGCATTTCTGATCCGGAAGGACTTCACGCTCCATAATCTTATCGTAGATGGAGGATATCTGCCCTTTCTCATTTAGAACAACACGGAGAAACTGGTTTTCCAGATGCTTCACGTCTGCCGTGAGCGTGGTTGCAGCCCCATTTCCATTGTCTTCAGTCAAAGCGAAGGTGCGATAGCCCTTTGAGGGTACCCCGGATACCCCAAAGAGCAGAGTTCCATCTTCTGTGATCTGAACCGGCAGCCTGTACTCTCCGTCTGTGACTCCAGGGTTTTTCATACCCTCCGGCAGCTTTACTTTCACCAGTCCTTCTCCTGAGACACTGTTGGGATTAAAGACAACCACAGTGTTTCTAGTCCCGGCTATCTGTTTCGTCACTTCATCCAAAGCCAGATCCACTAATTCTTTACCGGTCTTTGTAATCTTCTCATACTCGTTTCCGGAATCCTCATACACCTCTTTGATGGATGAGCCTGGGAGAATATCATGGAACTGATTTCTTAAAATAACTTCCCAGCTTTCATCTATGGTCTTTTTCGGATAGGAACTGTTTGTCAGTATCCGGTTCAGCATTCCGAAGCATTCCGCATTTTCAAAAAGGAACTCAGACTTGCGGTTGTATTTTTTATTTCTTGCCATAGAGGTATAGGTTCCCCTGTGATATTCCAGGTAAAGCTCTCCTACCCAGGAGGGCAGATACTTTTGTCCCTTTACGTCCTGTTCCAGATTTTCAAAAAATTGTCTGGAGGTTGTCATTTTGGTTTTAGGACAGCCTGGAATTCCTTTTTCAAGCCTTCTCTGGTTTTCCAGCATGTCTTTAGTCGGACCGCCGCCTCCGTCACCGTACCCAAAGGACATCAGCACTTCATTATTTAAGTATTTCTGACTATACCGCTCCCAGGCACCTTTTACATAGGTGGGATTTAAATAGGCGTTATAGGTGGTAAAATGCTCAGTCTCCGTTCCCCCTAAAACTGCAGCCTTATTATATTCCCTGCTGGGGCTGAAGTGAGTCAGGATTTTGGTTCCGTCAATTCCCTCCCAGTAGAAGGTGTCATAGGGCATTTTATTAAATTCATTCCAGCTGATTTTGGTTGTCATAAAATACCGGATTCCGCATTTTTTCATAATCTGGGGCAGCGCGGCAGAATATCCGAATACATCTGGAAGCCACAAAATCACATTGTCTGTTCCAAACTCTTCCCGGAAGAATTCCTTCCCGTGAAGAAACTGCCTGACCAGTGATTCTCCAGACGATAAATTGCAGTCCGCCTCCACAAACATGCCGCCCTCTGTTTCCCATCTTCCCTCTGCCACCCGTTTCTTAATCTCTTCATATACATCGGGAGCGTTCTTTTTCACATATTTGTAAAGCTGGGGCTGGCTGGACATGAAGAGATATTCCGGATACTGTCTCATCAGTTCCAGAACCGTAGAAAAGCTTCTCACTGCTTTATCCTCTGTAACAGCCAGAGTCCACAGCCACGCCACATCAATGTGGGTATGGCCCACACAGCATATGGTTTTACTTTCACCTCCACAGTAGCGGTCATAAAATGCTTCCTTCATATAGGTGGATGCCTTTTTTAAACACTCATAGTATTCCGGAGAATACTCCTTTCTTAAATCCAGCAGATTCAAAGATTCATTTGCTGCCGATAAGATGGTGATGCAGCTGCTGTCACCGTCAGGCAGCAGTTTTGCAGCTTCATAGGGAACGGATACATCATAAAAATACTGTTCCGTCTCCTGGTCGAGGATGCGGACTTTAGAATCCATCACCAGCTTAAAGTTCTGGTCTCCCGTAAAAGCAGATAAAATGATCCGGAAGGTTTCTCCTGCTTTTGCCTGTCTGGTTAAAAGCACTTCCCGATGATTCACATCAAGCCCCTGGCGCCTGATTCCGTTTACATAAATGGTAAACTGAGGATTTGTGGCATCCCAGAAACCTTCCCTTCCTGTCCGCAGTTCATAAACCACACACTGGTCTTCCCATTCTTCTGGTATGGTAACTTCCGTCTCAAACCAGTAATACTCCCTGTGTCCACCCCAAAGCTCTTCTTTTGACAGCACCTCCCATGACTGGGTATCCAGATCACTGACATGCTCAAACCGTTCTGCCGATTTGAGCATCCGGTACTCTGATACAGGAATATCTTCTTTATAGATCAAAGACTGTAAATCACTTAACAGCTTACCGATTCTCTCTTTTATTAAAATCACGTGAAATTCCTCCTTTTTTTATCAGCCCTTGGCTGCTCCAGCCATATTAAAGCCTTTTGACATGTAATTCTGAGACAGAACATAAAGGACAATGGAGGGAACTGCATAAACTGCAGAATACGCTGCCAACTGTCCATAAATCACCATCCCATGCTGCCCGAAAAACTGATAAAGTGTCACCGAAGCGGGAAACTTATCCAGGGTCTGCAGTAAAATATATGGCACAAAGAAATTGCCCCAGCTTCCTGAAAAGGTGAAAATAAAAACCACACAAATCCCCGGAAACATAAGAGGTGCAATAATCTTTCTTAAGCTGTCAAAGGCAGATGCCCCATCCACCCATGCAGCCTCCTCCAGCTCCACTGGCACATTATCCATAAAATTCTTCATCAGCCAGATTCCATACGGCATGGATGTTGCCGTAAGAAATAATATGAGCCCTCCAATCTTATCATACAACCCAACGGTCAGAAACATTTTATAAACGGGGACCATCACTGCTGTAATGGGAAGTGAGGTCATAAATAAAATCGTATATAAAAACATGTTCTTATAACGAAGTTCGTATCTTGACAGGGGATATGCCGCAAACCCTGCAATCAGCACCACCAGTACGGACTGTCCTAAGGAGATGAGAAGCCCATTTCCAAACGCTCTCTGATTTGCCCGATTAAGCAGTATGGTTTTATAATTCTCCATGGTCCACTGAGATGGCATTTTCACTGCCTGGGAAGCATTGGCATCAAAGGAGGCAAGTAAAATCCAGAGAAGAGGCAGGGCAAATATGAAAGCTAAAATTGTGAGTATCAGGTAAGGGATTGTTTTACGAAATTTCCAATACATGTGGTTGCCTCCTTAATCATTTCTCATAATTCTGGTATAAAATACGCTCAGAACAATTCCAATCACCAGGAGGATCATGGATATGGCAGTTCCATATCCCAGCTGCTGGGAAATAAATGCCTGTCTGTACATAAAGATGGGAAGTGTCAGGGTTTTTGTTCCCGGACCACCGCCTGTCATCATATAAATCAATCCGAACACTCCAAGAGTGGACAGAGTATTTAGCATGGTATTGGTAGCAATGGTATTTTTAATACAGGGGAGGACAATCCGGATCATGGTCTGAAAAGGCCCTGCTCCATCCACTTTTGCCGCTTCCTCAATATCTGCAGGAACCCCATCCAGTGCTGACTGGAAGTTCATCATGGAAAATGCTGTTCCGTGCCAGATATTTGCCAGTATTACCGTAAGCATGGGAATTGCAAATAAAAATTCCACTTGCGGCAGGTGGAAAAAAGAAAAGATCTGGTTTAAGGTTCCGCTGTCTCCAAAAAAAGTGCTGCAGCAAAGAGCAACTACTACCTCAGGCATAATCCAGCCTGCCAAAAAAATGGGACCTACAATTCCTCTGAAAACCCTGTTCTTATTTCTCATATTAAGAGCGATGATAAAACCTAAAACCTGCTGCCCAATCAGGCTTCCAAGCAGGAATACCAGAGTGTTACCAATGCTGATGCGGACAGTTCTGTCTTTAAACATGGTAAAATAATTACTCAGTCCGATAAATTTTAACTGCCTGGCATTCTCCCCTGACAAAGCCAGGTTTGTAAAGGAGTAATATACCGTAAGCAGAATGGGAGTGACAAAGAAAACTAGCAGAAGCAGGACTGACGGCATTAACAGTACCGATTTTTTAGCCTCTTCCAACAGGCCGCTTTGTTTTTTATTCATAGTTGCCTCCTTATGGAATGCGGGTAACGGGAAGGGCAGGTACTGAACTAACCTGCCCTCTCTGACCTCATTTTGACTTTATTTTTCCACTACATTTTCCGCGCCTACGCTGTTGGTCACATCTGACTGATACTGTGCCATTGCATCCTCCGGGCTGGTACCGGACACGACGGATTCCACCATCGTCTGAATGTGGGTGGTAACAGTCGTATACTGGCTGTTTCTCGGACGATAGAACGCGCCTGAGAGGAAGCCGGTGCAGGTTTCCATAAAAGGCTGGGAAGAATAGGAAGCATCTTTTGCAATGTCGGTTCTTGTGGCAATATTTCCCTGAGCAATAATGGTATCTAAGTAGACATCATAGCTCATGCAGTGTTTGATAAAATCCATGGCTGCATCTTTTTGATCGGACAGATTTGGTATGGATAATGCCCAGCCACCTGACATGGTAACATTGCCCGGCGCCTGTCCTTCACTGGTCGGCATTGCTGCAATTCCAAGCTTATCCTTATACTCCGGCCACGGTGCAGCTCCTGTCTCCTTGTAGTTTCCTGTCATCCAGTAACCATCTAACGTGATGGCCAGTTTGCCTTTTGGTAAATACTCTCTGGAAGCGATGTTACCTGCCTCACCATTTAATACTTTTGATAAGGAAGGACCGTAACCATCTTTATAAATTGTGCTGACAAAATTTAATGATTTTAAAATATTATCACTTTTTACAATCCATTTGTTGTTATCAAGAAGCTGCTCTCCTGTTCCGTAAAGAAGCATCTCATAGGTCTGCATGGAAGTTGCTTCGCCGGTTGCTACGCCGGAGTTGCACCAGAATGGAACTACATCCGGACATTTTTCTTTGATTACCTTGCAGGTATCAAGGACATCCTGCCAGTTTTTAGGCTGCCAGTTGGTATCAAGTCCTGCTGCTGCAAATACATCCTTGTTGTACCAAAGCCCTCTTGTATCTGTACTATAAGGAATTCCATATACACTTCCGTCATCATAGGTAACACCATCAACCAGTGCACCGTAGAAGGTTCCGTCATTCCATTCCTTATAATCCTTTAAATAGCTGGAAAGATTGGTTAAATATCCGGCAGCCACGTCTGAGGGCAGCTGGAAGGTATCTTCACATACGATATCCGGCGCCGTATCAGCAGACTGAAGAGCCAGAGCCACCTTTGCAAAATAATCTCCCTCTGATGCGGTGATGGGTGCAATATCCAGTTCAATGGAGTCTTTCTTGTCATAGGTTTCATAGGCGTGTTCAAACCATTTTTTCAGCACATCGCTTCCGTCATTTCGAAAGGTAATGCTGATCTTAGTCTTTCCTGCTGCCGCTGTTGTCTGACCAGCTGGTTTTTCCGTCTCCTTTTGTGTGGCTGCCGCTGTACTTCCTCCCTGGGTTTCTGACTTGCCTCCTGCCCCCTGACAAGCCGTTAAGGAAAGCGCCATAACTGAAGCAAGCGCTGCTGCCTGAATCCGTTTCATTTTTTTCATAATACCCTCTCCTTTTTATTTGTTAGATGAATCATAGCATAAGACATTTCCCCGGTGTATTCCAAATTTTTAGAAAAGGGGTGTAATTTTAACCTCCGCCTTACCGTTCCAGAATGGCGCTGCGGATTTCTCCCTGAAGCCTTGCCCCAACTGCCTGGGGCGTCATGGATTTGTCTCCGAAAAAGTCCGACATTGCCCCTGCAATGGAATCAGATATAATAAACCATGTGGAATAGGTGCTTTTTAAAACACTCTGGTTTCGTTCCCGTTCCACAAACGCATCAGAAAGTCCCCGCACTTTCCCCGGATTGACACACACATCAGTTCTGACAGAAAGGCTGTAGGTGTTTTTATAATAAGATTTGGCAACCTCCGGGGAAGTGATGTAATCCAGCAATTTTAATGCTTCCCCCTCATCTGCAGTCTCAGTAACCCCGATCATATCTCCCTGAAATAAAAAAGTCTGCTTTTGAATATAAGGAATTTCCGCTATCTCATAATTAATCTGGCTGGCGGAATGCTCTAAAAGTGACATGGAGCTTAGCCTGGCAACCGCAATCTTTACATATCCACTGGAAAAAGCCTGCATAAGATCCTTCTGATTCCAGTTAATCACGTCCTGGGCAATGATTCCTTCATCCCTCATTTTTCCAAGTATCTCGTACAATTTCAGGCTGTTATCCGAATCCAGACCTCGCAGATTCCCCCCTGCCGAATAGACCAGCTGAAGAAAACTGGAAGCAATATCTTCCTTGTTTTTGACAGCGATCCCAAAGCTGTAGGTCCCCAGACTTTTGGTCTCTCTGCAGAGATTATAAAAATCATCCATATTATCGGGTATCTCTTTTTTGTACCTTGCCAAATGGTCTTTATTATAAAACACCACATATGGATTGCTGGTAAAGGGAACGCCATAGCAGATTCCATTTACCACACAGCTGCCATAGGCATGCTTTAAAAACCGGCTGGTTCTCTCCCCCGTCATATAATCGGACAAATCCCGGAGAATATCCATGGACTGGAGTGCAGGCGTCATCACGCTGTCACAGATAATTAAGTCAGGAAGACTGTTCTGATCCTTATATAGACAGAGCTGCTTTTGAAATGCTGACTGAGCCACATACTCAGTAACCACCTTTGGATTACCCGGTATGGCAGAATATTCATCCAGTATTTTCTTTAAGTATTCATCACTTTCATCCTCTTTATAAACTGCCATAATCACCAGCTTTTTTTCTGCATTACCAGGACGGTGTACCACATTGGTTTCCCTGCTGAAATTAACCAGAACCCCCATCAGCAAAAGAAATACAACGGTCCAGGCTAAAATCAGTAATTTACCAATTCTTCGGTTCAAGGTCTATACCCCCTTTCTGTAATCCGACGGGCAGACACCTGCAATGGAACGAAACACCTTATTAAAATACTTGGTATCCTTAAACCCCACAAGCTCCGCTACCTCATAGATTTTATATTTACCGGAGGCAAGCAGCTTTTTTGCCGTACTGATGCGAAATTCCCCTAAAAATGCAGTAAAGTTGATTCCCATTTCCTTGGTAAACAGTTTGCTTAAGTATTCCGGCGTAATTCCTACCAGTTCCGCCGCATCAGTCAGGGATATTTCCCTGGCATAGTTCTGTCTTATAAATCCAATAACATTTAGAATCATCCCGTTGTCTGTCAGTGTCGTGCTGTCCCTTTCATCTGTCACCATACCGATAATCTTCCAGTAATTATTTAAAAACACCTCTCTGATTCCGGTTTTCATCATATCGTTTAAAAGATACTGGTACAGCCCGTCTATATCTTTTTCCTTCATCAGTTCTCTTGCTGTATCAAGAATTGCCATGACAAAACGTACCGTATGGTTCTTTATTGTTTCAGGCCGCTCTCTGCGTAATATTACCTGCTCCTCAAATAGCCCTGCCATACGTCTGATACCATCCTGATTTCCATTCTTTATTTCCCGCTTTACTCCATGCTCCAAATATTCCGGATAATCAATCCGTTCAAAAGCCAGACCCTTTATAAGCTCCTGATCAATCATACAGCTTTCAGAGAACAGGAAACTGTAAGATAAGCTGTCCTGCATCTGCCGGATTACCTCCTTTAATTCTCCAATGCCATAGATGCTTTCAAAACTAATTAAAAATTCTCCCTTCTCCTTTAGTTCTTTTAAAATTCTGGTCTGAAACAGATTTTTTAAATAGCGTACACTTTGTCCGTCTAATATCATCACCAGTATCTGCCGTTCATAAGGCAGCAAAAAGGTATAAAAGCTGGTCAGGCAGTTTGATTCCATACTAACCTTTAGCAGTTCAGCCATCTGCTTTGTGGTATCCTCCAGAATGCTTTCCGACTGTATTAAAAACAGAGAAATCTCCTGACCGTTCTGGTAGCGGATTTCACTCACAAGCTGCCTCATTGCTTCCTCTTTTAATTCTCCGGTCAGAAGGGAAAACAGCAGCTGCTGGGGTGATACCGTCTTTGCCCTGGTCTTTGACAGCCTGTTTTCCACAGTCTCTAACACACTCATAATGTCCTCTACACTCAAAGGCTTTAAAAGATATTCCACCACAGACAGCTGAATTGCCTTCTGAGCATATTCAAATTCCGAATAGCCGGTCAGTACAACTGCAGCGGCCTCACATCCCTCTTTTCTCATCCGTTCAATCATGACCAGGCCGTTCATCTGAGGCATGTTAATATCTGTGATGACCACATCAGGCTGTAACCGCAAAGCCTCCAAAAGTCCCGTCTCACCATCACTTGCCCCTCCCACCACCTGGTGCCCGGTATAGGTCTCGATAATTTTAATAATTCCGTTTCTTGTATTGGGTTCATCTTCTACAACGAGAATTCTCATGTCTGTCCTGCCTCCTGCCTGCTATTCAAATAATATCTCTGCCCTGACTGTTGTCCCGTTTTCATCTGACTCAATTTCAAAATGGCCCTCATCACCATAGTAATACTTGATTCGCATGATCACATTCCTCACACCGATGCTTCCCTCCAGAGAGCTGGCAGAATAATCGTAATGATTGAGTTCATGAATTAATTCAGAATCCATTCCTTTTCCATTGTCTTTCACCTCAAACATCAGATGCCTCTCCCCTTTTTTTCTAATGGTTATGGTGATTAAATCCTCTCCTGACTTACCTGGGAAACCATGATTGATGGAATTTTCAATGAGAGGCTGAAATAAAAGCTTATGCATCTTAAGATCCATCACTTCCTCTTCAATATCCATAATGCAGTGGAAGGAAAAGGAAAAACGCTGCTGTTGGAGAAATATGTACTGCTTCAAATACTCTGTCTCGCTTCTTACACTGACCACGCCATTGCTTTTATGGATACTGTAACGCAGAATATTAGCCAGGTTTTTTAACATCTTACTGATTAAAAACTGTTCATTTTCTATCGCAATCCAGTTAATGGCATCCAGGGTATTATAAAGAAAGTGGGGATTAATCTGTGCTTCCAGAGCCTTTAATTCCGCATTCTTCTCCCTTAAAAGAGCTTCCTTTTCCATCCTGCCTGACTGGTCTATCTTTGTGACCATGTGGTTAAAATGCCTTGCAATGGTTCCGAATTCATCCTGCCAGGAATGGCTGATCTGGACTGTATAATCCCCTTTGTAGGCCTTATCCATGGCTGATGTAATCTTCTCCACCCTGACCTGAAGAGACTCGGCAAACCGAAGCATGATCAGAACACTTGTAATTATAATCAGGATTGTTAACAGGATAATCACTTCAAAAATATATTTAAAATCCTTCAAAAGCTCTCTGTTATCCCGTATGGTAACCAGCACATACTGACCATTTAAAACAGGTTTTGTATAGATACTGGAAAAACGCGCCTTAGTCGCCGGCTCAATTCTTGTTCCGATCAGCTCTGCCCGGTTACTGGAGATAATGATTCCATTGGTATCACAAAGAAAGGAAACGGTTCTGTCCTGCTTGTCTTCCTGAGAATACGTCTCCCTGATCCGTTCTTCATCCAGGCAGATTAAAATACTTCCTACCGTCCCCTGTCTGTAATTGTTAATATCCGCAATCCTGTGACCCAGGTAAATAATATTCCGGCTGGTTCCGTTATCTTCCTTCCGGTTAATCATGTCAGAATAAACCGTCCTGGTATTTAAAAACGTCTCATCTGCCACTTCCAGCCAGCTGTTATCCCGGTTTGGAAAGCAGAAGCTGTTCATGGTGCTGTTGGTAACAGAGTCATACCCGATGCACTCTTTTTTCTGGGTTACCACCGCTATCCCCAGAATCTCCGGATGTAAGTAAGATATATTTTCCAGATCATCTTCCAGTTCCTTCTTTATGAGATAATAATTTCTGGAATCCCAGACATTTAATTTTTCAAGCTTCAGTGCATATTGGTTTTCTGTATAGATCGACATGATAATGCTGTCATACTGGGAAAAATAATCCTCAAGTCCCTTCTGTGACAGCTTCATATTACTTTCCATTAAAATGTCTGTCTGACGTTTTAACGTGCTGGCAGCAATCATGCAGGTGATTGTCTCCATTATCATTAACGGTACAATGGAGCCTGCCAGCAAAATAATAAGAGTTTTTTTTGCTATGCTATAGCTTTTATATCTGTTAAGTAGTTTTCTGATCAAGTCCGGCTCCTTTTGTTGTGTAATTCAGATAATTTAATCGGATTTTATTTTGCTATTATAGCACATATTACCAATAACAGGCAATCCACACATCCATGGTATCTTAATAACTTCTTCTGACTGCAGTGGAAAGAAGAGGCAGCGATTATAATTAAAAAAGGCAGCCCGTTAAGGCTGCCTTAAAAATCATATGATGTTCTCTTTTTTTACCCCCCCAGGGTCACATCCTGCCTGGAGTACCACTCCAGCGCATTGTAAACATGATCTGTTTTAAAATCCGGCCAGTAGTCGTCTACTATATATAAATCCGAATAAACGGACTGAACCGGGAGAAAGCCGGAAAGTCTTCTCCTTCCTCCCCAACGGATAATTAAATCCATTCTGGATACATCAGAGGTTTTAAGCTCAGGACCTATAGTTCCGTCTGACAGTCCCAAATCCCATTCCCAGCTGTAATTGATGAGAAAGTTGATTTTCATTCCCCCTGTACCGAAACATACCCGTTTGGTATATGGTTTAAGCTCGTCCGGAAACATGGCCGAAGAAGTTTTCCCAAGAACCAGAAGCTGGGCATTCTCTTTAGACAACACCTCCACAGCCTTTACGCAGGCCTTGGAAAATGCTTCTCTTTGTACAGACGGACGTTTGGTATTATCTGCGGTAAAGCCATAAAAGGTCATCTCTTCTACTCCCAGATCCCTGCAAAGGTGGTAAAGGATCATTCCAGGTGAGATACCCTTATCATACCCTTCTTCTTTTTTTATGCCATTCTCCACAGCCCAACGTCTGTTTCCATCAGGAATGATACCGATGTGTTTTGGAATTCTCATTATCTGCCCTCCATGATTGGTTTCCTTCGAGGAAGTCCTGTTAAAATTATAGCCAACTTTTTCAAAGGATATCATGTCCTGCAGAAAATAATGTAAAGATAAATGCTCTGGTGCTTATTTCTTAAATTTCTTAAGATCGGTCGGCATCTTTGGCTGGTGATAGATATACATGCATCTGCTCTCAGATGCCAGCTCCACAGATTTTCTAGCTACCTGTTCCATGAATTTAGCTGCAATATTACTTTTACGTTTCATTCTTTCTACCTCCATTATTATAAAGACATTAAGATAATGCAATTATATATAAATAACAGCTCTATAAAGACAAGTTGTAAAAATTACGGCTCTGCTCGTAACTATTCCCGATTTTGATACTCATGAATCCTCCCATTGTCACTTTTAACAAAAAACATGAACAGCACCAGAACGAGACACAGCAAAATGTTAACAAGATTTAGCAGGGATATCAAGCTTTCTCCCAAAAATGCAGCTCTCCTCTCAAACTGCATTTCACTCCACTCAATACAATTGGAAATGACAACAGCCGACATCATATTTATTACATAAATTTTTCTGTTTGTTTTTCGATTATTATTTTTTTCCAGAATCAGATGAACCAAATTTACAATTAAAAACACGGTACAGAGAAAAATAATGAAAAGCAGATAGTGTTTCAATTTTGTTACCTCCAATAATAAAATGTGATATAATTTTTAGTGCAATAAGAAAATATTATATTTCCATTGAAAAAATCACACCATGTTGAAATTTCGAGCCTGCAAGTAATTTTTAATTTATTCAATTAGACAAAATGCGACAAAAGCTCCTAATTCTCTCTTTTAATTAATGAGAGGTATCGTACGATATACAAATATAGATGTTTCATTTTTGCATAAATAAAGTAAATAGTTTTAATGGGGAAGGGTACGTATGTTAAGAATAGCAATTTGTGATGACGACATTCTGTTTACTGGAATGTTAGAAAATTTAATCAAAGAAGAAGCTTTGGCAAACGGTGTTGAAATTGAAGTTGACGTATTTTTTGATGGTTCCATGCTGACAAAATATGTACATCTTGGTAACTTATTTGACCTGATCTTTCTTGATATAGAAATGTCTCAGCAAAACGGAATCGAGGCAGCACGCCACATCAGAGAGATTGATAAGACTGCCTTGTTAATTTATATTTCCGGATACGAGCAGTATCTAAAAGAATTGTTTGAGGTGGAGCCGTTTCGTTTTCTTTCCAAACCACTTGATACGGCAAAGTTCTCCCGGTATTTCAAAGAAGCATATGATCGGATCAATGAAAATAATGTCTATTTCCAATTTAATTTTAATAAAGAAATTAAAAAGGTAGCCTTAAAGGATGTAGTTTATTTCGAAAGCCGCAACCGGGTTGTATACATTTATTTAAAAGATGGCAGAGAGGAATTTTTTTATGGAAAGCTTAACGATGTGGAAAATGAGTTAGCCGGAAACAAGCAGCGTTACCTGCGGATACACCAATCCTATCTTGTTAATTATGATTATGTCAGCACTATGAATTTTTCCAGTCTGGTAATTGAAAACGGAGGAAAGTCAACCACACTGCAAATCAGCGAAGACAGGCAGAAGAAAATCCGGAAGCAGTTATGTGATCTGGCCAGTAAGAAAGCGGGGGGAAAATAGTATGAAAATTCTTTCAACAACCGTTGTCAGTCCTTTTCTTTCACTTTTTTATATTTTAGTCATACGGAAATGCATCAATGCGTTTTTCGCGCCTTCGTGGAAAAAAACCACAACGTATTTAATCTGGATCGCATATTATTTCTTTCAGTTATTTCTGGGCATTGGAAGCGGGATTCCTCCGGCCCTGACCCTTTTACTTAACATGGTCTTTGTCTTTCTCGCAACCAGTATTTCTTATTCAGAAAGCTATAAAAAATGTGCCTTATTCTCTTTTTTGATCTGTGCAATCTGGATGCTTGTGGAAATTATCATACATATGATCTTAAATATGATGAATTTAGATGATAAAGCCGGTCTCTCAGGAGCCATTATCTCAAAAATCGTAATGATGGTTTTTGCCATTGTTACGGGACACTGTCTTCAGCATAAAAGTACAGGAGATATTTCCTTACGGTATATGGCGATTTTACTTATGGTTCCTGCCGGAAGTATTTACATTATGCATAACATTTTTCTCATCAGCAGCACGGCTGAAAATGAAGTTCTTTTCTCCTTCATATCGGGTATTTTACTGCTGTTTATTAACTATATTATTTTCGAAGTATTTGAGTCTCTGGCAGCAAGTTCAGAATATCAGAAAAAAACCCTTCTCTATGAACAGCAATTAGAACTTTGCAGCCGCCAGGCTGAAGAACGTGAGATCCAAAACACTGAAATCCGTTTATTGCGCCATGACATGAAGCAGCACTTAGTCAGCATACTGGGCATGGTTAATTCTGGAAAAAATGAAGAAGCCGCCACTTATCTCACTTCTTTTTTAGAAAAGGGAACCTCAAAAAAAATTAATGAAATATCCCACAGCGGTAATATTGTAGTGGACTCACTTGTGAATTATAAATCTTCCATTGCCCGAAAACAAAATATAGAAT
This sequence comes from Lacrimispora sp., assembly GCF_031982545.1. GTDB lineage: Bacteria > Bacillota > Clostridia > Lachnospirales > Lachnospiraceae > Lacrimispora. The sequence continues at coordinate 180,762 of NZ_DALYXB010000005.1, forward strand.
TCTGTACCAATATTTTTATTCCGCCGGTAATGCCTTTTCAAAACGGAAATCTGACCATTATACTGGGGAACCTGTTAGAAAATGCCCTGGAAGCCTGCCGCCAGATGAATAGCGGACATCCAAAAATTGATCTGGAAATGTCCTATCAGAAGGGAATTCTTTCTATTGTTGTCTGGAATACCTTTGAAGGGGATCGATACTCAGACGGGCAGAAACATTTTCTTACCACTAAGAAAAATCCCGCCCACCATGGTCTGGGTCTGTTTTCCATTGAGCAGGCAGTAGCTGCCTGTAATGGAGAGGCTATCACCCAGGTCGAGGGAAACATATTTAAAGCGGTTGTGATCTTATATCAGGAACCAGAAAAATAAAAAATGTGATCAGGGGGATTGTAATATGGAACGGTTATCCATTGCATTAACCAATTATATTCTTAAAAAAGATGTGATCTCTAAAGAAGATTATGAAATTTATTTATATGGTTTTCAAAGCTTTCTGGAACTGTTTTTGAATCTGGTCTGCAGTCTCTGTATTGCGTTTTTTATTCATATGGAAGTGGAATGCCTGCTCTTCTTTTTGTTGTTTATTCCCCTTCGTTCCTTTAACGGAGGACTGCATTTAAAGTCTTATTTCTCATGTCTGGTTTTCTCCTGCGCAACCATGACTGTCATACTTCTGATTGTGAAATATTACAGCCTGAACGCCCCGGTTTCGTTTCTACTGTACCTGATTTTTATGGTACTCATCAAACTGACTGGAGCAGTTGACCATCCCAACCGGCCGGTTGACACAGACGAAAACCAGACATTGACTCATAAAACTGACCGTACTCTGTTTATCAGTTTCCTTGCCGCATTGTGCTTTCTCTTTTTGAATTTAGGAAATTATATTTTTTTAGAGGCGCTGATTTATTTGTTAGTTTTTATCACACTGATATTATCCAAAATCAGCGGCAGGAATAAACAGCAAATGGAATGAGCGTTTTACTCTTTATCTATTTTCCCACGCAATTCCGTCAGCACTTTTTGTAAAAATTCCGGCATTCTGGCACCCATTCGTCCTGCATTCTCTAAAATAGAGATTAACTCATTAATGATGAGCCATACAGATACCAGTAATCCAAAAATTGTTTTATGCTCAAACTTAATTCCGATCTCGGTAGAAAATTTATAGATCACATAATCCGTGCTGACTGCTGCCAGAATGATGAATATATAACTGGCCTTTTTATAAATTCCGATCCGGCTTTTCCTGCTGTTCCAACCATACTGATTATTATCAGGGTTGTCCAGTGCTTCCTTTTTCGAAGCCAGCATCCCCGATATGTAGTCCGTGATCATAAGTATGGTTAATAGCGATATGGCAGGAAATAAAAGTCCGAATTGATCCATAATCCAGGCACTGATGATTCCCATTGCGCTTTTTTCCAAATCCATTTTTTTTTCCATGGCTGCACCTCCTGTAATGTCTTTCACTTATTTATAATAGTTTTCTTTTAAAAGATTGTAAAAATTTCTTCTGACCCGGTTCACGTATTGGCGGGACACAGAGTGGCGTTCTGCAATTACTGCATCTGACTCCTCATGAAAGACAATATCCCACAGAATAACCGCCTGTTTTCCTTCTGTCTTCAAGAGCATAGTTTTTAGATCTTCATAAAACAGCCAGTCATCATAAACAGGCTGATCCATGCTGATCTCAGTAAAAAACTCATCCTCAACAGAAGCTTCGGCATCAAAATGCTGCTTACTTTTTTTATACTGTTCTAAGAATTTGTTTTTTAGGGCTCTGCTTAAAAAATAAACACATTGCCCATCTTCCTTATAATATTGCATTGAATTGATGGCCTCCAGCAGACTGAGCACAAATTCTGAATGCATGTCCTCTTTTTCATCTTTATATAACAGGCGGACATATTTATTAATCAGTGGAGTCATTTTATCTACTATCAGTAAGAATTTTTCTTTATTACCTTTTTTTATTTCCTCAATAATTACATGAATGCTTTCTCCCATTTTCTTACCTCCTAAAAGGCAAAAAGAAAAAAAGGGTAATATTGTAAACTAAATTCTTCTGAATCTTTATTTTTTTCGCATAACATGATTGTAGATAAAAAACTCACTATTTAATGGAACACGTAAAAAATGCTGAATAATAGGGAGAAATCTCCATATTATTCAGCATTTTTCTATATAAACCTTATTTAGTTGAAATGTTTTCTACCAAACCAGCATCGCCCAGTCTGGTATTAATTCTCCTCTCTCTTTGTTTCTCTTTATGAAAGTCTTTCTACTTTCCTCTCTCAGTTCCGTTATATGAAATACATCATTGAACTCTTTAAACCCGGATTCTTCTCCGCCTAAAACCGACTGATCGGGACTGGAATCATCATATGTACCAGTAAGATATGAGCCATCCCCATAAGTAAATCCAACATATCCGCATCCATCTGATCCATTGCTCACCAGAATCAGGCAATTATTTTGAATATATAATTCATGGATCATATACCAGCCCTCCGGTTCATACAAATCGGCGACCTTCTCCAATCCATGGTTTAAGTAAGTATACACGCTTATGGAAATTCCGTCTCCCAGAATTAATTCAGGTATCCCATCTCCATCAAAATCGTGAATTCCCAGATAAAACGATGTATTTAATCCATCTTCCCCTCTTAATTGATATGGATCTGGCAGATAACCTCCCCCCTGATCGATAATCTCCATATATGCAGTCTGCCAGTTGATTTCCTCATCTGTCAAAGCAACTGATTCCTGTACCATATCACTGACCTGACTTTCGTCTGGCTGCAAAACAGTTCCCCCCGTCGTGTTGGAATCAGCACAGCCAGTTAAAGATAAAATCAGAAAACAAAATAAGAATAAATTTTTATTCATTTGTCTTTCCCCTTTAAATTTTGATACAAAATTGTGTTTGCTATTTCTGAGCATAATCATTTTATTTTACTATTAATACTGATTATAGATTTTACCTCGTAATAATTACGGGTCTGCACGTTGAAAAAGCCATAGTTATTTCACTATGGCTCATTAAAAAGCTGTATTATACGATTAAACAGGTAAATACGTAATCACCATACCTCCTATGATCAGGCTGGCCATATTGGCCGTTATTACAAATAGCGCTATCCGTCCTTTCCTGAATTCTTTTACAAAGGTAAGAAATGCAGTCAGTTCTGCTGCAAGCACCACAATCTCACCAAATAGATAACCAAATATCCAGTAATTACTTAAATCAGGTCCCGTAAGCATTGCATTCAGCCCTGCCTGGGTAATTAAATTGACTGCTATAAAGACCAGCCAGCTTCTTTTTTGCCTGAATCCAAAAAGCAGAAAAATAATTCCCTCAATAAGCAGTGTCAGGAGAACCCGCATTGCCACCAGAGCAGGAACCCGTAACGGAGCCTGACCTAATGTAAGGGTCTCCGATTCCAAATCAAGTGTCAAAATATTACTATATTTTTCAAATGTTTCATCAGGCAGAGCACATTGAAAGCTTTTTTTATTTCTTTGTACCACCAGCACGGCATCCTTTAAATCCTTAACCTGGGATGATGAGTGGTTATAATATAGCCTGTAATACTTTTCCCAGCCTTTTCTTTCCCCTTCCACCACTCTTAAATCCGTAACATCATGATTGGACATTTTTAAGGATAAAGATATCTCCTCTGGAGAGTTTAACACGATTATGGTAAAACCCGGCGGTTCCGCTGAGTTGGCAAACGCTGTTGAATAATAGCAGAAACATAGCAGGTGAACAATAAGAATGAGGAGGCAGATACTGCTTCCTCTTATTAAAAAACCAGCCCCATCTTTATACACATTCATTTCTCTTTCCCCCTTCTATTTTGTTGTAAGTATAACATACAATGCTGGTATTATTGTTCTTCTTCCTTATAAAATCCTTAAAATTAGCTGTTAACATAGCAATATCAAGTCAAAAGGAGGTCCCTTATGGAGCGGAAACGGTACAAAACGGCTGCAGATTTTGAAAAGGAGGATGTTATGATGCACGAGTATATGTTAAAAACCAGCCACATTTCAAAAAAATTCAAAAAAACATATGCAATTAATGATTTATCTATGTCTGTAAGAAAAAATTCTGTCTATGGATTATTAGGACCTAATGGTGCTGGTAAATCAACATTGCTGAAGATGATTACAGGAATCATCACCCCCACATCCGGAGAAATAATAATCGATAATCACCCCTGGAGCAGAAAAGATCTATTAAGGATTGGTTCCCTCATTGAATCACCTCCTTTGTATGAAAATTTAACAGCATTTGAAAATTTAAAAGTCCGGGCAACTCTTTTGGGAATCCCAACCGATAAATGCATGGAAGTTTTGGAAAGAATGGACTTAATGGATACGGAAAATAAGCAGATCGCTAATTTTTCATTGGGAATGAAGCAAAGACTGGGTATTGCATTAGCGCTTTTAAATGACCCTGAATTATTAGTCTTAGATGAGCCTACCAATGGGCTGGATCCGTTCGGAATGGAAGATTTAAGGAAAATGATCCGGACATTTGCGGTATCCGGGATATCAGTCATTGTATCAAGTCATATCTTAAGCGAGATACAGCAGGTTGCAGATGACATAGGCATCCTGAATAATGGGTCACTTCTGTATCAGGATAAAATTGATGCCAATGAAAATCTGGAACAATTGTTTATGGATATTATAAGAAAGGAGCGTGCTTCCTGATGTTACGAACCTATCTGGCTGCCGAAAACTTAAAATTCAAACGAACCCTGTTTCGAAAACTCATTTTATATATTCCGGCAGCCTTAATTTTAATAGCAGTTATATTTTTATCTGTGGGGATTGGTTTAGGTGGTTTTTCAGCCTCCATCGTCTGTAATTGGTGTGTCCCCATTGCATCTTTATCCATTGTGATATTATGCCACTTAGTAAATAATAAGGAACAAAAACACAATTACCGGACTATTTACAGCCTGCCCATAGATTTGAAAAATACATTTATTTCTAAAACAATTTTAATTTCACTTAATCTTTTGCTGATATCTTTATTATTATCATGTATATCTATTATTTCAGAATACATGCTGTCAGGTGTTTTAAGTGCATTTAAACATACCGGATCTTATGTTTTAGGATACTGCTTATTATGGCTGACTTTATTATGGCAGATCCCTTTCTGCCTGTTTTTGGATCAAAAGGCCGGATTCGTTGGTTCTATGATCCTTAACCTGATTTTCACTGGACTTGGTGGTTTGTTTTTTTCTCTTTCACCTATATTCTGGTTTATTCCATATAGCTGGACCGCCAGATTTATGATTACCTTATTTGGAGTTTTGCCAAACGGATTATTAGTACAGGGAGGTTCAAGACAGATTCTGAGTTTAGGTCAGAGTTCTCTGCTGGTGGTAGTCAGCATGCTCACTGCAGCCGTTCTTACATCTTTATTTGCACGCTGGTACAGAGGGCAGGTGTATCGAAATTGACAATTACAAGAGAGTTCTTCTCTAACTTTACAAAAATCAAACGAACCTCGCTTTTACTTTTGCATCTGCTGCCTCCTGTGGTAATCACAACACTATTTTTAGTTTATTACAACGCTGGTGGATACCGCCTTTTTTCTGATGTTCGGCTGTTTTTCGTTTTGCTGCAAATCTGCTATCCTATGTTTGTTAGTTTTGTTGTACCAATTTTTATTAATTTAGACCGAAATATCAGCAATGTTCAAAATGCTCTGGGAGTTGTGGGATCCAGAAGCAGCGTTTATCTGGGTAAATTATTCTTTCTGCTGTTCCTGTCTGCCACAAGTATCATACTATACGAATTATGCTTTTATGCCGGCGTAAATTTTTTTCTAAATATGTACGTCATGAACTTTGGTTCTTATTTTTTCATATTCTGCTCGTTTTTAATAAGTAACTTATTTTTATATTTTATACATGTACCCATTGCTTTTAAGTTTGGTTTCAGTGTCTCCATTTTATCAGGAATAGCAGGCACAATTTTAGCCGGTTACTTTGAAAATTTCATTGGTGATAAAATCTGGCCGGCTATCCCCTGGGAATGGGGTGTGCGGTTTTTAAAAGATTATTTTGACCTGACCCATGGATCTGTTATTCCTGGAGTGATTTCTCTGGTTATTATAACTTCGGTTGTTCTGGTTCTCACAATATTATGGTATAGTAGATGGGAAGGCAGAATTACACAAGAGTAAGATTAGGAGGATAGTCTATGCCAAAATTGTTAGTCATCGACGATGACCTGGATATGCTGGCTCTGGTACGCACTGCCCTGGAAAAAGAAGGTTACCAGGTGGACACTGAAGCAAATGCCGCTTCCTTACAGCCCGCCAGATGCCGATTATACGATCTTATGCTTCTTGACGTAATGATGCCCGGCGAGGATGGATTTTCCTTCTGCAGGCGGATCCGTACCGAGGTGGATTGCCCTATCCTGTTTTTAACCGCTAAAGCAGAAGATTCGGCTCTCGTCCAGGGCTTTGGCCTGGGAGCAGATGATTACATTAAAAAGCCTTTCAGTATTGCAGAGCTGCGCGCCCGGGTAAGCGCCCATCTCCGGAGGGAAGTGCGCCAGCCAACCCACATATTAAGACGAGGCAGCGTCCGCTTCGATATACAGGCAAAAACGGCATTTGCTGGTGAACACACACTGCCCTTTACCAAGGGCGAATATGCGATCTGTGAGCATCTGGCACTGCATGCCGGACAGGTGTTTACCAAAGAACAATTATACGAAGCCGTTTTCGGCTTTGACGCAGAGGGAGATCCGTCCGCTGTCGCAGAGCACATTAAAAATATCCGTGCCAAGCTGAAAGCCCACGGCATCAGTCCTATCGATACAATTTGGGGGGTGGGTTACAAATGGCGAAAAAACGAAGATCTGTAAGTCTTTCCTTTGTTCTTTTACGTTTTGGCATTGTTATGCTTGGCTGCATGCTATTATGCTGCTTTTTATGGTATTGGTTATTTATCCGCCTTGTAAACACGGGCTTTTTCTATAATGCCTATACTTCCAGCCAGCAGGTAGAGCAAATGCTGGCTGGTGACCCGGAAACCTTCGTTTCTCCAGGTGAGGATTTTTTGGCAGATTACGCTTTATTTGATCATAACGGGAAAGTTCTGGAAAGCAACACCAAAGGAAGGAAACTGAAAAAACTGACCAGTCTTTTACACGAAGATGCATCTAATATGCGTGTTTCCAGACACACTTATGGGGATGGAAGCACGGTAATCATACGATATTATTACAGATCAGAGTTTGCAAATCCTGTTCTGCGAGGCGCCCTGCCCCCCTTTGAATTTATGTGGCTGTCATCGCTGGGTGCAGCCTTGGTGTTTTGTCTGCTGTTTAACACCCTGTGGCTTCGTCGGCGTCTTGCTGCCAAGCTGAAGCTGTTTGGTGAGGTTAGCCGGAAGGTGGGTGCACAGGAACTGGATTTTACAATTCCACACGCAGGAATACGGGAATACGATCAGGCACTTGATGCAATGGAGCATATGAGAGATGCTTTGTACAACTCCCTGTCCTCCCAGTGGGCGGCACAGCAGGAACGGGAAGCAGAAATAGCCGCACTGGCCCATGATTTAAAAACTCCACTCACCCTGGTGGGAGGAAATGCTGAGCTGCTGCTTGATGAAGAACTTCCTGAAAGCAGCCGTAGGATGATGGAAACAATTGCAGCCAGCAATGAACGTGCCAGGCAGTATGTTACAAGTTTCCTGGAAGCCTCGGCAGGTGAGGAGGAGGCTTTTAAAAGCAACAGCCTGTACGCTCTGTTTGACCAGCTGATCAGTAACACTACGGCTATTGCAGAAGCAAGGGGAGTATGCATGAAAGTCCAGAATGACCTTAACGGTTCTGCAAACGTTCAAAAAGATCATCTGCTTCGCGCCCTTGGAAATGTAGTACAAAATGCCATAGAACATTCACCGGTTGGCGGAAGCGTATATTTGACAGGGAGTATGGCAGATGGCGGCTGTCAGGTGACTGTATGTGATGAAGGCCCTGGATTTAGTAAGGCGGCTTTACAACATGCAACGGAACGACTGTGGCGGGGAGATACGGCTCGTGGTGCAGACGGTCATAATGGTCTCGGGCTCTGGTTTGCCGCACAGGTAGTCAAAACCCACGAAGGTCAGCTTTATCTGAGTAACACCAAGTTCGGAGGGGTTGTTACAATAAAATTCTGAGAGGGTGTCGCAAAATCACTAAAATAAAGTGATGGAGTGACACCCTCTTTCTATATAAGTAAAATATCAGAATAGTGATCTGTGTTTATTGCGGTCAGGAGAGGAATTCCTTAAAATATCACCATCTGCATCATCGGGGAAATCCCTTATGTACACCGCAAAACCATCTATTCGTTAAGGTGGTTAGAATCCCGATAATTAAGTGACCAGATTTTAAAATTACCATTATCATCTTTATCAAACCAAAGAATTCCGTTTTCGACACATACCCCTTGGTAATTTGTAAATAAATATTTTGTATACATTGTTTCAATCTGCTCACGAAAATCCGTTTCAGCGAACAAAGTATCAATTTGATCTGACATTTCATCCTCATTCTGTACAGGAATAACTTTTTTATTTACTCGAATATCAAGTGGATATCGAAACAATTTTATGAATTTTTCTTTATCTGTTATAGATTCTTTTATCTGTTTGGCAAAATTTTCAACTTCTGTTGATGTCATTTGACGACTCATAATACGATCTCCACTGTAGTAATCATCAGGATCATATCCTATAGGCATAAACGTTGACAAATACAGACTAATCGTTACATCTTTTCCGGAAATAATGCCGGTGCCTTTTAAATTGCCATCATAAACAGTGCCTTTTAAATATCCGACTTCAATATTATTTAACTCGAATTCCGTTGGACTTTTCATTTCTCCACGAAGTGTTTTTTCATCATCGGTTCGAGTAATATATGATGCAGTCAAAGAATTACCTTCTCTACGGATGTTCATTTGTACCTCTGATTCTCCTATTGTACCTTTAAAAATATTGTGTGTATTATTCCGGATTGGTTCTTCCATGGTGGTTTCAGTATACGATTCCTTTTCTGTCGTTAACGCCTCAGTCGTAGTTACTGCTGTTACTTGCTCAGTGCTAGTTTGTTCTTGTTTAGTCATTTCAGTTTTTGTACAACCCATGCTGATGATACAAACAATAAAGGACACCATTAGCAGTGCTGACTGTTTAACGCTATTTGTTCTGATCATTTTCAATTGCTCCATTTCATGAAAAAACTTTATTTCTTTTTATTCATCAAGCCCATACAAAGCATTTCTGCCTTTGGCAGAGTAAGCATTCGCATAATTAATTATACCATGGATTTCGGGCTCTTCGGAGTCGGTTTTTCTATTTTAAAGTAAAAAAGTTAAGCTATTGCTCCAATATATTATTCATCTATTTTTGCAACAGCCCCCTTTTTTACAATTATGAAATTTTCTATAATAAAAATATGGAATCCCATTGTGTTTTAACGGGTTGATAGCAAGATAAAATAGTCAGGATCACTCCACTGGTTCCTGTTAAGAGTCCTATTTCATCCTTATTCACGATATGCCCTTCCTCTATTTCTGTATCTTTAAACCCAAACGGATATTGATCACTGTAGGATTCCAGTAAATGATCCAATATCTTCATATACACTTCATAAAAGAAGTCATCATCTGTGTATTCATAGAATTTTCTGGTCAGGCAGCACAAACCAGAAAGACCGTGACAAAAAGTAGGTGAGATAACCTGCCGCATTCTTTTCAAAGATAATTTCATACTATCAATTGCAAGCTTACCCATTTCCTCATTATCCAGGATCTTTGAAGCAATCAATAATGAATACGCCACACCTGGAGTACCATAACACCACGCATCTCTGGATGGTACTGCTTTCTCCTGTTCCATCCCTAATATTTTTTGAGTTTCCCAAAAAATATCATCACTGTCTTTTATACAGCTGTTAAAAATAAATTCTGACACATGTTTTATTGCTTCCAGCTGGTCTTGTACATATACTCCCGACTCATAGGACTTACATAATATTAAAAGTATGCCAGGTATCCCGTGCGCAACCCCTAAATTTATATATCGTATCTCTGGACTATTTTCCAAAGGAAACAATTGACTCTCATCTGACCGGATGGCAAACCGGGGGATATTGTTGTCCCCTGCTTTACAAATATCCGTTAAATATTGCAAAATGTGCAACAATGTCTCTTTCACATTCGGCTCTGATTTAAAATTCAACAGATAATTGGCTGTTCCGGTTAATCCATACATAATATCATAAAATAGTTCGTTTAATGGAAGTTCTCTGTACTTTAGAATATTACTGTCCGCAATATCAACAATATACTCATTTAGACTCTTTATAAACGATTGATATCGTTTCCCATGGTCTGACATACAATATGCAGCAAACCCCACTCCGCATAGTCCGTCAAACAGGGAGATATCATAGATGTTGTTTTTTCCCATATAGTCGTTTACGATCTCCAGATATTTATGGGCATACTGATCAAAATCATAATCTGGAAAATTTAATTGAAGTTCCGAAAACAAGATACATAATGCGGGATATGAAACTGCTACTGAAGTACATCGATATTCAGTGTTATTTGAAGCAAATATCTCCTGGACATAATCTGCGTCGGACAATTTTTTTGATATATTTATTATGAAATTATCCAATTCACGTTTTTTTTCATTCGGTAAATTCATAATCAGCCTCCATTTTGGGGTATATCGAATTCCAGATCGTAAATTTCTTTATATGAGGGACATGTTTTTAATAACTCCTCATGTGTACCTTCTGCCACAATCTTTCCTTCGTCCAGATAAATTATTTTATCAGCCAACATGACATGTGCAATTTTATGAGAAATAAATACACCTATCTTGTTTTTTGTAAGTTCAAAAAATGTGTTCATTATTTTTTTCTCACCCATTTTATCCAGCGCTGCATTGGGTTCATCTAAAATATACATTTGTGCTTTTTTGAAAAAGCACCTGGCCAGAGCAACTCTCTGCCACTGCCCGCCAGATAACTGTGTTCCATCTGAAAACCATTTTCCCAGCTGCTGATTTAAATCAGGAGGGAGAAAGTCTATACCAGCTTCTTCCAGTGACTCTCTTATCTGGGCTTCATTCTCGATTTCATCAATATTACCGAACCCTATATTATCCTTTACTGAAAGTTCATACTTACAGTAATCCTGGAATAATATACCTGTTAATTTATGTAAGCTGTCAATATTAACTTTATTTAATGGGATTCCATTCATCTTAATCATATCATCTTCCACTAAATAATATCCCAGTAATAATTTTATTAATGTACTTTTCCCAGATCCGTTTCTTCCGAACAATGCAACTCTTTGGTTTTTATTGATTTTTATATTGATGTTCTGAAGAACTATTTTATCTGTTTCCGGATATGCAAAGGTCAGATTATTTATCTCAATCTGATCTAAATCATTTAGTTTGTATGTTTCATTCCTATTCGCATTTCCGGGCTTGCTTAGAAAATTGATCAGTTTTGACATATACAGACTGTTTTGATTTATGCTGTAAATAATATTCATAATACTGTTAAAGCTATCAAACATCATGTTTATAATTCTTAGAAGTGCAACAGCGTTACCAATTAGGATTTCACCTGCAATAACGGATAATATGATTAAAATCATGAGCACTGCCATACAGATCTGATCAACAAAATCAAATACAACAGATATAATCAGCCGTACCTTGGTGTTGTATAAATTTTCATTAATCACGCTTTGCTTCAAATCATTATGCCTCTTTATAATATGTCTGGCTAAATTAAAAATTTTAACTTCCTTAAATGATTGATCCTTTGTAAGTAAAAATTCATAATACCATATACTTCTGGCTTTCTTTGCATTTCTTTCTTCTGTCTGAAACTCTCTTTTACTTATGGATAAATAGAAAATTGAAAAGGCAAATGCCGGAACAATAATCAAAAATATTGACAACGGCCGCCACATCAGCATGATATAAACAGATGAAAGTATGGTAGTAATGGAAGTTACAAGTGTCAATGTGGTAGTAAAGATATTATACGGTCTGAATCCCACCTGGGATAGAATATGCTGCAACTGATCCTGTATGTCAGAATTTTCAAATTCTTCCAAAGACATAATGGCGCATTTATCCAATAACCTGTTAATCAATTCATAATCCAACAGGAATTGAAATTTGGTAAACAAAAAAGTTTTTATACTTATAATCATACCTGACACAAAACTTATCCCAATATAGATCGCTAATATCTTTAGCGAGAGATTTAAATCTTTGGCTGAAATAGCATTAATCAGGCTGCCAAATATATTTACGGAAATTACAGGAACAATACCCGCAATAATATTAATAATTATGGTTAGTACAAATATCAGTTTGCTGGCCTGGAAAAATATATTAATGGATTTAGGAATCACTTTTAGGGAAGAAAGCATCTCCTTAACTTCTGAAGTACTTAGTATTTTAAATTTCTGCATATTATTTACCACCCAATATACCTATTTTTTTTCTGTTATAAACACAGTAATATGTATGACGTGCTAAAGTTCTCATCTTTTTTTCCAATTCCGTATTGGGACCAAACAACCGATTCATGTTCATATGCAGCAGACTATCCAGTATGCTTAATTTTACAGCTTTGTTATCCGGATAATTTTCTTCAATTCTATTTAAATACGCTTTCATTGATTCTTGTTTTACCGATAATATTTTCAAGATAAATTCAATCTCTGGATTTAACGTTTCATGATACAAATACTTTATTACGAAATCAACGTAGGTATCCTTATGTTCTTTAAATTCTTTCTGATAGCTCTTGGTAGGATTTTCACAATTGAGAAATACAAACATATCCTCAAAACTCAAATCAAATGTTTGCATATGAAAGAAAATAATCACTGATGCTAAAAGTTTATCTGTCACTTTTATATTATGATTACTTTTTTCATAGATTATGGTTTGAATTGCTATGCTGTCTTTATAAAACACCTCATGTGCATAGTTCATCAAATCATATCCGCCATACCTCTCCAATTCAAGCTCATAACAATTAATACTATAGTTTGAGATAAAAGATTTTTTCATAAGCTGGCTTAATATATCTAACATTTTGGGCAGTACTGCCATTAATTTAGTATTATCAGCTTTTAATCTCAATCGCAGATGTAAATCTGGATCTTTATACTGAATGAAGAAATAACTGTCTATTTCCTTATTTTCAAGTAACTTCTGCAATGGATCATACAAAGCTTCACCTAACAGATAATCTGCGTATTCCTCAATACCGTATATTTTAAAATATAGCCACTCATCTAAAGGCTCTTTATATCTGGTATTACCATAATTCTTGGTTATGTCAAAATCATTGGCCTTATGGGGGGTAGCATCCTGAGCTAAAATCAATGGGATTACCAATTCACAGCAATAAGAACTATCATTCAGTTTCACTGGATGTTCTGATTCTATATGATATCTTTCCACAACAGTTTCTGATTTTTCCAGTAATTTCTGCAACACTGATAAACATCTGTCCTCTTTCAGATTTAACAGAAGTTTTTTGTCTGCATCTACAGCATCCACCCAAAGGGGTATATTTCTTGAATTTATGTATTCGGTAAACTTATTTTTAAACTCAGCAAAATCATAATGTTTTGTTAAACCCAGATCGCCTATTTTAATAATCCATTTCTCCTGTTCCAATACGAAGTTTTTATATCGTATCGTTGGAAGATAGGCAAATTTCTCCAGTAAGTATTGCCAGGGTTTATTATAAAACCTGATTCCATCAGAAGAAATTTCGTCAATTAATCGTAATATTCTGGGTTTTAACTGCGGATTGAACATATTGGTAGATGTTGGTATGATTCTTTTATTGTTAACCGCAGACTTTAAATATAATTTGTTGTTTTTAAATTCTACTAAAATTTCACTTAGCTTAAGTTTAAATGCCTGGTCTTTGGAATTTGTAGTCCCAAAGCTTGTTTCATAAGTGGAACCATGCATATTTCGGATCACGTTTGCGGAATACAAACTATCGGGTAAGTAGGTAAATTCACAGACCTGGCATTCATCACCGTAATTTTTATTTATTTCTTCAAAAAATTGCTCTGGATTCTTCATTAAGTGCGAAAATCTTCCAAATGATTTTCCTGCATAAGTTGACCCAAAAATATTACTTAAATAGTAGACATCCCTTCCATTGTCTTTCACATAATTAAAGTAGATTTCCATGGATTTGGGCAACTGATCCATATCAATATCTTCTGTTAAAAGCAATCCCATATCTGCATCAGTGATCTCAATTTCCTGACCATATCTAATAGAATCTACATATTTTCTTTCAAAAAATCGTATCCAGGGATTGATATATTCTCCCAAATGATTCATGCCGGTCTTTCCATCATAATGGGATGGAAAACCGATTCCAGTATCAGGGTCAATTAGTTCAGTTAAAGGAACACACCTGGAAAGGCCATATTTTTCTAGAAATTTGTTCTTGTAATCATTCAAACTATTGAAAGGCTCTTTGATATTAAATTGTATAAATAAATTCAGGAGCTTATTTATTTTTTTTATCTCATTTTGATTCAAATTGCATTGGCTGTAGGAAATGGAAGAATCTATGGTCAGGTAGTTTTTGGAATTGTAGATTCTCTTCATATTTTTAAAAATCTGTGTCAGGCATTCGATGGTATTATTTATATAGCCATTGGAGTATTCCTGAATTTGATTTTTTATGTCAATTAAGGAATTTGTATTTATATTGTATTCCTGAAGTTTACAGATAACGTATTCAAATTGATCAATGATTGTTAATGGTGGACGAAGATCGGATATTAAATAACCTTCCTCTATGAGTGATTGGATATATATATGGAATGTGTTTTCTTCCACATTCGGATATTCTTTTTTAAGATTTTCTATAATATCAGAATAACTTACATAATCACCTGATATACTTAAAACTACTTCAAATGCATTGGAGTACTTTACTGATTTTTTGTTTACTTTTCCTCCATCGCTGTCTTTTGTACAGTTAAACAAAATTGCTTTGCTTCTCTGAATAGCAACACTTTCATTGATTGTGTATCGTAGGGATTTTAAGTACTTGGTTTCGTACATAAAAACCACTTGGTATAGCCACTCTGAATCAATCAGGGGTTTTCTTTTTAATTCTGCACTGCTTAATTCAAATAATGTTCTGTCAGATGTAATATTGCCAAATGCAACTGTCGAGAATAATCCAAATGGAGTACATCTGGAACAGCTTCTGCTAAAATATTTATAGATTGAATTCAACAAATAATTCGTATCCCTTGCTGTGCCATCCTCAATATAGTGTTGCATGGATTCATATAAATCCTGGCTGGCCACAAAAATAGCTTCATTAAACTGATCTTTGTATTGAGGAGAATCAAATAAAAACATAGTATGATCTATGTTGGTTTTATTTTCTATATTATCTGTCAATAAATTGATTGGCAGACTCGGTGTTCTTATCATAAAGGAACCTATATCTTTGAATAAATCTTTCATAATTTAACCGTATCCCCCTTGCTTAACTCTTGTATGCCTAACCAAAATAGAAACTTAATATGCACCAGTAAATTACTTCCACAAAATGTAAACGTACATGCATTTTGTAAATCTTCTAAATGCATGTACGTTTGCATCGGGTTTAGGTTTCCATGGAAATTAGTAGCATAACCAGGTGTTTGTGCAGTTTCTTGTCATTCCACATTCACTTGTTCCACAGGTAGATCCTGTTAAACAACCAGGTGTGCAGTAAGCAACACTAGCAATTTTTGATTCTCCTACATCTACTGAACCCTTGTCCATTTTAAGATCTAAATCAAAATCTTTATTCATGTCCTCGTCCCCCTTTCTATGTAGTTATATAATCTGAATCTGATCATATATAGTAAACGTGAAATGAATCACTTTACTACCAAGTTCATGTCTGTATTATATCAAGAAATATACTCTATTTTGACTGCATGTAATTTTTACGACTTTATATGTAATTTTCAATGAGGTGGTTTATGAAATGTGGTTTATAAGGGTTTATAATATCTATAATGCAAATGCAGGGGGAAAAAAACTGCGCACAGCTGATTAAAAAGCTGTGCGCAGAATATTGTTAAACGATACTCTGTGTTGTTTGGAGTATGAAAAGAGAATTATTATGTGAGAAAAAAAAGTATCATGGTTACATATATTAATCTGGATTTTTTTTCAGTCTATTTTTACAATATCAAATGTAAATGGAAACTTTTCTGCAGTTTTATTATCGAAGTTGACTTTGTATCCAGTTCCGTCTTTGTAAAATAGACCCTGGTCTAAATCCACTCTGATGTAACACATATTTTCATCATTTTCATTGTTATGAGCAAAATACCATGGTTCAAATATCTTAATCAGCTTTTCTCTGATTTTAAGATTTTCCTTTAATAATGGATGACCAATATTTCGGGCAATTCCGGTAAAACGATACAGATCTTTACTTAATGAAACCAACGGATTATTTTCTATCTCTTTTACTTTTTGAGACTTACCATATGTGACTATATAAAATGCTCCATTATCATAAAATGTATCAATAAACCGGACAGCTGGAATGTTATTGTTTGATGTAGCCAGTGCAAATTGATAGTCTCTTGCAAATAATGTTTCTAAAACTCCAAGTCCTTCTTCATACGCATTCATTTCTCTTCTCCCCTATTTTCTCAATATTTTTTCCATTACTCTTCCTTTGGCAAGCTCATCTATTAATTTGTCCAGATACCGGATCTGCCTCATCAGCTCATCTTCGATCTCTTCCACACGGTATCCGCATATCACTCCTTTGATCAGTGACGCATTGGGATTCATCTGAGGCGCTTGGCGAAAAAAGGCTTCCACACTTACTTCCTTTTCTATTTGCTGTTGTAATGAATTGGTATCATAGCCTGTGAGCCAGAGAATTATTTCATCTACTTCTTTTCTGGTTCTTCCTTTTTTCTCTGCTTTTTTTATATAAAGCGGATAAATGCTTGAAAAGGGCATATGAAAGATTCTTGGTGTTTCCATCAGTTGTTCTCCTTTGCGTGTTAGAATGATTGTTTTATATGAACCCTTTGGCTTCTTTCCAATCTATGAGAAGATTGTAACGGCTTGTGGTGAAACGTAAAACACAGTAATTGGGATCATCCCATCCACTAAAATGATTCTCCAGTCCACGGTACCACATTTCTTTTTTTATTTCAGGGTCTGTTATTACTTCTATTGTTCCCACTAATGTGATATTATGATCAATTGAATTAAAACAAACACTGGCTTTGTTGCTCTGATCAATTCGTTTGGTTCTATCACTTCCTAAACCGGTACAAAATGTGAGCCAGTTAATGCCGTCAGCTTTTGATACGGATATGGTTGAGGTTGTTGGAAAGTTGTCAGTGTCCATTAGTGTTAAGGCGCAGTATCCTTTGTCTTCACCTGCGGTGTTGGTGGCAATGATCTCTCCTGCTTTTGCAATGATTTCTTCGTTCATTCGATTTTCCTCCTGATTGGTTATGGATGTAGTATATAATAATAGATAGGACAACTGGGTGTCATGTTCAAAACGGGGATTAAAAGAATTGGGTCCGTAACTCCGTCGCGCCGACCTCGATTCCGCTTACGCTCCATCTCGGTCACGGGCTTCGCCCTATAAAAATAAGTGCCATAAAGCCCGGTTGAGAGCAAGCTCTCCCCCGGACTTTTTGACACTTATTTTTGCACGACTCATTGCTATCGTGTACACTATTTATTATTTAACGCCGCCTGTGCTGCTGCCAGTCTTGCGATCGGCACACGGAATGGGGAACAGGATACATAGTCAAGACCAATCTTATGGCAGTATTCTACGGAAGAGGGATCTCCGCCGTGCTCGCCACAGATACCAATGTGCATGTCAGGACGAACGCCCTTGCCTAACTTGATAGCAGTCTCCATCAACTTGCCTACACCAGTCTGATCCAGTTTTGCAAATGGATCATTCTCAAAGATCTTGGTATCGTAGTAAGAGTTTAAGAACTTGCCTGCATCATCACGGGAAAAGCCATAGGTCATCTGAGTTAAGTCATTGGTACCGAAGCAGAAGAATTCTGCATCTTTTGCGATATCATCGGCTGTCAGTGCTGCTCTTGGAATCTCAATCATGGTTCCTACCTGATAGGTTAAGCTGCTGCCTGCTGCTGCAATTTCTGCATCTGCAGTCTCAACAACAAGCTTCTTCACAAATCTTAATTCCTTCTCATCACAGATCAGAGGAATCATGATTTCAGGACATACGTTCCAGTCTGCATGTGCTTTCTGAACGTTAATAGCAGCACGAATTACTGCTTTTGTCTGCATTCTTGCGATCTCCGGATAGGTAACGGCAAGACGACAGCCTCTGTGTCCCATCATAGGGTTGAACTCGTGAAGAGAATCGATAATTGTCTTGATCTGCTCCACAGTCTTGCCCTGTGTATCAGCCAGCTTCTTAATATCATCTTCCTCTGTTGGAACAAACTCATGAAGAGGCGGATCTAAGAAACGAATGGTAACTGGATTTCCTTCCAGAGCCTCATAAAGAGCTTCGAAATCACCCTGCTGTACAGGAAGAATCTTCTCCAGAGCTGCTTCTCTCTCCTCAACAGTATCAGAACAGATCATCTCACGGAATGCATCAATTCTTTCACCTTCAAAGAACATATGCTCGGTACGGCAAAGACCAATTCCCTCTGCACCAAGTTCTCTTGCTTTTCTTGCATCAGCAGGTGTATCTGCATTGGTTCTGACTTTCAGTATTCTATACTTATCAGCCCATGCCATAATTCTTCCAAACTCACCGGCAACGGTTGCGTCTACAGTCGGAATGACTCCGTCGTAAATTTTACCGGTTGATCCATCAAGAGAGATCCAGTCTCCTTCATGGTATTCCTTACCTGCAAGAACAAACTTCTTTGCAGCTTCATTCATGGCAATTTCAGAACAGCCGGATACACAGCAGGTTCCCATTCCTCTTGCTACTACGGCTGCATGAGAAGTCATTCCTCCTCTAACAGTCAGAATACCCTGAGCTGCCTTCATTCCTTCAATATCCTCAGGGGAGGTTTCAAGACGGACTAAAACCACCTTTTCTCCTCTTTCTTTCCATGCTTTCGCATCATCAGCTGTGAACACGATCTTACCGCAGGCAGCTCCAGGAGAAGCAGCAAGTGCCTTTCCAACCGGTTCTGTCTTCTTTAATACTTCTGCATCAAACTGAGGATGAAGCAGAGTATCCAAGTTTCTCGGATCAATCATCTTAACTGCTTTTTCTTCTGTAATCATAAACTCGTCTACTAAATCACAGGCAATCTTTAAAGCAGCTTTTGCTGTTCTCTTACCGTTACGGGTCTGAAGCATGTAAAGCTTCTTGTCCTCAATGGTAAACTCCATATCCTGCATATCTTTGTAGTGATCTTCCAGGATACTGCAGATTCCCACAAATTTATGATAAACTTCAGGCATAACCTCTTTTAACTGCTCGATCTTCTGGGGAGTACGAACACCGGCAACTACGTCTTCGCCCTGGGCATTCATTAAGAATTCACCCATTAAGTGCTTTTCACCAGTTGCAGGATCACGGGTAAATGCAACGCCTGTACCGGAAGTCTCACCCATGTTTCCAAATGCCATCATCTGAACGTTGACAGCGGTTCCCCAGGAATAAGGAATATCGTTGTCACGGCGGTAAACATTGGCTCTTGGGTTGTCCCAGGAACGGAATACGGCTTTGATTGCCCCCATTAACTGCTCCTTGGGATCAGTCGGGAAATCTTCACCTATCTTTTCCTTATATTCTTCTTTAAACTGTCTTGCAAGCTCTTTCAAATCGTCGGCATTCAGATCCACATCCTCTGTAACACCCTTTTTTTCTTTCATTTCATCGATCAGCTCTTCGAAGAATTTTTTGCCTACTTCCATAACTACATCGGAGTACATCTGGATAAATCTTCTGTAGCAGTCATATGCCCAGCGTGGATTGCCTGATTTTTCAGCAAGTACTTCCACTACGTTCTCATTGAGTCCGAGATTTAAAATCGTATCCATCATACCAGGCATGGAAGCTCTGGCTCCGGAACGAACGGAAACTAAAAGAGGATTCTCGTTATCACCGAATTTCTTGCCCGTGATTTTTTCCATCTTTTCGATATGATCCATGATCTGCCCCATGATCTCGTCATTAATCGTTTCCCCATCTTCATAATACTGAGTACATGCCTCAGTCGTAATCGTAAATCCCTGAGGAACCGGCAGCCCTAAATTAGTCATCTCTGCCAGATTCGCCCCTTTACCACCTAACAGGTTTTTCATATCTGCACTACCCTCAGTGAACAAATAAACCCATTTTCTTGCCATAAGTAAAATCCTCCTCAAATGTGTAAATTATGCTGCTCCCCCGCGCTTTCCATTGCGGAAAAGCCCTGAAAGTATTATAGCACAATTAAAGGGGTAGTAAAGAGGTTTTCATAGATTATTTAAAGTAATTATCTCTTTTTTAAATACAATTGTATTGAAAGCACTTACAAAGTCTGTCTTTTTCCGATATGCGATTTGCGTTCGTATATGCGAAATTACGTTCGACAAAAGCTCTGTTTCTTTAACATAATTCGACACATAACAAGGGTAAGCACCTCGGTCACAGGCATAACCGTCCAGATACCGGTAACTCCCATAAAAATCGGAAGAATAAAGACCAGAATACTGTTTAAAATAATTCCCCGAAGCAGACAGATCTTTAATGCATTTCCAGGTTCCATCACAGACTGAAACCAGGTGGTATAAAGCACATTCAGCCCCATTGCTGCAAAAGACAGGAAATAGATTCGAATGGCTGGAACCGACATGGCCAGAATTTCCTTTTCAGGTCTGACAAATGCTTCTGTCACAAGCGCTGGAAAAAAAAGTCCTGTTACAGCAAACAACACACCGGAAAAACAGGCGGTACGCTCTGCCAGATGTCTTACTTCCTTTATACGGTCTTTTTTCCCCGCCCCGTAATTTGTTGCCAGGATGGGCTGGACTGCCTGTGAAATACCGTTATTAACAGATGATGCAATATAGGCACTGTTGGAGATAATACCGTATACCACCACACCAAGTTCCCCTGCGACAGAAAGGATCTGACGGTTAAATAAGAAGGTTACGATTCCATTGCACATATCCAGTAAAAAGCTGGAGAACCCATTTTTCACCACAGCCATAGCCTGACTGAAATGAAAGCCAGAAACTAATTTTAAAGTATTCCCTTTTGAAACCAGGTGAGTCAGCAATATTAAGAGTGTCACACAGGTTCCGATGACAGTTGCAGCGGCAGCCCCTGCCATTCCCATTTTTAAGGGAAACATCAATATATAATCCAGAATAATATTTAAAACTCCTCCGCAAACCACTGCGATCATAGCCAGGCGCGGAGCTTTGTCGTTTCGTACAAATACCTGATAAAAAGAAGCAAATAAAAAGGCGGGAGCTCCTGTTATGAGGATTCTTCCATATTCCTTCACATAAGGCGTCATGTTTTCATTTCTACCCAGAAATCCCGTGACAGGCAGGAAAAATGCATGTCCCAAAACTACGTAAATCACGCTCATTCCTGCAGCCATGATAAATGCCACTGTATAATACTGATTTGCGCCTGATTCATCTTTTTTTCCCTTACAGACGGACAGGAGTATGCCGCCGCCTGCTCCGAACAGCATACCGGTTGCAAAAAAAAGGCTGAATAATGGCAGCAGTATATTTAAAGCCGCGATTCCAATTGCTCCAACTCCTCTTCCAATCATAAGAGTGTCTGCTAATATATAAATGGAGGTAACCATTGTTGCACTAATTGATGGAAGAAGATAACCTGCAAATAATTTTTTAACAGGATCTTCTAGTAAATTTACTTTTTTCATAATTAAGTCTCCTTTTGAAAGTCTTAAAATAGTTTACCATAATTTAATTAAATAACAAGGAAAAGAACGAAAGTGTGATTTAACATTTAAAAGTTGGGGCATATATATTAAAATGACAGAATTTTTTATCTTAGTTTTTATGGAAAATATCATGAATTAAGATTGTTTCCAACGCTGAAATATGATACATTAGAGTTATCTCTGAAAATATATTAATAACAGGAGGAAAGATCGTATTATGAAAAAAAGAGCTCTCGCATTAGCCATGGCAGTTATGATGGCCGCAACACTCAGCGCATGTGGTTCCGCTGGTAAAGGAACCGCTACAACTGCTGCTCCAGCTGCAGAAACCACAACCGCTGCAGAAAAAACAGCTGAAACGACAGGTGCTACATCCGTTAAGTCTGATTCTTCAACCGGATATGAACTGGCGCTGGTTACAGACCTTGGTACCATTGATGACAAATCCTTTAACCAGGGTGCATGGGAAGGTATGAAGAAGTACGCTGAGGAGAACAAGATCTCCTATAAGTACTATCAGCCACAGGAAGGTACTACTGATTCTTATTTAGAAACAATTGGACTTGCTATTGAAGGCGGTGCAAAATTAGTAGTATGTCCTGGCTTCTTATTTGAAGAGCCTGTATTCCTTGCTCAGGAGCAGTATAAAGACGTTCACTTCATTCTTCTTGACGGAGTTCCTCATAACGCAGATTACTCTGAATATAAGACAGAATCAAATGTTATGCCAATCCTGTTCCAGGAAGATGAACCTGGATTCTTAGCAGGCTATGCAGCAGTAAAAGAAGGTTACACAAAGCTCGGTTTCTTAGGTGGTATGGCTGTTCCTGCAGTTATCCGTTATGGTTACGGATTTGCTGAAGGTGCTGATTATGCAGCTAAGGAAATGGGCATTGATGGAGTTGAAATCATGTACAACTATACAGGTGCTTTCGCTGCAACACCAGAGGCTCAGTCTATGGCTGCATCCTGGTACCAGAACGGAACTGACGTAATCTTTGGCTGCGGCGGTGCTGTTGGTAACTCTGTTATGGCTGCTGCTCAGGAAAAGGGCAAAAAGGTAATCGGTGTTGACGTTGACCAGAGCTATGAATCTGATACAGTCATTACTTCTGCCATGAAGCAGCTTTCCGTATCTGTATACGACGGCGTAAAAGACTTCTATGACAACAAGTTCCCAGGCGGCGAGACAAGCATCTTCTCCGCTAAGAATAACGGTATCGGCCTTCCTATGGAAACTTCCAAATTCACCAAATTCACAAAAGAAGATTACGAAAAAATCTTCACTGAATTAAAGGATGGCAAAGTAACCCTGGTACAGCCTTCTCAGGATAACAACGATCCGAACAAAGACTTAAAGCTTGAAAAAACAAAGATTAACTTTGTAGAATAATCCGCGGGGATAGTGCCCTCCGGGCATACCACGATGTCAGAATTCTGACATAAAAAAGGAAAGGAGATGCCGTTTGATTCACCAGTCAGTAAAGATCTGGTCTCTTACGGCATCTTCTTTTTGCTTTATAACTTTATTAATCGGGTACCGGGTCCCATAGATAGGTACCGTAGTAAGGGGGATTTTATGGACTACATTATTGAGATGCTTCATATCACAAAAGAATTTCCCGGTATTATCGCCAATGATGACATTACACTACAGTTAAAAAAAGGCGAGATACACGCCCTCCTCGGAGAAAATGGAGCTGGCAAATCAACTCTTATGAGTGTATTATTCGGATTATATCAGCCGGAAAAAGGCTCAATCCGGGTTCGTGGTAATGAAGAAAAAATCACAGGTCCGCTGGATGCCAATGCACTTGGTATCGGCATGGTGCACCAGCATTTTAAGCTGGTAGAGAATTTCACAGTCCTGCAGAATATCGTACTGGGCATGGAGACGACAAGACGGGGCTTTTTGAAGATGGATGATGCCCGCAAAAAAGTAATGGAATTAAGTGAAAAATACAAACTGTTCGTAAACCCTGATGCGCTGATATCTGATATTACCGTTGGTATGCAGCAAAGGGTTGAAATCTTAAAAATGCTGTATCGTGATAATGAAATCATGATATTTGATGAACCTACCGCAGTCCTGACTCCTCAGGAAATTGATGAACTGATGCAGATCATGCGGGATCTGGTAAAGGAAGGGAAGTCCATACTGTTCATCACACACAAGCTCAACGAAATCAAGGCGGTAGCAGACCGCTGTTCCGTCCTGCGCCGCGGTAAATATATTGGAACCGTAGATGTTGCTGATACTACGCGGGAAGAGATGTCAGAGATGATGGTTGGCCGTAAGGTAAACTTAACCATTAGTAAAAAGGCGTCCGAGCCTGGTGAAGTAGTTCTGGAAGTAAAAGATTTATCTGTAGAAGCCAAACGGGAAGGACAAACCAAAAAGCTGGTTCATGATGTGTCATTTCAGGTAAGAAGAGGTGAGATTGTCTGTATCGCCGGTATTGACGGCAATGGACAGACAGAGCTGGTTCACGCTATTACCGGTATTTCGGATCCCAGCTCCGGTACTGTCACCATTAACGGCGAGGATATGACGAAAAAAAGTATCCGCTACAAAAATACCCATGGTCTCTCCCACATCCCCGAAGACCGTCATAAACATGGTCTGGTACTGGAATACAATCTGGCATACAACCTGGTTCTCCAGCAGTATTTTGACAAAGAATTTCAGAGCGGCACATTTTTAAAGAATGACCAGATCTTTGACTATGCACAAAAACTGATTGAAAATTATGATATTCGAAGCAGTGAAGGGGCATTTACCACGACCCGCAGCATGTCCGGCGGCAATCAGCAGAAAGCTATTGTAGCGAGAGAAATCTCCAAAGGTCCCGATATTCTCCTTGCAGTTCAGCCTACCAGAGGTCTGGATGTTGGTGCCATTGAATACATTCACAACCAGCTGGTAAAGCAGCGTGATGCAGGTGCCGCAATTTTACTGGTATCTCTGGAATTAGATGAAGTTATGAATTTAAGCGACCGGATTTTAGTCATGTTTGAAGGCGGAATCGTTGCCGACTTAGATCCTGAGAAAATTACCGTTCAGGAATTAGGTCTTTATATGGCAGGCGCTAAGAAAGAAGGTGGCACACTATGAAACCGAAACAGATAAAAGATCATACAGGCATCCTCTCTTCCATATTCGCTATTATCCTGGGACTCATTGTAGGGCTGATTATCTTGTTTCTGTGTAATCCAGAACAGGCACTTCCCGGATTTGCTACGATTCTGAGCGGAGCCTTCACCCACGGAGCAAAAGGTATTGGTCAGGTATTTTATTATGCCACACCGATTATTCTTACCGGTCTTTCCGTCGGGTTTGCATTTAAAACCGGACTTTTTAACATCGGTACTCCCGGCCAGTTTATCATCGGAGGCTTCGGTGCGGTTTATGTAGGCATTCTATGGACCTCTCTTGGTCCGGTTCACTGGGTTGTGGCTCTGGCAGCAAGTGTAATCCTTGGCGCTTTATGGGGGCTGGTACCAGGAATTTTAAAAGCGTACTACAACGTGAATGAGGTTATCGCCTCTATTATGATGAACTATATTGGTATGTATCTGGTAAACTGGATTACAAAAAGCTATAAGCCACTGTTTAACAATTTAAGAAACGAATCCAAGAATGTGGCGAATACTGCTAATATCCCCAAGATGGGTCTGGATAAGATTTTCCCGGGTTCCAGTGTAAACGGGGGAATTATAATCGCGATTCTGGTGGTAATCCTGATATGGGTTATTTTAAATAAGACCACATTCGGATATGAGTTAAAAGCAGTAGGTTTCAACCGGGACGCCAGCAAATATGCAGGAATCAATGAAAAGAAAAGCATCATTCTTTCCATGGTCATCGCCGGTGCAATTGCAGGACTTGCAGGAGGTCTTTTATTCCTTGCAGGAACCGGTAAGCATATTGAGATTAAGGACGTACTTCCTTCCGAAGGATTTACAGGTATTTCGGTTGCACTCCTTGGTTTAAACAACCCCATCGGCGTTCTGTTCTCCGGTATCTTCATCGCATACCTGACAGCCGGCGGATTTTACTTACAGCTGTTTGAGTTCTCCACAGAAATCATCGATATAATCGTTGCAGTTATTATCTATTTCAGCGCATTTGCCCTGATGGTGAAAATCATCATGTCAAAGTTCGTCGGACAGAAAAATGGAAAAACTGACGAAACTGGGAAAGGAGGAACGAAATCATGAGTGTAATTTATTTTATCTTTCAGCAGACCATGTATTTCATGATTCCTCTCATGATCGTTGCACTTGGAGCCATGTTTTCCGAGCGAAGCGGCATTATTAACATCGCTTTGGAAGGTATTATGACCATGGGAGCTTTTACCGGAATCCTGTTTTTAAATTTTACAGGCAAAAGTATGAGCGGGCAGCTTCAGCTGATTATCGCCATATTAATATCCATGGGCTCCGGAATGATCTTTTCTTTGTTCCATGCTTATGCATCCATTAACATGAAATCAAACCAGGTTATCAGCGGTACTGCTCTTAATATGTTCGCTCCTGCTTTTGCAGTATTCGTAGCCCGTGTTATTCAGGGTGTTCAGCAGGTTCCATTTAACAATACCTTCCGTATCACCTCGGTTCCTGTACTTGGCAGTATCCCATTTATCGGACCTCTTTTATTCCAGAACGCCTATATTACCACCTACGTGGGAATTTTAATCTTTGTATTATCTGCCGTTGTGCTTTACCGCACACGATTTGGTTTAAGGCTCCGGGCATGCGGAGAGCACCCACAGGCAGCGGATTCTGCGGGAATTAACGTTTACCGTATGCAGTATGCGGGAGTATTAATCTCCGGTGCTCTTGGCGGTCTGGGAGGTCTGGTATTTGTAGTTCCTACTTCCACCAACTTCAATGCAGATGTGGCAGGATACGGTTTCCTTGCTTTAGCGGTATTAATCTTTGGACAGTGGAAACCAGTCAATATCATGCTGTGTTCCCTCTTCTTCGGACTGATGAAAGCGGTGGCTTCCTCTTATTCCGGAATTCCATTCTTAAGTGCTTTGGGAATTCCAAGTTACTTCTACAAAATGGTACCTTATATTATTACATTAATCGTATTGGTATTTACCTCAAGAAATTCCCAGGCTCCAAAAGCGGAAGGAATTCCATACGACAAAGGTCAGAGATAACAAATACGCCGCAGAACGGGATAAATCAACTGGATTTTCCGCCTGCGGCTTTTTTCTTTGTCTGATCCTGTGTCACTGAACAATTACAGTACCATATAATACATTACTAAAATGAAAAGAGTGATGCTTCAATGTCTGACTGTAATTCGTTTTGTAACTCCACCTGTCATGAACGCTCCTATTATTCCTGGGATGCCAACGACTACGGGCCCTCACCTCTCATTCTTAATATCAATCATGACACATTAAGAAATCCTTCCTTTCGAACCACGAGATGGACAGGTGAACATATGCAGCTTACTTTTATGAGTATTCCTGTGGGATATGATATAGGTGCGGAAAACCACCCCAGCCAGGACCAGTATATTTGTATTGTAGACGGAGATGGCGTAATCTACATGGGTGATAGTCCATATAGTCTTTTTTATTCCCACCCTCTTGATAATGGCTGCGCAGTTTTAATTCCAGCAAATACCTGGCACAATGTGATTAATACGGGTGACCGTCCTCTTAAAATCTATTGTATCTATGCACCAATTGTTCATCTGCCGGAAACGGTACACTGGACCAAACGAGATTCGGATTTGGAAAAGTAAAGGCACAAAAAATCCGGAAGAAAATCTTGAAAAGATTCTCTCCCGGATTCAGTTATTAAAACTGAAACTTATCTTCGAAGTAACTTTTAAGCTCTGTAATTGGAACTCTTACCTGATCCATGGTATCACGGTCACGAACGGTTACTGCGTGATCTTCTTCTGAGTCAAAGTCATAGGTAATGCAGAATGGAGTACCGATCTCATCCTGTCTTCTATAACGTTTACCAATGTTTCCTCTGTCGTCAAATTCACAGTTATAGTATTTACGCAGTTCATCAAATACTTTTTCTGCACCTTCATTTAATTTCTTGGATAATGGAAGAACACCAATCTTAACCGGTGCGATTGCCGGATGGAAACGAAGCACAGTACGTACATCACCTTCGGCTATCTCTTCTTCATCGTAAGCAGCACAAAGGAATGCAAGTGTTACACGGTCAGCTCCCAAAGAAGGCTCGATTACATATGGAATATAACGCTCTTTCTTCTCATCATCAAAATAGGTTAAGTCCTGTCCGGAAGTGTTCTGATGCTGGGTTAAGTCATAATCGGTTCTGTCTGCAATTCCCCATAATTCACCCCAGCCAAATGGGAATAAAAATTCGATATCAGAAGTTGCTTTGCTGTAGAAAGAAAGTTCTTCCTTCTC
The DNA here is from genome assembly GCF_031982545.1 of Lacrimispora sp. Lineage (GTDB taxonomy): Bacteria > Bacillota > Clostridia > Lachnospirales > Lachnospiraceae > Lacrimispora. The sequence continues at coordinate 209,222 of NZ_DALYXB010000005.1, forward strand.
ATGATCTCTGACACGCATCTCATCCTCTTTCATGCCTAAGTTCTTTAACCAGCTGACGCAAAATTCTTTCCAATATCCAAACCATTCTAAATCTGTATCCGGCTCACAGAAGAACTCCAGCTCCATCTGCTCAAATTCTCTGGTACGGAACGTAAAGTTACCTGGAGTAATCTCATTACGGAAGGATTTACCAATCTGTCCGATTCCGAAAGGAATCTTCTTACGGGAAGTTCTCTGTACATTCTTAAAGTTTACAAAAATACCCTGTGCAGTCTCCGGTCTTAAATAAACCGTATTCTTCGCATCTTCGGTAACTCCCTGAAAGGTCTTGAACATTAAGTTAAACTGACGAATATCGGTAAAGTCATGTTTTCCGCAGCTTGGGCAGCAGATGTTTTTATCATCAATGTACTGTTTCATCTCTTCCTGAGACCATGCGTCAACGGAACCTTCTATTGTGATTCCATGTTCGCCCATGTAATCCTCAATCAGTTTATCCGCGCGGAAACGTTCCTTACATGCCTTGCAGTCCATAAGAGGGTCGGAAAAACCACCTAAATGGCCGGAAGCGATCCAGGTCTGGGAATTCATCAGGATAGCGCAGTCCACACCTACATTATAAGGGCTTTCCTGTATGAACTTCTGCCACCAGGCTTTCTTAACATTGTTCTTTAATTCCACTCCCAGATTGCCGTAATCCCAGGTATTTGCAAGACCTCCGTATATTTCAGAACCTGGATATACGAATCCTCTTGACTTTGCCAGTCCCACTATCTTTTCCATTGTCTTTTCCATGATCTTAACCTCTCTTATTTAAAAATAATGTAGCTTTTTCCCTTTGTTGTCTGTACAGTATGACTGTCCTTTATCACCACATTGTCGGAAACAAGCAGAATCTTTCCCTGGGTCTGTATGGTTATGGGATTGGCTGATGTTACAACAACCGCCTGGCTCGTTCCTTTTTTGGATACTGCCTTTTCATCCGCTTTTTTACCGTCCGAAGCTTTTATAAAGGTTACTTTTTCTGATTCACTCTGACTATAAACTTCAGACAGCTTATTTACCTCAATGGATTCTACCAGATTGGCTTTATCTTCATACTGGGTTGTAAATCCAATCAATGCCTCAGCAGAAGCGTAATGGAACACCATCTTGGCCGTTCCCTTATCCAGTATGCAGGAGTCTAAGATGACCTGATTCTGCCCGTTGGCTCCGTTATACTGAGAAACTGCCTCTTCCAGAAATGCTTTCATTTCATCCCCATTATAATAATCCTGCTGCGTATAAGATTCCACCGTTGCAGTCTGAAGGGTTCCTTCTTCTGTTACAAAGATTCTGCTGCTCTCTGAATTTAAGGTGCTGCTGCCGCCATTCCCAAGGCAGCCTGTCAGCATGCCCGCAGTCAGCAAAACAGCCAGAACCGCTTTCCTTTTCTTCATCCAATTTCCTCCTGCATTGGCACATATGAGAGCATTATACCAAATGCTGCCTTTCATTTCAATACTTAACTCCCCATCATCGCCTGCAAAATATCCAGAGAATGAAACTCACGGTCAACGTACTGCTTTTTATTGATTTCCACACAGCGGGAGAATTCTATGAGCACCGGTTCCGTCAGGGTAAAGGTATATAAATGCTCGATTGGAGAACCAATGACATACTCCCATGCATAGTTCGCCGAATCACTGACCTGCCGTGGTGGTTTCTCCGTATATTCCCCGTTTAATACCATGGCCTTCAGCTCGAAAATCCGCAGAACCAGCTGGTTATTTAAAGCAGGCTTTAAAAGAGCCCTTACCGACTGGTATAAAAGCTTTAACAGTCCGGTCCCATCTATGTTTTCCCTGGAATAGTAATCGGTAAATTCCAGGAAATAAGAGCCATAGCAGGTACATTCCATATCAGCTGCCAGTTCATCAAAATAATTGGAAATTTCCGCAGACTGAAGTGTGTAGGAATCCCTGCCGGCATAAAGGGAAAACTGGCCAAAGGCAAAGGGCCTGCTCACCGCCATAAACGGATTGCCCGGCCTCCTTGCACCTCTGGCAAATGCGGTAATTTTCCCTCTTTCCCTGGTCAGTATCACAAGACGCTTATCCATCTCTCCTACTGGAGAAACCTTTAATACCATTCCCGTCAGTTTCTCTGTTTCCCTCAATTTCTACCACCGTTTTTAGATATCCTTCTGGCTATACCCATAATTTTTCATATACAATTCACTGTCACGCCACTCTTTGCGAACCTTGACCCACAGCTGTAAATTTACCTTCATCTCCAGCTGCGACTCGATCTCTCTTCGTGCTGCGCTTCCAATTCTTTTTAACATGACGCCGCCTTTTCCGATGATGATTCCCTTATGGGATTCCCGCTCACAGATAATATTGGCTTCAATATCCATGATTCCGTTATCCCGTTCCTTCATTTTCTCTACTGTTACTGCAATTCCGTGAGGAATCTCATCGTTTAAAAGCCGGAGCGCCTTTTCTCTGATCAGTTCTGCAGTGATCTGACGCATGGGCTGGTCAGTCACCGTGTCTTCGTCGTAATACTGGGGACCTTCCGGAAGATATTTATAAATCAGATCCAGCATCAAATCCGTATTCTTATCCTTTAAGGCGGATACCGGAACGATCTCTGCAAACTTGCAGATATCTTTATAAGCGTTTATAAACGTGAGAATCTGTTCCTGGTTCTTCACCGTATCAATCTTGTTAATTACCAAGATTACCGGTGTTTTTACCTGGTTTAACTGCTCGGCGATATGCTGCTCTCCTGCACCGATAAAGGTGGAAGGCTCCACCAGCCACAGAACTACATCCACTTCCTTTAACGTATGCTCTGCCACGTTTACCATATACTCTCCCAGCTTGTTTTTCGCCTTGTGGATTCCCGGAGTATCATGGAATATAATCTGCCCCCTGTCATCCGTATATACGGTCTGAATCTTGTTTCTTGTTGTCTGCGGCTTGTCGGAAGTAATGGCAATCTTCTGCCCGATTAAATGATTCATCAGAGTAGATTTTCCCACATTTGGGCGCCCGATTAAAGAAACGAAGCCAGATTTATAATTTTGATCCATATAGATTCTCCTTTGTGTTATGAGTGGAATAAGTTCTTTGTCTCTGCGAACATAGAGCTTTCCGCTGCGATTTTTTCTTCATTGCCGATGACACAGAGACTGCCAGTGCTTAATACCGCTTTTACGATAGGAGCCAGTCTTTTAATATCTTCCTGTGATGCATTTAACACTTCTTCCCGCTCTTTTTCCATCATTTCCCTTGTCACACCTGACAAATAGGCGGACAGACCGCGGTTTCCTTTGGTAGACGGCGGATAGGGGACATCCATATCACTGATGGTTCCGATAACGTATTTGGTCATATCCCGATCTTCCACCTGGAAGTTTTCTAAATATTCCACCACGCCTTCGTAGATCCGGTTTGTTTCTTTTAAGTTAGGATCCCGGTAAGAGGCAAAATAGCCTTCGCCGGAACGCCCGAATCCGCTCATACAGCCGTAAGCGCCTCCCTTGACTCTCAAATTGATCCAAAGGTAGTCATAGCTTAAAATAACTTTTAATATCTTTAATGCTCCGGTATATTCCATACCAGTGCCTGCAAAGGTTCCGCATCTTGCCACATAGTTGACCTGGGAAGCGGTTGTAAAGCCTTCGTTTCTGTTTCCTGACGGGTAGAGGAAGGAATACCGTTTTTCGTCTCCAGCAGGCAGCCCATCCGTCAGCTTTTTCATTGCATCGGGCAGAAGGGCATAACCTTCTTTGTCTGCTGTATAGCTGACCAGCATATTGCCGGTTGTAAAAAGCTTTTTCACCACAGACTGAAATCTGGCTATCAATGTTTTCTTATCAGCCGGATATTCTTTATCCAGCTTTTCCAAAAATTCATAATAACCGATTCCTCCGGTTATATCATTAAAGTAGGCTGCTGAGGAGAAATAGGATGTGGCCCTTGCCACTGCCGCCGAATGGCAGGCTCCTTCCAGTTTCATTCTCGCTCTGGATCTGGTTTCGCTGATTACCTCTCCCACCCGCTTTTCATCATCTAAAAGGGAACGGGTCAGTATTTCATTTAAAATAGAAAATCCGAAATCAATTTTATCATAGAGCACTCTCGCACTTGCCATGAAATAGCCTTTAAACTGACCTCTGTTTTGTAAATCAGGATAAGAGGTGACACTGAAGCTGACACCGCCGCTGTTTAAATGAATCTCACTGGCTAAATCACTGTACGTGAAATTCTCAGTATTCACATATCCAAGCAGGGATTTTAAAAACCCTACATAAGGTAAATCCTCCATCGGCAGAACCGATGTATCAAACAGTACTTTCAGGTAACCAATTCCAGAACTGGACATCTCATGATGAATCACCTTAACTCCATGGACATCCTTCTCTTCCCAGATAATCTCTTCCGGATCCCTGCTGATATCCTCTCTGGCGAGCATGGGGATCTTTTCCAATTCTTCCTGGGGAGACGGGCTTTCCTGATATTCTCTTAACGCTTTTGTCTGAATGATTAACCGGTCAATCTCTTCTTCGGAAAGAGATGCCTTATATTTAGCAAGCTTTCCTGCTATTTTTCTGTCTTCTTCCGCTGTTAAGTTCTTTTTCGGGCTGACGGTCAGCACCGCCTCAAAGGGATTATCTAACAGATACTCTCTGATCAGCTGTTCGAAATAGCCGTCATCCACTACTTTCTTTAAATAATCAAAGGTAGCCTGATACTGTAAATGCATCATGGGATCGCCATCATAAAGCCAGCTGTCCATACACTGAAGTCCATACATCAGCCCTTTTGGTGCGGAACCGTAATCTGCTTCCCGATAACGGAATTCATAGTAATTCATGCCTGCCTTTAAACTCTTTTTGTTAATCCCCTCATCTGCCAGCTTTCTTAAGGTTCCCTTGACCACTGCAAGGAACTCTCCCAGCTGCTCTTTGTTGGCATTCTTTGCAACCACCGTGAAATACGGCTGCAAAATCCCACTGTCGTATCCACCAAGAATATCCTGGCCAATTCCTGCATCAATCAGTGCCTGCTTTAAAGGAGCACCTGGCGCATCAAGAAGGGTATATTCAAGAATCTGGAATGCCACATACAGTTTGGGGTCCAAATCAGTACCCACTACGGTGTTGATGGAAAGATAGGTGGCGTTTTCTTCGGATTCCCCTTCTGTTATGGAATAGAATGTCTCTTCCTGTACTGGATGTTCAAACGGTTTCTGTCTCTCAATTCTGGAATCAACCTCTGCCTGATCATAGTGGCTTAAATACTCACGGTCCAGCCATGTAAGCTTTTCTTCCATATCCATATCACCGTAAAGGTAAATATAACTGTTAGAGGGGTGATAATACTTCCTGTGGAAATTTAAGAATTCCTCATAAGTGAGATCCGGGATAAAGGATGGATCTCCACCGGATTCCTGGCCATAGCAGTTGTCCGGGAAAATTACCTTTCTGGTAAAACGGTCAAGAACTTCTTCCGGAGAGGAAAAAGCACCTTTCATTTCGTTATAAACCACTCCATTGTAGATTAAATCCGAGTCTTTATCTTCCAGCTCATAATGCCAGCCTTCCTGCATAAAGATCTTCTCTTCTTTATAAATGTTTGGATGAAGTACTGCATCCATATAGACATTCATCAGGTTATGAAAATCCTTTTCATTGCAGCTGGCAACCGGGTATACGGTTTTATCCGGATAGGTCATGGCATTTAAGAATGTATTAAGGGAACCTTTGACCAATTCCACAAAAGGGTCTTTTACAGGGAACTGATCAGAACCGCATAAAACACTGTGTTCCAGAATATGAGCCACTCCTGTGCTGTCCCCCGGAGGAGTCCTGAATCCAATGTTAAATACCTTATTATCATCGTCGCATGGTATAATGAAAATTCTGGCTCCGCTTTTCTTATGATGGAGTACGCAACCTGTGGCGTTTAACTCCGCAATTTCTTTTTCCTCCACAACCTCATAGGCCGCAAGATTTTTTAATTGATTCATATATGATTTCTTCCTCCTGCAAATTCTGTATTATTTACATATTGCCCACTAATTTGTCTTTTAATATCGCTGCACACTCTCTCACACAAAAGTGTAAGAAAAGAATGGGGTCGGAGTCACAGGATATGGCACAGATATCCGGAATTCCCCATTTTTTTGCTATCTGCTGGGCTCGGTATACATGAAAATCATTGGTCAGCACCCCAATCTTAATAGGCTTGTCAGGTACCTCCATAAACGTTCCGGGTTTCATAATAATTGGATTATCCAGCCGGCTGACCTTCTTCCTGGCCTGATCTTCTTCTATTGCAACTCTGCTGTATGCTATATTCTCTACCGTACTGAAAGACCGGGTGTCTAAAATCAGCTTTTCCTCCCTTACCCCGTTATACACCAGATAATCCCGCATAGCAACTGCTTCACTGACTGGTTCATCCTCTCCCTGCCCGCCGGAAAGCACCAGAATGGTACCGGGATTGTCATCCAGATATTTGATTGCTTTATCCAATCGTTTTTTCAAGGATTTGCTGATTCCGGTTTCTTTCACTCTTGCCCCAAGCACAATGACATAGTCCAGATTCGAGGTGTCACGGACAGTGACTCCGGTAAATATAAGAATCTCCACCACCACAAACACCAGGATTCCTGTACAGCACATAGTGACCACCGATACCGGAATCCATAAGGGAATTTTGTCCTTATATTTTATATATGCTTCCCATCCTGCAGCCAGCAATACGCTTATGGCAGCGAACATTAACCAGATTAATGAAAATGAAGTGGTAATGCCAGAATAAATCACGATCACAGTATAATATATGATACAGGAAACAGCTATCAGCCATAAAATCCACATGGTTCATCGGCCTCCATTCTATAAGTTCTAAGCCCAGGGAAATTTTGGGCATTATACTTTAATAGCATACCACAATAAGGGGATTTCTACAACCAGGCAAAAGAAGTCGGAATAAGAGGTATCTGATAATAAAAAAAGCCGGAAGGCTAAATAATAAATTAAGAGCCATTCCGACTTGATTCTAAAACACAAAAATCCTAAATACTATATTATTTCTTAATGCGTTTGTAGTCTTTCGTATAATAGATTCCATTTCTGATATCATTGGTCATTCCCTCATATGGCGCCTCACAGATAACATCTTCATTATCTTTACCTGCATCACCCATATAAGTTATTTTTGCAAATTCCGGAACGATATATTTGGGATACGTTTCATATTTCATTCTGGATTCTTCCATTAAATCGATGTGTTCATTTTGATAGCAGACAGTGATCTCCGGGTGCTCATGAACCCATTTAGGAAAAAATATAACGCCGTGCAGCTTTCCTTCATTTGGCATAAAATCTAATGCAACATCAGTTCCGGTAGGTTCTGTCCAGGTAATTTTAAATACACCGTCTGTCAATTTTACCATATCAGCTTTTTGATCTGTTACCCACCGACCTGCGACCATTCCGCCATGAATGCGGTAATCTACCGTATTTTCATTTTTTGCATACCATTCATACTCCCACCCATTATCATAGGTGTATATAAAATGCGTTCCTATAAAATCATTTAAATCTTTGAAGTTCTTTTTGTTTTCCATCTGTCTGTCTCCTTATATTCAATTATATATGTGTAAATATCATTTGATATTTATTTAGCCAATTCCGTAATAATTTCTGCCGCTTTTTCTGCCCCATATATGTTTGCCTTTAATGATAAATCATAAGCATTCGCCATTCCCCACTCTTTTTGCATGAAATGTCTGCAATAACTTTTCCGTTCAGAATCTGCTTTTTTGATTTTCTTTTCAGCTTCTTTTTCATTAAGGCCTTCGCGGATCATTACGCGTTTCACTTTAGAAACCATATCTGCGCAGATAAAAACATGAAAAGTATTCTTTTGTTCTGTCAGGATAAAATTGGCAAGTCTTCCAATAATAACACAGGATTCCTTTGCTGCAATTTCTTTAATTGTTCTTTCTTCTGCATGAAAAAGTGCATCATATTTCCCATCTTCTCCATTAATATAAGCATAATTTTATACAAATCAAATAAAAAGCTATGTGTCAATTTCTGGTCGTTATTCAGGACAAATTCATCTGAATAACCGTTTTCTTTTGCAACACGATGAATGAGTTCATCGTCATAATAAGCAATCCCAAGTTTCCCTGCAATCAGTTTGCCAATTTCCCTGCCTCCACTGCCATACTCCCGTGCAATGGTAATAACCAGGGGGTCCTGATTTTGTTTTTCAGTACTACTGTCTGCATTTGTATTTTGGGGGAGTAACCAGTTTGTAAATGGAAACAGTATTCTTCCGAAAGACCTGGCAATGAGTCCTACAAACAAAGCTGCAAAAATGGTTCCTTCCCGAACTCCCTGAATTCTATGAAACAAAAAGATGGAAACAATACCTGCAATTACTGTCATAGATGTATCGAAACATACTTTTGTTATTCCAAATTCCACTTTAAATCTTTGTGTTATTGCCTTAACAAATGCTTCTCCCGAAAGCATCACCACATCCGCAATCACTTCCAGATAAACACCAAATCCTAAAATGAAACAGCCAATGATCAAAGAAGCTGCCTTTAAATAATATTGGTCCGGTTCAAGCCAAGACAATACTTTCATAGATAGATCAATAAAATATCCGAATGCAACTGATACTGGTACCTGGAGTAACTGTACCTTCTGAAAATTTTTTCCAAGTATTGCTACCTGCAATGCAATCAATAACAGACTAAATATAATTGTAAACTGTCCTAATGTTGGAGTGAATCCAAGGCTTAAAACATATGGAATACTTGAAATAGGTGATGTACCAAGATTTGCCTTTGTGACAAAACTTACACCGAATGAATTGATGTACAATCCGATCAGAAACACAACATAACGTTTTGTTAACTCTCTTTTGTTCAAAATAATACTTCCTTTAAATTCTTATTTACTCGCTTTAAATACTCTGTAAACTGTTCTTTTTCATCGTTTGTAAAATCTTTTAATGCAGTTTCTTTTACAGATTCAAATGCTTTTTTTACATAAACAGCTTCTTCTTTTCCTTTCTCTGTTAAATACACATACCAGAACCTGCGATTATTATTTTGCATTTTTCGCTCAATGATTCCACTCTTTTCCATTCTTGATAACAGACTGGTAACAGTTGCCGGCTCTATTCCACATGCCAGTGCAATATCCTTTTGTACGGATCCGTCATGTTCAAACAGATACTCCAAAATCTTTGGTTGTCCTGAAGAAAGTTCTCTGCCTGCCAACTGTTCATATACTTGTTTTGTAAACATTGTATGGTTTTCCAACATTAATTTATGATACATAAATCTCCCCTCTTTTATAACACATTGAATTCTAACAGTTTGAATTCTAATTGTCAAGTAGTATTCTTTTAATAACTTATTTTGTTATGGTTTCTGATTAATATAAAAGACAAGTAAGGATAAAGAGGCGACTGCTTTCCTTTTCCTTACTTGTCTTTTTTAATTCAATTCACTTCTGCGAAGAATGTCATATTGTTCCATTTCCACTGTTAGTTCTACATAAAGAATCTGCTGCGGGTGAGGAGCACTTTCCTGGCTGTTTCCGTTCTCGTCGTAAACAGCCTTAACGATAGCTTCCATATTTCTTCCATCCGGCTTCATTACCTCAATAGCCTCTCCCACCGTGAATTTATTTTTCTGTTCGATTTTTGCATATCCTCTCTCATCAACAGCCAGAACCGTTCCTAAATAGGTGTAATTTTTTACATAGGTATTGTTGTCGTAGATCTGAGTGTTTTCATCAGGCTTGCCGAAATAGAATCCGGTCGTAAATTGCCTGTAGGTACATTTTCCGATTTCAGAACGGTACCAGTCCATATTCGCTTTATAAAGTTCCGGATCTTTGTTGTAATCATCAATGGCTTTCCGATAAGTTCTTGCCACCGTTGCCACATAAAGAGCCGTTTTCATACGTCCTTCTATCTTAAAGCTGTCAATTCCCGCATCCATCATCTCCGGAATGTACTCAATCATGCATAAATCCTTGGAATTAAAAATGTAAGTGCCCCGTTCATTTTCATAAACCGGCATATACTCGCCCGGGCGCTTTTCTTCCACAATGGAGTATTTCCATCTGCATGGATGGGTACAGGCTCCCTGGTTTGCATCTCTGCCGGTCATATAGTTGCTCAGTAAACAACGGCCGGAATAGGACATGCACATGGCTCCGTGTATAAAGCTTTCGATCTCTAAATCTTCCGGAATCTTTCCCCGAATTTCCTTTATCTCGGCAAGGGACAGTTCTCTGGCAGATACCACACGCTTTGCTCCCAGCTGATGCCAGAATAAATAGGTACCGTAATTTGTATTGTTGGCCTGAGTGCTGATGTGAAGCTCCATATCCGGAATCACCCGTTTTGCAATGGCAAATACACCCGGGTCGGAAATAATCACCGCATCTGGTTTTATTTCATTTAATTCGTTAAAATATTCCTCTACTCCGGAAAGATCATCGTTGTGAGCCAGAATGTTGGCTGTGATATAAACTTTTACCCCGTGTTTGTGGGCAAAGGCAATTCCTTCCCGGATATCATCATTTGTGAAGTTTTTTGCCTTGGCGCGCAGTCCAAAGGCTTCTCCTCCGATATAAACAGCATCTGCACCGTAAATGACTGCGGTTTTTAACACTTCCAGGCTGCCTGCCGGAATCAAAAGTTCGGTCTTTCTCATGAAACTCCTCTCTCGTACTTCTCTTTTAAAATGCTGACGGTAATTCCGTCTCCAATGGGAACCACCGATGTAATAAGCTGGTCACAATGCTTTAATTCAAACAGATATTCCCGCATCCGGGTGTGAATGGTCCGGTTACGCCGCTCTACTGCATAGCGGGACTCTATAATGTCTCCATCCTGGAGAACATTGTCTGAAATCAGCATTCCACCTGGCCTTAAGAGTTCAAGAATTCTGGGAAGCCAGACTAAATACTGGCCTTTGGCGGCATCTAAAAAGACAAGGTCAAAGGGGCCGCTAAGCCCCTCTAATACCTCCTCGGCATCCCCTTCATACAGGGTAATTCGATCCGTTTCTCCGGCTTTTTCAAAGTTAGACTTCGCCAGGGGAATTCTTTTCTCGTATTTTTCTATGGTAGTGATATGACAGTTAGGGGGCATTACTTCTGCCATCAAAAGGGCAGAATATCCCACCGCTGTTCCCACCTCCAATATGGCCTGCGGCTGCATGGCGGCAGTCATTGTCTGTAAAAAAGCGGCGGTTTCTTCCCGGATCACCGGAACCCCTTCCATTCTTGCCTTTTCTCCAATCTCTGTAAGTAACCCGTTGCGGTCCGTCTCCAGAGATTTAATATATTCCGTTATCCTGTCGTTAACAATCATTGTTTATCTTTCTTTTCCTCCGCATTATCATTCATCATCTGAAGGATCTCCTTGGAGGTCATGGAAGTATTAAAGGTATAGATACCTGGATTCACCTTATAATCAAAGAACTCTGCCTGTATGATAAAGGAATATTCATTGGCAATTAAGCCGCTTCCCTTTAAAAGTCTGGCTACCCGCGCAGCTGATGTACCCTTTTCCACAGTAATGTTCTTATCCTGGCCGGGTTTTTGTTCAACTGCGGAGGCATAGAATATCTCATGACCAAAATCATAGCCTCTTGTCACGCCTTCATACAGCAGCATTACGACCAGTGCAAAAATGATAAGTCTGGAGGATATGGCTATGATCGCTCCTGTTATTTTGTTTATCTCATTCGTTGTCCGGCTCATAACGATCCATTCCTTTCGCCTTAAAGGCAGGAGTTAAAAAACTCCTAAACCTCCATAATGATCGGCAGAATCATGGGATTACGCTTCATGCGCTTCCAAAGGAAATCGCTTAAGCTGTCCCGGATAATATTCTTGATTTTACCCCAGTCGTTGATTTTGCGTTCCAGGCAGTCCTGAACTGCATCATTTACAATGGCTCTTGCCTCTTCCATCAGATCCTCTGATTCTCTGACATATACAAAACCTCTGGATACAATGTCCGGTCCTGCAAGAAGCTGATTGGAATATTTTTCCAGAGTCAGCACAACCACAATAATTCCGTTCTGTGCCAGATTCTGTCTGTCTCTTAATACGATATTTCCTACATCACCAACTCCAAGTCCGTCTACCAGAATCCCTCCGGACTGAACGTGATCTACTACCTTCCAGGATTCTGATCCCAGCTCAACCACGTCACCGGAGGACATAATAATTATATTCTCCTTTGGAATACCCATGGACTGAACCACACTCTTTTGTGCAATCAAGTGACGGTATTCTCCATGTACCGGAATGGCGTACTGAGGACGAACCAGGGCATACATCAGCTTAATTTCTTCCTGACATGCGTGTCCGGATACATGGGTATCTTCGCAGATTACCTCAGCCCCCTTCATGGAAAGCTCATTGACAACCTTTGAAACTGCTTTTTCATTGCCAGGAATCGGGTTGGAGCTTAATATAATCACATCATTTGGCTTAATGGAAACCTTCTTATGAGTACTTCCAGCCATACGGGAAAGAGCTGCCATGGATTCCCCCTGGCTTCCCGTCGTGATCAGTACGGTCTGCTCATCGGGATAATTCTTCAGCTGATCAATGTCAATTAATGTGCCTTCCGGGATATTAATGTAACCCAGTTCACTGGCCGTACCAATTACATTGACCATACTTCTTCCTTCTACTACAACTTTACGCCCGTTCTTGGCTGCGGAATTGATTACCTGCTGCACACGGTCCACGTTGGATGCAAAAGTTGCCACTATGATACGGTTATTCTTATGATCTGCAAATATATTATCAAAGGTCTTTCCAACCGTCTTTTCCGACTGGGTAAAGCCTGGTCTCATGGCATTGGTACTGTCACACATGAGGGCAAGCACGCCTTTTTTTCCAAGTTCTGCAAAACGCTCTAAATCTGCCGGTTCTCCAAATACCGGAGTGTAGTCAATCTTAAAGTCTCCTGTATGAAGAATCACACCTGCCGGCGAGAAAATAGCAAGGGCAGATGCATCGGCGATGCTGTGGTTTGTTTTGATGAATTCAATACGGAAACAGCCTAAATTAATGGACTGTCCATGTTTAATCACCTTTCTCTTGGTGTTTTTCAAAAGATTATGTTCTTTTAATTTGTTCTCGATTAATGCGATGGTCAGTTTGGTGCCATAAACAGGCACATTGATCTCTTTTAAAATATAAGGGAGCGCACCGATATGATCCTCATGACCATGAGTGATGACAAATCCCTTTACTTTGTTAATATTTTGTTTCAAATAGGAAACATCCGGGATTACCAGGTCGATTCCAAGCATATCATCTGTCGGAAATGCCAGTCCGCAGTCCACAACAATGATGCTGTCCTCGTATTCAAAAGCAGTGATATTCATACCAATCTGCTCCATTCCTCCTAAGGGAATGATTTTAACTTTCGCGTTGCTGTCTTGTTTCTTCAATCTTTTACCTCCGTTTTATTATTTCCCGTCCTGATCTTCTTCCATTTTTTCCCGGCATTCCCTGCAGTACCCGTGAAGTTTCACTTCATGATCTGTTACCATAAACCCCTCTGTATCAAGAAGTGCCTGTTCCAGAGTATCTAAAAGGTCGCCCTTAAAGGAAAATACTTTTTGGCATCGGCTGCAAATGGCATGGTGGTGGTGATGTCCGGACTCACGATTAAAGCCCCCCAGTTCGTAGCGGGCAAATCCATCATCAAAGCTGACCTTATCAATCACTGACAAATCCACCAGCACCTGTACAGTCCTGTAAATCGTGGCAAGTCCGATCTCCGGGCAACTCTGTCTGGCCAGATCATAAATCTCCTCTGCAGTCAGATGTTCTCCCGGACGCTCAGCCATGAGTTCCAGCACCAGCATACGCTGATTGGTCACCTTGAGTCCTTTTTTTCGAAGCATATCTTTAAAAACTTCCTGTTCCATACAACAGTCCCTCAATCACTTACCATCATTTTTCAATATCCACATCCGCTCCGTCAAGCAGTTCGGAAAATATTTTAAATAAATAATCTATCTCGTTATCATCCTCAACAAACTCATACAAAGCTTCTTCTTCATTCTGCTTTGACATGTCTTTTAAGATGTAACATTCTCCTTCTTCATCCTCATCTGTGGAATCTGTTACCAACAGATAATTCATACCATTAATTCTGGTTTCTTCTAACACATAAAAAATAATTTCTTCCCCTTCGTCATTGGTCAGGGTAATTTTTCTCTCTTCACTGTTCATTGCCTGTCTCCCGTTTTAAACTGTCTAAATATCCCTGCAGAATGAGTCCTGCTGCCACCTTGTCAATGACTGCTTTCCGGTTTTCCCGTCTCACACCGCTCTCCATCAAAATTCTCTCAGAAGCGGCCGTAGTCAGTCTCTCATCCCATAAAACCACAGGAATTCCTGTCCGGCGTTCCAGCATATCTTTAAATTCCTCAGTCTTCTTAGCTCTGTCTCCAGCCGTGTTATTCATATTCTTAGGATAACCCAAAACAATGGTTTCAATCTCATAATCCTGAATCAGTTCCTCAATTCGGGCACAGGTTCTTCTCAGTTTATTTTCTTCTTCTCTCGTAATTGTCTCCACACCCTGGGCAGTTATACCCAGTAAGTCGGAAACTGCAACTCCCACAGTCTTAGAACCAAAATCAAGTCCCATGATTCTCATATTTCCTCTTTCCTGTCCACGTTTTTTGGACATAAAGGTATGTTCGTAAGAACGTTCCTCTTTCCTGTCCACGTTTTTTTTGGACATAAAGGTATGTTCGCATGAACGCTCCTTTTTCCTGTCCACGTTTTCTTGGACATAAAGGTTTTCAAAGTATAAAAATGTACAACAAAACAAAGCTGGTTCGCAGCCAACTAGATAAAAACAAACTGCCAGACTCCGCCTCTTACCACTTCATCTGACAGCTGTAACGCATTGCAAAGGTCTTATAGAGTTGAAACCTACCCGACTGACACCGAAGGGCGTCATTACTTTAACTTCGTATCAATATATACCCGCATCAGTTCTTCCAGAATCTCGTCCCGTTCCACTTTCATGATCAGACTTCTGGCATTCTTATGGCTGGTGATATAGGTAGGGTCACCTGACATAATATACCCCACAATCTGGTTAACCGGATTATAGCCTTTTTCTGTGAGGGCAATATAAACCTGTTCCAGTACCTGACTTACGTCCAGCTTATTTTCCTGGACTGCTTTAAAAAATTGTGTATTATGAATATCGCCCATGTTTCTCACGTCCTTTAACTGTTCTCCTTTATTTTAAACCATAATCATGGATTCGGCAAGATAAAAATAATTTTTGTCTCTTAACATTTTAAAAATATGATTTCATCTGTCAGCATTTCCCATAAAGTTCCCTTTATCATTCTGCCTTTTAATCCATCTTCAAAAGGCACTGCTGCTTTTATATATTCCTTTGTATGACCAATCACGTAACGCTTTCCATCCACCTCATATTCTTCTTCCATCAGCACTTCGGTCTGACTTCCCAAATGAGATTCACGGTAAGAAAGTGACATCTCCCGTTCCAGAGACAGAAGCTCACCGCTTCGCTTTGTTTTTACAGATTCCGGGATCTGATCCGGCATATCTGCCGCTCTGGTTCCGTTTCTGACTGAATATTTAAACACATGCATTTCGTAAAACTGGAGTTTCTTTAAATATTCTCTGGTGGTTTCAAATTCAGCGTCGGTTTCCCCAGGAAACCCTACTATGATATCGGTTGTTATGGCAGGATTCTTAAATGCACTGCGAAGAAGCTCACAGCCTGTTAAGTATTCCTTGGTATTATATCTCCGGTTCATGCGCTTTAACGTAGCATCACAGCCGCTTTGCAAAGACAGGTGGAAATGAGGACATATCTTTTCCATCCCGGCAAGAGTTTCCGCAAACTCTTCGGTTATAATCCTTGGTTCCAGGGAACCCAGACGGATTCGTTTGATTTCCGGTATTTCATGTACTTTTATAATTAAATCCAGCAGGCCGATTCTCTCCTCTGCCGGGAAATCCATGCCGTAAGAGCTTAAATGAATTCCTGTTAAAACAGCTTCCTCATATCCCAAAGCCGCCAGCCGTGTGATCTCTTCCACCACTTCCTGGGGCTTTCTGCTTCTGACCCGTCCTCTGGTGTAAGGGATGATGCAGTAACTGCAGAACTGATTGCAGCCATCCTGCACCTTCACAAAAGCTCTGGTGTGATCACCGATCCTGCTGATGGAAAGATTCTCATATTCAGCGGTATGGCTGATGTCAATCACCGTTTCTTCCTCTGTCACTTTGTTCTGTGCAAAGTAATCCTCCAGAATGGAAACCAGCTCTGTCTTTTTATTATTTCCTATCACCAGATCGACTGCTTCGTCTTTTTTCAGTTCTTCGCCTGCTGCCTGGACATAACATCCGGCTGCAATAACGACTGCACCAGGATTCATTTTCTTGGCGCGGTGAAGCATCTGTCTGGATTTTCGGTCAGCAATGTTGGTTACAGAACAGGTGTTGATAATATAAACATCTGCTCCCTCTGCAAATGGTACGATCTCATAGCCTGCGTTTTCCAAAAGCTGCTGCATTGCTTCTGTTTCATATGAATTTACCTTGCACCCAAGGTTATGCAGGGCTGCCTTTCTCATTTTATTTTCTCCTATCTAAATATTGCTTAAATTTTCAGTATTTTCATGTAAAATTACCATTGACTTTTATACAATAAATCAGTAGTATTGAAGTGAAAAAGGGGGCGATTCCCTGATTAATAAAAGAGCTCACGCAAGGAGGTTTTTCACATGAAAACAGTTCGTATATCTTTAAATTCCATCGACAAAGTAAAATCTTTCGTAAATGACCTGACAAAATTTGATACAGACTTTGATCTTGTTTCCGGCAGATATGTGATCGATGCAAAATCCATTATGGGTATTTTCAGCCTGGATTTATCCAAGCCAATTGATTTAAATATTCATTCCGAAAGCGCTGTCGATGAAATCTTAAACATTTTATCTCCATATATTGTAGATTAACTTGATTAAGAGTTATTTGAGAAATGGGATCCGTCCTTTTAATAAGGAGCCGGACCCCATTTTTTCTTTAACACCAGACTTTTTCTACGGTACGAATGGCCGTCTCAACCAGCTCATCAATCTTCTCTTCCAGTTTTTCTTCTGAACGCTCAATCATCTTAATGCTTGGCTTTGTAACGGGGTGCTTTGCAACAAAAATGGTGCAGCAGTCCTCGAAAGGAAGTACAGAAGTTTCATAAGTTCCAATTTTTTCTGATACGTCAACAATCTCCTGCTTATCAAAACCGATTACCGGACGGAATACCGGAATTGTACAGACTGCATCAGTCGCTGCCAGTGAATGCATGGTCTGTGAAGCTACCTGTCCAATGCTTTCTCCTGTGATTAATGCCTGCGCTCCTGCTTCTCCCGCCAGATGCTCAGCAATCCGCATCATATAACGTCTCATGATGATTGTAAGTTCCTCATGAGGACATTTGTCATAAATATAAAGCTGAATGTCAGTAAAATTCACGATATGAAGGTGAACTGGCCCGGAATATCTGGAAACCAGCTTTGCAAGATCAATGACCTTTTCCTTTGCCCGTTCGCTGGTATAGGGCGGAGCGTGGAAATAGACCGCATCAATTTTAACTCCCCTTTTTGCAATCATATAACCAGCTACCGGACTGTCGATTCCACCGGATAATAAAAGCATGGCTTTTCCGTTGGTTCCTACCGGCATTCCTCCCGGTCCCGGAATAATTCTGGAATAAATATTAATTTTATTTCTGACTTCTACATAAAGCATAACTTCCGGCTTATGGACGTCAACCTTTGTGTCAGGAAATGTATGAAGAATCACTTCTCCCAGATCCCGGTTAATCTGCTCTGAGTTAACTGGATACCGTTTGTTTCCTCTTCTTGCATACACTTTAAATGTAAAATGCTTATCGTCATAATACTGGTCCACATAAGTTAAAACCTGTTGTTTTAAATCCTCATAACCATTGTCCTCCACCTGAACCATGGGACAAATGGCTGCGATTCCAAATATGCGGCTTAATGATTCCACAACTTCATCAAAGTCGAATTCAGACTGGGCAGCGGCATAGATACGTCCGGATTCCTTGGAAACGATAAAATCTCCATCCAGCCTCTTTAATGCATGGCGGATGTGTGCTACAAGAGCATCCTCGAATAAGAAACGGTTTTTTCCTTTCACACCGATTTCTGCGTATTTAATTAAAAATGATTGATATTGCATCTGTTGTCCTTTCTTTTAAAAACCCATTTAACCTCTCTGGTACCGCCTGAGTACAGGCAGCAGTTCCTTTAAGGTTTGTATGCAGTAGTCCACTTCTTCCCTTGTATTAAAAACTCCAAAACTAAATCTTAAGGTGGAATCCAAAAGTTCTGGTTTTATACCAATTCCCTTTAAGGTTCCGCTGACAGCCGGATGGTTGGAGGAACAGGCAGAACCCGAAGATACATAAATCTCTTTCTCCTCCAGTGCGTGAAGGAGTACTTCACTGCGGGTTCCGGAAAAGCTGGCACTGGCAATCTGTGGTGCCGACAATTCTCCTTTTAAGCTGTTTACGGTTACCCCGTCTATTTCTGACAGCCTGTCAATCAAATAATCCTTAAGTTCAGTAATTGCGCGGATTTTCTCTCTGTGATTGGTATACATAAAGTTTGCGGCTGCAGATAAACCTGCAACACCCGGAACATTTTCCGTACCGGAACGCATACCCCTTTGCTGGCCTCCGCCATATATCATGGGCCTTATTTTAACCCGTTTATCAATGTAAAGAAAACCGACCCCTTTCGGGCCATGGATTTTATGAGCGCTTACTGAGAGCAGGTCAATTCCCTGGCTCTTTGGCCGGATCAAAAGCTTCCCGTAAGCCTGTATGGCATCAACATGAAATAAAATGTTTGGATTTTTCTTTTTTATAATTTTAGAAATAGCTTCCACTGGTTCAATGGCACCGATTTCATTGTTTACATACATGATGGAAACCAGAATCGTGTCCGTGCAGATTGCTTCCTCCAATTCTTCCAGGTTAATATGACCCTGTCCGTCAACAGAAAGATAGGTCACCCGAAATCCCTGCTCTTCCAGATAGGCAAGAGGATTGTATACGGATGCGTGTTCAATCCCAGTACTGATAATATGGTTTCCCGCCCGTTTATTGGCCATGGCAGTCTCGATAATAGCCATATTGTTGGACTCGGAACCACCGGATGTAAATACGATTTCCTTTGCAGCCACCTTTAAAGTTCCTGCAATGGTTTCGGCAGCTTCTTTGATATACCGTTCCGCATCCAGTCCTTTTTTATGCCTGGCTGATGGATTTCCATAATCCTCCATCATTGTTTTTATTACAATCTCTTTCACCGGCTCCAGAACTTTGGTCGTTGCCGAATTATCAAAATATGCTTCCATTTATATCATCTCCCTAAACGCTTTCCAACTGAAACCCAAGTACAGAAAGAACGAAAAGTCCCGCAGTTTCCGTGCGTAAAATACGTTTTCCCAGTGTAATGGTATGTGCGCCGTATGATTCTCCAAGTTCCACTTCCCCATCCTCAAAGCCGCCTTCCGGTCCGACAAAAATCCCAACTTTCATACCCGGTTTTATGCGGGTAACAATCTCCCTTGTGTGTGCCATTCCTTCGGCATGTTCAAAAGGCAGCAAAAGAATGTCAAATTCCTTTGCATATTCAAAGGCTTCCCGAAGAGTCTTCACTCCAGTCACTTCCGGAATCAAAAGCCGTTTAGACTGCTTGGCCGCACTTTCAGAAACAGCAGCCCAGCGTTTGATTTTTGACTCCTCTTTCTTCTTATCAAGCTTCACCACAGCACGCTTCGTTTCAACTGGAATGATCTTAAACACTCCAAGTTCTACTGCCTTTTGTATGATCAGTTCCATCTTGTCGCTTTTGGGAAGTCCCTGAAATAAATAAATCTCCACAGGCAGCTCCGTGCCGCCTTCCCGGATCTCTAATATCTTTGTCATAACCTCATCAGAAGAAATGGACAGAATTTCACACAAATAATCCTTATCCACTCCATTGCTAAGCAAAATTTCTTCTCCAGGTCCCATGCGCAGAACATTTTTTATATGGTTCACATCCGTTCCGGCAATTCGGACCGTGGTCTCCCCGATCTGGTCCTGCTGCACAAAAAAATGATACATTATTTTCCTCTTTCTTGTCCATGTTCTTTGGACATAAAGGTATGTCCGCAGGACGTTCCTCTTTCTTGTCCA